>NZ_NEKA01000001.1:0-587547 GCF_002113205.1 Pseudomonas sp. B16(2017)
TCTAGCCAGAACCCAAGCCTTGGTCATCCTCGCCCGCAAGCTTTGCCGGGTGGCATTCGCCCTCATGAAAAACCAGAGCGAATACCAACCGAATTTAAGATTGCAGGGTTCCCCTGCAACATAGAATCTCCCACAGTTTGTTTTGTGGTGAACAACGTGAGGACACCGTTTTGCGCTCTACCGAAGTCGTGATCATTGGCGCTGGCGCCGCAGGGTTGATGTGTGCACTGACCGCCGCCGGGCGCGGGCGTCAGGTGTTGCTGCTCGACCACGCGAACAAGGCCGGCAAGAAAATCCTGATGTCCGGCGGTGGACGCTGCAACTTCACCAACATGTACACCGAGCCGAGCAATTTCCTCTCGCAGAATGCGCACTTCTGCAAATCCGCGCTGGCCCGCTACACCCAGTGGGATTTCATCGGCATGGTCGCCAAGCACGGCGTGCCGTATCACGAGAAGAAACTCGGCCAACTGTTCTGCGATAACAAATCCAGCGACATCCTCGGCATGCTGCTGGACGAGTGCGATCAGGTCGGCGTCAACCTGCACCTCGACACCTCGATCCAGACCATAGAGAAAATCGAGGGCGGTTACCTGCTCGACACGACTCTCGGCCAGATCCAGTGCCAGTCGCTGGTAATCGCCACCGGCGGCCTGTCGATCCCGACATTGGGCGCGACCGGTTTCGGATATCAGGTCGCCAAACAGTTCGGCCATGAACTGCTGCCGACCCGCGCCGGTCTGGTGCCGTTCACCATCACCGATCAGCTCAAGGATTTGTGCACCGAACTGTCCGGCACCTCGGTGGATTGCCTGGTCAGCTGCAACGACCAGAATTTTCGCGAGAACATCCTGTTCACCCACCGCGGCCTCAGTGGCCCGGCGATTCTGCAGATTTCCTCGTTCTGGGAGCCGGGCGACACGGTCGAGATCAACCTGCTGCCCGATCACGACGCCGCAAGCTGGCTGCAACAGCAGACCGCCGAGCGTCCGAACAGCGAACTGAAAACCCTGCTCGGCGAGATCTTCACCAAGAAGATGGCCAACCTGCTGGCGGACAACTGGTTCGTCTCCAAACCGATGAAGCAGTACACCCACGCCGAACTGGCGGACATCGCCGAGAAGCTCGGCAGCTGGAAAGTCGTGCCGGCCGGCACCGAAGGCTACCGCACCGCCGAAGTCACCCTCGGTGGCGTCGACACCCGCGAAGTGTCGTCCAAAACCATGGAATCGCTGAAAAGCCCGGGCCTCTACTTCGTCGGCGAAGTGCTGGACGTCACCGGGCATCTGGGCGGGTTCAACTTCCAGTGGGCGTGGGCCTCTGGCTACGCTGCCGCGCAGTACGTCTGACCCAAAGCCATACACAAAACCCTGTGGGAGCAAGCCCGCTCCCACAGTGGTGTGTGGTGCATGAAAGGAACACTTTTTGCTGTCAGATGTGATCGGCGCCATTGCGTCGGCGTCATTACTGGCTCAATTTAGCGGCATCGCCTCGGAAGGCCTTCGCACTTCATGTCCTCGACCTCGTTTCGTCAGTCTTTGCGGCGCCTGTGGGCGCTGGATAAATTCAGCTACAGCGTGCGGGTGTTCATCGCCCTGACCGGCAGCATGGCGCTGTGCTGGTATCAGGATGAAATGGGGCTGCTGATCCCGTTGTTCCTCGGGATCATCGCCAGCGCCCTGGCCGAGACCGACGACAGTTGGCAGGGCCGTCTCAACGCACTGGCGGTGACGCTGGTGTGTTTCAGCGTCGCGGCGCTGTCCGTTGAATTGCTGTTCCCCTACCCCATCGTGTTCGTGATTGCGTTGGCACTGGCCAGTTTCAGCCTGACCATGCTCGGCGCACTCGGCGAACGTTACGGGGCGATTGCTTCGGCGACCCTGATTCTTTCCGTCTACACCATGATCGGCGTCGACCAGCGCGGCGGCGCGGTCACGGATTTCTGGCATGAGCCGATGCTGCTGGTGGCCGGCGCCGCGTGGTACGGCCTGTTGTCGGTGCTGTGGCAGGCGATGTTTTCCAATCAGCCGGTGCAGCAGAGTCTGGCGCGGCTGTTCCGCGAACTCGGCTATTACCTGAAGCTGAAATCCTCGCTGTTCGAGCCGATCCGTCAGATGGACGTCGAAGCACGGCGACTGGAGCTGGCCCAGCAAAACGGCCGGGTCGTCGCAGCCCTGAACAGCGCCAAGGAAATCATCCTGCACCGGGTCGGCAACGGTCGTCCGGGCTCGAAAGTCAGCCGTTACCTGAAGCTGTACTTCCTCGCCCAGGACATTCACGAACGCGCCAGTTCTTCGCACTACCCGTACAACGCCCTGGCTGATGCGTTTTTCCACAGCGATGTCTTGTTCCGCTGCCAGCGCCTGCTGCGCCAGCAAGGCAAGGCCTGCCGGGCGCTGGCGGAATCGATCCAGATGCGCCAACCGTTCACCTACGACGCGAGTTTCGCCGAAGCCCTGAGCGACCTGCACGCCTCCCTCGAACACCTGCGCATCCAGAGCAACCCGGCCTGGCGCGGACTGCTCCGTTCGTTGCGCGCACTGGCGGCCAACCTCGGCACCCTCGACCGTTTGCTCAGCGACGCCAGCAACCCCGACGCCTTGGCCGATGCCACCGACAGCAGTCTGCTCGACCGCTCGCCGCGCAACTTCAAGGACGTGTGGATTCGTCTGCGCACGCAGCTGACGCCGACCTCGCTGCTGTTCCGCCATGCCCTGCGCTTGCCGCTGGCGTTGAGCATCGGCTACGGCATGGTGCACCTGATACACCCGTCGCAGGGTTACTGGATCATCCTCACCACGCTGTTCGTCTGCCAGCCGAACTACGGCGCCACCCGGCGCAAACTCGGCCAGCGGATTTTCGGCACGGCGATCGGCCTGACGATTGCCTGGGCGCTGTTCGATCTGTTCCCAAGCCCGCTGGTGCAGTCGTGCTTCGCCATCGCCGCCGGCGTGGTGTTCTTTACCAACCGCACCACCCGCTACACCGTGGCCACCGCCGCGATCACGATCATGGTGCTGTTCTGCTTCAACCAGGTCGGTGACGGCTACGGGCTGTTCGTGCCGAGACTGTTCGATACCTTGCTCGGCAGCCTGATTGCGGGGCTTGCGGTATTCCTGTTCCTGCCGGACTGGCAAGGTCGGCGCCTGAACAAAGTGCTGGCCAACACCCTCACCTGCAACAGCATCTACCTGCGCCAGATCATGCAGCAATACGCCGCCGGCAAGAGCGACGACCTCGCCTATCGCCTGGCCCGGCGCAACGCGCACAACGCCGACGCCGCACTATCAACAACCCTGGCGAACATGCTGATGGAGCCGGGGCATTTCCGGAAGGAAGCCGATGTCGGCTTCCGCTTCCTGGTGCTGTCGCACACCTTGCTCAGCTATTTGTCAGGCCTCGGCGCGCACCGGGAAACCCAACTGCCGGCGGAAGTGCGCGAACACCTGATCGACGGCGCCGGGGTGAGTCTGGCGTCGAGCATCGATGAGATCGCCCAGGGTCTGGCGAGCAAACAGCCGATTGCCATTCAAAGCGATGAGGAAGAAGCGCTGGCCAATGAGCTGGAGCAGATGCCGGACGAAATCGACGAAGGCCAGCGACTGGTGCAGACGCAACTGGCGCTGATCTGCCGCCAGCTCGGCCCGTTGCGCACGCTGGCGGCGCATCTGATCAAGGACACAGCCGAAGATTGAGCCGCCTCACATCCCGTGCTGCCTGAGCAACTTGTCATAGCTGCCATCGGCCTTCATCGATGCAATCGCCTTGTCGAACCCGGCCACGATCTGTTCGTGCTGCGGGTTCTTCAGGCTGACCAGAATATGCAGGCTGTTCTCGCTCAGCGGCTTGGGCAGAAACTCCACCGCGTTACGTACCTTCTGTGATTCCCGGGCCAGGTAATAGCGGGCCACGTATTCGTCTTCCAGGGTCAGCTTGACCCGGTCCGCCGCGAGCATGCGCACGGCCATGGCGAAGTTATGCACAGGGACTTTCTGCAACGCGGTGTCGGCATCGAACGGCGCCGAATAGGCATAGCCGCGCACTACCGCAACCGGATAGGTGTGCAGTTCCTGCAGGTTGTTGTATTCGATGGGCGCGTCTTTGCGCTTGAGGAAGCGCACGCGATTGAGCAGGTACTCGGCGGAAAACTGCCCGATCTTCGTGCGCTCGTCGTTGTACCAGGCGTTGACCAGCACGTCGTAACGCCCTTCGCCAACACCCAGCAACGCCCGCGCCCACGGCACCTGCTCATAACCGCTGGCATAACCGGCACGGGCCAGGGCCGTGCTGACGATGTCGGTCGCCAGCCCACCGTTGACCAGCGTGTCATCGGTAAAGGGCGGCCAGACGTCGAACACCAGACGCAATTTCTCCGCTGCCGCGCTTTGACCCAGCAACAGCAATCCGATCAAAGCAAAGGCTCGATGCAATCGCGGCATGCTTGAAAATCCTTAGCGGGCGGGCCGCCCGGCGTGTTTTCAGTCAAAACCCCAAGGCCCCTTACCGGCGAATCCCAGGCCCTAACCTTAGCTCATTGAAGCCATTGCACAGTGCTTCCCAGCAGATTACACAAAGTACGGCGAGCCGCGATATTGGAATGATGGCATTTTGGCCTTTGTCACAGATTTCTCAGCCATACAGACATATTTCGGCGGGACGCTTAGTATCGGGCGACGTTGTTCAAGGAATCGGAAGATGACAATCGAGTGGGTCTGCAAACATCACAGCGATCTGGGACTGGAGCAGCTGTACGCCATCTTGAAATTGCGCTCGGAAGTGTTCGTGGTCGAACAGCGCTGCGCGTACCTGGATCCGGACGGTCAGGATCTGGACGGTGACACCTGCCATTTGATGGGCTGGGACGATGATCAACTGGTGGCGTACCTGCGCCTGCTGGACCCGGAATCCCAGGGTGGCGACGTGGTGATCGGCCGCGTGCTGACCGCGCCGGCCGGGCGTGGCAAAGGGTTGGGGCATGAAATGATGGAGCAGGCGCTGAAACAGGCGCAGAAGCGTTGGCCTGAAGTGCCGATCTATCTGTCGGCGCAGGCGCATTTGCAGGGGTATTACGGGCGGTATGGGTTTGTGGTGGCGGGTGAGGAATATCTTGAGGATGACATTCCGCATATTGGTATGCGGCGGTCTTGAGATTTCCCCTTCGCGGGCTTGCCCGCGAAGGCTCTGCTGAGGTCAGGGATACTCGAGAACAGCCTTGATCTGCCGCAAATTCCGCTCGATCCACCCCCGATCAATCGCCCCCCAGTCGCGAATCCGATAGCGCCCCGCATGATTGCGCGCGCCCTCTTCCTGTTCGAACTCACAGACGATATCCAGATCCGCCAGCGCCGCAATCGTGTCCTGCGCCGTACGCCGGGGCATGCCGGTGACCTCGGTCAACGCCGGCACGCTGCTGGCCAGGCCGCTGTCGATCAGGTACGCCACGTACAAGCGCCGGTAGAAACTGCTCTTTGTCTTGTTCACGTCCATGCATGCGCTCCGTTGTTTGATGTCTTATTGCATGTCCCGCCACGTCAGGTACACCCGCAGGTCGAACTCGACCTGGTGGTAGCCCGGCAGCATGTGCTCACATAACTTATAGAACGCCTTGTTGTGATCCGACTCCTTGAAGTGCGCCAGCTCGTGCACGACGATCATCTTCAAAAACTCCGGCGCGGCGTCCTTGAACAGCGAGGCGATGCGAATCTCTTTCTTGGCCTTGAGCTTGCCGCCCTGCACCCGCGACACCGTGGTGTGCAGGCCGAGGGCGCGATGGGTCAGGTCGAGGCGGTTGTCGAACAGCACCTTGTCAATGGCCGGGGCGTTGCGCAGGTATTCCTGCTTCAAGTCCAGCGCGTAGCCGTACAACGCCTTGTCGCTCTGCACATCGTGGCGGCCCGGGTAGCGTTGGCTCAGGTAATCACCGAGGCGGTTGTCGGCGATCAATTGGCGCACCTGATCCTGCAAATTCGCGGGATAGGCCTGGAGGTATTTCAACGCAGTCATGGGGCGGCACGGGTCATGAAAAGGCCGCCAGTGTAGCGAATTCAACCGGCCAACGCGCTCCAGTCGAACGGCTCGGTAAAGCGTGCGGTGTCCTCGGCGACCAACGGCCGCGCCACCAGAAAGCCTTGCACGTACTGACAACCATGGGCTTGCAGCCACTGGTATTGCTCGACGGTTTCCACGCCTTCGGCAATCACCAGCAAGCCGTATTCCTTGCATAAGTCGATGACCGTGCGCACCAGTGAAGCGTCGCGGGACGAGTCCGGCAATCGGGCGATCAGGTGGCGATCGAGTTTGAGGGTATCCAGCTCCAGATCGCGCAGATGCGCCAGCGAGCAGGCGCCGGAACCGAAATCATCCAGCGCCACCCGCACCCCGAGATTGCGCAGCAGCTTCAGCTGCTTGCGGGTCTCGTCCGGGTTGACCGTCAGCGCCTCTTCGGTGACTTCCACTTCCATCTGGTGCGGCTGCAAACCATGGCGCTCCAGCACCTGGCGCAATTCAGTCACCAGATTCGGCAGGCCGAACTGAGTGTTGCTCAGGCTCACGCCGATCACCAGATCCTTGGAGAACTCGGCCTCCCACGCCTTACGCTGCCCGGCGCTGCGATGATAGATCCAGCTGCCGAGGCGGCTGATCAACGTCGCCTCTTCCAGCAACGGCAGGAACAGCCCCGGCGGCACGTCGCCGACACTCGGGTGCTGCCAGCGCAGCAACGCCTCGAAACCACGAACGCGACCATCGCCAATGGCCACCTGCGGCTGATACACCAGATTGAAATCGCGGTTCTCGATGGCATTACGCACGCTTTCTTCCAGCATCAGCCGCGACCGCGCGCGGCCGTTCATTTCATGATCGTAGAAGCGATATTGCTGACGCCCGGCACGCTTGGCCTCGTACATGGCGATGTCCGAGGCGCGCAGCAAACCGTCGAGGTTGTTGCCGCAATCCGGATAAGTGGCGATGCCGATACTCGCACCCAGCGCAATATCCAGCCCTTCAATCTGCTGACAGATCGAAACCCGCTCGATGAGCTTCTCGGCGATCTTCGCCGCTTGCTCGGGGAATTCCAGATCCAGCAGCGCGGTGAATTCATCGCCGCCCATCCGCGCCAGAATGTCGAATGGCCGCAGGCAGGCTTTCAGTTGTTCCGAGACCCAGCGCAACACCCGGTCCCCGGCATCATGGCCGAGGGAATCATTGACCCTTTTGAATCCATCGAGATCGAGGTACATCAGCACCCAACTGCTGTCCGTGCGCTCGCCGCGCAGCAGCAGGTTTTCCACAGTCTGGTAAAAACCCCGTCGATTGAGCAGCCCGGTCAGCGGGTCGGTCACAGCTTGAAATTCCAGCTGCTGATGCAAATGACGCACCACCGACATGTCCAGCACCGTCACCACCATCGCGTGCTGTTCACTCGGCAGCGGCGCACAGGACAAGGCCACCGGCACCTGCTGCCCCGGTGCGGTGCGCAGCGACGCATCGTGTAGACGCAGCGTCTCGCCACGTTTGTAACCGGCGTAAAACTCGGAATCGGCCCACAGCGGAATATGCGGTTTCTGCAGGTAATCGAGAAACTCCTGCCCTTCCAGCTCCTTCACCGGCGCATTGAGCAGCCGGGAAATCGCCGGGTTGGCGAAGCGGATCAAGCCATCCTCACCCAACACCAGAATGCCTTCGGCGGCGTTATCCAGCACCGAGGCATTGAAGGCCCGCGCCGATTCCAGATCCTGACTCAAACGCTGCAACGCCCGACGATTGCGCTGGTGTTCCAGCAGCGCCTGGACTTTCGGCTTGAGAATCTGCGGATCGAAGGGTTTGAACAGGTAATCCACCGCACCGCTGGCGTAACCCTTGATCACGGCGTCCTGGGACTGCTCGTTGGCGGTAAGGAAAATGATCGGGGTCAGGCGCGTGCGCTGACTGCCGCGCATCAGCCGCGCGACTTCGAAACCGTCCATCCCCGGCATCTGCACATCCAGCAGCACCAGGTCGATGTCGTGTTCGAGCAACAGGTTGAGGGCTTCGTAACCGGAAGCGGCAGTCAATACCTGCCAGTCTTGGCGCTGCAGCAACGCGCGCATGCTGATCAGGTTTTCAGGGTAATCATCGACGATCAAAAGGACTGAGCTGCCTTCACCTGGCTGGGGTTGCGCGCATTCCATGCTGCTTCTCTTGTCGGGACAACTCGTGTCGGGGCATCTCGGGTCAGTGTTCCGGGCGGTTTCTCGTGAAAACCGTACAGTCACCGAGTCTTCACTCTAGTCCGGGATCTGTAAAAGCAATAGCTGTCATCCAGCCATCATTTAAACAAACCGGCAGGCAGCCGACTAACGGTCACCGCTGAAGCCCCCGAAAACCGGGCAAGATGGCATTTCGACAGGATGTTGACGCCAATCATCTGCCGGACGGCCGTTAACAAAAAATCCCTCTACGCTTATAAAGGCCGCCCCAAGAGGCGCGGGCTAGAGCTTCTGGCACGCGCGTGCAAGAGAAATAGAGTGGAAGAACCGACATGATCGACCTCGCAACCTGGAACCTCAGCGTTCCCGTTGGCAGCCCGCCCTACACCGTCGAAACCTCCAAACTGGTGAACGGCTTCAAGGATCAGTACTTCCATTCCGACACCGGCACCCTGTTCTTCTGGTCGCCGGTGACCGGCTCGAAAACCGAAAACGCCATCTACCCGCGCACCGAACTGCGTGAAACCTACAGCAACGGAACATTGCGCAACTGGTATTACCCCGACGCCGACAACCTGCTGCGCGCGACCCTTTCGGTCAACAAGGTGCCCAGCTCGGGCAAGATCGTCATCGGCCAGATCCACGCCTACGAAAGCCAGAAGCCGATGCTCAAGCTTGAGTACCAATACAAAGAAAAAACCGAGACCGGCAACCTGGTGATCAAACTGCGCACCCATCCGGATCAGGACGAAAGCCGCGTCATCACCCTCGCCACCGGGATCAAACTCAATCGCGAGTTCAACTACCTCATTCACCTGAGCCCCGGCGGCGCCCTGGGCGTGAGTGCGGCCGGGTATCAGTGGGATTCGCAGATCAGCGCGACGTGGCGGAACAAGCCGCTGTACTTCAAGGCGGGCGTGTATGTGCAGGACAACACCGGGTACACCAGCGAGGGTGGGCAGGTGACGTTCAGCAAGCTGGATATCGATCACGATAAATAGCAGCCGCGCGACCGTTTAAGGCTTCTGTTTAAAGGCAGTGCGCGTAACGTCCCGAAGCCTACAACGGCTTGCGTCACGGCCTACCGGTACGCCAGAATCCGCCGGCTTGTGCGCCTGGAGGGCCATCGGTAACTTGATTCGGGTCACTGATTCGCAGTGATCGGGTTTAGTAGCCCGTGGTGTCTTCAGCTACGTGCAACGCGCTGTCCATCAGACATTCCAGTCTGACTGTGATGGTGGCTGTGTGCAGGGCGCTTCGGCGCGCCGGTCAATGCTGAATACTCCCCGGTCTACTAACCTGCGCACAGCTGCCACCCTTCTTTTAGTAGGGAAGGACCGGCAGCTCCTTACAGGAGTTTTCAGCATATGTTCAAAATTACACCGAATCCGCCAGAGACCGATCTGGCCTCCCCCTACGATCCCCTCGACCCCACCAAACTCAACGAAGCCGCCGAACGCGCCCTCGACCACTACCTCTGCCCCGGCGCCCGCATCATGGCCACGGTCAACGAACCGGACCGCATGTACTTCGCCAACCCCGCCTACAACACCGAATCCCTGCTGGCCAACGCCAGCGAAACCCTCGGCTCCGCCAGCGAAATGCTCAACAACTTCGCCGCCTCCCTCACCCCCGCCGACCGCAAAACCGCGATTGGCATTGCGCAGTTGGTAATGCTTGGAGAACTGGCGGTGAATCAGGCGCTGGATCACGTTGAGCCGAAATAATCCGCTCTATCTAAAAAAACCCGCTTCACGGCGGGTTTCTCGAAATGAAATGTTGTGTTTACACAACATGAGCCTTCAAATGTTGCGATAGCGGAACATGGACTACGTCTTATTGATCAGCCGTCTAGGTAATCAACTACGCGAAAAACGTATAGCTCGTGGCCTGACGCAAGTACAACTTGCCGAGCTCGCAGGGCTGACACGATACAAAATCATCGCAGTGGAGAAAGGCGCTCCATCTGTCAGCATGATCACCTACGCACGCACCCTGGCGGCTCTGGATAGTGAGCTTGTTGTCATTCCAGCGGTTATGCCGACTCTTGAAGAGCTCGCGGAGGTATTCAAATGATCTCCGATTTTTGGATAGTTCTTAATCCACGCAAAAATCACCACCCACAAAAAACCCGCCTCACGGCGGGTTTCTTTCAAATCAGCTAAACACCCAGTCTCAATTGACCTTTGCGTTCAACTCACCCTTCAGGTAACGCTGATACATGCTTTCCAGCGAGATCGGCTTGATCTTCGAAGCGTTGCCGGCAGTGCCGAAAGCTTCGTAACGAGCGATACATACATCGCGCATCGCCTTCACGGTTTCGCCGAAGAATTTACGTGGGTCGAACTCGCTCGGGTTGGTGGCCATCAGGCGACGCATGGCGCCGGTGGATGCCAGACGCAGGTCGGTGTCGATGTTGACCTTGCGCACGCCGTGCTTGATGCCTTCGACGATTTCTTCAACCGGTACACCGTAGGTTTCTTTGATGTCGCCGCCGTACTGGTTGATGATCGCCAGCCACTCTTGCGGAACCGACGAGGAACCGTGCATCACCAGGTGAGTGTTGGGGATGCGTTTGTGGATTTCCTTGATGCGGTCGATGGCCAGCACGTCACCGGTAGGTGGCTTGGTGAACTTGTAGGCGCCGTGGCTGGTGCCGATGGCGATGGCCAGGGCATCAACCTGGGTCTTCTTGACGAAGTCAGCGGCTTCTTCCGGGTCGGTCAGCATCTGGCTGTGATCCAGAACGCCTTCGGCGCCGATGCCGTCCTCTTCACCGGCCATGCCGGTTTCCAGCGAACCCAGGCAGCCCAGCTCGCCTTCAACCGAAACGCCGCAGGCGTGAGCCATGGCGACGGTTTGTTGGGTCACGCGGACGTTGTACTCGTAGTCGGTCGGGGTCTTGCCGTCTTCGCCGAGGGAGCCGTCCATCATGACCGAGCTGAAGCCCAGTTGAATGGAGCGCTGGCAGACGTCAGGGCTGGTGCCGTGGTCCTGGTGCATGCACACCGGGATGTGCGGGAATTCTTCGATCGCGGCCAGGATCAGGTGACGCAGGAACGGGGCGCCGGCGTATTTGCGGGCACCGGCCGAAGCCTGGACGATCACCGGGGAGTCAGTCTTGTCAGCGGCTTCCATGATGGCGCGCATCTGCTCAAGGTTGTTGACGTTGAAGGCTGGAACGCCGTAGCCGAACTCGGCTGCGTGGTCCAGCATCTGGCGCATGCTGATAAGTGCCATTGTGTGTGTCTCTCCCGGTTTGGGTCGTTAATCGTGCCAGCCTGCCGGAGCGGCGGCGGCTATTCAAGTGATTGCAGATCGGGGGTTGAGGCCCGGCCTGGTGATTCGATAAAGCAAATTCTGTTTTATTCGGCTTTGCAGCCCCGACCGATCAGATCATTGGTGGCGACCCAGTAAACCAGGCCTTCCTCACCTTTGATGTGAAACGCCAGCATGTCATCGCTGTACAACGCGCCCGAAGCGCCCGGCTCTTCTTTCAGGTGATAGACCTGATCACCGCCGCCCAGACGCACATCGACTTCCTTGCGGGCGGCATCGGTGAAGCGCCACAGCACCCTGGCCTGGCTGTCGCAGGTCCAGGTGGTCCAGTTATCCACAGGGGCGGACGACTGGAACGGGTTCCACTGCGCGCAACCACCCAACAATCCCAGTGCCGCAACGGCGATCAAGCCTTTCATCCGTGTTCCTCGACCGACAGCGCACGCCGCCGGCCCTGAGTTAAAGAATCAGACCGGTCAAGGACAACCATGTTCCTTGGCCGGGGTTTGCGTCTCGTATTTGTCCAGACCGTCCGGGCCCGAGCGCTTGTTCAGCACCGGGTTGGTTTCGGCCTGCCAGTCGGCCTGGTAGCAGCCTTTCTGGGCCTCGCCCGGTGCCGGTGTCGGCTCGGCCTTCGGGTTACTCCCGCAGGCCGCCAGCGTACCGGTCAGCAGCAACAGCGCTAACGACTTGACCATCTGAACACTCCTTTGCCTGGCCAATCGGGCGGCCTCAGGCCTTGGCCCGGCTTTCCAGGACTTCAACGGCCGGCAGCACCTTGCCTTCGACGAATTCGAGGAACGCGCCACCGCCGGTGGAAATGTAGGAGATCTTTTCAGCCACGCCATATTTATCGATGGCCGCCAGGGTGTCGCCACCGCCGGCAATCGAGAACGCCGCGCTTTCGGCGATGGCTTCGGCGAGCACTTTGGTGCCGTTGCCGAACTGGTCGAATTCGAACACGCCGACCGGACCGTTCCACAGGATGGTTTTCGACGACTTCAGCAGTTCGGCGAAGTTGGCCGCGGTTTGCGGGCCGATGTCGAGGATCATGTCGTCGGCAGCCACGTCAGCGATCAGCTTCACGGTCGCTTCGGCGCTTTCAGCGAATTCCTTGGCAACCACCACGTCCACCGGCAGCGGCACGCTGACTTTGGCGGCGATGGCGCGCGCGGTGTCCAGCAGGTCCGGCTCGTACAGCGACTTGCCGACCGGGTGACCGGCCGCAGCCAGGAAGGTGTTGGCGATACCGCCGCCGACGATCAGTTGATCGCAGATTTGGCTCAGGCTGTTCAGCACGTCGAGTTTGGTCGACACCTTGGAGCCGGCAACGATGGCCGCCATTGGCTTGGCCGGGGCGCCCAGGGCTTTGCCCAGTGCATCAAGCTCAGCAGCCAGCAGCGGGCCGGCAGCGGCGACCTTGGCGAACTTGGCCACGCCGTGGGTCGAACCTTCGGCGCGGTGAGCGGTGCCGAAAGCGTCCATCACGAACACGTCGCACAGGGCGGCGTATTGCTGGGCCAGTTCGTCGGCGTTCTTTTTCTCGCCCTTGTTGAAGCGCACGTTTTCGAACAGCACGATGTCGCCGGCCTTGACGTCAACGCCGCCCAGGTAGTCGGCCACCAGCGGCACTTCGCGGCCCAGGGCCTTGCTCAGGTAGTCAGCGACAGGCTTGAGGCTGTTCTCGGCGGAGAATTCGCCTTCGGTCGGACGACCCAGGTGCGAGCAGACCATCACGGCCGCGCCTTTTTCCAGGGCCAGCTTGATGGTCGGCAGCGAAGCCAGGATACGCGCATCGCTGGTGACAACACCGTCCTTGACTGGGACGTTGAGGTCTTCGCGGATCAATACGCGCTTACCTTGCAGATCGAGGTCGGACATCTTCAACACGGTCATGGGTCGCACTTCCTACGGTTTTTTTGAAGTCGCTGTCTGCAGATAGTGCTCTGCAACATCCAGCATTCGGTTGGCAAAACCCCATTCGTTGTCGAACCAGGCCAGGATGTTCACCAGCCGAGGGCCGGAAACGCGGGTCTGACTGGCATCGACGATGGCCGAATGTGGGTCATGGTTGAAATCACAACTGGCGTGAGGCAATTCGGTGTAGGCCAACAGACCTTTGAGCGGGCCGCTGGTGGCGGCATCGCGCAGGATCCGGTTGACCTCGCCGGCGTCGGTGTCGCTCGCGGTCTGCATCGTGATGTCGAGGCAGGACACGTTGACCGTCGGCACGCGTACGGCTTTGGCCTGAATTCGCCCGGCAAGTTCCGGCAGCAGGCGCTCGATGCCACGCGCCAGACCGGTGGACACCGGGATCACCGACTGGAACGCCGAACGGGTGCGGCGCAGGTCTTCGTGGTGATAGGCGTCGATCACCGGCTGATCGTTCATCGCCGAGTGAATCGTGGTGATCGACACGTAATCCAGGCCGACCGCCTGATCCAGCAGACGCAACAGCGGCACGCCGCAGTTGGTGGTGCAGGAGGCGTTGGACACCAGCAGTTCGTCGCCGGTCAGGCAATCCTGATTGACGCCGTAAACGATGGTGGCGTCGACATCCGCCTCGCTGGCCATCGGCTGCGAGAACAGCACACGCGGCGCGCCAGCGTCGAGGAAACGCTGGCCGTCTGCACGGGTGTGCCAGGCGCCGGAGCATTCGAGCACCAGATCGACGCCCAGCGACGCCCAATCGATGCCTTCGGGGGTGGCACTGCGCAGGACCTTCACGCAGTCGCCATTAATATGCAGACAATCGCCGTCGACTTTCACCTCGCCGGGGAACCGGCCGTGGGTGGAGTCGAAGCGTGTCAGGTATTCGATGCTGGCCATGTCGGCCAGATCGTTGATCGCGACAATCTCAAACCCTGCCGCCGAGCCTCGCTCGAACAACGCACGCAAGACGCAACGACCAATCCGGCCGTAGCCGTTGAGTGCAACTTTGTAGGGACGCGGTTGAGGCATGGGGTTCTCGATTACCGTGGTAAATCAGGCAGTGCAATGTTGCCTGAACCACCGCTTTCGCGGGCAAGCCCGCTCCCACAGGTTCTTTGGTGTACACAAAATGTGTGATCAACCTAAAACACTGTGGGAGCGGCGGTGCGACGATTCGACTTGCTCGCGAATACGCCAGTTCAGGCGACACCTTTTCTGGATCAGTCTTCCAGCAGCTCTTCAGCCTGACCCAGGATGTTTTCCAGGGTGAAGCCGAACTCTTCGAACAGTGCCGAAGCCGGAGCTGATTCGCCGTAGGTGGTCATGCCGATCACGCGACCTTCCAGACCCACGTACTTGAACCAGAAGTCGGCGTGGGCCGCTTCGATCGCAATACGTGCGCTGACCTGCAACGGCAGGACCGATTGCTTGTAGCTGGCGTCCTGAGCGTCGAACGCGCTGGTGCATGGCATGGAAACCACGCGCACCTTGCGGCCCTGCTCGGTGAGTTTGTCGTAGGCCTGAACGGCCAGACCGACTTCCGAACCGGTGGCGATCAGGATCAGCTCAGGCTCGCCTGCGCAGTCCTTGAGCACGTAACCACCACGGCTGATGTCGGCGATCTGGCCGGCATCACGGGTCTGATGCTGCAGGTTCTGACGCGAGAAGATCAGCGCCGACGGGCCGTCCTTGCGTTCCAGAGCGTTTTTCCAGGCCACGGCCGATTCAACGGCATCGGCTGGACGCCAGGTGTCGAGGTTCGGCGTGCTGCGCAGGCTGGTCAGTTGCTCGATCGGCTGGTGCGTCGGGCCGTCTTCGCCCAGACCGATGGAGTCGTGGGTGTAGACGTGGATCACACGCTGCTTCATCAGAGCGGACATGCGTACCGCGTTGCGGGCGTATTCCATGAACATCAGGAAGGTCGCGCCGTAAGGCACCAGACCGCCGTGCAGGGCAACGCCGTTCATGATCGCGGTCATGCCGAATTCGCGCACGCCGTAGTACATGTAGTTGCCGCTGGCGTCTTCGGCGCTGACGCCTTTGCAGCCTTTCCACAGGGTCAGGTTGGAACCGGCCAGGTCAGCCGAACCGCCCAGCACTTCCGGCAGCAGCGGGCCGAACGCGTTCAGGGCGTTCTGGCTGGCCTTACGGCTGGCGATGGTTTCGCCTTTGGCCGCAACGTCGGCGATGTAGGCGTCAGCCTTCTCGGAGAAGTCGGCCGGCAGCTCGCCGCTCAGGCGACGGATCAGTTCGTTGGCTTCGGTCGGGAACGCGGCGGAGTAGGCAGCGAAACGCTGGTCCCACTCGGCTTCGGCGGCGCGGCCTTTTTCCTTGGCATCCCACTCGGCATAGATGTCGGCCGGGATTTCGAACGGGCCGTGGTTCCAGTTCAGCGCCTGACGGGTCAGGGCGATTTCCGCGTCACCCAGCGGGGCGCCGTGGCAATCTTCCTTGCCTTGCTTGTTCGGCGAACCGAAACCGATGGTGGTCTTGCAGCAGATCAGGGTCGGCAGCGGGCTCTTGCGAGCGGTCTCGATGGCGGTCTTGATCTCTTCCGGGTCGTGACCGTCGACGTTGCGGATCACTTGCCAGTTGTACGATTCGAAACGCTTCGGCGTGTCGTCGGTGAACCAGCCTTCGACTTCGCCGTCGATGGAAATGCCGTTGTCATCGTAGAAAGCGATCAGCTTGCCCAGGCCCAGAGTGCCGGCCAGGGAAGCGACTTCGTGGGAAATGCCTTCCATCATGCAGCCATCACCCAGGAACACGTAGGTGTGGTGGTCGACGATGTTGTGGCCGGGACGGTTGAACTGCGCGCCCAGTACCTTTTCAGCCAAGGCGAAGCCCACAGCGTTGGCCAGACCCTGACCCAGCGGGCCGGTGGTGGTTTCAACGCCCGGGGTGTAACCGAATTCCGGGTGGCCCGGCGTACGGCTGTGCAATTGACGGAATTGCTTCAGGTCGTCGATCGACAGGTCGTAGCCGGTCAGGTGCAGCAGCGAGTAGATCAACATCGAGCCGTGGCCGTTGGACAGCACGAAGCGGTCACGGTCGGCGAACGATGGATTGCTCGGGTTGTGCTTGAGGTAGTCGCGCCAAAGCACTTCGGCGATATCTGCCATACCCATAGGGGCACCGGGATGGCCGCTGTTGGCTTTTTGCACGGCATCCATGCTGAGGGCACGAATGGCGTTGGCACGCTCACGACGGCTAGGCATCGCTGATCTCCTGGGTGTGAATAGATTGAAACGGAAAAAAGGAGGGCATTTTCCCTCACCCGAGCGCCTCGGGGCAATGACAGATAGTCATCCGGAGACGTTTTTCCAATGGATAACATCGGTTTCGGTTGGTGAAACCTTTCCGCTGTTCGTTTGTAGAGTTAACCGGGCGGTGAGAAGTGCAATCGAATGCGCCATCCATCGAGCAATATCAAAACTTTTTGATATAGACCTTGCGATGCTTCCGGGCCGTCACTAGACTGCCAGCCCTATGAACTTACGCGTGCCTTCCATTCGCCATGACGATTGCGACGAGCTGGCGGCCCTGTGCAAGGCCGGCGGCGATCCGCTGCGGCTGAATGTATTGCGCGCCCTGGCCAACGACTCGTTCGGCGTACTGGAACTGGCGCAGATTTTCGATATCGGCCAGTCCGGCATGAGCCATCACCTTAAAGTGCTGGCGCAGGCGGATCTGGTGGCGACTCGCCGCGAAGGCAATGCGGTGTTCTATCGCCGCGCCCTGCCCCACACCGAGTTGCTGGGCGGCAAGCTGCACGCGGCGTTGTTAGAAGAAGTCGACAATCTGCCGCTGCCGGCCGACGTGGAAACCCGGATCGCACAGGTTCACGGACAACGCGCGGCCAACAGCCAGGACTTTTTCGCCCGGGTCGCGGAGAAATTCCGCGCCCAGCAGGATTTGATTGCCGGCCTGCCGCAGTACCGTGAAAGCGTGCTGGCCCTGCTCGACAAACTGAATTTCGATGGCGCAGCCACGGCCATTGAAGTCGGCCCCGGCGATGGAGCTTTTCTGCCGGAACTGGCGCGTCGCTTCGGCACCGTAACCGCACTGGACAACAGCGCGGCGATGCTCGAACTGGCCCGTCAGGTATGTGAACGTGAACAGCTGGCTAACGTCAGCCTGCAATTGGCCGATGCATTGAATGGCGTGAGCCTTCAGGCCGATTGCGTGGTGTTGAACATGGTGTTGCACCATTTCGCCGCGCCGGCCGAAGCGCTCAAGCACATGGCCAGCCTGCTGCAACCGGGCGGTAGCCTGCTCGTGACAGAGTTATGTAGCCACAACCAGAGTTGGGCCAGGGAGGCCTGCGGTGATCTGTGGTTGGGGTTTGAACAGGACGATCTGGCCCGTTGGGCCACCGCTGCGGGACTCGTTCCCGGGGAAAGCCTCTATGTAGGCTTACGTAATGGTTTCCAGATCCAGGTTCGCCATTTTCAGCGACCGGCTGGCGACACTCACCATCGGTAAATTCAGGAAAACATCGAGATGAGCGAATACTCCCTCTTCACCTCCGAGTCCGTGTCTGAAGGACATCCGGACAAAATCGCCGACCAGATTTCCGATGCAGTGCTGGACGCCATCATTGCCCAGGACAAGCACGCACGCGTTGCGGTGGAAACCCTGGTCAAGACTGGCGTGGCCATCGTTGCCGGTGAAGTGACCACCAGTGCCTGGGTCGACCTGGAGCAGATCGTTCGTGACGTGATCTGCGACATCGGCTACACCAGCTCCGACGTCGGCTTCGACGGCGCGACCTGCGGCGTGATGAACATCATCGGCAAGCAGTCCCCTGACATCAACCAGGGTGTTGACCGTGCCAAGCCTGAAGATCAGGGCGCCGGCGACCAGGGCCTGATGTTCGGCTACGCCAGCAACGAAACCGACGTGCTGATGCCGGCACCGATCACCTTCTCGCACCAGCTGGTGCAGCGTCAGGCCGAAGCCCGTAAATCGGGTCTGCTGCCTTGGCTGCGTCCGGACGCCAAGTCGCAAGTGACTTGCCGTTACGAAGGCGGCAAGGTTGTCGGTATCGACGCCGTGGTTCTGTCGACCCAGCACAACCCTGAAGTGTCGTACAACGACCTGCGCGAAGGCGTGATGGAGCTGATCGTCAAGCACGTGCTGCCTGCCGAACTGCTGAGCAAGGACACCCAGTTCCACATCAACCCGACCGGCCAGTTCATCATTGGCGGCCCGGTAGGTGACTGCGGTCTGACCGGTCGCAAGATCATCGTCGACAGCTACGGCGGCATGGCCCGTCACGGCGGCGGCGCGTTCTCCGGCAAGGATCCATCCAAGGTTGACCGTTCGGCGGCCTACGCTGGCCGTTACGTTGCCAAGAACATCGTGGCGGCCGGCCTGGCCGAGCGTTGCGAGATCCAGGTTTCCTACGCGATCGGTGTGGCCCAGCCTACCTCGATCTCGCTGAACACCTTCGGCACCGGCAAGATCAGCGATGACAAGATCATCAAACTGGTCCGCGAAGTGTTCGACCTGCGTCCATACGCAATCACCACCATGCTCGACCTGCTGCACCCGATGTACCAGGAAACCGCAGCCTACGGCCACTTCGGCCGCGCTCCGCAGACCAAGACCGTTGGCGAAGACACCTTCTCCACGTTCACCTGGGAAAAAACCGACCGCGCCGACGCTCTGCGTTCCGCTGCCGGCCTGTAATTTTCCTGGCGGTACAAGAAGCCCTGCACGGTTCGCCGTGCGGGGCTTTTTCATGGCCGCGAAACAACCGGCAAAACAGCCGCCCGGCCCGCTTGAAAATCCCGGCTAGCCTTGAGGTATCTCTCTGAGCAAGGACGCTCACAATGCTTGCCACACTGCGCCTGTTTCTGTTTTTCCTGCCGGTTTTCCACCTCAACGCCTTCGCTGACGACTGCCCCGACTGGGCCGCCGCCCGGGCATCGAGCGAAGTCGCTGCCCTGCAACAACAGATCGACCGCTGGGACGACGCCTATCATCGCGAAGGCCGGTCGGTGATCGCCGATGAGCTCTACGATCAGTCACGCCTGCGCCTGAACGAATGGCGCCGGTGCTTCAAGCTTCCCGCACCGCCCGAGCCGGTGCGCACCGCATCAGGCCCGGTTGCGCACCCGGTCGCTCACACCGGTCTGGACAAACTTCATGACGCGGCGGACATCGCCACCTGGCTGCACGACCGCCAAAACGTATGGGTGCAACCCAAGGTCGACGGCGTGGCAGTCACCCTGATCTATCGCAACGGCCGACTGCATCAGGCGATCAGTCGCGGGGATGGGGTTCGCGGGCAGGACTGGACCGTATCGGCAAAAAGGATCGGAGCCATTCCGCAACAGCTGACGCAACCGCAGGATCTGCTGGTGCAAGGCGAACTCTACTGGCGTTTGAACGGCCATAAGCAGGCACGTGCCGGCAGCGCCAACGCCCGCGCCACCGTGGCCGGTTTGTTGGGGCGCAAGGAAATCGACGCGGAACACGCTGCCGGCATCGGGCTGTTTGTCTGGGACTGGCCGCAAGGGCCGAAGGACTTGCCGGAGCGAATCGCGGCCCTTACGCAGTTCGGTTTTCCTACCACGGAGCCCTACACCCAGGCCGTCGCCAGCCTGAACGACGCGCAACACTGGCGCGATCACTGGTATCGCTCGCCACTGCCATTTGCCACGGACGGAGTGGTTCTGCGCCAAAGCCTGCGGCCACCGGCAGAGCGCTGGCAGGCTCGTCCGCCCTACTGGGCTGTCGCCTGGAAATACCCTTTTGCCCAGGCACTGGCCGATGTGCGCAAGGTGAACTTCAAGATCGGCCGCACCGGGCGCATCACGCCAGTGCTCGAACTGTCGCCGGTGATGCTCGATGACCGGCAGATCAAACGGGTCAGTGTCAGTTCGCTCAGGCGCTGGCAGGAACTGGACATTCGCCCCGGCGATCAGGTCGCGATCAGCCTGGCCGGACTGACGATTCCGCGCCTGGACAGCGTGGTGCTGCGCAGCACCGAACGCGTGGAGCTGAACGTTCCGCTCGCCCGCGACTTTCACGCCCTGAGCTGCTGGCAACCGACGCCGGGCTGCGAAAGCCAGTTCCTCGCCCGCCTGACCTGGCTCAGCGGCAAGCAGGGACTGGCCCTGCCGAATGTCGGTCGCGGCACCTGGGAGAAACTTCTGGAAACAGGCCGCCTGAACAGCCTGCTGGATTGGTTGACCCTCGACGGGCCGGAGCTTGCTAACATTGCCGGTCTCGGCGAGCGCAGCAGTGCCCGCCTGCTGCACAGTTTTCACAGCGCCCGCCAACGGCCGTTCCTGCAGTGGCTCAAAGCCCTGGGGCTGCCACCGACCGGTCAGGCAACACTCGCCGGTTCATGGCAAACGCTGGCACAACGCAACACCGAACAATGGCAGGCAGAAGCCGGAATCGGCCCGGGTCGCGCGGCGCAATTGAGCGCCTTTTTTCGTGACCCGCAGGTACTGGCCCTGAGTAAAACCTTGCAAGCCGCCGGTGTCGACGGCTTCTGAACACGCAATCCCCGGCCCACCGGGAACCCAAGTCCGCCGGAGCGCTCCAACAGCGCAGTGCTTCACCGATACGATTGCCTTTGCACATGGAGCTTTTATGAAATTTCTCGCACCGCTCGCCCTGCTGTCTTTCTGCGCAGTCCTCGCCGCCCCCGTGATGGCCGACGAAGACGCGCCGGGCCTGACCGGTTGTGCTGCCAAGAAGCAGGGCATCATCAATCAGATCGAACAGGCCAAGTCCCGCGGCAATGCCGACCAGCAGGCCGGCCTCGAAACCGCCCTGCGCGAAGTCACCGAACACTGCACCGACGCCGGCCTGAAGAAAGAGCGGGAAAACAAGGTACTCGACGCCAAGCACGAAGTGAGCAGGCGTCAGGCTGATCTGGACAAGGCCATGAAGAAGGGCGATCCGGAGAAGATCGACAAGCGCAAGAACAAGCTCGCTGAATCGCGCAAGGAATTGCAGGACGCGCTGGACGAACTCGACAAGTAAGAAAGCCGGGGATCACGGCCAAAGGCTGTGATCCCTTGAACATCAGTGGTCGCGAAACTCTTTATGGCAGGCACTGCAGGCTTCTTCGACTTTCTGCACGGCCGGCCCCAGGTTGCTGGCCTTGTAGGGTTGAACCTTGCTGGCGATCACCAGTTCACCGGTGGCCGCCTCAAGGGTGCGGGCCATTTCCTGGAAACGGGCCTGTTTCTGCCAGACATCGTCCTTGGCGCTGGTGTGATCTTCTTCGCGCACCTGCGGAAAATGTTTCCACGGCTCATGAGACAACGCATCGAGCTTGACCGCGCCTTCGGCGAATTTCGCTCCGTCGAACGGGATGCGCCCACGCAACATGCCACCCAGGTCTTCGCCGGTCCTGAGCATCTGCTTGAAGATCGCCTTGCGCTGGCCCAGCGGGGAATTCGGGTCGACACCGCCACAGGCGGACAAGGTCAGACAGGCCAGCAATACAACAGAAGTTCTTTTAAGAGTCATGGTGGCTTCAGGTCACGGAAATCGGCGGCCAGTATCCTCGGGTCACCGCCAAACACCAATAGCCCTATTAACAATAAGGGTTGCTTGAGCGCATGGAGCACTTCAGCAACCGGCACAGGAAATTCTCCATGAACAGCCGCTTCAAGGCTTGGCGTCATCCGCTCATCGTCACCCTGCCGCTGCTGGCGATCCTCGCCGGCTGCACCGGTGGCGACAGCGCCAAGCCGAAAACCCACGCCCTGGCCACCTACTCCAGCGCCACTTGGGAAGCGTTGCCTGCGGTGTCCGACAGCGATCTGGTGGCCGGATTCAGCTCGTGGCGCAGCGCCTGCACCCGGCTCAAGGCTGACCCGGTCTGGGGCCCGACCTGTGCAGCCGCCGCCAATGTCCCGCAAAGTGCCGGCGACATCCGCGCCTTCCTCAAGCAGAACCTCGACGTCTTCGGCCTGCGCGCCGAAAACGACAATCCCAACGGCCTGATCACCGGCTACTACGAACCGGTCTATCCCGGCAGCCTGACGCAAACCGCCACCGCCAACGTGCCGGTGTATGGCGTGCCCGAAGACATGATCATTGTCTCGCTGGACAGTATTTACCCGGAACTCAAAGGCAAGCGCCTGCGTGGCCGCCTCGAAGGTCGCGTGCTCAAGCCTTACGACGATGCGGCGACCATCGAAAGCCAAGGCGTCAAGGCGCCGGTCGTGGCCTGGCTGACCGACCCGATGAACCTGCAATTCCTGCAGATTCAGGGCTCGGGGCGGATCCAGACCGATGACGGCCGACAACTGCGCATCGCCTACGCCGACCAGAATGGTCACCCGTACCGGCCGATCGGCCGCTGGCTGGTGGAACAGGGCGAGCTGAAAAAAGAAGAGGTGACCATGGGCGCGATCAGCAACTGGGCCAAGGCCAACCCATCGCGCATTCCGGAACTGCTGGCGAGCAATCCGAGCTACGTGTTTTTCACCCGCAACCCGGACAGCAACGAAGGGCCGCGCGGCTCGCTGAATGTGCCGCTGACCGCCGGTTACAGCGCGGCAGTGGACCGCAAGGTGATTCCGCTGGGCAGCCTGTTGTGGCTGTCGACCACTCGCCCCGACGGCACGCCGCTGGTACGCCCGGTGGCTGCGCAGGACACTGGCGGCGCGATTGCCGGTGAGGTTCGCGCGGATCTGTTCTGGGGCACCGGCGATGCCGCCGGGCAACTGGCGGGCGACATGAAACAGCAAGGACAGATCTGGATGCTCTGGCCAAAAGGCGCGGCGTTGCCGCAAGTGCCGCAGGTAGCCGACAAGCCGTAAGCACAATGCAAAAGATCGCAGGCCTCGTCAGCCTGCGATCTTTTCAGGTTCAGATCGAAACGAAGAAGAAGCTGGCAATCAGCACCATCCCGACAAACCAGACCAACGAGCGCAAAGCCGCCCAGTCCGCCAGATAGCAAATGATGTAGAGCAGTCGACTGGTGATGAACAGCACCGCCAGCACATTGACCGTCACCAGCTCTGCCGTGCCCACCAGGTGCGCGACGATCACCGCCGCCGCAAACGCCGGGGTCACTTCAAAACTGTTCAGTTGCGCCGCATGGGCACGGCGCGCCACGCCATCCACGCTGTCCAGAAAGTCCCGGGGATCATGATTGTCCCGCAGTCTGAAACCGCCCGAGGCCTTGGCCACGACGGTGCACAGATAGGGCAGAAAGATCGCGATCAACACACACCACAAAGCCACCGTCATAACACCGTCCTTCTTTCGAGTTTTAGAGTTGCCGGGCGGTCAGAACTTCATTACCAACATGCCGATCAGCACCAGCCCACAGGCTAAGAGCCGCGGCCGGCCGAAAGGTTCTTTCAGGTAACGCATGCCGAACAGCACCACCAGGATCACGCTGATTTCACGCAACGCCGCTGCTTCGGCAATCGAGCCCAACTGCATCGCCCACAGCACCAGAGCGTAGCTGAACAACACGCAGAACCCGACCGCCAGTCCCAGCTTCCATTGCTCGCGCCAGAACAGCTTGAACGCCGGCCGCTTGGCCACCCACGCCAGCAACGGGAAAGGCCAGGCACTGAGCAGCGTGACCCAGACCAGGTAATCCAGCGGATGCGACCAGCGCCGCAACGCCTGACCGTCGATGTAGGTGTAGCAACCGATGCACAAGCCGATCAGCGCCACTACCGGCAGCATCGCCCACGGCAAATGTTTCCCGCCGCCGCCCTGCCAGAGCAGGCAAGCCATGCCCAGCGGGATCAACAGGATTCCGAAGATTTGCTGGGTGGTCAGCACTTCGCCGGCGAAGATCAGGGTCAGCGCCAGCACCACCAGCGGCGACAATCCGCGCATCAACGGATAGACCAGCCCCAGGTCGCCGACCCGATAGGCCTGGATCAACAGGTAGCGATAAAGCAGCTCGAACGCTGCCGACGCCAGAATCCACGGCCAGATTTCCGCCGGCGGCAGGCTGATGAAAGGCATCGCCAGCGCCACGAACAACAGCGCCACGGTGTCCATGCAGGCCACCACCAGCAGCCGCTCGGCGCTGAACTTGATCAACGTGTTCCACGCTGCGTGCAACAACGCCGCCACCAACACCAGAGCTGTCGCCAGCACATGCCACTCCTTTGTTCTTGTTGTTGAACCTGAGCCAATTAGTCAGATTATTGATTCGCGATGTGTCAGCAGCTGTTTATACTGCAAGCGACCACGCCGCACTCAGTTGCGCACAGATAAATTCCAATAATTCCTGCCTGCCCCGTTCTCGCCCGAGACCGGTCGCCGGCCTGCGTATGCCTGATCAAAGCGTCAAGACTACCGACAGAGACCTTGCGCATGCCACTCGCCTTGCTTGCACTCGCTGTTGCCGCTTTCGGCATCGGCACCACTGAATTCGTCATCATGGGCCTGCTGCCCGATGTCGCTCGCGACCTCGCGGTGAGCATTCCCCACGCCGGCCTGTTGATCACCGGCTACGCCCTGGGCGTGGTGTTCGGTGCGCCGATCCTGGCGATCGGCACCGCCAACATGCCGCGCAAGGCCACGCTGCTGGGCATGACGCTGATGTTCATCCTCGGCAACGTGCTGTGCGCACTGGCACCGAACTACGCAACGCTGATGGCGGCGCGAGTGGTCACCGCGCTGTGCCACGGGGCGTTCTTCGGCATCGGTTCGGTAGTGGCCGCCGGGCTGGTCGCACCGAACAAGCGGGCGCAGGCGATTGCCATGATGTTCACCGGCCTGACCCTGGCCAACGTTCTCGGCGTACCGCTGGGCACCGCGCTCGGCCAGTACGCCGGCTGGCGTTCGACCTTCTGGGCGGTCTCGGTGATCGGTGTGATCGCCGCCCTCGCCCAATGGCTGTGGTTGCCGAAACATATCCCGATGGACAAGGCCAACCTCGCCAGCGAATTCAAGGTGCTGGGCAAGGTCAACGTGTTGCTGGCGCTGGGCATGAGCGTGCTGGCATCCACCAGCCTGTTCAGCGTGTTCACCTACATCGCGCCGATTCTGCAGGACATCACCGGCGTCAGCCCCCACGGCGTGACGGTGATGCTGCTGTTGTTCGGTGTCGGCCTGACCGGCGGCAGCATGCTCGGCGGACGCCTGGCCGACAGCCGCCTGCTGCCGTCGCTGGTGGGTGTTGCGCTGGCGGTGGTGGTGATTCTGGCGGCGTTCAGCCAGACCAGTCGCTCGGTGGTTCCGGCGGCGATCACGCTGGTGCTGTGGGGGATTTTTGCCTTCGCCCTGTGCCCGATCCTGCAACTGCTGATCATCGATCAGGCTCACGAGGCACCGAACCTCGGTTCGACCCTGAACCAGAGCGCGTTCAACCTCGGCAATGCCGCCGGCGCATGGATCGGCGGGCTGGTGGTGGCCAGTGGCGCGGACCTGGCGGACCTGCCGTGGACCGGCGCGCTGGTAGGCGTGCTGACCGTGCTGACGGCGCTGTTTTTCATCTACCTGCAACGTCGGGGTGTCGCTGCGGTCAATGTGTCCGGCTGATTTTCCCGGGGGACACAATTGTGTCCCCACCCGGCGTCAGCCCATCCAACCCTTGCGTCCATGAATGGCCGCGCTGTCTTTCACCCCCCATCCAAAGGACCCCGGATGCTTGAACTCGTCGCCGCTTTCATCTGCCTCACCACCCTCCTCACCTTTGTGAATTTCCGCTTCATCGGCCTGCCTCCGACCATCGGCGTGATGGTTACCGCACTGATGTTTTCCCTGTTGCTGCAAGGCCTGAGCCTGCTCGGTTACCCCGGTCTGGAAGAGCGCGTGCAGCAACTGATCGGCCAGATCGACTTCGGCGATCTGCTGATGAACTGGATGCTGTCGTTCCTGCTGTTCGCCGGCGCCTTGCACGTGAACCTGAACGACCTGCGCAGCTACCGTTGGCCCATCGGCCTGCTGGCGACCTTCGGCGTACTGATCGCCACTGCCGTGATCGGCAGCCTCGCCTATTACATTTTTGCCCTGTTCGGCTGGCACGTGAGCTTCCTCTACTGCCTGTTGTTCGGCGCGCTAATTTCTCCGACCGACCCGATTGCGGTACTCGGTGTGCTGCGTACGGCCAACGCCTCGAAGCCGCTGAAGACCACCATCGTCGGCGAATCGCTGTTCAACGACGGCACCGCCGTGGTGGTGTTCACCGTGCTGCTGGGCATCGCGCAACTGGGCGAAACCCCGACCGTCGGCGCCACGGCCATGCTGTTCGTCCACGAAGCCGTTGGTGGCGTGCTGTTCGGCGGGCTGATCGGTTATCTGGTGTACCTGATGATCAAAAGCATCGAGCAGCATCAGATCGAAGTCATGCTGACCCTGGCGCTGGTGATCGGCGGTTCAGCGATGGCCACCGAGCTGCATGTCTCGGCGCCGATTGCGATGGTGGTCGCCGGGCTGATCATCGGTAACCTGGGTCGCAATCTGGCGATGAACGACATGACGCGCAAATACCTCGACGGCTTCTGGGAATTGCTCGACGACATGCTCAACGCGCTGCTGTTCGCACTGATCGGGATGGAGCTTTTGCTGCTGCCGTTCAACTGGCTGCACGTGGCGGCGGCGAGTTTGCTGGCGCTGGCGATTCTGCTGTCGCGCCTGCTCACCGTGGCCCCGGCCATCGTCTTGCTGCGGCGCTGGCGCACGGTGCCGCGCGGCACGATTCGGATCCTGACCTGGGGCGGATTGCGCGGCGGTGTTTCGGTGGCACTGGCCCTGGCCCTGCCGTTGGGCCCGGAGCGCGATCTGCTGCTGAGCATCACTTACATCGTGGTGCTGTCGTCGATCCTGTTGCAGGGCCTGACCATCGGCAAACTGGTCAAGCACGCAACCCGCGATGAGCCGGCGACCGCTGCCGAGCCCGCGCACCACTGATCATTTCTTGATCCGCTGCGGATCGGGCTTTTCGGCCTGGTCCGCAGATTCCTTCGGCGCATCCGTTTCTTTCGGCGCACCGCTTTCACTGCGGATCTGCGCATGACTGATCAGGGCAAAGATGAAACTGCCGCCGATGATGTTCCCCGCCAGGGTCGGCCCGGCAAACACCGCCCAGAAATCACTCCACGGCAACTCGCCGGCAAACACCAGATACGACACCTCCGCCGATCCCACCACGATGTGCGTGAAATCGCCCAGTGCCATCAGATAGGTGATGAGGATGATGATCCACATCTTCGCGCTTTCCATGGACGGGATCATCCAGACCATGGTGGCGATCATCCAGCCCGAGACGATGCCCTTGGCGAACATCTGACTCGCGTGGTTCTCCATGACCTTGCGGCCGATTTCGAGGAAGGCCTCGTCGGTCTTGCTGTCGAAGATCGGCAGTTCGAGCATCACGTACGCCACCAGAATCGTCCCGCACAGGTTGCCGAACAGCACCACGGTCCAGAGCCGGATCAACCGGCCGAAATTGGCCAGGGTTGGTTTGGTCATCACCGGCAGCACGGCGGTCAGGGTGTTTTCGGTGAACAGTTGCTGGCGGGCGAGAATCACCGCGAGAAAGCCTGCGCAGTAGCCGAAGCTGGCAATCACCTTGAATTCGTCGCCCTCTGGCAGACGCGAGTTGAGCAGGCCCATGCCCATCAGCGACAGGCCCATGGTCAGCCCGGCTGCCAGCGCCGACCACCACAGCGCGGCGATGCTGCGCTCCAGTTCCTGGTCGCCTTGTTTGCGGATGATTTCATGCAGGACCGCCGCCCGGGGCGGCTGGTTTTTCTCGACTTCGTGTTGTTCCTTGGCCGAGAGGTCGGGGGTCTTGCCGTCTGTTGGGGTGGTCATGGCGTGGGAACCGTAGAGGGGCTTTTAGCTACGACCCCTGCGGTTCATGGCTGTTCAGTAGCCAGATAAATCTTCGGTGACTGCACAACCGCTTTCGCGAGCAAGCCCGCTCCCACAGTTGACCGAGTTGCGGGGGAGCACGCGGTCTAATGTGGGAGCGGGCTTGCTCGCGATGGGGGCACCGCCGATATCATTCGGTAACGGGCACGTCATCCTTGAACTGGTCTTTGACGTATCTGATTTCGGTCCGCCCGTGCGGCGCTGGCAGGCCGTCTTCGCCGAGGTTGACGAAGACCATCTTCTCGACGGTCAGGATGCTCTTGCGGGTGATCTTGTTGCGTACTTCGCAGGTCAGGGTGATCGAGGTGCGGCCGAACTCGGTGGCGGTGATGCCCAGTTCGATGATGTCGCCCTGGCGCGAGGCGCTGACGAAGTTGATTTCGGAAATGTACTTGGTCACCACACGCTGGTTGCCCAGTTGAACGATGGCGTAGATCGCGGCTTCCTCGTCGATCCAGCGCAGCAGGCTGCCGCCGAACAGGGTGCCGTTGGGGTTGAGGTCTTCGGGTTTTACCCACTTGCGGGTGTGGAAATTCATCTTCACTCCTGAGCGTCTTGCCGAATGATGGCGCCATCTTGGCAGACTGAGCGGTCATGCTCCATGAGGCTTCTACTATGGTCGCGATTAGCGATCTTCATCTGGCCGACAGAAACCCTTTGGAAGATCAGTCCAGACGGCTATAATCGCCCCCGTTTCAAAACGGTAACCTTCACTTGATACCGTTTTCCCGCCACCTGTCCGAGGGGCGCTGCAGCAGGTTCAACCTGTCAGGCTCGGATGGGGCGTTGACCGGCTCAGGCCGGACACTAAACGCACAACGGCGCCCATTCGCATACATTACGAATGGAGGCTCTTCATGAGCGCTGTTATCACGCCTACAGATTTTAACGATTACAAAGTTGCCGACATGTCCCTGGCTGCCTGGGGCCGTCGCGAAACCATCATCGCCGAATCGGAAATGCCGGCCCTGATGGGTCTGCGCCGCAAGTACGCTTCCGAGCAGCCTTTGAAAGGCGCAAAAATCCTCGGCTGCATCCACATGACCATTCAGACCGCCGTGCTGATCGAAACCCTGGTTGCCCTGGGTGCCGAAGTGCGCTGGTCGTCCTGCAACATTTTTTCGACTCAGGACCAGGCCGCCGCTTCCATCGCCGCTGCCGGCATCCCGGTTTTCGCCTGGAAAGGCGAGACTGAAGAAGAGTACGAGTGGTGCCTGGAGCAGACCATCCTGAAGGATGGCCAGCCATGGGACGCCAACATGATCCTCGACGACGGCGGCGACCTGACCGAGCTGCTACACAAGAAATACCCACAGGTTCTGGACCGCGTCCACGGCGTGACCGAAGAAACCACCACCGGCGTGCACCGTCTGCTGGACATGCTGGCCAAGGGCGAGCTGAAAATCCCGGCCATCAACGTCAACGACTCGGTGACCAAGTCCAAGAACGACAACAAGTACGGCTGCCGTCACAGCCTGAACGATGCCATCAAGCGCGGCACCGACCACTTGCTGTCCGGCAAGCAAGCGCTGGTCATCGGCTACGGTGACGTGGGCAAGGGTTCGGCCCAGTCCCTGCGTCAGGAAGGCATGATCGTCAAAGTCTCCGAAGTCGACCCGATCTGCGCCATGCAAGCCTGCATGGACGGTTTCGAACTGGTTTCGCCGTTCATCGACGGTATCAACGACGGCACCGAAGCGAGCATCGACAAAGCGCTGCTGGGCAAGATCGACCTGATCGTGACCACCACCGGTAACGTCAACGTTTGCGACGCAAACATGCTCAAAGCCCTGAAGAAGCGCGCCGTTGTCTGCAACATCGGTCACTTCGACAACGAAATCGACACCGCTTTCATGCGCAAGAACTGGGCATGGGAAGAAGTGAAGCCACAGGTACACAAGATCCACCGTACTGGTGCTGGCTCGTTCGACCCACAGAACGACGACTACCTGATCCTGTTGGCCGAAGGCCGTCTGGTGAACCTGGGCAACGCTACCGGTCACCCAAGCCGCATCATGGACGGTTCGTTCGCCAACCAGGTGCTGGCGCAGATCTTCCTGTTCGGCCAGAAGTACGCCGACCTGTCGCCAGCCCAGAAAGCCGAGCGTCTGACCGTTGAAGTACTGCCGAAGAAACTCGACGAAGAAGTGGCCCTGGAAATGGTTCGCGGCTTCGGCGGTGTGGTCACTCAACTGACCAAGCAACAGGCTGACTACATCGGCGTGACCGTCGAAGGCCCGTTCAAGCCGCACGCTTACCGCTACTGATTGACGCGGCGGCCTGCTCTCCCTGTGGGAGCGGGCTTGCTCGCGAAAGCGGAATGTCATTCAACATTGATGTTGCCTGACCCACCGCTTTCGCGAGCAAGCCCGCTCCCACATCGGCGGTGCAAGCCTCACAGGCTTCGTGTTTCCAAGGGTATTCCCATGTCCCAAGACCGTCGCTACAGCTTCGAGTTCTTCCCGACCAAGACCGATGCTGGGCATGAAAAACTGCTCGCCACTGCCCGTCAGTTGGCCACCTACAACCCTGACTTCTTTTCCTGCACCTACGGCGCGGGCGGTTCGACCCGTGACCGCACGCTGAACACCGTGTTGCAGCTGGAAAGCGAAGTCAAAATCCCCGCCGCCCCGCACCTGTCGTGCGTCGGCGACAGCAAGGACGACCTGCGCGGCCTGCTGAACGAGTACAAGGCCGCCGGCATCAAGCGCATCGTCGCCCTGCGCGGTGACCTGCCGTCCGGCATGGGCATGACCAGCGGCGAGCTGCGTCACGCCAATGAACTGGTTGAATTCATTCGTGAAGAAACCGGCAATCATTTCCACATCGAAGTCGCCGCCTACCCGGAGATGCACCCGCAAGCGCGCAACTACGAGGACGATCTCGCCAACTTCGTGCGCAAGGCCCGTGCCGGCGCCGACAGCGCGATCACTCAGTACTTCTTCAACGCCGACAGCTACTTCTACTTTGTCGACCGTTTGCAGGCGCTGGGCGTGGACATTCCGGTCGTGCCGGGGATCATGCCGATCACCAACTACAGCAAACTCGCGCGTTTCTCCGATGCCTGCGGTGCGGAAATCCCGCGCTGGATTCGCAAGCAGCTGGAAGCCTACGGCGATGACAGCCAAAGCATTCAGCGTTTTGGCGAACAAGTCGTCACGGAAATGTGCGAACGCCTGCTGCAAGGCGGCGCACCCGGCCTGCACTTCTATTCCATGAACCAGGCCGAACCGAGCCTGGCGATCTGGAACAACCTGAAGCTGCCGCGCTAAAAAGACGTAATCGCAGAACCAGAAGATCGCAGCCACGACAGTGCCTACAGCGCTTTCGCCGCTGCGATCTTTTGCTTTTAAACGCCCGAAACAGAGCTTCTGCGGCCAGTTTCTGGCTCTTTGCCGTTTCTCGTCGTAATCTCAAGCCATGCCTTTGATCACGCAGTTATTCGCCGTGCTGGTTTTTGCTTGCCTGAGCTTTGCGGCTCGGGGCGAGAAGCTGCGTATCGTCACCGAACCGTGGGCGCCGTACGTCTATGAACAAGGCGGCAAGAACCTCGGTCTCGATTACGAAACCACCGCCATCGTGTTCAAGCGCCTGGGCATTGAAGTCGAATGGCAGTTCCTGCCGTGGAAACGCTGCCTGTCGATGCTCGAAACCGGCCAGGCCGACGGCGCGCTGGATATCTTCCACAGCGATGAACGCGACGCCACCCTGCTCTATCCGAGCGAACCGCTGTCGGACGTCGAGTTCGTGATGTTTTACGCCAACGACCGCCCGCACCCTTTTCGCAGCCTCGAAGACCTCAAGGGCCTGACCATCGGTACGTCGCCGGGCTATCTGTACAGCCCCGACTTTCGCGAATCGACGCTGTTCACCCGCGAGCCGGCCCCAACCCACGAAGCCAACTTCGGCAAACTGGTGCGCGGGCGTATCGACCTGCTGATTACCGACCGCCGCGTGGGCCAGCATTTGCTCGATGAATTGGATATCCGCAACCAGATCACTGAAAACCCCACGGTCATCAGCCGCCAGAGCCAGTTTCTGGCCGTGCGACGCAATGCGGGGATGGATTTGCTGGTGCAGCGTTTCGGTGCCGAACTGAAGCGTTTCAAGCGCGAACCGGCCTATGCGGAGCTCAGCGCCCGCTACGGCGCAGCCCCCGCCCTGGCGACACCGCTGGGCAACGCCACCGCCAGCGGCAAAACCGTTGAGCAGCAGGAAAGCGGCGCGCAGTGATTGCTCTGTTATACTCCGGCGTTCCCGCCAGGCTCACGCCCGGACGCCCGGAACCGTAACAGGCCTCCCGACCCGCTACAGCGCAGCTTTTCAGCCCGCGCGAGCGCTCCGGACGTGCCTTCGGAACCGCAGCAGGACCGGACGGGATTGCGTCCTCTTAAACGCCATTCGCGCCAGGCAAGACTCCCATTGGGCCAAGCCCTAACTAAAACAGGATTACTCATGTCCTTTGCTTCCCTCGGTCTCTCCGAGGCTTTGGTCCGCGCTATCGAAGATGCGGGCTATACCGAGCCTACTCCGGTGCAACAGCGGGCCATTCCCGCCGTGTTGCAAGGTCGCGACCTGATGGTTGCGGCTCAGACAGGTACTGGTAAAACCGGCGGTTTCGCCCTTCCGATCCTGGAGCGGCTGTTTCCCAACGGTCACCCGGACAAATCCCAGCGTCACGGCCCGCGCCAACCGCGCGTGCTCGTGCTGACCCCTACCCGCGAACTCGCGGCGCAGGTTCACGACAGTTTCAAGATCTACGCCCGCGACCTGAAATTCGTCAGCGCGTGCATCTTCGGCGGCGTCGGCATGAACCCGCAGGTTCAGGCCATGTCCCGTGGCGTTGACGTGCTGGTGGCGTGCCCCGGTCGTTTGCTCGACCTGTGCGGCCAGGGCAGCGTCGATCTGTCCCACGTCGAAATTCTCGTGCTCGACGAAGCCGACCGCATGCTCGACATGGGCTTCGTCCATGACGTGAAGAAAGTCCTCGCGCGCCTGCCGGCCAAACGCCAGAACCTGCTGTTCTCGGCGACCTTCTCCAAAGACATCACCGATCTTGCCGGCAAGCTGTTGCACAACCCGGAACGCATCGAAGTGACGCCGCCGAACACCACGGTCGAGCGCATCGAACAACGCGTGTTCCGTCTGCCGGCCAGCCACAAGCGTGCGCTGCTGGCCCACCTGATTACCGCCGGCGCGTGGGAACAGGTGCTGGTGTTCACCCGCACCAAGCACGGCGCCAACCGTCTGGCCGAGTACCTGGACAAACACGGCCTGCCGGCTGTGGCGATCCACGGCAACAAGAGCCAGAACGCCCGCACCAAAGCCCTGGCCGACTTCAAGGCCGGTGAAGTGCGCATTTTGGTTGCCACCGACATCGCCGCCCGTGGCCTGGACATCGACCAGTTGCCACACGTGGTCAACTTCGAACTGCCGAACGTCGATGAAGACTATGTGCACCGTATCGGCCGTACCGGCCGGGCCGGTCGTTCGGGCGAGGCGATCTCGCTGGTCGCGCCGGACGAAGAAAAACTGCTGAAAAGCATCGAACGCATGACCAAGCAGAAAATCGCCGACGGCGACCTGATGGGCTTCGATGCCAGCACCATCGAGGCCGAGAAGCCGGAAGCCCGTGAACGTCCGGACATGCGCAACCCGCGCAATGCCCGTGGCCCACGCGGCGACGGCCCGAATGGCGGCGGCGGTGGCGGCGGTCGTAAAGACAAAGGCAAAGACAAGGGCAAGGAAAAACCGGCCGGCGAACGTGGCGAGCGTCCAGCCCGTCAACAGAAGCCGCGTGAAGGCACCCCGGCCCGCGAACAACGCCAGCCAAGCCAGCCGCCACGCGCCGCTGCTGACCGTGCTCCGGACGAATTCCTCGACGACGATATCGATAACTTCGGTAACCGCGTTGATTACGTGCCGAAGCAGGCTCCGGCCGGTGGTCGCAACCGTCGTCCAGGCGCTCCGGCGCAAGGCGCAGGTTCGGGCGCACCACGCGGCGGTCAGTCGCAAGGTCGCCAGAACGGCCCGCGCAACAGCAACGGCTCGAGCACCGGCACCCCGCCAGGCAAACGCAGTGGCCCACGCAACGGTGCTCCGCGTGACGGCCAGGGTCGTCGCGATGAGAACCCGCGCAACCGCCGTCCGGCCCGTGACGATCAGCAACGCGCTGAACCGGCCGTGCAGAACCCGCGCAGCAGCGGCCCGAAGATCATGCACAAGGAATCGAAAGCCGACCGCTTCCCGACGCCTGAGCAGCTGGATCAACTGCCAAGCCGCCCACGCGGTGAAAAACCGGCCTTGCTGACCCGCAATCGCTGAGTTTTCGACTGCCATGAAAAATGCCCCGACCTGAAAACCGGGGCATTTTTTTGCGCGCCTCTAGGGCGAAGTTTGCTGCAGGCAATAAAAAACGCCCCCGTTCGCTAGACCGAGGGCGTTTTTGTGAGACCGGCGAAAATTACTTCGCTTTCACGCCTTCAAACGAAACGTACAGCTCGACCGCGTCGGACTTCGGACCCAGGTCTTTCTGCTTGCCGAAATCGGAACGCTTGATGGTGGTGGTGCCTTCGAAGCCGGCACGGTAGCCGCCCCATGGATCCTTGCCTTCGCCCAGGAAGGTCGCCTTCACAACCACTGGCTTGGTGACGCCCAGGATGGTCAGGTCGCCGGTCACGTCAGCGGTGTTGGCACCGGTGGACTTGACGCTGGTGGAGACGAAGGTCGCCTTGGCGAACTTGCTGGCGTTGAGGAAGTCAGCGCTGGCGATGTGCTTGTCGCGCTCGGCGTGGTTGGTGAACACGCTGGCGGTGTTCACATTGAACTCGATCTTGCTGTCTTCAGGCTTGGCAGCGTCGAAGCTGAACTTGCCATCGATGTCCTTGAAGGTACCGGTGATATAGCTGTAGCCCAGGTGGCTGATCTTGAAGTCGACGAAGGCGTGCTGGCCTTCCTTGTCGACTACGTAGTCAGCGGCCATCACATTGGCGGACAGGACGGCGGAGCCGATTGCCAGAGCGGCCAGAGTCTTTTTCAACATGCTTTGTTTTCCTTTGGAGTCGAGGTTGAACATCAGGCTTTGCGTCCCAGCATTCGTGTCAGGGTCGCATCACGATCGATAAAGTGGTGCTTCAATGCTGCCAACGCATGGAGACCGGAAAAAATTACCAGCGCCCACGCCAGCCAGAGATGAATCACACCGGCGGTATCTGCCTGATCCGGTAGTCCGGAAACCAGTGCAGGAACTTCAAACAGGCCAAACACCGGAATCCCGACACCGTCTGCGGTGGAAATCAGGTAACCGGCAATCATCACGGCGAACAGCGCAAGGTAAAGAAACCCATGGCCGAACTTCGCACCGATGCGGGTCATGCGGCTGTAGCTTTGCAACGTTGGCGGCGGTGGACTGACAAAGCGCCACAACACCCGCAACACCATCACACCCAGCAGCACCAGACCGATGCTCTTGTGCAGATCCGGCGCGTCTTTGCGCCAGGTGCTGTAGTAATCCAGCCCCACCATCCACAGACCCAGCGCGAACAGCCCGAAGACCGCCAGCGCCACACCCCAGTGCATGAAGATGCTGACCCAACCGTAGCGCGAAGAAGAGTTACGTAGCTGCATTGCCCAAATCCTGTGAGAACTGCGAACCAAGACTAGCGAGTTATCTATCGAATTAAAGCGGAAAATTTTGCTTTGAAATATCGAGAAATACGATCAAGAGTCTTGAACAGGGGAGTTAAGGAAAGATTAAAGACAAAAGTGTGGCGGGATGTTGTGAATCACGGGCAAAAAAAAGCGCGGCCTGAAAGCCGCGCTTTTTCATTCACCGCAAAGCCTTACTGCGCTTTGGTCTCGGTGCTTGCCGCCGGTTTAGCCGCTGGCTTCTTCGCCGGTTCAGCTTTTTTCGCCGCCGGTTTGGCCGGAGCTTTTTTCGCTTCGGTCTTCGCCGCCGGTTTTTTCGCTGCTGGCTTGGCTGCCGCTTTCTTCGCCGGCTCGGCTTTCACCGGGGCCGCTGGCTTCGGTGCTTCCACCGGGGCTGGGGCCGGGGTCGGTGCAGGCGCTGGGGCGGCTGGAGCGGGTGCCGGCTCTGGCGCTTTTACAGGCTCCGGTTTCTTGTCGTCGTCCGAACCGCCGAACAGATTGGTGAAGAAGTTGCCTTTCTTCGCCGCTACTGCCGCACCCGCACCCGCCGCTGCGGCGGTGGCCGCTGCCGGGCCGACCTTGACCGGTTCGAAGGATTTGCCCGCCGCCAGGTCTTCAACCTGACTGGCCGCGCGCTGGCCGGTGCGCAGTGCGCCTTCCAGCGTGCCCGGGTACAAGGTGTCGGTGTGTTCGCCGGCAAACGCTACGCGCTGCAGCGGACGCTCCCACAGGCGCCAGAATTTGCTGATCTGGCCAGGACCGAAGGCCAGGTAGGAACCACCGGTCGATGGATCGGTGCTGTAGCGACGGATTTCATAACCGGTGAACGAGCCACGGGCCTGTGGATAAAACGTGTGCAGGCGAATCAGCACCTGATCGACCATCTGCTTGTCGCCGAAGGCCTGCATGACGCGAGCGTTGTCGCCGGACAGGTTGATCACCACGTTGGCGCCGCCCTTCAGGGCCGGCTCGATCCACAACATGCCAAGGCCGGTGTTGCTGTAGATCTCGCCGGACATCCGCGCCTTGCTTTCCCACACCGGCGTCTTGAACTTCAGCATGATCTGGTCGCGCCAGCCGTAGTTGGTGCCTTTGATCGCGGCCAGGTGCTGGGCGTCCAGCGCCGGAGTCAGCTGGATCTTGTTGAGGGCGCGCAACGGCACCGCCAGCACAACGTAATCGGCCTGGTAGCCGACGCTGCCGACCTTGACGGTCACGCCGTCCTTGTCCTGGGTGATGGCAGATACTGGCGAGTTGGTCTTGATGGTTTTCAGCTGTTTGACGAAGGCCTGGGCCAGCACCGGGCTGCCACCGACCAGACGCGAAGCGCGCAGGTCACGGTCGGACACGCCGCGATACACCCGGCTCTGCTGCGCGAAGTACAGCAGCGACAGGCGCGAAGGCTCGTCGTAGTGGGTGCGGATATCCTGGTTGATCAGCTGACGCGCGGTGGCCGGCAGGTTCTGCTTGTCGAGCCAGCTCGAGACGTTGATCTGATCAAGGGCGTGCAGAGTGTTGGTCGCCGCCGGGTTCTGCGGATCGTCGATCGAACGCGCCAGATCGTCACGGGTTTTCTCGTAACGCTTCAGCGCTTCGGCCGTGGCAGGTTGTTTGGCGGTCAGGTCGGCGGCGGAGAAATACTCGCCATCGATCAGGTAACCCGGGGTCCGTACAAATTCAGGCGCCGGCGTGGTGCTCAGCTTGAAGGTCGATACGTACTTGTTCAGCACCGGTTGAGTCTTGTCGTTGCCGATCCACTCGCTGGTGGCCATGCCCGAGCGACCGCCCAGACTCGGCTTGGCTTCGAGCAGCGTGACCTGCCAGCCCTTGTTCTGCAGTTCGTAAGCCGCCGTCAGGCCCGACAGGCCGCCGCCGATCACGATCGCGGTTTTATCCTTGGCCAGCGCCGTAACGCTGAACAGCCCCAACACCACCAGCGCACAGGCGCGCAGCCAACCGACAGACATTCAGCGAACTCCGGAAATACACGTAGGAAAAAGCAGTTTTGCGGGTCAGACGACCCAAAGAACCGCGAAGAATACGTCAGCCATCAAAACGCCGCCAGCGACGTCTATCGGCCCATACAAAGTAGCTCAATCGACACAATGGGTTGTTCCGGCGCGATGCATTGCATAGGCTTGCGCGATTGTTTGCCCGCGCCTGACGCGAGCCGCCTCGAGGAGACTGAACATGGGCCTGAACAACCAGTGGATGCAACGCGATCTCGCGGTGCTGTGGCATCCCTGCACCCAGATGAAAGACCACGAACAGCTGCCGCTGATCCCGATCAAGCGCGGTGAAGGCGTCTGGCTGGAAGACTTCGAGGGCAAGCGTTATCTGGATGCGGTCAGCTCCTGGTGGGTCAACGTGTTCGGCCACGCCAACCCGCGCATCAACCAGCGCATCAAGGATCAGGTCGATCAACTGGAACACGTGATTCTGGCCGGTTTCAGCCATCAGCCAGTGATCGAACTGTCCGAGCGTCTGGTGAAGATGACGCCGGAAGGCCTGAACCGGGTGTTCTACGCCGATAACGGTTCGTCCTGCATCGAAGTCGCGCTGAAAATGAGCTTTCATTATTGGCTCAACCGCGGTCAGCCGAACAAGAAACGCTTCGTCACCCTGACCAACAGCTACCACGGCGAAACCATGGCGGCGATGTCAGTCGGTGACGTGCCGTTGTTCACCGAAACCTATAAAGCGCTGCTGATGGACACCATCAAGGTGCCGAGCCCGGATTGCTACCTGCGCCCGCAGGGCATGAGCTGGGAAGAGCATTCGCGCAACATGTTCGCGGCCATGGAACAGACGCTGGCGGAAAACCATGACAGCGTCGCTGCGGTGATCGTCGAGCCGCTGATCCAGGGCGCCGGCGGCATGCGCATGTATCACCCGGTGTACCTCAAGCTGCTGCGCGAAGCCTGCGACCGTTACGGCGTGCATCTGATCCACGACGAAATCGCCGTCGGCTTCGGCCGCACCGGGACGATGTTCGCCTGCGAACAGGCCGGCATCCGCCCGGACTTCCTGTGCCTGTCGAAAGCCCTGACCGGCGGCTATCTGCCATTGGCCGCGTGCCTGACCACCGACGAGGTGTACAGCGCGTTCTACGACGACTACCCGACCCTGCGCGCCTTCCTGCATTCGCACAGCTACACCGGCAACCCACTGGCGTGTGCGGCGGCGTTGGCGACTTTGGATATCTTCGAACAGGACAACGTGATCGAGAACAACCGGGCGTTGGCTCAACGCATGGCTTCGGCCACGGCGCATCTGGTGGATCATCCGAATGTTTCGGAAGTCCGGCAGACCGGCATGGTCCTGGCGATCGAGATGGTCAAGGACAAAGCCACGAAAGAGGCTTATCCGTGGCAGGAACGTCGCGGCCTGAAGGTGTTCCAGCATGCGCTGGAGCGTGGCGCGTTGCTGCGCCCGCTGGGCAGCGTGGTGTATTTCCTGCCGCCGTACGTGATCACCCCGGAGCAGATCGACTTCCTCGCCGAAGTCGCCAGCGAAGGCATCGACATCGCCACTCGTGACAGCGTCAGTGTGGCGGTGCCGAAGGATTTCCATCCCGGGTTTCGTGATCCGGGCTGATCCAAATTATTCAAGATCTGTGGTGCCTGGACTTCCGCTTTCGCGAGCAAGCCCGCTCCCACATTTGGAATGCATTTCCCTGTGGGAGCGGGCTTGCTCGCGAATGAAGTCGACACCGTTTTAACTGATTCACATCTTTCCAGAGACTCCGAATGAGACTGTCCCGCTTTTTTATCGACGCCCCGCTGAGCACTGGCGAACACGAACTGCCGGAAGCCCAGGCGCACTACATCAGCCGCGTGCTGCGCATGGCCGAAGGCGATGCGGTGCAGTTGTTCGACGGCTCCGGCCATGAGTTTCGCGGATCGCTGGTGGAAGTCGGCAAGAAGCGCGTGGTGGTGCAGATCGACGAGCAGTTCGCCGGTCAAGTCGAATCTCCGCTGCACATCCACCTCGGCCAGGGCCTGTCCCGGGGTGAGCGGATGGACTGGGCGATCCAGAAAGCCACCGAACTGGGCGTGACTGAAATCACCCCGATTTTCAGCGAGCGCTGCGAAGTCCGCCTCAAGGACGAACGCGCCGACAAACGCCTGCTGCACTGGCGTCAGGTGGCGATCAGCGCCTGCGAGCAATGCGGTCGGTCGCGGGTGCCGGTGATTCATCCACCGCTGTTGCTGGCCGATTGGCTGAAACAGACGCAAGCCGAACTGAAACTGGTGCTGCACCCGGTGGCCGAACCGCTGATCAGCCATGCCAAACCATCAACGCTGGCGTTCCTGATCGGCCCTGAAGGCGGCCTGTCCGACGCCGAAGTCGAGCAAGCCAAGGGCAACGGCTTCCACGCCGCCCGCCTCGGCCCGCGTGTGCTGCGCACCGAGACCGCGCCGGTTGTGGCACTGGCGGTGGCGCAGCAACTGTGGGGTGATTTCTAACCCGTCACTGCACCGGATCACTGGTTGGTCTGGCGATGATTGCCTTGAGTTCGCCGGTCATCGGGAATTCAAGGTTCAAACCCTTCGGCGGGATCGGCTGCTCGAACCACTTGCGGTAGATCCCGTTGATCTCCCCCGAGCTGTACAGGTCGGCCAACACGCCATTCACCAGCGCAAGAAACTGCGGATCATCCTTGCGCACCATGCAGCTGTAGATTTCCCGCGACTGCTCCTCCCCCACAACGACCCAGTTGTGCGGATCGCGTGCCTTGGCCCGCTCGCCGTAGAGCAACGCATCGTCCATGTAGAACGCCGCCGCGCGCCCCGATTGCAGCATCTGGAATGCCTCGCCGTGATCCTTGGCGCTGATGACGAACATGTTCAGTTTGTGGTCGAGGTTGTAGCTCTTCAGATAACGCTCGTTGGTGGTGCCGGCGGTGGTCACCACGTTCTTGCCGCGCAGGTCATCGAAGCTTTTGATGCCGCTGTCCCTGGCAGTCAGCAGCTGACCTTTGACGTAGATAAAACCGTAGGAGAACGCGACCTGCTTCTGCCGTTCGGCGGTTACCCCGGTGGAGCCGCATTCAAGGTCGACTGTGCCGTTCTGAACCAGCGGAATCCGCGTCTGCGACGTCACCAGGTTGTACTTCACCTTCAGCTCCGGCAGCGCCAGTTGCTGCTTGATGCGCTCGACGATCTTGCCCGCAAGCTCCACCGAATACCCCATCGGCTGCCCGGTGTGATCGCCCACATACGAGAACGGCACCGACGCATCGCGATACCCCAGGGTAATGCTGTTGGCGCTGGCAATCTTGCCAAGCGTACCGGTCAGCGGCACTTCATTGGCCTGAGCCTGAGCACCGAAAACCAGCGCCAGAGTGCAGCCGAGCAACGTGATTTTTTGCATTGTTATTCTCCGTTGTGGGTGGGGTGTTTTAGCAGAAACCGTCACGCCGCACGGGGATTGAACCCGTGCAGATCAATGGATGTGCGCTGCTGGCCGATCAGTTCGCTGAGCAACTGCCCGCTGCCGCAGGCCAGGGTGAAACCGAGCGCGCCGTGGCCGAGGTTGAGCCACAGATTGCGATAGGCCGTGGCGCCCAGCAGCGGAACGCCGGTGGGGGTGGCCGGACGCATGCCGGCCCATTCGACGGCGGCGTCATAGTGGCCGGCGTCGGGAAAGGTGTCGCGGGCCTGGCGCTTGATCAGCGCCAGTCGCTCGGGGTCCACCGCCGGGTCGAAACCGACGATGTCGACCATCGCCGCCACCCGCAGTTGTTCGCCGATACGCGCGTAGACGATCTTGCGGTCGTAGTCGGTGATGCTCACGCCCGGCGCCCGGTGCTCGTTGCCAATCGGCACGGTCAGGCTGTAGCCCTTCAGCGGATACAGCGGCAGGCGCAGGCCGGGCAGCGCGAGCAACGGGCTGCGATGGCCGGCGGCGATTACCAGTTGTTCGACCGGCAGGGTCTCTTCGCCAAGTTCAATGGCCGATACCGCGCCGTGGCTGTGACGAATGCCGGTGACTGCCTGACCGAGACGAAATTCGCAGCGGCCCGACGCTTCCAATCTCGCCGCCAACTGTTGGCAGAAACCGTGACAGTCACCGACTTCTTCATCCGGCGTGTAGATCGCGCCTACAAACGGCGCATCGGTCAGTGCCGTTTCCAGTTGCGCACATTCGGTGGCGGACAACACCTGCTGTTGCTGCGGATCGGCGAGGCCTTTGCGTGCATGCTCGAAGCTGGCGGCGTTGCGGAAGGTCACCAGTTTGCCGTTGCGCCGCCAATTGAAACCGGTGAGCCCGTCGTCCTCACGCCAGCGTTTCAGGGTGCTCTGGCTGAACAACGCCAGACGCAGCAGATGCGCAGCGTTCTCACGGTTGACCGAGGTGCGGCACGCGGCGAGAAACGAGGCCATCCAGCGCCACTGCGCCGGGTCCAGGCGCGGGCGCAATTTCAGCGGTGAATCGCCGCGCAGCATCCAGCCGATCGCCTGCAACGGCACGCCGGCATCGGCCAGCGGCGCGACGTAGCGGTAGGACAACTGGCCGCCGTTGGCGAAGCTGGTTTCGCTGCCCAGCGACTGCCGCGCCTCGACCACCGTCACCTCGAAGCCGTCGCGCACCAGCGCCCAGGCCGTTGCCAAGCCGATCACGCCGCCGCCGATGATGCACACACGCTGAGCCATGTCCGTCCTTAATCGTTCTTGAAGACGAGGCCGAGGTTAGGGCGAGGTGACAGGCGCCGAACAATGAATAAAGATGCCAAACCTATAAACAAAGGTTATGGGATCGTCATGCGCCTTCGACATATCGAGATTTTCCAGGCCATTCGCCAGACCGGCTCGATCAGCGCCGCTGCGCAGTTGCTGCACGTCTCGCAACCGGCGGTGACCAAGGTGTTGCAGCACGCCGAGCAGCAGTTGGGTTTTCCATTGTTTCTGCGGGTGCGCGGCAAGTTGCAGGCGACTCCGGAAGCGCTGGAACTTGAGCGCGAAGTCGACAAGGTCACCGAAAGCCTGCAAGGCGTGCGGCGTCTGGCCCAGAGCCTGCGCCGCGAACCCGGCCACAGCCTGCGGATCGGCGCGACCCCGGCGCTGGCGCTGTCGTTGCTGCCGCCGGCGATCCGGCAATGGACGGCACAGTTCCCGGACATCGCCTGCGAACTGTCGAGCGCCCACAGCCGCGAGCTGATGCAGAACCTGCTGATGCGCGAAGTGGACGTGGCCCTGACGTTGCAGTTGCCGGACCATCCGGGGCTGAAGGCCCAGGCATTGGCCTCGGGAGTTCTGGTGGCATTGGCACCGAGAGGTTATTGGCCGCAGGAAGATGCCGGTCAGCCGTTGCCGCTGATGGCGTTGGCGGGAGCGCCGCTGATCGGGCTGTCCAGCGCCGACCCGCTGGCCGCCCGCCTCGATAGTTATCTCGAAGCGGTCGAGCCACCGCCGCGTGTGCGGATTGCCGTGCAGACGTATTCGCTGGCGCGGGCGATGGTGGAGTCCGGCGCCGGGGTCGCGGTGATCGATCCGTTCACCGCGCTGGGTGCCTCATCGGCCACCACCACTATTCGCCCTCTCGCCCCGCCGCTGCCGATCACGCTTTACGCGGTGACCCGCGCCACTGAACCGCCGCCGCATACGCTGAATGGTTTGCTGCAGATCTTCAGTCAACGCGCCGGCGAACAACTCGGCCGACTGATAGGCGCTTAAAGGACGTAAAACAGAATCGCCACAAAGTGCAGCAAACTCCCGGCGATCACGAACAGATGCCAGATCCCGTGGGCATGCCGCAACCGATGGTCGAGGGCGAAGAAGATGATCCCCACGGTGTACAGCACGCCGCCCGACGCCAGCCAGGCAAACCCCGCCGTCCCGAGCGCGGCGATCAGCGGCTTGACCGCCACCAGCACGATCCAGCCCATCACCGCGTAGATCACGATCGACAGGATCCGCGCCTCGGAGCGTGGCTTGATCTCCTGCAGGATGCCGATCAGCGCCAGCCCCCAGACAATCCCGAACAGCGTCCAGCCCCACGGCCCGCGCAGGGTCACCAGGCAGAAAGGCGTGTAACTGCCGGCGATCAGCAGGTAGATCGAAAAGTGATCGACCTTCTTCATGATCGCTTTCTTGCGCCCGCGCACGCTGTGGTACACGGTGGACGCGCTGTAGAGCACCAGCAAGGTGAAGGCATAAATCGCCACGCTGACGATCTTCCAGGGGCTGCCGTCGAGGCTGGCAATCACCAGCATCCAGACGCCCCCGACAAACGCCGCTACCGCACCGACCAGATGCGTCCAGGCGTTCAGTTTTTCTCCGTGATACATGTGTCGCACACCTCGATTTCATTTACCGCAACGCGCAAGGCTCGGGCCTTGAGCGTAAAAGCGCAATGTTTCCGTTCAACGCAGGCAGGCACCTGTCCTGATATTTGGGCACAATCGAGCGATACCAAGAAGAGTTCGCGCCATGCTGATCGACGAAGAATTGACCCTGAAGAAACTCGAGGTGTTCCTCGCCTTCATGCGCACCGGCAACCTCGCCCGCGCCGCCGCCGAGTTGCAGACCAGCAACGTCAGCGTGCACCGCGCAATCCATTCGCTGGAAAGCGCCCTGCGCTGTCCGCTGTTCAAACACGAAGGGCGCAACCTGACACCGCTGGAAAGCGCCTACGTGCTCGAAGAGCGGGCGCAGAAGCTGATTCAGGACGTGGTCGAAAGCGTGCGCCTGACCCGCGAAGCCGCCGGGTTCTCGGCCGAGCGCTTCAAGCTCGGCTCGCTGTATTCGCTGACGGTGAAGACCGTGCCGCAATTGATCATGGGTTTGAAGATCCGCCGCAGCGAACTCAACATCGACCTGATCCTCGGCTCGAACATCGACCTGCTCTACAAGCTGAAAAACATGGAAGTCGACGCGATCCTGGTGTCGCTGGACGACACCGTCAACGACCCGGACTGCGAGCAGATTCCACTGTTTTCCGACGACATTTTCCTCGCCACCCCGGCCGATTCGCGCTTCGCCCAACGCAGCGAAGTGGACCTGGCGGAGGTGCGCGACGAAACCTTCATCACCCTCACCCAAGGCTTCGCCACCCACCAGGACGGCATCCGAGTGTTCCGGCAGGCGGGGTTCGAGCCGAAGGTAGCGATGCAGGTCAACGACATCTTCACCCTGCTGAGCATGGTCAGTTCCGGGGTCGGTTATGCGTTGCTGCCGGGGAGGATTGCGGCGGTGTACGAGAACCGGGTGAAGCTGATTCCGCTGCAGGAGAAGTACCGGTTGCAGCAGCACATTGGCGTGGTTTTTTTGAAGGCTAAAGAGCGGGATCCGAATTTGCTGGCGTTGCTGGCGGAGTGTCGGATGTATGCGAATCGCCAAGGCTCACAATGATCGTTCCCACGCGAAGCGTGGGAACGATCATCCAAACCTAACCCACAATCCCGCGCACGATGAAGAACAGCAACGAAGGCCCAAGCAGACAACCCAATCCGGTGTGGAAAGTAGCCGTCAACGCCCCATAAGGCACCAACCGCCGATCCGTCGCCGCCAGCCCCGCCGTCACGCCACTCACCGTCCCGGCCAGCCCGCCAAACACCATCGCCGAGCGCGGGTTATCCAGGCCCATCCAGCGCGCCGCCACGGGCGTGCCGACCATCACCAGAATCGCCTTGATCAACCCGGTGGCAATCGACAGCGCCATCACATCCGACGTCGCGCCAATCGCCGCACCGGTCACCGGCCCGACAATGTAAGTCACCGCACCGGCGCCGATGGTGGTCATGCTCACCGCATCGCGATAACCGAACGCGTAAGCCATGCACGCACCGACAATGAACGGCAGGATCGTGCCCAGCAGCAGCGCAATCACGCCGATCATCCCGGCCTTCTTCGCCTCGGTGGCCTGCACCTCAAATGCGGTAGCGACGATGGCGAAATCCCGCAGCATCGCGCCACCCATCAGGCCGATGCCGGAGAACAGCGTCAGGTCCGCCAGGCCCTTCTGCCCGCCGGTCATGGTGCCGCCGACCCAGGCCAGCACCAGGCCGATGACGATGGCAATCGCCGAGCCGTGAATCCGTCCGAAGGTCAGGCGTTTGGAGAGAATCACCGAGACCCACATGATCACGCCGACGAAGGCAAAGGCAGTGATCAGACCGTTGTGTTCCAGACCTTTCTCAATGAGATCCCACATGTCAGCGACCTCCTACCGGTGTGCCGACCGGGGAGATTTCCGCCGGCTCGTCGGGCAAAGGCTCGCCCTTGTGGGTGCGGCTGATCAGGGCAATGGTGCAGCCACAGACCACCACCGAACCGATCGCCGCCAGCACCGCCACCGGGCCGCCGTGCAGGGCGGTGACGACGTTCTGTTGCGCGGCCATCGCCACCACCACGGGAATGTACATGGCGCCCCAGAAGCCGACGCCCATCTCGCAATCCTTGGTCATGCCGCCGCGTTTCTGCATCCACAACCGCGCGCAGATCAACAGGATCATGGCGATGCCGACCCCGCCGACGTTGGATTTGACGCCCAGAAGAACACCGAGCATGTCACCCATGATCACCCCTGCCAGCGTACAGATCGCCAGCAGCGCCACACCGTAAATAATCATTGTTGTAGTCCTCAAAGTGCATCGTCGAATTGTTTTTGTTGTTCGAAGCCTGAGTCGCAGCGGTCTAGAGTCGGCGGCCCTCCTCTTCACGCAACAGCGCCTGCAAGGTGTCGAGCCGGGCACTGTCGAAGGCAGTGACAGTCCCCTGTTCGAACACCCGGCGCGCCAGCCCGGTCAGCACCGCACCGGGCGGCAGTTCGATCTGTAGACGTACGCCGCGCTCGTAGGCGCTTTGTACGGTGCCGCGCCAGTCCACCACGCGGCACATGTTGAAGGCGAGGTCGTCGCGCAGCGCTTCTACCTTGGTCACAGGCCTGGCGCGACTGCCGCTCAGGTAAGCGATGTTCGGTGTTTTCAGTTCTACCCTGGTGAACGCTTCGGCGAGGGTTTGCGCAGGCTCATCCAGCAACGGGCAGTGCGACGGCACGCTGACCGCCAGCCGTCTTGCCAGACCGGCGCCACGACTGCGCGCCAGCTCGGCGACCGCTTGCATCGCCTTGTCGCTGCCGGCAATCACCACCTGGTTATCGGCGTTGATATTGGCCAGGTACACCGGTGTTTCTGCGCCGTGCACCTGCGCCAGCAGCATTTCGACTGTGGATAATTGCAGGCCGATGATCGCGGTCATGCCGAAGCCCTGTGGATAAGCCTGCTGCATCAACTCGCCGCGCAGGCTGACCAGATGCAGCGCATCGCTGAAGCTCAACGCTCCGGCGACCACCGCTGCCGGATACGCTCCAATGGACAGGCCGGCGACGTAATCTGCGGTGAGTCCGTCCTGCAACAACTGCCGCGAGGCTGCAACGCCGGCGATCAGCAAGCAGAGCTGAACCGCCCGGGTGCTGCGCAGCGCTTCGCTGGAATCCAGCCGCAAGACATCTTCACCGAGCTCGTCGCTGGCCTCGATCAGCGTTTCCCGAGGCAAACGCTGAAGCATGCCGGGCTGTTGCGCGCCCTGGCCGGGAAACACCAGCAGGCTGCTCACGCTGCCTGCTCCTGCGGGTTCCACGGATCAGACACCAGACAGGCTTCATGGGCGTTTTTCAGCAGCACCCGCGAAGCATTCCCGGCCCATTCGCGCAGGGCGACGGCACCGAACGGCGTCTGCAATTGCAGGTCGACCCGGCAGATCGCCTGATCGAAATGCGCCACCAGTTTGCGCGCCTGGTTACGGGTAATGAGTTGCGGCGTACGCAGAATCAAGTCGAGATCGCTGCGCTCGTGCATTGCCGTAAATCCACTGGCCAGCTCAAACCCGACACTGCCACTGACACCCCAGATCCAACCGCAATCGTCGAGCACCGGCCGCAGTTGCCGCAGCGCCTGCATGACCGGAAGATCACGCGCGCTCTCGACCTGACAAAGGGCTTCCGGGCTGACCCGGCAAGCAATCGAATCGACAGACATAAACGCCGCCAGCCGCTGCTCGCGCAACCGACCGCGCACGCCCACCGCCACGAATCCGTCTTCACTCAAGGCCCGCCGCACCACCACCGGTTGCCCGCCAGCCAGCGAATCAATCGCCCACTGCGGCGCATCCGCCGGCAACTGCGCCGGCGTCATGCCCCACAGCAGGTCGTGGGCGAGAACGCTGTTCACCACTGCGCCCTCAGCAATTCACGCACGCGGCTGGAGGCTTCGCGGTTTTTCGCGCCGAGACGATTGCTCAAATCAGTCGCACCAACATCTTCGATGGCTTGCTTCAGGCATTCGCCGACCCGCGCCAGATCCTCCGCCGTCGGCTGTTCGATCTGCTGCACCGACAAGGTTTCCCAAAGCAATCCGAGGCTGGCGTAGCTGTCGATGTCATAGGCCATCGGCGGCACGCTGGACGCCAGGGCTTCCAGTTCTTCAACGCTGCGCAAGGTCACCCGCGCCGCCGACGCCTTGCCCATCGCATGCACCATCACCCCCGGATCACGCAGGGCGATCAAGCGATTGGCCTGATATCCGTGAGCGAGAAACGCCCCGGACATGGCCTTGCCCACCAGCAGCGCAATCACCGGATGCCCGGCCAGACGGGCGCGGGCATAAGCGTGCGCCGCACCCGCCAGGGCCTGATGAATGCCGAGGGCTTCTTCGCGACGACCGTAGGCCTGGCTCGGCACATCGACGATGGCGATCAAGGGGCGCTTTTGCGATTTGTCCTGGTCGGCGGTGATCGCGTCATCCACCGCCTTGGCCAGGCCCCAGCCTTCGAGCAAACCGACTTCGCCGTTGCGAGCGCGAGGGAAACGGTTTTGCGGATCGGCGACCACGGCGATAAAACGCCCGAGTGCCCCGTCGGCGACCTTCAGCGAGGGCGGTAAACCTTCAACGGCATTCGCGCCAGCGCTCAAGGCGTTGAACCAGTTCAAACCGCGCACGGAATAACCACTCATGAGCGCTCTCCTTGATACAGATCGCGAACCACCGAAGGCTCGATTTGCTTGTCAGTGTCCAGGCTCGTCAGGCGTTGCAGGAACCACTCGGCCCGTTGACTGCGCGGTTGCGCTGGCAGGCCCTGTTGCAGCAACTCGCCGACCTGCCCGCGAATCTGCGCCACGTCATCGGCGACATAGCGATCCACCAGGCCGCTGGCAAACCGTTGCTCGCCACCGGTCAGGCTCCAGATGAAGGGCCGGTCGCGGGAGTCGTATTCCTCGATCCCGGCTTCCTGCTCGATCACCTGCGGGCCGTTCAGGCCGAGGCGTGCTTCCTGGGTCACCACCAAATAGCTGCACAGCGCGGCGGCAATCGACATCCCGCCAAAGCAACCGACGCTGCCGGCCACCACGCCGACCACCGATTGGTACTGCTGCAGATTGACAATTGCCGCGTGGATATCGGCAATCGCCGCCAAGCCAAGGTTGGCCTCCTGCAAGCGCACGCCGCCGGTTTCCAGCAGCAGGATGGCGCGGGTCGGAATGCCTTTGCGGTTGTCCTCGGCGGCCAGTTCCAGCGCGCCGGCGATTTTCGCGCCGCCGACTTCACCGAGGCTACCGCCCTGAAACGCACCTTCGATGGCCGCGATCACCACCGGCAAACCGTCGAGACTGCCCTTGGCGATCACCACACCGTCATCGGCCTGGGGCACCACGCCCTGGCGTTCGAGCCACGGCGACATGACGCGTTGAAACGGGTCGAGCAGTTCGCGGAAGGTGCCGGCGTCGAGCAAGGCTTTCGCCCGCTGCCGTGCGCCGAGTTCGACGAACGAATGTTTGTGCAAAAGTGCCGAGGTGTCAGTCATGGCCGATCTCCTCGAAGCCTTGTTCCAGACGCAGGCGCACCACACCCGGGGTCGCACCGAAGTCGTGGATATCGATGGCCATCGCCGGTGGCGTGGTGCCGTCGAACATCCGCGCGAACAGATGCTGCCAGCGCTGCTGCGCACCGTTGACCGAGGTCTGCACATTGATCGTCAGCTTGCCGGCCAGGCCCGGTTCGATCAGCACTTCCAGATCGCCGGAGCCGACACAACCGACCAGCGCCCGACCGCGCGGCGGCTGCCCGGCGGGGAATTCAAAGGATAAGGTTTCCATCAAAACGCTCCCTGAAGGATGCCGTCGCGCTCGATTCGATCAAGCAACAACGTGGCGGCGAGCAAGTCGGCGGCGCCACCGGGCGAGGCATTCAATGCGATGAGTTGTTGATCGAGTTCGTGCAGGCGACGGCGACCGGTGAGGCTGGCGCTGCCGCCGACGTCAAGCACTGCCTGGGCGCCATGTTGCATGGCGTGCAGGCCCTGTTCGCCGGCGCGGTACAGCACGCAGGTGTCGGCCAGCTCAGTCATGATTGCGAGCAAGCCATCGAGCCGGGCGTTCTGTTCGCCATGGCCGGCGGCGCGGCTGCGTTTGAGCTGCGGCAGACCACGCTGCACTACGGACGGGAAGCCGAGTTGCGCTTCTTCCCGGGCGCCGCGAGCGCCATAGCGTTGGGCGACTTGGGCGCCATGGCTCAGCGGACGCGGCGCATAACGGTCATCGAGCAACGCCAGACGCGCAACGCGCAGAGTGACGGCACTGGCGCTGGTGGATTTCGTGTCCAGCGCAGCAGCCGTGACCAGCAGGCCCAACGCCCAGATTGCCCCACGATGGGTGTTAACGCCGTGGGTGGTGGTGAGCATCGCTTGCTCGCCTTCCCGGCCGATGCGGCCGATGGCTTCGCGCAGCGGTAAGCCGATCTCGCCGAATTCAAGCGCGGCCTCGGCCATTTCCTTGAACGCCGGCCACAATGCCAGCGCCGAGGCGTGCATCAATCCCAGGTGCAGGTCGGTATGCGCGCCGTTGCCGCGACGGTCGACCAGCGCCGGTTTCGGCGACAGGTCGGCTTCGTCGATCAGCGCGTCCACGGCCAGGTCCGCCAGCCGTTCCGCAAGGGTGATGGTTTTCGGTTGCAGGTTGAATGCGTGCATTACCAGCTCCTGAACTTGGCGGGCGGGTTGTAGAGGCCGCCGGACCACTCGACCAGATCGGCCACGCTTTTCGCCGCCAGCAATTCGCGGGTGGCGTCGGTGCGACGGATGCCGAGGTCTTCGGGCAAGGCAATCAGGCCTTCGCGGCGCATGCGTTCGGTGTCTTTCGGGTTGTGGCGCAGGCCGATGGCGGTGACGCCGGCCACCGCTGCGATCATCGCCTGACGCTCCTCCAGCGAACGTGCCTTGTACAGGTAGGCGATGCCTTCTTCGGTCAGCAGGTGGGTGACGTCGTCGCCGTAGATCATGATCGGCGCCAGCGGCATGCCGCTTTTCTTCGCCACCTCAACCGCGTCGAGGGTTTCGACGAAGGTCGGTTTGCCGCCCTCCTGGAAGGTCTCGACCATCTGCACCACGAGTTTCTTGCCGCGCTCGAGCATCGGCTGCTGCGAATCGTCATGGCGCATATCGAGCCAGGCCGGAGTGCCGTGACGACGGCCGCGTGGATCGTGGCCCATGTTCGGCGCGCCGCCGAAACCGGCGAGACGGCCACGGGTCACGGTGGAGGAATGGCCGTCGCCATCGACTTGCAGGGTCGCGCCGATGAACAGGTCCACCGCGTACTGCCCGGCCAGTTGGCAGAACATCCGGTTGGAACGCAGCGAGCCGTCACGGCCGGTGAAGAACACATCAGGCCGGGCGGCAATGTAGTTTTCCATGCCCAGTTCGGTGCCGAAGCAATGCACGCTTTCGACCCAGCCGCTTTCAATCGCCGGGATCAGCGTCGGGTGCGGGTTGAGCGTCCAGTTGCGACAGATCTTGCCCTTGAGGCCGAGGGATTCGCCGTAGGTCGGCAGGATCAGTTCAATGGCCGCGGTGTTGAAACCGATGCCGTGGTTCAGCGACTGCACGTTGTGTTTTTCGTAGATCCCACGGATGGCCATCATCGCCATCAGCACGTGCACTGGCTTGATGTGGCGCGGGTCGCGGGTGAACAGCGGCTCGATGTAGAACGGCTTGTCCGCCACCACCACAAAATCGACCCACGACGCGGGGATGTCCACGCGCGGCAGTTCGCTGACGTCGTCCACCAGTTGATTGACCTGGACGATGACGATGCCGTCGCTGAACGCCGCCGGTTCGATCAGCGCCGGGGTGTCTTCGGTGCTCGGGCCGGTGTAGATGTTGCCGGCCCGGTCAGCCATGAACCCGGCCGAGAGCACGACGTTGGGGATCAGGTCCACCACCAGCCGGGCGTAGAGTTCGATGTAGGTGTGGATCGCGCCGATTTCCAGCAGACCGTCTTCGAGCAACTGGCTGATGCGCAGGCTCTGGGTGCCGGCGAAGGAGAAATCGAGCTTGCGGGCGATGCCGCGTTCGAACAGGTCCAGATGCTCGGAACGGCCGACGCTGGGCATGATCATGTGCAGGTCGTGGAGCTTTTCAGGATCGGCCTTGGCCAGAGAGCGCGAGAGGAAATCCGCCTGCTTCTGGTTGTTGCCCTCCAGTACCACACGGTCGCCGGGCAGGATCAGCGCCTCAAGTGCCGCGACGATTTTGTCGGTGGGCAACACCGCACCGTCGGCCAGCCCGCGCACCTTGTCGAGGCGCCGCTGCTTCTCGTCACGCCGCCGCGTCCAGCGCGAGTCGGGGGAAAGGGTTGTTGTCATGCTCACTCCACAGGGTTCGCTGTCGTGGAGCTACCTTAGGAGTGTGATCGAGGGGCATCAATCAAGCGCGGTGGCGAACCGTTACGGTGAGCGTAACGATCAGTGAACGAGCCCCGCATCCACCAACAATTTCTCCAATGCCAACAAATCCGGCACCTTCGCCACCTGCTCCCCGACCTGCACCGCCGCCTGCTCCAGCGCACACAACGGCACGTCGACATAACTCAACTGGCTGTCGAGCTTGTACGAGCGCGGAATCCCCTGCACCAGCAGCGCGATGAACTTCAACTCCGGCCGCCCGCCCAGGGCATTGAGGATGACGATCCGTGCCCGCTCGCCGATGACGATCCTGTTGCCGCACGCCGACTCGAAACTCAGCAGCGGAATCTGCCGCTCGCGCCAGGTTACCCGCCCCAGATACCACGGCGGTGTGTCGAGATCGAAGGCGCTGGACTGGTAGTCGATCAGCTCGGCGACGGCGACGTTGGGCAGGATCAGGTTGCGATCCGCCAGCGGCAGCAGCAGCCCGGTGAGCTGGCTGCTGCGTTGGTTGTGCCGGGGTTCATGCATGTTTTTTGCTCCACAGGGCGATGCTTTCGAGCAGCACCGATTCCTGGTACGGCTTGCCGAGGTAGTCGTTGACGCCGATGGCCATCGCGCGGTCGCGGTGTTTCTGTCCGGTGCGCGAGGTGATCATGATGATCGGCAGATGCTGCAGGCGTTCATCTTGGCGTACCTGGGTCGCCACTTCGAAGCCATCCATGCGCGGCATTTCGATGTCGAGCAGCATCAGGTCCGGCATGTGCTCCTCCAGCAGCAGCATCGCATCGACCCCGTCCTTGGCGGTCAGCACGTTCATGCCGTGGCGTTCGAGCAGACGGCTGGTGACCTTGCGCACCGTCACCGAGTCGTCGACCACCATCACCAGCAACGGCTTGTGCGGTTCGCTCTCGATGTCGTGACTGGCCGGGCGCTGCGGCAACCGCGCCTGCATCGCGCGGATCGGCGCCAGCAGGTCGAGAATCAGCACCACCCGGCCATCGCCGAGGATTGTCGCCCCGGACACGCCCTGCACCGAGGCAAACTGCGGGCCGAGGCTCTTGACCACGATCTCGCGGGTGCCGGCCATCGTGTCGACCTGCACCGCGATGTACCGGTCGTTGCACTGCACGAGCAAGACCGGCACCGGCAGGCTCTGGCCGGACAGTTTCGGCCGTGGCGCGGTTTTCAGCAGCTCGCCCAGATAGCACAGTTCATAACGCTGGCCGCCGTACTGATAAGTCGGCGGGTCGAGACGGAAATGCCCGTCGAGTTCATTCGGCAGTACGCGGACGATGCCGTCGATGGTGTCCAGCGGAATCGCGTATTGATCTTCGCCGCACTGCACCATCAGCGCACGGTTGACCGAGACGGTGAACGGCAGGCGAATGCGAAAATGCACGCCCTGCCCCGGCACCGAATCGATGCTCATGGTGCCGCCCAGTTGCCGCACTTCTTCATGCACCACATCCATGCCCACGCCGCGCCCGGAAATCTGGGTGATTTTCTCGGCCGTGGAAAAACCTGGCTGGAGGATGAACTGCAACACCTCGCGGTCGCTGATCTCGGCGTCCGGCGCCAGCAGGCCGCGCTTGATCGCCTTGCGCCGCACGGCATCCAGCGGCACGCCGGCACCATCGTCGCGGATGTCGAACACGATGTCGCCGCCCTCGCGGGACAGGTCGAGGCTGATCTGCCCCTGCGCCGGTTTGCCCGCCGCCAGCCGGACTTCGGCGGACTCCAGGCCATGGTCGACGGCATTGCGCAGCATGTGTTCCAGCGGTGCCGCCATGCGCTCGAGGACGTTGCGGTCCATCTCGCCTTCGGCGTTGCCGACGCTGAACGCCACGTCCTTGCCCAGCTCTTCGGCGACCTGGCGCACGATGCGTTTCAGACGCGGCAACATGCGCTCGAACGGCACCATGCGCGTGCGCATCAGGCCTTCCTGCAACTCGGTGTTGATCCGCCCCTGCTGCTGCAACAGGTTCTCCGCGTCGTGGGTGCGCCGGTCGAGGGTTTCCTTCAAGTCCAGCAAGTCGGAAGCAGACTCGAACAGCGCCCGTGACAGCTGCTGCAACTGCGAATGGCGGTCCATTTCCAGCGGGTCGAAATCTTCGTAACCGAGGCGTTCGGCATCCACTTGCTGACGGCTGAGGATCCGCCCCTGGGTTTCGGTGTCGAGCCGGCGCAACTGGTCGCGCATGCGCTCGATGGTGGTTTCCATTTCGTGCAGGGCGGTCTGCGCATCGTTGACTTGCTGCTCGATGCGCCCACGGAAAATCGAGGTTTCGCCAGCGAGGTTGACCAGCTCGTCGAGCAGTTCGGCGGAGACCTTGACCATGTCCGCCCCGGTCTCGGGCGCCGGGGCCGCAGGCTCGGCCTTGACCGCAACCGGCGGCACGGGCGCCGGGGTTTGCACCAGCACGGGATGGCTGAAATTCTGGATCGCGCTGATCAGCCGGTCCGCCGGCGGACACGGCTGACCGGCGCGCACCCCGTCGAGCATCTGCGCCAAGCGGTCATGGCCGCGCTGCAACAGCGCGAACAGTTCGGCGCTGCCCTGCAGGGTGCCGGCAGACAGGCTTTCGTAGAGGTTTTCCAGCTCATGAGCAAGGTCGCCGATCGGGCCGATTTCCACCATCCGCGCACCGCCCTTGAGGGTGTGCAGATCGCGCAGCAGGGTTTCCACTTCCTGGCGATTGCCGGGTTCGGCCTGCCAGCGCAGCAACGCGGCGCCGGAGTTTTCGATGATGTCGAAACCTTCCTCGAGGAAGATCTCCAGCAGCTCCGGATCGTGTCCGGGGCCGTCCTGTGTGGCGGAAGCGGTCGGCGTCTCAGAACTGGCGCTCGGGCCCTGGCGAAAGCGGCGGATCGCCTCGATCAGGTCCTGCGCCGGATCCAGCGGCTGGTGCCGGTGCAACTGTTCGAGGAACAGCGCCAGGCGCTCGTGGCTCTGGCGCAGCAATCGATCCAGAGCTTCGCTGTGGCTGTACCGACGATCCACCAGCCCTTGGTAAAGGCCTTCCAGCTCATGGGCCAGATCGCCGACCGCTGCCACCTCGGCCATCCGCGCGCCGCCCTTGAGCGTGTGCAAATCCCGTTGCAGCGACGACAGCGGTGCGCCGTTTTCCGGATCCTTCAGCCAGCGCTGCAAGGCTTGGCCGGCGCTGTCGAGAATGTCCACCGCCTCTTCGAGGAAGATCTCGACGATCTCGTCGTCCGGCCCGCTGTCGGTGCTGTGTTGTTGCAGTTCGGCGGTGGCGCTGCCCAGTTCGCGGATGCTCGTGGTGCGGCTGCCATCGCTGCGGATCAGGCCCATGGCCGACGGGTCGAGTCTCTCGTCGAGCAGTTCGTGCAAGGCGCGGATGCGTTGCGGTTGCGGGGTGATTTCCTGGCCGGCGGCCAGTTCGTCGAGCATGTTGATCAGCGCTTCATGGGCCTGCTGCGCCTCATGGAAAAACCGCTCGCTGACCGCCAGGCTGCTTTCCTCGACGGCGCCGTATAGATCGAGCAAGGCTTCACACAGCACATCCACCGGCAGCAGATCCGCCAGGTGCGCGCCCTCGCCCAGGGTGGTCAGCTCATCGAGCAGCGCGCTGAGTTCCTGACGTTCGCCGGGGTGCTGCTGCCAGCGCTGCAAGAGGCTTTCGGCGTCGAGCAGGATGTCCATGCCCTGGGCCAGGAAGTTGTTGATCAGTTGCGGATCGCGCTTGACCCGCACCGCACTGCTCGGGGCATTGAGGATCGATTCCAGACGCTCGCCGAGCAGGGTTTCGGTGCGTTTGATCAGCGACTGCGCGCCGACAATCGGCGCCAGCGGATCGTGTTTGAGCTGACGCAGACCGACGCGGAACAGGCCCTCGGCTTCGAGCAGCAGTTCCACTTCGTCGAGGTCCAGCGCCAACTGATGGGCCTTGAATTCCCGGGCCAGTTTATCCAGCGGCGCCGCCAGTTCGGCAATCGGTGACACCCCCGCCATCGAGGCGCTGCCCTTGAGGGTGTGCAGCGCGCGCTGCAACTCGTCGCTGGCCTGCAACGGCACATGCTCGGCAGCCTGATCGAGAAAACGATTGAGGCTGGCGAGGTGGGTTTCGGCTTCGTTGCGGAAAATCTCCAGCAACAGCGGATCGAGGGCCGTGACATCTTCCACGTCTTCGGCCGGCAGCGGTGTGTCACCCTTGGCCAGCGCATGGGCGCGGGCCGCCAGTTGATCGACATCGTGGCGCTGGCGCTGGCCGTTGGTGGCGAATTCGGCGATCAGGTCCGGCAACAGCAGCAGCGTGTCGGCCAACAACTGGCGCACCGCGGGGCCGGGTTCGACGCTGTGTTCCAGCACCCGGTTGAGCAGATTTTCCACCGCCCAGGCCAGCTCGCCGAGGACCAGCGCGCGCACCATCCGGCCGCTGCCCTTCAGCGTATGGAAGCCGCGGCGCAGCTCACTGAGGGCGGCGCGGTCATCGGGCTCGGCAGACCAGCGCGGCAGGTAGTCGCTCAGCACCTCGAGCACTTCCCCGGTTTCTTCGAGGAACACTTCGCGCAGCTCGTCATCCACCGGTTCTTCATCGGCCGGTGGTGGCAGCAGGCTGCCCGGCGTGGTCAGCGCCGGCGGGTTGACCGCCGAGACCGGGCTGGCCAGCACTTCGGCCAACGACTGCACGATCTGCGGGTCGTCCAGCTCCTGCAAATCCTGCATCACCAGCGCTTCGCTGGGGCTGAGCACATCGTCGAGCACCGGCACATGCGGCTCGCCGGGCTGTTCGTCAGGAAAAAAACCGAGACTGGCGAGGCTTTTCTGCGCGATATCCAGCAAGTGTTCGCTGGGTGCCTGCGGGTCGTCGGTCAGGCGCTCGAGGTAATACTCGAGGCTAGTGATGGCGTCGGCGAGGCTGTCGAGTTGCTGCCAGCCCGGCTCGTGCGGGTCGAGCAACAGGTGCTCGCGGATAAATCCGTTACAGGCTTCGAGCAGGCTGGCCGCGCGCGCCAGCGGAATCATCGCCAGCGCTCCGCGCACCTGGGTCAGCAGCGCCGGCAGGCTTTGCAGTTGCTGGCGATCCCAGTCGGCGTCGATGTAGTCGACGATCATGTCCTTGGCCTGTTGCAGACAGATGCGCGCTTCCTTGATCACGATCTGATGAATCTGCGTCAGGTCGGTGGTCGGCAGCCGCGAGTCATCCGGGCTCTCCGGCTCCACCGTACCGACCATCCCGGCCAGCGTCGCCTCGACGTAGAGCAAGGCGCCGGCGACGTCCATCAGCGTGGCGTCGTTCGGTTCGCGCTGGCCCTGCGCGAGGCTGAGCACCACCGCCAGTTGATCGATGATCACCTTGCGCGGCTGGCCGAAACCGAGCACCGCCAGGGTGTCGGCGATCTGCCGCAGCGGCGCCAGCAGGCTGTCCAGGTCCGAGGCGTGCTGGCGGTCGCTGCGCACGAACAGGTCGAGGCGTTCCTTGACCCGCACCAGTTCTTCGCACAGCGCCGCGAGCACCGAGCGCATGGCATCGCGGTCAGGGCCGGCCAGGCGCGCGCGTTCTTCGTCGACCATCGCGCTGTCGGGCAGCGCGTCGTCCAGGGAGTAGCGATCTTTCATGGTCAGCATCTGCCCGGTGGGGTGTTCGGCTTTGGCGATATAAAACAGCAGGCTTTTCAGCAGTTCAGGCGGTGGCGGCTGGTTGAGGCCGGGCATGCCCTGTTCGAGCAGGCGCTTGAATTCCTTGTCGGCGTCCTTGAACAGGCTGCGCAGCGCCGGGCTGTTGGCGATCCGCCCTTCACGCATGCCTTCGACCAGCGCCGAGGCGACTTGCCACAACGGGCTCAGCGGCGAGTTACCGCTCAACGCTTCGAGGCGGGTGAAGACCTTGGCCAGATAACCGAGGTGCGTCTGGTCATCCTGTTCGCGGAGCAATCCGACCAGCGCCATTTGCAGCATCTGGCGCAATTTGCGCAGCACATTCGGCAGCTCTGCCGGCTCCAGCAGCGCCAGGGTTTCCTCGCCCAAAGACGCAAGTTCAGGCAACTGCGGGCTGAACAGGCTGGTTTCCGACAACAGGCTTTCACCCCGGGCGCTGCGCAAGTCGTTGATCAGCGGCAGCACCACCAGTGGCAGGTCGCGGCGGGCGCCCTGCACGCGGTCGAGGTAGATCGGCAATTGACCCAGCGCCTGCAACAGCAAGTGCAGCGCTTCGTCACGGTGGCTGACGCGGTCGTTCTGCAACGCTTCGACCAGGTGTTCCATTTCTTCGGCGAGCAATGCCGCGCCGTAGAACTCGACCATCTGCAGGCTGCCGTGCACCTGATGGATGCAGGCCAGGCATTCGTCCAGCCCGGGCACGGACTGCGGATCGTCGAGCACGGCTTCGATGGCCTGATGCGCCTGCCTCAGCGTCTCGGCGATTTCACCCTTGACCCATTCGAGGGCCACGTAATCGTGCCGGTCACCCATAACCACTCCGCTCGACATTGCCTCGCCCGCAGGCCTCACGCCTTGTCCGAGACGGGCGCAGACGCCGCCGGCAAGGTGAACCCGGACACCGAGCGACGCAACTGGCTGGCCATTTTCGCCAGGTTGCCGATGCTCTCGGCGGTGGCCGTGGAGCCGGACGAGGTCTGCGAAGTGATCTGCTGGATCACGTTCATCGTCAGGGAAATCTGCCCGGCCGAAGACGTCTGCTGCTGCGCCGCGTTGGAAATGCTCTGGATCAGCGCCGCGAGGGTCTTGGACACGCCTTCGATTTCTTCCAGGGCCACCCCGGCATCCTGCGCCAGCCGCGCGCCGCGCACCACTTCGGTGGTGGTCTGCTCCATGGAAATCACGGCTTCGTTGGTGTCGGTCTGGATCGCCCGCACCAGCGTCTCGATCTGCCGGGTCGCAGCGGACGAGCGCTCGGCCAGCCGCTGCACTTCGTCGGCCACCACGGCAAAACCGCGCCCGGCATCACCGGCCATCGACGCCTGAATCGCCGCGTTGAGGGCGAGGATGTTGGTCTGGTCAGCAATGTCATCGATCAGGCTGACGATGTCGCCGATTTCCTGGGACGACTCGCCCAGGCGCTTGATGCGCTTGGCGGTGTCCTGGATCTGTTCGCGAATGTTGTCCATGCCGTGGATGGTGTTGTGCACCACCTCGTTGCCCTTGTTGGCGATCTCCACCGAACGCTCGGCCACTGCCGAGGATTCGGCGGCGTTGGCCGATACCTGATCGATCGACTGGGCCATGTCGCTGATCGCGGTCGAGGCTTCGGAAATCTGCTGGGCCTGATGCTCCGAGGCCTGGGCCAGATGCATGGCGGTGGCCTGGGTTTCCTGCACCGCAGCGGCGACCTGGCCGGCGGTGAGGTTGATGGTGGCGACCAGATCGCGCAACTGGTCGACCGAATAGTTGATCGAGTCGGCGATGGTCCCGGTGAAGTCTTCGGTCACCGAGGCGGTTACGGTCAGGTCGCCGTCGGCGAGGTCTTCGATCTCGTCGAGCAGGCGCATGATCGCGTTCTGGTTGCGCTCGTTCTTCTCGGCGGTCTCGCGCAGTTGACGGTTGGTTTCCCGGACCATGACCAGGCCGATCAGGATGATCGAGGCCAGCGCCAGCAGGCCCAGTACGTAGCCGCCGATGGTGTCGGTGTTACGCCCGCCGGCAAGGTTTTCGAAACGGCTGGCCAGGTGCGAGGCTTCGTCGAGCAAGGTCTGCGACAGGCTGAAAATATTGGTGGCCGATTCACGGACCTTGAACAGCTCCGGCGAGGTTTCGAGGATTTCATCCACGGAACCTGAGACAAACTGAAACAGCTCGGAAATCTCGCTCAAGCGAGCGCGGGCGTCGCGGTCTTCCACCTGGCTGACTTTCAGCGCCGGGTTGCCTTGCAACATGCCATTGAGCACCTGACCGAAGCGCGCGGCATCGCGACCAAAAGCGTCGGCGGCCTGCTGGGAGTTTTCATCGCCCGACAGCACGGTGTTCACCGCGCCGAGAATCCGCTCGGCCAGCAGCGACTGACGCTGGGCCATCGCCACCTGCGCCGCCGGCGCACCGCGTTGCAGGAGGATTTCCACGACCTTTTCGTATTCGATCTGCAACTGCGGCACGGTTTCGGCCAGGGTCGCGGCCACCTGATGCAGGGACAGCACGGTCTGCTCGCTGGAGAGAATCGCGTCGGTGTTTTTCAGCAGGCGTTCCCAGTCCAGCTGCACGGCGCGCATTTCCGGGCGCACGACGGACGGCGCCGGCGGCAGGCCGGTGCTCGGGTCGCCCTTCTTGAGGTAACCCCAGCGTTGGGCAAAATCGTTGCGCGCATCGCTGAGCAGCTTGAACGCGGCAGCCTTGCCGGCGGCAGCCTCGGTGGCGTTCTTGGCGATCCGCTGCGACAGCACCCGCAGCTCGCCGGCGTGACCGATGTACTGCTTGTCGTAGTTGGCCTGGGTGTTGAGGTAAGCGAAGTTGGCGAACAGCAGCATGATGAACACGATCAGTGCGATAAACAGCACGATGATCTGCGAGCGGCTGCGCGAGCCTTCTGCGGGCTTGCCTGTTTTTGCTTTGATCATCGGTCCTCGCCTGTTAAACCGCGACGTGCATGAAACTCGGTGACTGCGCCAGCGCAAACAGGCTGAACACCCGCCAGTTCTGCTCGCGCCGGAAATAGCCCTTGATGAACTCGCCTTTGGAGCCCTGCCGTTTACTGATCGAGACGGATTCGAAACTGTCCTGCTCGAAGTGCTGCAGGCCGAAGACTTCATCGACCAGCAACCCGGCAAACACGTCCTGATGCTCTACCACCAATACCCGCCGCTGTTGGCGCATCGGTGACAGCTCATGGCCGAAAAAGCCGCACAGGTCCATGACCGGCAGCAGCCGTCCGCGCAGATTGGCCACGCCCTTGACCCATGGCTTGACGCCCGGCAGCTGGGTGACACGCAGTTCGGGCAGCACTTCGCTGACTTCGCCCATCGGCGTGACGTACCAGTGCTCGCCCAGACGAAAGCCGATGCCGCTCCAGCGATCCTGGCGCGCCGGTTGCGACGGCAGGTCCGCCGCCAACAGGCGACAGCGCTGGTCGATCTGCCACAACAGTTCGAACGCGGTCAGCGACTCGCTCATGGCGGCGCGATCAACCGGCCAGCACGTTGTTCAGGGTCTTGATCAGCGTGTCTTCGTCGACCGGTTTGGTCAGGTAGTCCCTGGCGCCCTGGCGGGTGCCCCAGACCTTGTCGGTCTCCTGATCCTTGGTGGTGATGATGATCACCGGGATGTGGCTGGTTTCCGCATCCTTGGTCAACTGGCGGGTAGCCTGAAAGCCGTTGAGGCCGGGCATGACGATGTCCATCAGCACCGCGTCGGGTTTTTCCTGGCGGGCCAGGGCCACGCCGTCGGCGCCGTTTTCGGCTTTCAGCACTTCGTGCCCGTGCTTTTCCAGCATGCCGGTGAGTTTGTACATTTCGGTCGGCGAATCATCGACGATCAGGATACGTGCCATGGTCTTCCCCATTTTTCTTGTCGACACCGGGCCCGCTGGCCGAGCGTCTCTGTGCGTGTCTTACTGCGGCAAAGCGGCAGCGAAGCCCGGAACATGGGCCGAGATCGCGTCGAGCAGTTCTTCCTTGCTGAAAGGCTTGGTCAAAAATTGATCGGAACCGACAATCCGCCCCTTGGCCTTGTCGAACAGCCCGTCCCGGGACGACAGCATGATCACCGGCGTGCCCTTGAACGCATTGTTGTTCTTGATTAAAGCGCAGGTCTGATAACCATCCAGACGCGGCATCATGATGTCGACAAAGATGATCCCGGGATGGTGGTCGGCGATCTTCGCCAGGGCGTCAAAACCGTCGATCGCGGTGATGACTTCGCACCCTGCATTTTTCAACAGGGTCTCGGCGGTGCGACGAATCGTTTTCGAGTCGTCGATCACCATGACCTTCAAGGCGCTGGACTGCTGTTCCATAAGGGGGCTCTACCGTCGCCTTTGCGAATCAATTTGTCCGTTTTGCGATGCGTAATGGCTGGAAACCCTTGATGTTCAAGGGCCAGCACGACATGGCAGCCTTTTTAGCACAGTCTCCTGATCCAATCTATCGACGGGTTTTTCCTTGACCGAAAACCCGCCCGGCGCCACTCTGGCGGCACTTTTTTCATACCGATCCGGTAGCCAATTTTCGAGGAAAACCCAATGAGCGTTCGCGTCGGGATTGTCATGGACCCTATCGCCAGCATTTCCTATAAAAAGGATAGCTCGCTGGCCATGCTGCTGGCGGCGCAGAAGCGCGGCTGGGAACTGTTCTATATGGAACAGAAAGACCTTTACCAGGGTGAAGGCCAGGCACGGGCGCGAATGAAGCCGCTGAAAGTCTTCGCCAACCCGGAAAAATGGTTCGAACTGGGCGCCGAGCAGGATTCGCTGCTCAGCGACCTGAACGTGATCCTGATGCGCAAGGATCCACCGTTCGACATGGAGTTCGTCTACTCCACCTACCTGCTCGAACAGGCCGAGTCCGCCGGGGTGCTGGTGGTCAACAAACCGCAGAGCCTGCGCGACTGCAACGAAAAGCTGTTTGCCACGCTGTTCCCGCAGTGCACGCCGCCGACCGTGGTCAGCCGCCGCGCCGACGTGCTGCGTGAATTCGCCGCCAAACACGGCGACGTGATCCTCAAGCCGCTGGACGGCATGGGCGGTACTTCGATCTTCCGTCACCGCGCCGGCGACCCGAACCTGTCGGTGATCCTGGAAACCCTGACCGCCCTCGGCGCCCAGCAGATCATGGGCCAGGCCTACCTGCCGGCGATCAAGGACGGCGACAAGCGCATCCTGATGATCGACGGCGAGCCGGTGGATTACTGCCTGGCGCGGATTCCGGCCCAGGGCGAAACCCGTGGCAACCTAGCGGCCGGCGGTCGTGGCGAAGCCCGTCCGCTGACCGACAAGGATCGCTGGATCGCCGCCCAGGTCGGCCCGACCTTGCGCGAGAAGGGCCTGCTGTTCGTCGGCCTGGACGTGATCGGCGAGCACCTGACCGAAATCAACGTCACCAGCCCGACCTGCATCCGCGAAATCGACAATGCCTTCGGCACCGACATCGGCAGCCTGCTGATGGATGCCATCGAGAAAAAGCTGCAAGCTTGATGTGCATCACATGCAGCCTGTCGCTTGATGCTTGAAGCCCAAGGCGTGAAACCAACATTGCGTTATCATGCGCGGCCTGTGAAAAACGCGATGTTGGTTTTCTTGTCATGACACTTCCGTCCGATCTGCCCGCTGAACTCGCCCATAAAGGCGTGCGCCCGGTCGATCGCCTCGGATTTACCCTGTTTCTCGCGGCGCTGATCCATCTGGCGCTGTTGCTCGGCGTGGGTTTCACCATGGTCGAGCCCAAGCAGATCAGCAAAACCCTGGAAATCACCCTCGCTACCTTCAAGAGCGAAAAGAAGCCGGCGAAGGCCGATTTCCTCGCTCAGGAAAACCAGGAAGGCAGCGGTACCCTCGACAAGAAGGCGATCCCCAAGACCACCGAAGTCGCGCCGTTCCAGGCAAACGAAGTCAAGAAAGTCACCCCGCCACCGGCCGCCAAGCCGGAAGTGCAGGAAGCCGCGCCCAAGGCGGCCGTGACCACCGTCGCGCCGAAACCGAAAAAGGCGCCGACCAAGAAAGAAGAAGCCAGGACCGAGACCAAACCGACGGTCGATGCGCCGACTTTCGACAGCTCGCAGCTCTCCAGCGACATCGCCAGCCTCGAAGCCGAACTGGCCAACGAACAACAGCTGTACGCCAAGCGCCCGCGCATCCACCGCCTCAGCGCTGCGTCGACCATGCGCGACAAGGGTGCCTGGTACAAGGACGAGTGGCGCAAGAAGGTCGAGCGCATCGGCAACCTCAATTACCCTGACGAAGCCCGGCGCAAGCAGATCTACGGCAATCTGCGCCTGATGGTGTCGATCAACCGCGATGGCTCGCTGTATGAAGTGCTGGTGCTGGAGTCTTCCGGCCAGCCGCTGCTGGATCAGGCGGCGCAACGTATCGTGCGACTGGCGGCACCGTTTGCACCGTTTACCGGGGACCTGTCGGACATCGACCGGCTGGAAATCATCCGCACCTGGAAATTCGCCCGGGGTGACCGGCTGTCCAGTAACTGAGTCGATCTTTTGCCCGCTCCAGCTTGTCAGTTCGCCCCCCGAACGCCACACTACCGCACATGAAAAACGTCAGCCCCAGCTACCTCAAGCATCACTTCCTGATCGCCATGCCACACATGGCCGACCCGAACTTTGCCCACACCTTGACCTACATCGTCGAGCACACGGCCAATGGCGCCATGGGGCTGGTGGTCAACCGACCGCAAGAGCTGAATCTGGCCGACATCCTCGAACAACTGCGCCCTGACATCGACCCGCCAGCGCTGTGCCAGCATGTGCCGATCTTCATCGGTGGCCCGGTGCAGACCGATCGCGGTTTTGTCCTGCACCCGGCGGGCAAGACGTTCCAGGCCACCGTCGAGCTGGAGGGCGATCTGGCCCTGTCGACCTCGCAGGACGTGCTGTTCGCCATCGCCGACGGCGTGGGCCCGGCCAAAAGCGTGATCACCCTCGGTTATGCCGGCTGGGAAGCGGGACAACTGGAAGCCGAGCTGGCCGACAATGCCTGGCTGACCTGCCCGTACGACGCCGACATCCTGTTCAACACCAGCAGCGAACTGCGCCTGGAAGCGGCGGCCAGGCACCTGGGGATCAACCTCAGCCTGCTGACCAGCCAGGCAGGACACGCCTGATGGCCCTGCGCCTGATCCTCGGCTTCGACTACGGCACCAAACAGATCGGCGTGGCGGTCGGCCAGGTGATTACCGGCCAGGCCCGCGAACTGTGCACCTTGAAGGCGCAAAACGGTGTGCCGGACTGGAGTCAGGTCGAAGCCCTGATAAAGGAATGGAAACCCGACGCCGTGGTGGTCGGCCTGCCGCTGAACATGGACGGCACGCCCAGCGAGATGTGCGCCCGCGCCGAGAAATTCGCCCGCCGCCTCAACGGCCGTTTCAACCTGCCTTTCTATACCCACGACGAACGCCTGACCACCTTCGAAGCCAAGGGCGAGCGACTGGTGCGCGGCGGACAGAAAGGCAGCTACCGCGACAACCCGGTGGACGCCATCGCCGCCGCCCTGCTGCTGCAAGGCTGGCTCGACGAAAACACCGCACTATTTGAATCCTGACAAGCGCTACGGCGCTTTTCTTTTGGTTACAACCCGAGCCCCGGTTCGCGAGAACCGGCTCGACCCCAAGAAGGAGCAACCATGAGCCTGCCCAATCCCGCCGATCTGATCAGCCAGATGGCGACCCGCCTCAAGGCGCACCTTGCCCAGCGTGATATCAGCGAACCGCGTTACATCGGCATCCGCACCGGCGGCGTCTGGGTCGCCCAGGCCCTGCTCGCAGAGCTGGGCAGCGACGCGCCATTGGGCACGCTGGATGTTTCCTTCTACCGCGACGACTTCAGCCAGAACGGCCTGCACCCGCAAGTGCGCCCGTCCGCCCTGCCCTTCGAAATCGAAGGCCAGCATCTGGTGCTGATCGACGACGTACTGATGAGCGGCCGGACCATCCGCGCCGCCATGAACGAACTGTTCGACTACGGCCGCCCGGCCAGCGTGACGCTGGTCTGCCTGCTGGACCTGGACGCCGGCGAACTGCCGATCCGCCCCAACGTGGTCGGCGCGACCCTGTCGCTGGCCGCCCACGAGCGGGTCAAGCTGTCCGGTCCGGAGCTGGCACTCGAACTGCAAGACCTTGCCCTTTAATCCGCCCTATTGAGAGTCCCCCTCGCGATGACGCCTCTAGATACCAAGCGCCCGCTGCAGCTCAATGATCAGGGCCAGCTGCGCCACTTCCTCTCGCTCGACGGCCTGCGCCGCGAGTTGCTGACGGAAATCCTCGACACCGCCGACTCGTTCCTCGAAGTCGGCGCCCGGGCCGTGAAGAAGGTTCCGTTGTTGCGCGGCAAGACCGTGTGCAACGTGTTCTTCGAAAACTCGACCCGCACCCGCACCACCTTCGAACTCGCGGCCCAGCGCCTGTCGGCGGACGTGATCACCCTGAACGTGTCGACCTCGTCGGCCAGCAAGGGCGAAACCCTGCTCGATACCCTGCGCAACCTCGAAGCCATGGCTGCCGACATGTTCGTCGTGCGCCACGGTGACTCGGGCGCTGCTCACTTCATCGCCGAACATGTCTGCCCGCAGGTGGCGATCATCAACGGCGGCGACGGCCGACACGCGCACCCGACCCAGGGCATGCTCGACATGCTGACCATCCGCCGCCACAAGGGCGGTTTCGAGAACCTCTCGGTAGCCATCGTCGGCGACATCCTGCACTCGCGGGTGGCGCGCTCGAACATGCTCGCCCTGAAGACCCTCGGCTGCCCGGACATCCGCGTGATCGCGCCGAAAACCCTGCTGCCGATCGGCATCGAGCAATACGGCGTGAAGGTCTACACCGACATGACCGAAGGCCTGAAAGACGTCGACGTGGTGATCATGCTGCGCCTGCAGCGTGAGCGCATGACCGGCGGCCTGCTGCCGAGCGAAGGCGAGTTCTACCGCCTGTTCGGCCTGACCACCGCGCGCCTGGCCGGCGCCAAGCCCGATTGCATCGTCATGCACCCGGGGCCGATCAACCGCGGCGTGGAGATCGAGTCGGCGGTGGCCGACGGCCCGCACTCGGTGATCCTCAATCAAGTCACCTACGGCATCGCGATCCGTATGGCCGTGCTGTCGATGGCCATGAGCGGGCAAACGGCGCAACGTCAATTCGAGCAGGAGAACGCCCAGTGAAGCTCAGCATTCTCGGCGCCCGCGTCATCGATCCAAGCAGCGGCCTGGATCAAATCACCGATATTCACGTTGAAGCCTGCAAGATCGTCGCCCTCGGCGCGGCACCGGCCGGTTTCACCGCCGTCGAAACCATCGACGCCACAGGCCTGGTGGCCGCTCCGGGGCTGGTCGACCTGAACGTCGCCCTGCGCGAGCCGGGCTACAGCCGCAAAGGCACCATCGCCAGCGAAACCCGCGCCGCTGCGGCCGGTGGTGTGACCAGCCTGTGCTGCCCACCGAAAACCAAACCGGTGCTCGACACCTCCGCCGTGGCCGAACTGATCCTCGACCGCGCCCGCGAGGCCGGCAACACCAAGGTGTTCCCGATCGGCGCGCTGAGCAAAGGTCTGGATGGCGAACAGCTCGCAGAACTGGTTGCCCTGCGTGACGCCGGTTGCGTAGCGTTCGGCAACGGCCTGGAAAGCTTCCGCAACACCCGCACCCTGTGCCGGGCGCTGGATTACGCGGCAACGTTCGACCTGACGGTGATTTTCAACTCGCAGGATCACGACCTCGCCGACGGCGGCCTGGCCCACGAAGGTGCCACCGCCAGCTTCCTCGGCCTGCCAGGCATCCCGGAAACCGCTGAAACCGTGGCCCTGGCCCGTGATCTGCTGCTGGTCGAGCAAACCGGCGTGCGTGCGCACTTCAGCCAGCTGACCAGTGCTCGCGGCGTGGCCTTGATCGCTCAGGCCCAGGCTCGTGGTTTGAAAGTCACGGCGGATGTCGCCCTGTATCAGTTGATCCTGACGGACGAAGCGCTGATCGACTTCAGCAGCCTGTATCACGTGCAACCGCCGCTGCGCACCCGCGCCGACCGCGACGGCCTGCGTGAAGCGGTGAAGTCCGGCGTGGTCTCGGCGATTTCCAGCCATCACCAGCCCCATGAACGCGATGCCAAATTGGCACCATTCGGCGCCACCGAACCGGGCATCAGCAGCGTCGAGCTGTTGCTGCCGCTGGCGATGACACTGGTCGAGGATGGCCTGCTGGACCTGCCGACCCTGCTGGCCCGCCTGAGCGCCGGCCCGGCCGAGGCCCTGCGCCTGCCGGCGGGCAAACTGGCGGTGGGGGGTGCGGCGGATATCGTGCTGTTCGATCCGAAGGCCTCGACCGTTGCCGGCGAAACCTGGCTGTCGAAAGGCGAGAACTGCCCGTTCCTCGGCCATAGCCTGCCGGGTGTGGTGCGTTACACCTTGGTGGATGGCCGGATCAGTCACCAGGCGTAAAAAAAATGGCGAGGGAGCCAGCTCCCTCGCCATCACTTACTGAAATGCGCCCCGCCCTTCGGCATTACGCACCGACACCTGATCGTTCAGCGTCCAGAAGTCATACAGCACCCCAAGAAAGAACAACCCGCCGGTCAGCAGATACACCAACCCGCTGATCCACTTGCCCTGATACATCCGGTGCACGCCGAGCGCGCCGAGGAAGGTCAGCAGAATCCACGCCACGTTGTACTCGATCGGGCCCGCGGCGAAACGCAGGTCGGCTTCGCGATCCATCGCCGGGATCAGGAACACGTCGATCAGCCAGCCGATCCCCAGCAACCCGAAAGTGAAAAACCAGATCGTGCCGGTCACCGGTTTGCCGTAATAGAAGCGGTGGGAGCCTGTGAAACCGAAAATCCACAACAGGTAACCGATCACCTTGCTGTGGGTGTCTTTTTCCTTCACACGGGGCAGCTGATAGCCGTTCATTAAGACCTCGATACACGCGATAGATAAATATTCTTTAATTCTTTGTGACTTTTTTACAGGTAGCCGACGTATGGCAAATGCTACCGTGTGTCCCGTCAAAGCCTTATAGCACCGGACTTCTGTCCGACAATTGCGTCTTTTTGCCGCTTATTTGGTTCCGTTGGCATCGGATTGAATCGACCAACGGCCTCGGAAGTGACAAAAAAGCTGTTATAAAGTTGCGCGCTAACACATCAAGAGCCCTGCCTAATGCGTCCATTTTTCAAGACATGGCTAACTATTTGCCTATTAATGCCACTGGCCGCCCACGCCACCAATCGTGAGCAACGTCTTCCCAACGTTAACGGTTTCACCCCTAAATCCCATGCCTCTGCTCCTTCGAACAAAGGCAAACAGGTCAAGCACACCACGCTGAGCAGCACCGGCCGCAGCAAGCTGGTGCCACCGATGGCGACCAAGGAAAGCAGCAACGTCCTCAGTCGCGCGGTAAACGTCCTCGGTACGCCATACCGTTGGGGCGGCAGCAGCCCGAGTAAAGGCTTCGACTGCAGCGGTCTGGTGAAATACGCGTTCAACGACGCCACGTTCGACCTGCCACGCACCTCGAACGCCATGGCCAGCGGTCACGGCGAGAAAGTCGAACGCAAGGACCTGAAGCCGGGCGACCTGATTTTCTTCAACATCAAGAGCCGTCGGGTCAATCACGTTGCCATCTACCTGGGCAACGACCGTTTCATCCATGCACCACGGCGCGGCAAAGCGGTGAGCATCGACACACTGAACAAGCCGTACTGGGAAAAGCATTACGTGGTGGCCAAACGCGTATTGCCGAAAGAACAGGGGCAGATGCGCGTCGTTCAGCGCTGATTGTTCAGGTACAAAAAAACGCAGCCCACGGGCTGCGTTTTTTTGCCTAAAAGTTATCCGGCGTGCGCGCTTTCTCCCGCGCATGTTCGCGGCTGATCAAGCCCTTGGTCACCAGATCCTTCAGGCACATGTCGAGTGTCTGCATTCCCAGCGAGCCACCGGTCTGTATCGCCGAATACATCTGCGCCACCTTGTCCTCGCGGATCAGGTTACGGATCGCCGACGTACCCAGCATGATCTCGTGCGCCGCCACCCGACCGCCGCCGATCTTCTTGATCAGCGTCTGCGAGACTACCGCCAGCAACGACTCCGACAGCATCGAGCGCACCATGGATTTTTCGTCCCCGGGGAACACGTCCACCACCCGGTCGATGGTCTTGGCTGCCGACGTGGTGTGCAAGGTACCGAACACCAGGTGCCCGGTCTCGGCCGCGGTCAGCGCCAGGCGGATGGTTTCCAGATCGCGCATCTCGCCCACCAGGATCACATCCGGGTCTTCGCGCAGCGCTGAGCGCAACGCAGTGGCGAAACTGCGGGTATCACGATGGACTTCGCGCTGATTGATCAGGCATTTGCGCGATTCGTGGACAAATTCGATCGGATCTTCGATGGTCAGGATGTGGTGATGACGATGGGTGTTGAGGTAATCGATCATCGCCGCCAGTGTCGTGGACTTGCCGGAGCCGGTCGGTCCGGTCACCAGCACCAGCCCGCGCGGCGCATCGGTGATCTTGCGAAAGACGTCGCCCATGGCCAGGTCTTCCATGGTCAGCACTTTTGACGGGATGGTCCGGAACACCGCCCCGGCGCCCCGGTTCTGGTTGAAGGCATTGACCCGAAAGCGCGCCACGCCGGGGACTTCGAAGGAAAAGTCGGTTTCCAGATGTTTCTCGAAGTCCACCCGCTGGGTGTCGTTCATGATGTCGTAGATCAGCTCGTGCACTTGCTGGTGATCCAGCGCCGGCAGATTGATCCGCCGCACGTCGCCATCCACGCGGATCATCGGCGGCAGACCGGCCGACAGGTGCAGGTCGGAAGCACCCTGTTTGGCGCTGAAGGCCAGCAGTTCAGTGATATCCATAGCGTCCCTCAATTCCAGTAGAATGCCGCGAACCTTCAGACCGCTGGCGCCAAATCCTGCCTGAAAAGTAGCCGAACGATGATCAGGCAAGGCAAAAGTCGGCGAAGAAGCGGAGTTGACGTCAGTCAATGAGCATTCTGAGGCGACTTTTAACGCCGCATGATCGAGTGCAGGCACTTTTCAGGCAGGATTTGATGTCCACGATAGCAGACAACATCCAACTGGTTAGTTCGCGTATTCAAGCAGCCGTCAAAGCGGCCGGACGCGATGAAAACAGCGTCCAGCTGCTCGCCGTGAGCAAGACCAAACCGGCACAAGCCCTGCGCGAAGCGTACGCCGCCGGCCTGCGCGACTTCGGCGAGAACTACCTGCAAGAGGCCTTGGGCAAGCAGCTCGAACTGGCCGACCTGCCCTTGATCTGGCACTTCATCGGCCCCATTCAGTCGAACAAGACCCGCTCGATCGCCGAGCATTTCGCCTGGGTGCACTCCGTGGATCGTCTGAAAATCGCCCAACGCCTGTCCGAGCAACGCCCGGCGGATCTGCCGCCACTGAACATCTGCATTCAGGTCAACGTCAGCGGTGAAGCCAGCAAGTCCGGCTGCACCCCGCAAGACCTGCCGGCCCTGGCCCAGGCCATCAGCGCCCTGCCGCGCCTGAAACTGCGCGGGTTGATGGCGATTCCCGAGCCGACCGAAGATCGCGCCGAGCAAGACGCTGCATTCGCTGCCGTTCAGAAATTGCAGGCCGGCCTCGATCTGCCGCTCGACACACTTTCCATGGGCATGAGCCACGACCTCGAGTCGGCCATTGCCCAGGGCGCGACCTGGGTCCGTATCGGTACGGCCCTGTTCGGCGCCCGCGACTATTCCCAATCTTGACCATTTCCAGATAAGGACCTGACATGAGCAACACACGTATTGCCTTTATCGGTGCCGGCAACATGGCCGCCAGCCTGATCGGCGGCCTGCGGGCCAAGGGTCTGGAAGCTGCACACATTCGCGCCAGCGATCCGGGCGAAGAAACCCGCGCCAAAGTCAGCGCCGAACACGGCATCGAAACCTTCGCCGACAACGCCCAGGCCATCGACGGCGCTGACGTTGTCGTGCTGGCGGTCAAGCCACAGGCCATGAAAGCCGTGTGCGAAGCGATTCGCCCGAGCCTGAAACCGAATCAACTGGTGGTCTCGATCGCCGCCGGCATCACCTGCGCCAGCATGACCGCATGGCTCGGCGAGCAACCGATCGTGCGCTGCATGCCGAACACCCCGGCGCTGCTGCGTCAGGGCGTGAGCGGCTTGTACGCCACCGGCGCCGTGAGCGCCGAACAACGCCAACAGGCTGAAGAACTGCTGTCCGCCGTGGGCATCGCCCTGTGGCTGAACGAAGAGCAGCAACTGGACGCGGTCACCGCCGTCTCCGGTTCCGGCCCGGCGTACTTCTTCCTGCTGATCGAAGCCATGACCGCCGCCGGCGTCAAACTCGGCCTGCCGAAGGAAACCGCCGAGCAACTGACCCTGCAGACCGCTCTGGGCGCCGCGCATATGGCGGTGTCCAGTGACGTCGACGCTGCCGAACTGCGCCGCCGCGTGACCTCGCCGGCCGGCACCACGGAAGCTGCAATCAAATCGTTCCAGGCCGGCGGCTTCGAAGCCCTGGTGGAAAAAGCACTCGGCGCCGCCGCGCACCGCTCGGCCGAAATGGCCGAACAACTGGGCAAATAAGGAGCCTCACATGATTGGATTGAACACCGCAGCGGTCTACGTGCTGCAAACCCTCGGCAGCCTGTACCTGCTGATCGTGCTGCTGCGCTTCGTCCTGCAACTGGTGCGGGCGAACTTCTACAACCCGCTGTGCCAGTTCGTGGTCAAGGCCACCCAGCCGCTGCTCAAGCCACTGCGCCGGATCATTCCGAGCCTGTTCGGCCTCGACATGTCGTCGCTGGTACTGGCGATCCTCGTGCAACTGGCGCTGATGGCGCTGACCCTGCTGCTGACCTACGGCACCACCGGCAACCCGCTGCAACTGCTGATCTGGTCGCTGATCGGCGTGACGGCGCTGTTCCTGAAGATTTTCTTCTGGGCCATGATCATCAGCATCATCCTGTCCTGGGTCGCACCGGGCAGCCACAATCCGGGCGCCGAGCTGGTGAACCAGATCTGTGAGCCGGCCCTGGCGCCGTTCCGCCGCATCCTGCCGAACCTCGGCGGTCTGGACCTGTCGCCGATCTTCGCCTTCCTCGTGCTGAAGCTGATCGACATGCTGGTGATCAACAACCTCGCGGCGATGACGATGATGCCGGAAATCCTGCGCCTGCTGATGTGAGCTGGTTTCGCTGGGACGGTGACGACCTGATTCTGGAGTGTCACCTGCAACCGGCCGCCCGCAGCGATGATTTCTGCGGGCTGCACGGTGATCGCCTGAAAATCCGCCTGACCGCCCCGCCGGTCGAGGGCAAGGCCAATGCGTACCTGATGGGGTTTCTGGCCAAGGCTTTTGGGGTTTCCAAGAGTCAGGTCAGTTTGCTCAGCGGCGAGCTGAACCGGCAGAAGCGAGTGCGCATCAGCGCACCGAAAAAGCTGCCGGACTTGCCCGGACTAGTGCGCTGATCGTTCCCACGCTCCGCGTGGGAATGCATCCCGGGACCGCTCCGCGTCCCCCGCCGAAGCGGACGCGGAGCGTCCAATGAGGCATTCCCGCGCAGAGCGTGGGAACGAGCGCAAATCAGGCCTGATCGTTGCTTGCCGCTAACCCCACCGGTCTTTAGACTTACGCCTCATTTCAACGAGAGCAGGGTCGATGCCAGCTGCCTTTCCCCCCGATTCTGTTGGTCTGGTGACGCCGCAAACGGCGCACTTCAGCGAACCGCTGGCCCTGGCCTGCGGCCGTTCGCTGGCCGATTATGACCTGATCTACGAAACCTACGGCACGCTGAACGCGCAAGCGAGCAACGCCGTGCTGATCTGCCATGCCTTGTCCGGCCACCACCACGCTGCGGGTTATCACAGCGTCGACGACCGCAAGCCCGGTTGGTGGGACAGCTGCATCGGTCCCGGCAAACCCATCGACACCAACAAATTCTTCGTGGTCAGCCTGAACAACCTCGGCGGTTGCAACGGCTCCACCGGCCCGAGCAGCCTCAACCCGGAAACCGGCAAGCCGTTCGGCGCCGACTTTCCGGTGCTGACCGTGGAAGACTGGGTGCACAGCCAGGCACGTCTGGCCGACCTGCTCGGCATCGGCCAATGGGCCGCGGTGATCGGTGGCAGCCTCGGCGGCATGCAGGCGCTGCAATGGACCATCACTTACCCGGATCGCGTGCGCCACTGCCTGGCCATCGCCTCGGCCCCCAAGCTGTCGGCGCAGAACATCGCCTTCAACGAAGTGGCGCGCCAGGCGATCCTCACCGACCCGGAATTCCACGGCGGCTCGTTCCAGGAACACGGCGTGATCCCCAAGCGCGGCCTTATGCTGGCGCGGATGGTCGGACACATCACGTATCTGTCCGACGACTCCATGGGCGAGAAATTCGGCCGTGGCCTGAAGAGCGAAAAGCTCAACTACGACTTCCACAGCGTCGAGTTCCAGGTCGAAAGCTACCTGCGCTATCAGGGCGAAGAGTTCTCCGGGCGCTTCGATGCCAACACCTATCTGTTGATGACCAAGGCGCTGGACTACTTCGATCCGGCAGCGAACTTCAACGATAACCTGGCGAAAACCTTCGAAGGTGCAAAAGCCAGGTTCTGCGTGATGTCGTTCACCACTGACTGGCGCTTCTCCCCGGCCCGTTCGCGGGAACTGGTGGACGCGCTGATGGCCGCGCGCAAGGACGTCAGTTACCTGGAAATCGACGCACCCCAGGGCCACGACGCCTTCCTGATTCCGATCCCGCGTTATTTGCAGGCGTTCGGCAATTACATGAACCGCATTACGTTGTGAGAAAGCCATGAGAGCTGATCTGGAAATCATCCAGGAATGGATCCCCGCCGGCAGCCGCGTGCTCGACCTCGGCTGCGGTGACGGCGAGTTGCTGACCTGGCTGCGCGACCACAAGCAGGTCACCGGCTATGGCCTGGAAAACGACCCGGACAACATCGCCGAGTGCGTGGCCAAGGGCATCAACGTCATCGAGCAGGACTTGGACAAAGGCCTGGGCAACTTCGCCAGCAACAGCTTCGATATCGTGGTGATGACCCAGGCCCTGCAAGCCGTGCATTACCCGGACAAGATCCTCGACGAAATGCTGCGTGTCGGCCGCCAGTGCATCATCACCTTCCCCAACTTCGGTCACTGGCGCTGCCGCTGGTACCTGGCGAGCAAGGGTCGGATGCCGGTGTCGGAATTTCTGCCGTACACCTGGTACAACACGCCGAACATCCACTTCTGCACCTTCGAAGACTTTGAAGAACTTTGCCGCGAACGTGAGGCGAAGGTCATTGATCGGCTTGCCGTGGATCAACAGCACCGCCACGGGTGGGCCAGTAAGCTATGGCCTAATCTGTTAGGTGAGATCGGTATCTACCGCGTCAGCAGCCCGGGGCTTGCGGATCACAGAATCGCGGTCTGAACCACGACATTGCGAGGAGAACGAACATGGGACGCTTGATTACCGCGCTATTGGCCGCCTGCCTGAGCCTGTCGGCCGTGGCCGCCGATGCCATCAAGGGCGAACGCAAGGAAGTGTTCGGTGATGTCACCGTGCATTACAACACCTTCAACTCGACCTTCCTGACGCCGGACATCGCCAAGGCTGCCGAGCTGATCCGCAGCAAGAACCAGGGTGTGATCAATGTCTCGGTAATCAAGGACGGCAAACCGCTGATCGCCCAGGTCACCGGCACCGTCAAGGACCTGACCAGCCAGAGCGTGCCGCTGACCTTCCGCCAGATCACCGAACAGGGCGCGATCTATTACATCGCCCAGTACCCGGTGGAACAGCAGGAAACCCGCACTTTTGAAATCAAGGTGCAGACCGGCGACAAGATCAACACCCTCAATTTCAACCAAGAGCTTTTCCCTGGCCAATGATCAATCTCAAGCAACTCGTACTGGCCAGCCATAACGCCGGCAAACTCAAGGAACTCCAGGCCATGCTCGGCGACTCGGTGCAACTGCGCTCGATCGGCGAATTCAGCAGCGTGGAGCCGGAAGAAACCGGTCTGTCGTTCGTCGAGAACGCGATCCTCAAGGCCCGCAATGCTGCGCGCATTTCCGGGCTGCCGGCGCTGGCCGACGATTCGGGCCTGGCGGTGGATTTCCTCGGCGGCGCGCCGGGCATCTATTCGGCGCGCTACGCCGAAGGCAAGGGCGATGCGGCGAACAACGCCAAACTGCTCGACGCCTTGAAGGACGTGCCTGAAGCCGAGCGTGGCGCGCAGTTCGTTTGCGTGCTGGCGCTGGTGCGTCATGCCGATGATCCGCTGCCGATCCTCTGTGAAGGTCTGTGGCACGGGCGCATCCTGACCGCTGCCAGCGGCGAGCACGGTTTCGGCTACGACCCACTGTTCTGGGTGCCGGAGCGTAATGTGTCCAGCGCCGAGCTGAGCCCGAGCGACAAGAACCAGATCAGCCACCGCGCCCGTGCAATGGATCTGCTGCGCCAGCGTCTGGGCTTGAAATGACCGATAGCTCCTCCGCGTCGTCGCTGATTATCGGCGGCGCCGCCTCCTCGCCTCGGGCGCCGCTGCCGACACTGCCGCCCCTGGCGCTGTACATCCACATCCCGTGGTGTGTGCGCAAATGCCCCTATTGCGACTTCAACTCCCACACCGCCAGCCCGGTGCTGCCGGAGCAGGAATACGTCGACGCGATGCTCGCCGACCTCGATCAGGATCTGCACGCGGTGTATGGCCGTGAGTTGAGTTCGATCTTCTTTGGCGGCGGCACGCCGAGCCTGTTCAGCGCCGAAGCCCTGGGCCGTTTGCTGGAAGGCGTGAAACAACGCATTCCGTTTGCCGACGACATCGAAATCACCCTGGAAGCCAACCCCGGAACCTTCGAACAAGAGAAGTTCGTCGCCTACCGCAAGCTGGGGATCAATCGCCTGTCGATCGGCATCCAGAGCTTCCAGCAGGAAAAGCTCAAGGCCCTCGGCCGTATCCACAACGGCGACGAAGCGGTACGCGCAGCTGGCATGGCGCGCCAAGCCGGGTTCGATAACTTCAACCTCGACTTGATGCACGGCTTGCCGGACCAGTCGCTGGACGATGCCCTGAGCGATCTGCGCCAGGCTATCGAGCTGAAGCCGACCCACATTTCCTGGTATCAGTTGACGCTGGAGCCGAACACCGTGTTCTGGAACCAGCCGCCAGTGCTGCCGGAAGACGACACGCTGTGGGACATTCAAGAGGCCGGACAGGCACTGCTGGCCGAGCACGGTTACGCGCAGTACGAAGTTTCGGCGTATGCCCAACCGGGTCGCCCGGCGCGGCATAACCTCAATTACTGGAGCTTCGGCGACTTCATCGGCATCGGCGCCGGCGCTCACGGCAAGCTCAGCCATCCGGACGGGCGCATCGTGCGCACCTGGAAGACCCGCCTGCCGAAGGATTACCTCAACCCGGCAAAAAGCTTCCAGGCCGGCGAGAAAGCCCTGACCAACGACGAGATGCCGTTCGAATTCCTGATGAACGCCCTGCGCCTGACCGCCGGCGTCGAATCGCGCCTGTACCCGGAGCGCACCGGCCTGCCGCTGGAGAGCCTCGACGAACACCGGCGCGAGGCCGAACAAAGCGGTCTGTTGCAGGTCGAACCGTCACGTCTGGCGGCCACCGAGCGCGGACAACTGTTCCTCAACGACTTGCTGCAGAAATTTCTGAGCTGAGCCCAACGCCCAACGGCAGCCCTAAGGAAAAAACATGGATTTGATTCTCGACCTGCTCGCCACCGTGTCCCGCTGGAGCCGCAGCAACCTCTCGGAAATCGCTCTGGCCCTGGTGGGCTGTCTGCTGGTGCTGTTCGGCGCTGACTTCAAGGGCTGGGTCGAGCAACGCCTGGGCAGCATCGCCGGCGCCCTGCGCGTGCCGCTGATGGCCCTGCTGTGTCTGATCGGCAGCGGCGCGGCGCTGATCTACGCCACACCCTGGGTGGTGAAGGGCTTGAGCCAGTTCAACAACTACAGCCTGGCGCCGGTGTTGTTGGTGGTGCTGGTGTTGATTGGCGTAGTGGCCGACCGCCGCTGATTTTCAGTACACACAGAACGCAAATGTGGGAGCGGGCTTGCTCGCGAAAGCGGTAGATCATTCGATATTGATATCGACTGAAATGACGCCTTCGCGAGCAAGCCCGCTCCCACATTTATTGTTGCGTGATATTCAGGACTGCTTTTCGAACTTCAGATCCCACACGCCATGCCCAAGACGTTCGCCGCGGCGTTCGAACTTGGTGATCGGCCGTTCGGCCGGGCGGGGTACGCACTTGCCGTCTTCGGCGAGGTTGCGATAGCCCGGGGCGACGTTCATCACTTCCAGCATGTATTCGGCGTACGGCTCCCAGTCGGTGGCCATGTGCAGAATGCCGCCAACCTTCAACTTGCTGCGCACCAGTTCAGCGAAGGACGCCTGAACGATGCGGCGCTTGTGGTGACGGCTCTTGTGCCACGGATCCGGGAAGAACAGCATCAGGCGATCGAGACTGTTGTCGGCGATGCAGCGGTTGAGCACTTCGATCGCGTCGCAGTCGTAGACCCGCAGGTTGGTCAGGCCCTGAGTCAGCACGCCGTTGAGCAGTGCGCCGACACCCGGACGGTGAACCTCGACACCGATGAAATCCTGCTCCGGCGCAGCGGCGGCCATCTCCAGCAGCGAGTGGCCCATGCCGAAACCGATCTCCAGCGAACGCGGCGCGGAACGGCCGAACACCTGGTCGAAATCCACCGGCGCATCGGCCAGCGGCAGGACGAACTTCGGCGCGCCCTGATCCAGTCCGCGCTGCTGGCCTTCGGTCATGCGCCCGGCGCGCATCACAAAACTCTTGATGCGGCGGTGTTGGCGCTCGTCGCCTTCTTCCGTCTGGATTGGCGTGTCGTTCGATTCAGTCATCAATAGCTCTTACTTGATCAGACCATCCAGCGGCGAAGAGGCGCTGGCATAGAGTTTTTTCGGCATGCGGCCGGCGAGGTAGGCCAGGCGGCCCGCGACGATCGCGTGTTTCATGGCTTCGGCCATCATGATCGGCTGCTGGGCGTGGGCGATGGCCGAGTTCATCAGCACGGCGTCACAGCCCAGTTCCATGGAGATGGTGGCGTCGGAAGCGGTGCCGACACCGGCATCCACCAGCACCGGGATTTTGGCTTCTTCGAGGATGATCTGCAGGTTGTACGGGTTGCAGATCCCCAGGCCCGAACCGATCAGACCGGCCAGCGGCATCACCGCGATGCAGCCGATTTCCGCCAGTTGCCGGGCGATGATCGGGTCATCACTGGTGTAGACCATCACGTCGAAGCCTTCCTTGACCAGCACTTCGGCGGCCTTGAGGGTTTCGATCACGTTGGGAAACAGGGTTTTCTGGTCGGCCAGCACTTCCAGCTTCACCAGGTTGTGGCCATCGAGCAGCTCACGGGCCAGGCGGCAGGTGCGCACGGCCTCGACCGCGTCGTAGCAACCGGCGGTGTTCGGCAGGAAGGTGTAGCGATCCGGCGACAGCACTTCGAGCAGGTTCGGCTCGCCTTCGATCTGGCCCAGGTTGGTGCGGCGCACGGCGAAGGTGACGATCTCGGCACCCGAGGCTTCGATGGCCAGGCGGGTTTCTTCCATGTCACGGTACTTGCCGGTACCGACCAGCAAACGCGACTGGTAAGTACGACCGGCCAGAACGAAAGGCTTGTCGCTACGAACGATGCTCATGGGGAATCCTCTGTTGGGGTGAGGGTCTTGCAGAATGCCTTAAATAGCCAAACGCTGTGAAAACGTCGCGAGCGAAGGAAAGACAAGGCAAAAACAGGCGAGGAAGCGGAGTTTACGGGTTGTAAATGAGCATTCCGAGCCTGTTTTTAACGCAGTATTTCTTGCGTGCGCCGAAGGCGCCCAGCACGCAGCAGTTTTCACAGTGTTTGGGATCAGCCGCCGCCGATGGCGTGCACCACTTCGACGTTGTCGCCGTCGTTCAAAGTGGTGTCGGCATGCTGGCTGCGCGGGACGATATCCAGATTGAGTTCGACCGCCACCCGGCGTCCGGTCAGGTCCAGACGGGTCAGCAGGGCCGCAACGGTTTCACCGTCGGGCAGTTCAAAGGATTCACCGTTCAACTGAATGCGCATGCGCAACGCCGCCATCACTTTTTAGGGGGTGGCATTCTAGCCCGATCATGACCTAAAGGTCAGCACCAAGCGTCAAGCGGTTGGATACAGGCGCCAGGCGGCCAGCCCCAGGCACAGCCAGCCAATCAGGAATGCCAGACCGCCGAACGGGGTGATGATGCCGAGCTTGCCGATGCCGAGGGTGGTCAGCAGGTACAGGCTGCCGGAGAACAACAGGATGCCGACGCTGAACGATATGCCGGCCCAGGCGACCAGCCGCCCCTGTAGCTGCGTGGCCAGCAGTGCCACGCCAAACAGCGCCAGTGCATGCACCAGTTGATAGGTAACGCCGGTGTGGAAGATCGCCAGGTATTCGGGTGTCAGGCGGTTTTTCAAGCCATGGGCGGCGAATGCGCCGAGGCCGACACCGGTGAAACCAAAGAAGGCAGCCAGCATCAGAAAGCTACGCAGCATGTAGAACTCCAGTCAGACTCGATCGGCAGGGTCTGTATAATGGCCCGCTCAACCGGTTCGGCCAAGCCATCTCTATGCTGCGTTTATTTCTCCGTCGTTTCACGAAGGCCCTGCTCTGGTTCGCGGGCGGCAGCGTATTGCTGGTGTTGGTGTTTCGCTTTGTGCCGCCACCGTTCACGGCGCTGATGGTCGAGCGCAAGATCGAATCCTGGGTCGACGGCGAGCCGATCGATCTGCAACGCACCTGGAAGCCGTGGGACGAGATTTCCGATGACCTGAAGGTCGCGGTGATTGCCGGCGAAGACCAGAAATTCCCCGAGCACTGGGGGTTTGACCTGAGTGCGATCAAGGCCGCACTGGCCCACAACGAGCTCGGCGGTTCGATCCGTGGTGCCAGCACCTTGAGCCAGCAAGTGTCGAAGAACCTGTTCTTGTGGTCCGGCCGCAGCTATCTGCGCAAGGGCCTGGAGGCGTGGTTCACCGCGCTGATCGAAGTGTTCTGGCCCAAGCAGCGGATTCTCGAGGTGTACCTGAACAGCGTCGAGTGGGATGACGGCGTGTTTGGTGCCGAAGCGGCGGCAAGGCATCACTTTGGCGTAGGCGCCAGGTCGCTGTCCCGGCAGCAGGCGAGTTATCTGGCGGCTGTGCTGCCGAATCCCCGGGTCTGGAGCGCCAGTCATCCGACCGCTTATGTGTCGCGCCGAGCCGGCTGGATTCGCCAACAAATGAGCCAGCTGGGCGGCGACAGCTACCTGCTGACGCTCAATGATTCGCGCCGCGCGCCCTGGGCCCAATGACTTTCCGACAGGCAAACAAAAACGCCCCGATCATCACTGATCGGGGCGTTTTTTATTGCCGGACTACCGGTTATGCGGCAATCGACAACTTGAGCTTGTTCATCGCGCTCTTCTCGAGCTGACGGATCCGCTCGGCCGACACGTTGTACTTCTGCGCCAGGTCGTGCAGCGTGGCTTTCTCTTCTGCCAGCCAGCGCTGGTAGAGGATGTCGCGGCTGCGTTCGTCCAGCACTTCCAGCGCTTCGTGCAGGTTGTGATTGGAGTTGTCGCTCCAGTCGGCATCTTCCAGTTGACGCGCCGGGTCGTACCGGTGGTCTTCCAGGTAGTTGGCCGGCGACTGGAAAGCGCTGTCGTCGTCTGCTTCCGCAGCCGGGTCGAAGGCCATGTCATGGCCGGTCAGGCGACTTTCCATCTCACGCACTTCACGCGGCTCGACGCCGAGGCTTTCCGCCACACGGTGGACTTCCTCGTTGTTCAGCCAGGCCAGACGTTTCTTCTGGCTGCGCAGGTTGAAGAACAGCTTGCGCTGGGCCTTGGTGGTCGCGACTTTCACGATCCGCCAGTTGCGCAGGATGAACTCGTGAATCTCGGCCTTGATCCAGTGCACCGCGAAGGACACCAGACGCACGCCCATTTCCGGGTTGAAACGCTTCACGGCCTTCATAAGGCCGACGTTACCTTCCTGGATCAGGTCAGCCTGAGCCAGACCGTAGCCGGAATAGCTACGGGCGATGTGTACGACAAACCGCAGGTGGGCGAGCACCATCTGCCGAGCCGCCCCCAGATCCTGCTCATAGTAGAGACTCTCGGCCAGTTCACGCTCCTGCTCCGGCGTCAGCAATGGAATGCTGTTGACGGTGTGCACGTAGGCTTCCAGGTTTGCGCCTGGAACCAATGCATACGCAGGTTGCAAAGAATTGGACATACGGAAAAACCTCCGACTTACATACTCATGCTTTTCAGCATTGCGAAAAATTGACCGGAAACTCAAATGAAAGTTTCCTTAACCACTGAAAGGTCAATCACGCGCAAAAAAGATTCTACTTCGGCGCCAGCTCCCTGAGATGACGTGCGACTGCAATCCATGCACCGATATAACCCAACAGCACCGCGCCAAGCAAGAGCGACAGACCGTCGGCAACTGGCACGCCGGCCAGTGCGAAATCGCTGCCGTACAAGCCGGCCAGCCCGACCACCGCATCGTTCAGCCAGTTCAGGCCGAACGCCAATACACCCCAGGACAGCAGTCCCGCACCGAAGCCATACAACGCGCCCATATAAAGGAACGGACGACGCACATAGCTGTCGGTGCCGCCGACGAGTTTAATCACTTCTATCTCGGTGCGGCGGTTTTCAATATGAAGACGAATGGTATTGCCTATCACCAAAAGTAATGCGGAAACCAGCAACACCGTCAGACCGAAGACGAAACGATCGCCGAGCTTGAGGATGGCGGCCAGACGCTCGACCCAGACTAGATCAAGTTGCGCCTGTTGTACCTTGGGCAGCTCGGAAAGTTTTTGTCTTAATGCTTCCAGGGTCGACTTGTCGACCTCGTTCGGCGTCACCAGCACCACACCCGGCAAAGGGTTTTCCGGAAGTTCGCGCAGGGCTTCGCCCAGGCCCGACTGCTGCTGGAACTCTTCCAGTGCCTGGTCGCGACCGACATATTCAGCATCAGCTACGCCCGGCATGCCCTTGATCTGGTCGCGCAATGCTTCGCCCTGCGCCGGAGTCGCCTCGAGCTCCAGGTACAGCGAAATCTGCGCCGCACGCTGCCACGAACCGCCCAAGCGCTCGACATTGCTCAGCAACAGCGAAAGACCCATCGGCAGGCTCAGCGCAACTGCCATCACCATGCAGGTGAAGAAACTGCCGATCGGCTGCTTGCCGAGACGACGCAGGCTGTCGATCCAACTGGCGCGATGGCTTTCGATCCAGGCACGGAACAACGTGGCGAAGTCCGGGCCGTCGTCATCGTCGTGCTTTTTCTTCTTTGGCGGTTGCGGATCGGCGGCCTTCGGGGCCACGCGCTCGGAAACCTTCGGACTACGTGTTGCACTCATACGCCGGCCTCCCCGTCGCCGATCAATCGGCCGCGTTGCAGGGTCAGCATGCGATGGCGCATGCGCGCGATCAGCGCCAGGTCATGACTGGCGATCAGCACGCTGGTGCCCAGACGGTTGATGTCTTCGAACACGCCCATGATCTCCGCCGCCAGACGCGGGTCGAGGTTACCGGTCGGTTCGTCCGCCAGCAGCAAAGCCGGACGGTGAACGATGGCGCGGGCAATGCCAACGCGCTGCTGCTGACCGGTGGACAGGTCACCCGGATACAGCTCGGCCTTGTCCGACAGCGCCACGCGCTCCAGCGCCGAATCGACGCGCTTGGCGATCTCGACCTTGGACAGCCCGAGAATCTGCAACGGCAGCGCGACGTTATTGAACACCGTGCGATCGAACAACAGTTGATGGTTCTGGAACACCACACCGATCTGCCGACGCAGGAACGGAATCTGCGCGTTGCTGATGGTGCTCAGGTCTTGCCCGGCCAGCAGCAGCTTGCCGCTGGTCGGACGTTCCATCGCCAGCAACAGGCGCAACAATGTGGATTTACCGGCACCGGAGTGGCCGGTGACAAACAGGAACTCGCCGCGACGGACTCGAAAGCTCAGCTCATGCAAGCCGACGTGACCGTTCGGGTAGCGCTTACCGACCTGTTCGAAACGAATCATGAACGCTCCCGCTCGGCAAACAGTGCCTGGACAAAGGGTTCGGCTTCAAAGGTACGCAGATCGTCGATGCCTTCACCGACGCCGATGTAGCGGATCGGCAGGCCGAACTGCTTGGCCAGGGCGAAAATCACCCCGCCCTTGGCGGTGCCGTCGAGCTTGGTCAGCGCCAGGCCGGTCAGTTCGACGGTCTGGTTGAATTGCTTGGCCTGGTTGATGGCGTTCTGGCCGGTGCCGGCGTCGAGCACCAGCAGCACTTCGTGCGGCGCATCGGCGTCGAGCTTGCCGATCACCCGGCGAACCTTCTTCAGTTCTTCCATCAGGTTGTCTTTGGTGTGCAGACGACCGGCGGTGTCGGCGATCAGCACATCGATGCCACGAGCCTTGGCGGCCTGCACGGCGTCGAAGATCACCGAAGCCGAGTCCGCGCCCGTGTGCTGGGCGATCACCGGGATCTTGTTGCGCTCACCCCAGACCTGCAACTGCTCGACAGCGGCGGCGCGGAAGGTGTCACCGGCGGCCAACATGACTTTCTTGCCTTCCAGTTGCAGTTTCTTCGCCAGTTTGCCGATGGTGGTGGTCTTGCCGGCGCCGTTGACGCCGACCACCAGAATCACGAACGGCTTGTTCTGGGAAGCGATCTTCAGCGGCTGCTCGACCGGTTTGAGCATTGCAGCCAGCTCGGCCTGCAGGGATTTGTACAGGGCGTCGGAATCCGCCAGCTCTTTACGTGCGACCTTCTGGGTCAGGCGCTGGATGATCACCGAAGTCGCCTCGACGCCGACGTCGGCAGTCAGCAGGCGGGTTTCGAGATCGTCGAGCAGATCGTCATCGATGGCTTTCTTGCCGAGGAACAGGCTGGCCATGCCTTCGCCGATACTGGCGCTGGTCTTGGACAGGCCCTGCTTGAGACGGGCGAAGAAGCCGGCCTTGGTTTCTTCGGTACGCGGGGCCTCGACCGGGGCTTCGACCTGGGTTTCCACAGGAACGACTGGCACTGCTGCTACCGGTGCAGGTGCAGGTGCAGGTGCAGGCTCGGGCGCTTCGACAATCGGGGCAACCGGGGCAGCAACCACGGGCTCTGGAATGACAGGAGCGGCTTCCACCACCGGCGCCTGAACAGGCTCTGGCATGAACGCAGCCGGCGCGGGAATCGTTGGCGTAACGTGCGGAGCGGCCTCTTCGACCAGCGCCACCGGCTCTTCCGCCACTGGCAAGGTCAGCCACGGCTCGCTGGCCGGGGTCAGCGGCAGTTCGGCGGCAGCCGGCGTTTCAGGCTCGGCCTCGGCCACCGGTTGCAGCACCGGCTCGGCGATCGGCAGCACGACCGGTGCCGGCGCTTCTTCTATTACGGGAGCAGGCGCAAGGGCCTGCTCAGGAATGGCAGTCGGCTGTTCGACGACGGGTTCCTGCGGTTTCTTGCGCAGCCATCCGAACAGGCCTTTCTTCTCGCCAGCCGCAGCTGGGGTCTTCTTGTCGTCGTTGGAACCAAACATGGAGGACGGCTATCTCACGGTAGCGACGCGCCACAGGGGCGCCCCGGCAAATAAATATTCGATGCAGAACAGACTGTGTTTCACCCAGCTTGTTCACGCGCAACATTTTGTCGAGGCGCCAAAAGCACCTCAAAGGTCATTAAATACGAAGGACTGGAACGGCATCGTCGGCGAAAACGCAGAGTTTAGCTGAGAAACTCAAAGCTTCTGCCGGTAACCCGTACAACCTATAGACCGATCAGTGGCCTGATAGGCGTGGCCGCCAGTAAAACGGATCAGTATCCTAGCACCCTCTCGCCCGCCGACGCTAAGACCAAGCGGGCAGCCCAACAGGTTTAAAAACGAATGAATGCTCTAGCCCGCCGCGCCGCAGGCCTGCTGCTCAGCACAGTCTGCCTGCCCCTTTCGGCCCTGGCGGCCGACCCGCAACCGACCCACGAATTCACCCTCGACAACGGCTTGAAGGTCGTCGTGCGCGAAGACCATCGCGCGCCGGTGGTGGTGTCGCAGGTCTGGTACAAGGTCGGTTCCAGCTACGAAACCCCGGGCCAGACCGGTCTGTCCCACGCCCTCGAGCACATGATGTTCAAGGGCAGCGAAAAAGTCGGCCCCGGCGAAGCCTCGCTGATCCTGCGCGACCTTGGCGCCGAAGAGAATGCGTTCACCAGCGACGACTTCACCGCTTATTACCAGGTCCTGGCCCGCGACCGTCTGGGCGTGGCCTTCGAACTGGAAGCCGACCGCATGGCCAACCTGCGCCTGCCGGCCGACGAGTTCGCCAAGGAAATCGAAGTCATCAAGGAAGAGCGCCGCCTGCGCACCGACGACAAGCCGATGGCCAAGGCCTTCGAGCGCTACAAGGCCATGGCCTACCCGGCCAGCGGTTATCACACGCCGACCATCGGCTGGATGGCTGACCTTGAGCGGATGAAGGTCGAAGAGCTGCGCCACTGGTATCAGTCCTGGTACGTGCCGAACAACGCCACGCTGGTGGTGGTCGGCGACGTGACCCCGGACGAGGTGAAGACCCTCGCCCAGCGCTACTTCGGGCCGATCCCGAAACGCGACGTGCCGCCGGCGAAAAAGCCGCTGGAGCTGGCCGAGCCCGGCGAGCGCCAGATCACCCTGCACGTGCAGACTCAACTGCCGAGCCTGATGCTCGGTTTCAACGTCCCGAGCATCGCCACTGCCGAAGACAAACGCTCGGTCAACGCCTTGCGCCTGATTTCGGCGTTGCTGGACGGCGGCTACAGCGGTCGCATCCCGACCCAACTGGAGCGCGGTGAAGAGCTGGTGTCCGGCGGTTCGTCGAGCTACGACGCCTACACTCGCGGTGACAGCCTGTTCACCCTGTCGGCCACGCCGAACACCCAGAAGAAAAAGACCATGGCCCAGGCTGAGGCCGGTCTGTGGAAACTGCTGGAACAGCTGAAAACCACCGCACCGTCCGCCGAAGAACTGGAGCGCGTACGCGCGCAGGTCATCGCCGGCCTGGTCTTCGAGCGCGATTCGATCACCAGCCAGGCCACCGCCATCGGCCAGCTGGAGACCGTCGGTCTGTCGTGGAAGCTGATGGACACTGAACTGGCCGATCTGGAGAGCGTCACCCCGCAAGACATCCAGAACGCCGCCAAGCTGTATTTCACCCGCGAACGTCTCAGCGTCGCCCACGTCCTGCCCCTGGAGACGACTCATGAGTGAGCGCAAAACCCCACGCCTGCTGCTCGGCCTGATCACCGTGGCCATCATCGGCTCCGCTGCGTTCTACCTTGTGCCAAGCGACAACACCAAGGCCAGCGAAGCGCTGGATAACGCCAAGTCCAGCCAGAAGCTGCAATCGCTGGCCGAGCTAGACGGCAAGGCCCCGGCCAGCCGCAAGCTCGACGTGCAGACCTGGAACACCGCCGAAGGCGCCAAAGTGCTGTTCGTCGAGGCTCGCGAACTGCCGATGTTCGACATGCGCCTGATCTTTTCCGCCGGCAGCAGCCAGGACGGCAACGCGCCGGGCCTGGCCCTGCTGACCAACGCCATGCTCAACGAAGGCGTGGCGGGCAAGGATGTCGGCGCCATCGCTCAGGGTTTCGAAGGCCTGGGCGCGGATTTCGGCAACGGCGCCTACAAGGACATGGCCATCGCGTCGCTGCGCAGTCTGAGTGCCGCCGACAAGCGCGAGCCGGCGCTGAAGCTATTCTCGGAAGTGGTGGGCAAACCGACCTTCCCGGCTGACTCCTTCGCGCGCATCAAGAACCAGATGCTCGCCGGTTTCGAATACCAGAAACAGAACCCCGGCAAACTCGCCAGCCTGGAGCTGATGAAGCGCCTCTACGGCGATCACCCGTACGCCCACGCCAGCGACGGCAATGCGCAAAGCGTGCCGAAGATCACGCTGGCGCAACTGCGTGAGTTCCACGCCAAGGCCTATGCGGCCGGCAACGTGGTGATCGCGCTGGTGGGCGATCTGTCCCGCAGCGAAGCCGAGGCGATTGCCAATCAGGTGTCCGCTGCACTGCCAAAAGGTCCGGCGCTGGCGAAAGTCGAGCAACCGATCGAGCCGAAACCCGGCATCGGCCACATCGAGTTTCCGTCGAAGCAGACCAACCTGATGATCGCGCAACTGGGCATCGACCGTGACGACCCGGATTACGCCGCGCTGTCGATGGGCAACCAGATCCTCGGTGGCGGTGGCTTCGGCACTCGCTTGATGAGCGAAGTGCGCGAGAAGCGCGGCCTGACCTACGGCGTGTATTCGGCATTCAGCCCGATGCAGGCGCGCGGCCCGTTCATGATCAACCTGCAGACCCGCGCGGAAATGAGCGAAGGCACCCTGAAACTGGTGCAGGACGTGCTCGCCGACTACCTCAAGACCGGCCCGACCCAGAAAGAGCTCGATGACGCCAAGCGCGAACTGGCCGGCAGCTTCCCGCTGTCCACCGCGAGCAACGCCGATATCGTCGGCCAGCTCGGTGCCATGGGTTTCTACAACCTGCCGCTGAATTATCTGGACGACTTCATGCGTCAGTCCCAGAGCCTGACGGTCGAGCAGGTTCGCGACGTTCTGAACAAACACTTGAGCACGGATAAACTGGTCATCGTCAGCGCTGGCCCGACCGTGCCGCAAAAGCCGTTACCGGCCCCATCTGATAAACCTGCCGAGCAGCCGCTCGGGGTTCCGGAGCATTAATGGCCAGTCCAAAGAAACCTGTACAAAAACTGCACAACGGTGTGAACCAGTTGCGCATCATCGGCGGCGAATGGCGCAGCCGAAAGCTGAGCTTCCCTGATGCGCCGGGTCTGCGTCCGACGCCGGACCGGGTGCGCGAAACCCTGTTCAACTGGCTCGCGCCCTACGTTGCCGGGGCCAAGGTGCTCGACCCGTTCGCCGGCAGCGGCGCGCTGTTTCTCGAAGCACTGTCCCGTGGCGCGGCCCTGGGTCAGGCGCTGGATGCCAGCCACGTCGCGGTGTCCAGCCTGAAAGAACACCTCGGCACGCTGCGCTGCACCAACGGTCACGTGCAGACCGCCGATGCCCTGCGATATCTGGAAACCCAGACTGCGACCGCGTTCGACCTGGTGTTCCTCGACCCGCCGTTCAACCAGAACCTGCTGCCCGCCGTGTGCACGCTGCTGGAAGAGCGCCAATGGCTGGCCGACGATTCGTGGATCTACACTGAAAGTGAAACCGCGCCATCGACCCTCGGCCTGCCGGGCAACTGGCGCCTGCACCGCGAGCAAAAATCCGGGCGGGTGTACTACGCGTTGTGGCAACGGGGCCTGCCCTCTCTCTGACAATCGTCTGGCGAACGCCGAATTTGGCGCGCGGTAGATAACTACCGCACGCCGCCCGCGCAAAATCTCCACAGTGGATTACGCCATTTCAGTAATCCATTGAGGACCCATCATTTATGGACACTTTGTGCAGCAGGATGCTGCCTTGCCTGGCCCTGGCCCCGCTGCTGGCGCTGGCCGCCCCACCACCGACCACCCATGAGTTTCTGCTGGACAACGGCCTGAAGGTCATCGTCCGCGAGGATCACCGAGCCCCGCTGGTCACTTCCCAACTGTGGTTCAAGGTCGGATCGGCTGACGAAGCACCGGGTCAGACCGGACTGTCACACGCGCTGGAGCACATGCTTTACAAGGGCAGCAGCAAGACCTGTCCGGGCGAGGCATCCGCCATACTGGAATCCCTGGGGGCATCGGAAAATGCCTTTACCGGCAAAGACGTCACTGCCTACCACCAGACTTTGCCCAAGCCTTATCTGGGGGTCGCATTCGAACTGATGGCCGACCTGATGTCGACGGCTCACCTCACACCTGAAGATTTCGCTTCCGAGATAAGTGTCATTCAAGAAGAGCGCCGTTTGAATGTGGAAGACAGTCCTCTGGACACTGCACTGGAGCGTCTGGAAACCCTGGCCTATCCCTCCAGCAGCTACCGGACCCCCGTCATCGGCTGGATGAACGATCTGCGCACCTTGAACACCGCTCAGTTGCGCGACTGGTATGAGTCACGCTACGCCCCTGGCAATGCCACGCTGGTCGTCGTCGGCGACGTCACCCTCGATTACGTTCAACCTCTGGCTCAACGCTACTTCGGCGGCCTCGCCAGTCGCCCCCTCACACAAACCGTAAAACCGCGCGAATTGCCGCGGCCAGGCGAACGCCGCCTCATCCTCAACCAACCGGTGCCCGCCCCGCAGTTGATCATGGCGTTCAACGTTCCCAGCCTGGCTACAGCAGATACATACCGGACTGCGCATGCGCTGCGCCTGATGGAAATGTTGCTGGCAGGCTCCCAGAGCGCTCGCCTGCAAAAACACCTGCAACACAAGGAGCATGTATTCAGCCATGTCAGCGCCAGCTACGACCTTTACAGTCGCGGCGATACTCTTCTGACATTGAGCACCCGCCTCGACAGCTCACAACCCACAAGCCCGGAAACCGCACAAATACGAGTCTGGGATCTGCTCGAGGAACTGCGCACCACGCCCCCCTCTCCCGAAGAACTGGAACGCGCACGGACCCAACTGATCGCCCAGAGAGTTTTTGCCCGGGATTCGATCATGAACACTGCCATACATCTGGCCGCCCTCGAGAGCGCTGGCCTGTCGTGGCAATTGCTCGATCAGGAGATCGCCGAGCTCAAGAAAGTGACCCCCGAGGACCTCCGCCAGGTCGCTGAAAAGTACCTGATCCGCGAACGCCTCAGCACAGCCCACGTGCTTGCGGAGAAAAAACATGGATAAATCTGCGCACGTCTTTCGGTCTGCCATGGCCGGTTTTGCGTTCACCCTCTGGCTGTCAGCCAGTCCGGTTGCTGCCGATACTGCGCCAGCCGGTTTTCCCAAATCACGATTGCAATCGCTGTCGGAAACAGACACGACCCGACAGACTCCACGCCCATTGAGCATCAAGGGCTGGAAAACCACGACAGGCATCAAAACGTTATTCATCCGTACGACGGAGCTGCCGATGTTCGATGTTCACGTCAGCTTCGCCGCCGGCAGTGCACACGACGGCAATACCCCAGGACTGGCGGCGTTGATATTCAGCCTGTTCAACGAGGGGGTGAGCGGCAAGAATGACCATGCGGCGATTGCCGAAGTCTTTGACGGGGTGGGTGCGAAGCTCGGGATGGATCTCGATCAGGAGCGTGCCACGTTCACGTTACGCAGCCTGAGCGATCCAGACAAAAGCGCACCGGTGCTGCAACTGTTTACGCAAATGCTGGGGCAGCCCTCTCTTTCCGATGAAGCGCTGCTGAGGGTCAAGAGCGAGCTTCATGGCTTGCAGCTGGCACAACAGCAACAACCTGCGGACATTGCCAGGCAACGCCTTCAGGAGCTGCTGGCTCCGGACACGCCCTACGCCCGTTCGATCTACGGAACCGATACCGACATGACCTCGATCACCCGTCAGGCCGTTCAAACGTTCCACCGACAAACCCACTCGGCAAGCCAGACACAAATTACGTTGGTGGGAGACCTTTCCGTCGAGCAGGCACAGGCCATCAGCCTGCAAATCGCCAATGCGCTACCCGCCCCCACCGTTGCACTCCCCGCCGTCGAACCGCCCAAAGCGTTCGGCACTGAAATGCATCACCATGTCGAGCGCACACAAGAACAGACTCACGTATTGCTTGGGCAACCCAGCCTGTCGCGCCAACACGAGGATTTCATTGCGCTGTATGCCGGGACGCTGATTTTCGGCAGTGGCGCAAATTCCCGCCTGATGACAGAACTGCGCAACAAACGAGGCCTGGTATACGACGTCAGCATTCGCACCAAAGACTGGGCAGGCGGCGGACTGACATCAATTGCTCTGCAGACCAGCCCCCAATTCGTGAATGAAACGGTGGCTCTGGTGAAATCGATGCTCAGCGATTTCCGGCGTGATGGCCCCTCGCAGGAGGAGCTCGATCACTTCAAACGCCGACTGGCCAACGCCAATATCACTGGCAGTGCCAGCAACGGGCAGATTCTCGCGCGCCTGATCGAGATCAACCGCCACCACTTGCCGCTCGACCTGGATTTCTTCGCGCAACAGGTGCAGAGCCTGACGCTGGAGCAGATCAGAATGGCAGTGGACAAACATCTGCCTGACGATCAGTGGCGGGTAGTGACCGTAGGTCCGACGACACCCCAACTGCCGCTCCCGCAACCGGCCATTGTCCCGACCGTCGAGCCGTCCGGGCATTCGTGTCGCGCTGATGCGGGCTTTGTGGCAAGTTAGATCTCCCTTGAAGTGGCAGCCCTTTGTGTGGCGACCACTTCATGCATGACACCGTCGAGATTTACTGTGCGCGCACCTCTTGCTCCTTCCGAACCCGGATTTCGTTTCACACCCGCCTTCGGCCTCGGCAATCCACACCTGCAAACCTTGTGGGGGCCGCTATGGCGTAAAACCGTGCACCTTGATCGCCAGCGCGAACGGCTGTGGCTGGACGACGGCGATTTCCTCGACCTCGACTGGTATGGCCCGCACAGCGCTGAAGCGCCACTGGTACTGGTGCTGCACGGGCTGACCGGCTCTTCCAACTCCCCCTACGTCGCCGGAATCCAGGCAGCGCTCGCCGCGCAAGGCTGGGCCAGTGTCGCGCTGAACTGGCGCGGCTGCTCCGGCGAGCCGAACCTGCTGCCGCGCAGCTACCACTCCGGGGCCAGCGAAGACCTCGCCGAAACCCTCCGCCACCTGAAGGCCAAGCGGCCATTGGCGCCGCTGTATGCGGTCGGCTATTCCCTCGGTGGCAATGTGCTGCTCAAGCACCTGGGGGAAACCGGCAGCGCCAGTGGCGTGCTCGGTGCGGTGGCGGTGTCGGTGCCGTTTCGCCTCGATCAGTGTGCCGACCGTATTGGCCAGGGTTTCTCGAAGGTCTATCAGGCGCACTTCATGCGCGAGATGGTGGCCTACATCAAGAACAAGCAGCGTCAGTTCCAGCATGACGGGCGCGAAGATGGGATTGCAGCTTTGGCGGCCCTCGGCTCGCTGGAAAACATGCGCACCTTCTGGGATTTCGATGGCCGGGTGACCGCGCCGCTGCACGGTTTCGCCGATGCCGAGGATTATTATCGCCGGGCATCGAGCCGTTACTTTCTCGGTGAGATCCGCACACCGACCCTGATCATTCAGGCAGCGGACGACCCGTTCGTGTATCCCCACAGCCTGCCGCAGGCCAGTGAGTTGTCGGCAACGACGCAATTCGAATTGCAGAACAAGGGCGGGCACGTCGGCTTCGTCGACGGCACGCTCCGCCAGCCGGGTTATTACCTGGAACGACGGATTCCGCAGTGGCTGGCCGACGCGGGGCGATGAGGTCATGAGCGATCAGGGCGAGTCGATCCGCTTCTGGCAAGCCGCGCCCCTGGCCGGGGTCGAGCTGTTGACCGCGCGCTACATCGAGCATCGTTTCGCCCCGCACGTCCACGACGGTTATGTGATCGGCATGATCATGGCCGGCGCCCAGCGCTACCGTTATCGCGGCGCCGAACACCTGGCGGGCAGCGGCACGCTGGTGCTGATCAATCCGGACGAAGTGCATAACGGCCACAAGGGCACCGAGGACGGCTGGCTGTACCGGGCGTTTTATCCCGACACCGGGCAGATTGTCGCGCTGTTGAATGAACTGGAACTACCGACCGCACCGATGCCGGCCTTCGGGGCGACGCTGTATCGCGATCCGGACCTGGTCAACGGTTTCTGTCAGTTGCATCGCTTGCTGGAAAGCCCCGCCACCGCGTTGCAACAGCAAACCGTGTGGCGGGAAATGATGATGCTGCTGTTGCAGCGTCACGCAGCGGTGCAGATCAGCGGCAACCCCGGCAAGGAGCACCGCGCGGTGGCGATGGCCAAGGAGTTGCTGCACGCGCAACTGGCGGCGCCGCCCTCGCTGGAAGAACTGGCGGCGGCCGTGAACCTCTCGCCCTTCCACTTCGCCCGGGTGTTCCGCCGCGCCACCGGCATGCCGCCGCACAGCTGGCTGATGCAGCAGCGAATTGCCTGCGCGCGGGGCTTGTTGCAGAGCGGCTGCCTGCCGGTGGAGGTCGCCACGCAGCTGGGATTTGCCGACCAGAGCCATCTGAGCCGGCAATTCAAACAGGTTTATGGCGTGGGGCCGGCGGCCTATCGCAGCGCGCGCCTGGATCGCTGAGCGTTTACTCGCCGGTGGCGATACCGCGCGAAGGCTCGTTGATCCACTCGCTCCACGATCCGGCATACAGCGAACCCAATGGATAACCCGCCAGACACAGGGCAAACAGGTTGTGACACGCCGTCACCCCGGAGCCGCAGTAAGCCACCAGATCGTTCGGGGAACGCTCGCCGAGTTTCGCGGCGAAACGCTGCTTGAGCTGATCGGTCGGCAGGAAACGCCCGTCGCTGCCCAGGTTGTCGGTAAACGCCGCGCATTGCGCGCCGGGAATGTGCCCGGCGATCGGGTCGATCGGCTCCACTTCGCCCTTGAAGCGCGGCAAGGCGCGGGCATCGAGCAGGGTCAGGGCCGGCTGGCCGAGGCGTTGCTGCAATTGCTCGGCGCTGAGCAGCAGGCGCATGTCCGGCTGGCCGCTGAAGTTGCCCCGGGCCGCTGACGGTGGATCAAGACTCAACGGCAGCCCCGCCGCATGCCAGGCCTTGAGCCCGCCATCGAGAATGAACACGCCGTCACGCTTGCCCAGCCACGCCAGCAACCACCAGGCCCGCGCCGCATAGGCGCCCGGGCCGTCGTCATACAGAACCACGTCGCTGTCATTATTGATGCCGAACGCTTGCAGGCGTTCGATCAGCGCCGCCGGTTCCGGCAGCGGATGGCGACCGGTCACGCCCTTGATCACCGGGCCGCTGAGGTCGCGTTCAAGATCGGCGAAATGTGCCCCGGCAATGTGCCCCTCGGCGTAGCTGCGCTGGCCGTAATCCGGGTCTTCGAGGGCAAAGCGGCAATCGAGAATCACCAGCCCCGGTTGCGCCTTGCGGGCATCCAGTGCGGTCGGGCTGATCAGTTGCGCAATCGGCATAGCGAACGACTCCAGTGAGGAAATGGGCTTACGGTCTCTCTTCGAGGGCCTGGGCCAGCGGCACGTAGAACTCTTCGAACAAGGCGTTGACCTCATCGCGGGCCTGCTCGGTGACGAACCCTGCTTCCAGCACCAGCACCTGATACACGCCACGTTTGATGGCCTGTTCGCTGAGGTAGTTGGAATTCTCCCGGGTCGTGCACAGGAAGCGCACCCAGGAGGTGAGGATGATCCACGCGTTGAGGGTCAGGGATTCGATCTGCACCCGATCCATTTTCAGGATGCCGGCGGCAACGAACCCTTCATAGATCGCCGCGCCCTGGATCACGCAGCGCTGGGAGAAGCGCCGGTAGCGCCCGGCCAGCTCAGGATCGCTGTCGAGCAGATGCTCGAGATCGCGGTGCAGGAAACGGTAGCGCCACATCGCCGACAGCAGCTCCTTGAGATAGAAGCGCTTGTCTTCGACCGTCGCGGCACGGCCCTGAGGCGGACGCAGGAAGCTGTCCACCAGGCTTTCGTACTCACTGAACAGCACGGCGATGATCGCCTGCTTGTTGGGGAAGTGGTAGTACAGATTGCCCGGAGAAATCTCCATGTGGGCGGCGATGTGATTGGTGCTGATGCTGCGCTCGCCCTGCTGATTGAACAGCTCGAGGCTGTTCTGCACGATGCGCTCGCTGGTTTTGATCCGTGGGGCCATGGCTTGAGCTTTAATTCAGAGTGCGTTGGGGGGCATCTTACGGCCTAACCGGAACGGGATAAAACCAGGATGCGCAAGGAAGCCATTTGACTTTCTAGAGCATAGACTCTAAAAAGCTCCTCACAACAACAACTCCGGAGCCGCCGATGACTGCCGATATTGCCTACCTGCAAACGCTGCAACAGCCGCTGGAAGAGCTCAACCGGCTGTTTGACGCGCAGCGTGCCGCCTACGCCGCCAACCCGATGCCGCCTGCGGCCCAGCGCCAGCAATGGCTCAAGGCCCTGCGCGATTTGCTGAGCAACGAGCGGCAGGCCCTGATCGACGCCATCAGCTCCGACTTCAGCCACCGCAGCGCCGATGAAACCCTGCTCGCCGAGCTGATGCCGAGCCTGCACGGCATTCAATACGCCAGTCGGCACATCAGCCAGTGGATGAAACCTTCAAAACGCAAAGTCGGCGTTGCTTTCCAGCCCGCGTCGGCGAAAGTCGTGTACCAGCCGCTGGGCGTGGTGGGCGTCATCGTGCCGTGGAACTACCCGCTGTTCCTGGCCATCGGCCCGCTGACCGGCGCCCTTGCGGCCGGCAATCGGGTGATGCTCAAGCTCAGCGAATCGACCCCTGCCACCGGCCTGCTGCTCAAGGAACTGCTGGCGCGAATCTTCCCCGAGGATCTGGTGTGCGTGGTGCTCGGCGAGGCCGATGTCGGCGTGGCGTTTTCGAAAATGCGCTTCGACCACCTGCTGTTCACCGGCTCCACCAGCGTCGGCAGGCACGTGATGCGCGCAGCGGCAGAGAACCTGACGCCGGTGACCCTGGAACTGGGCGGCAAGTCCCCGGCCATCGTCTCCCGCGACGTGCCGCTCAAGGACGCCGCCGAGCGCATCGCTTTCGGCAAGACCCTCAACGCCGGCCAGACCTGCGTGGCCCCGGACTATGTGCTGGTGCCGGAAGAGCGCATCGGCGGTTTCGTCGAAGCCTATCGCCAGGCCGTGCGCGGGTTTTATCCGACACTCGCCGACAACCCGGACTACACCGCGATCATCAACGAGCGCCAACTGGCGCGGCTCAACAGCTACCTCAGCGACGCCACCAGCAAGGGCGCGCTGCTGATTCCGCTGTTCGACCAGGGCCAGGGCCGACGCATGCCGCACAGCCTGCTGCTGAATGTCAGCGACGAGATGACGGTCATGCAGGACGAGATCTTCGGCCCGCTGCTGCCGATCGTGCCCTATCAGGATCTGGATCAGGCATTTGCTTACATCAATCAGCGGCCACGTCCTCTGGCTCTTTACTACTTCGGCTACGACAAGCGCGAACAGAAGCGCGTACTCAGCGAAACCCATTCCGGTGGCGTCTGCCTCAATGACACGCTGCTGCACGTGGCGCAGGACGACATGCCGTTCGGCGGCATCGGCCCGTCGGGCATGGGGCATTACCACGGGCACGAAGGTTTCCTGACATTCAGCAAGGCCAAAGGCGTGCTGGTCAAACAGCGCTTCAACGCGGCGAGGCTGATCTACCCGCCCTACGGCAAATCCATTCAGAAACTGATCCAGAAACTGTTCATTCGCTAACGTCACCGCCGGGTAATAACAACAATGCACCCAAGCCTGACCGAAACACCTGCCCTGTCGCGCCGTGGCCTGCTGAAATTCAGCCTCGGCGCCACGGCTTTCCTCGCTACCGCCGGCCTTGGCGCCAGCCTCAGCGGCTGTTCGTCGAGCGTTTCAGCCAACGGGTTCGCCACGCTGCGCAGCGCTGATCTGCTGTTTCTGCGTGCGCTGATTCCAGTGATGCTGGAGGGCGCCGTTACTGTGGAAAAGATGCCCGCTGCTGTCGACGGAACGCTTAAGTCGCTGGACTACAGCCTCGATCACCTGTCGCCGGAAATGCTCAAGCTCACCCGGCAACTGTTCGACGTGCTGGGCATGGCGGTGACGCGCGGGCCATTGACCGGGATCTGGGGCAGTTGGGAAAACGCCAGCCCCGAGGCGATCCGTCACTTCCTCGAACGCTGGGAAAACAGCTCGCTGAGCCTGCTGCGCATGGGCCACAGCTCATTGCTGCAAATGGTGATGATGGCCTGGTACACCCGCGCCGAATCCTGGGCCCATTGCGGTTACCCCGGCCCGCCCGCCGTTTGAGCCTGGCGACCCACGCAAAACAATAATAAGAGAACCTGATCGATGCCCGTACCCGACCCGTTTCGCGAAGGCCTTGCCCGTGGCTGGAAAACCTACAACGGCGCGCAACTTACCGATGACCTGAGCCTGGAAGCCGACGTGGCCATCATCGGCAGCGGCGCTGGTGGCGGCACCACGGCGGAAATCCTCAGCGCCGCCGGCTACAAAGTGCTGCTGATCGAAGAAGGCCCGCTCAAGACCAGCAGCGATTTCAAACTGCTGGAAGACCAGGCCTACAGCAGCCTCTATCAGGAAGGCATCGGCCGCATGAGCAAGGACGGCGCGATCACCATCCTTCAGGGCCGCGCGGTCGGCGGCACCACGCTGATCAACTGGACATCGAGTTTTCGCACCCCCGAACCGACCCTCGAACACTGGGCCAGGGAACACAACGTCAAAGGCCACAGCCCCGCCGACATGGCGCCGTGGTTCGAAAAAATGGAGCAGCGACTCGGCGTCGCCCCGTGGATGGTGCCGCCCAACGCCAACAACGACGTGATCCGCAAAGGCTGCGAACAACTCGGCTACAGCTGGCACGTGATCCCGCGCAACGTACGCGGCTGCTGGAACCTCGGCTACTGCGGTATGGGCTGCCCGACCAACGCCAAGCAATCGATGATGGTCACGACCATTCCGGCGACCCTGGAAAAGGGTGGCGAGCTGCTCTATCTGGCCCGGGCCGAAAAGCTTTTGATCAACGGCGACAAGGTCATCGGCCTGCAATGCGTGGCGATGGACGAACGTTGCGTCGAGCCGACTGGGCACGCCATTACCGTCAAGGCACGCCACTACGTGCTGGCCGGCGGCGGGATCAACAGCCCGGCGCTGCTGATGCGTTCGGATGCACCGGATCCGCACAAACGGCTGGGCAAGCGCACCTTCCTGCATTTGGTGAACATGTCCGCCGGGCGTTTCGACGAGGTGATCAACCCGTTCTACGGTGCGCCGCAATCGATCTACTCGGATCATTTCCAGTGGAAGGACGGCACCACCGGCCCAATGGCCTACAAACTCGAAGTGCCGCCGCTGCACCCGGCGCTGGCCGCCACGTTGCTCGGCGGGTTCGGTCAGGAAAGCGCGCAACACATGGCGGACCTGCCCCACACCCACGCGATGCTGGCCCTGCTGCGTGACGGTTTTCACCCGGACAGCCCGGGCGGCAGCGTCGAGCTGCGCGGTGACGGCTCGCCAGTGCTCGACTATCAGGTGTCGCCTTACACCTGGGAAGGCTTGCGCCGATCCTTCCACAGCATGGCCGAGATCCAGTTCGCCGGCGGCGCCAAAGCGGTGATGCCGATGCACGCCGATGCGCGCTACGTGAACAGCCTGGCCGAGGCCCGCTCGTTGATCGACAGCCTGAGCCTCGAGCTGTATCGCACCCGCCTGGGCAGCGCCCACGTCATGGGCGGTTGCGCGATGGGCGAGGACCCGAAAAGCGCGGTCACCGACAGCGTCGGCCGCCATCATCAACTTCGCAATCTGTCGATTCATGACGGCTCTTTGTTCCCCACCAGCATCGGCGCCAACCCGCAGTTGTCGGTGTACGGTCTGACGGCACAACTGGCAACATCCCTCGGCGAACGGCTGAGAAACCCGTGAAAAAGACGAAAATTCCGCTCGTCTATAGTGCTTTCTTACCCAACAGGCGACTTTCCCGACCGGGACGGCTGCGATACCATCCGACTCCCCAACGGATTCCCGCCAGGACGACGCGATGAACCGAGTGTTGTACCCAGGTACCTTCGACCCTATTACCAAGGGCCATGGCGATCTGGTCGAACGCGCCTCGCGCCTGTTCGACCACGTGATCATTGCGGTCGCCGCCAGCCCCAAGAAGAATCCGCTGTTCCCGCTGGAACAACGGGTCGAGCTGGCCCGCGAGGTCACCAAACACCTGCCGAACGTGGAAGTGGTCGGCTTCTCGACGCTGCTGGCGCATTTCGCCAAAGAGCAGAACGCCAACGTGTTCCTGCGTGGCCTGCGCGCGGTATCGGACTTCGAATACGAATTCCAGCTGGCCAACATGAACCGCCAGTTGGCGCCGGATGTGGAGAGCCTGTTTCTCACCCCGTCCGAACGTTATTCGTTCATTTCCTCGACCCTGGTGCGGGAAATCGCGGCCCTGGGCGGCGATATCAGCAAGTTCGTCCACCCGGCGGTGGCCGAGGCCCTGACCCTGCGCTTCAAGAAGTAACGACCGTTCAAACGGCGCCCGCGTGCACTACGGGCGCCAATGCGGCACAATTGCGCGCATTGATTCATAGCGCCCGGGCTCCCCGCCCCGGCTGGAGTTAGCATGTCCCTGATCATCACCGACGATTGCATCAACTGCGACGTCTGCGAACCCGAGTGCCCGAACGCCGCCATCTCCCAAGGCGAAGAGATCTACGTGATCGACCCGAACCTGTGCACCCAGTGCGTCGGTCACTACGACGAGCCGCAGTGCCAGCAGGTCTGCCCGGTGGATTGCATTCCACTGGACGAAGCCCATCCGGAGACTGAAGAACAGTTGATGGAGAAGTACCGCAAGATCACCGGCAAGGCTTGAGTCTCTTTTTAGATCGCAGCTTTGGCTGCGATCTGACTATTCGCGCTGCTCAAATCCTTCTCCAGTGCAGCCCAGGCAACGCACGAACGCCGCTTTCGCCGGCGCCACCACCAGCGCCTCTCCCGCATCGCCAATTCCGCCACCCAGCGCGGTGAACGGCAACGACACGACAAACGCCCCGGCGCCGATCACCGTCGCCACCACCAGCAATGGTCGGGCAATCAGCAGGTCGCCGAGCATGGCGTAAGCCGGTGGATTCTGGATGGCGTAACGCGGATCACCGCTGCCGCCTTCCGTGGCCTGAACGGTCAGACTCAAGCACAGCAGCAGTGCGACGATGAGGGTTTGCAAGGACTTCATGGCACGATCCTTCGGGCTGAACAGTGAGACATCTCACTATAGACCGTAGGACTTTTTCGGATGCCCTGCTCAGCTCTGGCAGCGCGGACACCAGACGCTGGCGCGCTGGCCGAGCTTGATTTCCCGCAGGCCCGTGCCACAGACCTTGCAGTGCTCGCCACCGCGACCGTAGACAAACAGCTCCTGCTGGAAATACCCCGGCTGCCCGTCGCCACCGATGAAGTCGCGCAACGTGGTGCCGCCACGCTCGATGGCCGCGGCGAGGATGCGTTTGATCTCGATCGCCAGCTTCAAGTAGCGCGCCCGGGAAATGCCCTTGGCTTCGCGGCGCGGATCGATGCCGGCGGCGAACAGCGCTTCGGTCGCGTAGATATTGCCGACCCCCACCACCACTGCGTTGTCCATGATGAACGGCTTGACCGCCATCGACCGCCCGCGCGACAGCTGATACAGGCGCTCGCCATCGAACAGATCGGTCAACGGCTCCGGACCCAGACGGATCAGCAATTCGTGATTGAGCGGATCGTTGCTCCAGAGCATCGCCCCGAAGCGCCGTGGATCGGTGTAGCGCAGGGCCAGGCCCGACTCCAGTTCGATATCGACATGCTCATGCTTGGCCGCCGGCATCCCGACCTCAACCAGCCGCAAATTGCCCGACATGCCCAGATGGCTGATCAAGGTGCCGACTTCGGCGTTGATCAACAGATACTTGGCGCGCCGCTCGACCAGCACGATGCGCTGCCCGGACAGGCGCACATCGAGGTCGTCGGGAATCGGCCAGCGCAGCCGCCGGTCACGCACGATCACCCGGCTGACACGCTGGCCTTCCAGGTGCGGGGCAATACCGCGGCGGGTGGTTTCGACTTCCGGCAATTCAGGCATGAGTGTCTCGAATCAAGGGTCTTTTTAAATCAGTGCGCGCCAAGTTCGCGGATGGTCTGCTTCAACGTTTCAAAGTCGTAATCCGAGAGGCCGATGTATTCGAGCACCAGCGGCCCGACCGCCTGCCATTCGAAGTCTTCGGTCTGGTTACCCAAAACCCGGTATGACGCGCAGATGTGCTCGGCCATTTTGAGGATCGCCAGCAGGTTTTTCATCTGACTGTTGCGCGAGGTCTCGTCGCTGAAGATCGCCAGCGCGTTGTGGTGATTGGCGATGGCCGCGCTGACATGCTCCGGCAGGCGCCAGGACTTGGCGGTGTAGTAGCCGACCACCGAGTGATTGGTGTTGTAGACGTCGTTCTCGGTGTCCACAATCCGGCGCTCGGCACCCGCGTTGGCGTAAGCCGTTTCGAGCGTCGCCATGTAATCCGGGAAACGCTGAAGCATCAGCGGCACGCCGCAGTCATGGAACAGGCCCAGGGCGTAAGCCTCGTCGCTCGCCTCGGTGCCGACGCGTTTGGCCAGGGTCAGGCAGGTCATGGCCACGTCCTGGGCGGTGTCCCAGAAACGGTTGAGGGTGACGATAGTGTCGTCGTTCATTTCACCCTTGATCGACATCGCGTTGATCAGATTGATGATCGAACGGCTGCCCAACAGGTTCACCGCGCGCTTGATCGAAGTGATCTTGTTGCTCAGGCCGTAATAGGGCGAATTGACGATTTTCAGCAGCGAGCCGGACAGGCCGGGATCCTGGGAGATCAGCTTGGCGATCGTCTCCAGATCCGGGTCGGGCATGTACTGCTCCATTTGCAGATCCACCATGATCTGCGGCTGCGCGGGCACACTGATGCCTTGCAGGGACTGTTGAATCTGTTCGGTGGTCAGCTCTTGGGACATAAGTACACACTCTGGGACAGGCGGCGATTCTAACCTCTAAAAACCGACGCACGACACACCAGTGGGCAATTCGCAGGAACTTTCACTTTCCACCAGCCTTCGGAATCTGTAGTGCCCGGAGCAGTTCTCCATCTGTCTCGGGCAGTAATTCCAACAGACTCAGGAGCTTAACGATGGCTACTTCTCTCAGCGGCAAGCGCGTCGCTTTTCTCGTAACCGACGGTTTCGAGCAGGTTGAACTGACTGGCCCCAAACAGGCACTGGAGCAGGCGGGAGCGCAGGTTGACATCCTCTCCGCCGAAGCCGGCAGCGTCAAAGGCTGGAACCACGATAAACCTGCAGACGACTTCAAGGTCGACCAGACCTTTCAGGGCGCAAGCATCGAACAATACGACGCCGTGGTGCTTCCCGGCGGTGTGCAGAACTCTGACACCATCCGCATCGACCAGGACGCCCAGCACTTGGTCAAGACTGGCACCTCCGCCGGCAAACCGATCGCGGTGATCTGCCATGGCAGCTGGCTGCTGATTTCGGCAGGACTGGTCAATGGCAAGACCATGACCAGCTACAAGACGGTCAAGGACGATCTGGTCAACGCGGGGGCAAACTGGGTCGATCAGGAGGTGGTCAAGGACGGCAACCTGATCAGCAGCCGCCAACCGGACGATATTCCGGCGTTCAGCGACGCACTGATCGACGCGCTGTCGGCGTAGGGCTCCGGCGCGTTTCATCGCACGCCAAACCCGGCATAAGGCGCAACACGGTATACTCCCGCTCTTTTTTCCGGAGCGACGTCATGTCCCTGCCTAGCTTGCGCCTCAAAGCCAACGCCGACCGTCGCCTGCGCGCCGGTCACCTGTGGATCTACAGCAACGAAATCGACGTGGCCGCAACCCCGTTGCACGGCTTCAAGGCCGGCGACCAGGCGATCCTCGAGGCCGCCGGCGGCAAGCCGCTGGGCATTGTCGCCATGAGCCCGAACAACCTGATCTGCGCGCGCCTGCTGTCGCGCGACATCAAGCTGCCGCTGGACAAGTCGCTGCTGGTGCATCGCCTGAACGTGGCCCTGTCGCTGCGCGAGCGCCTGTTCGACAAGCCGTTCTATCGTCTGGTCTACGGCGATTCCGACCTGCTGCCGGGTCTGGTGGTCGACCGTTTCGGCGACATCCTCGTGGTGCAACTCGCCTCCGCGACCATGGAAGCCCATAAAGATGACGTGATCGCGGCGCTGACCCAAGTACTCAAGCCAAGCGGTATCCTGTTCAAGAACGACTCCGCCGCCCGCGATGCCGAAGGCCTCGAGCGTTACACCGAAACCGTCTTCGGCGTGGTACCGGAGTGGGTGGCGCTGGAAGAGAACGGCGTGAAATTCGAAGCGCCGGTGGTTCAGGGTCAGAAAACCGGCTGGTTCTACGATCACCGCATGAACCGCGCACGCCTGGCCCCTTACGCCAAGGGCAAGCGCGTGCTGGACCTGTACAGCTACATCGGTGGCTGGGGTGTGCAGGCGGCCGCGTTCGGCGCCAGCGAAGTGTTCTGCGTCGACGCTTCGGGCTTCGCCCTCGATGGCGTTGAGCGCAACGCTGCACTGAACGGCTTTGCCGACAAGATGACCTGCATCGAAGGCGACGTCTTCGAAGCCCTCAAGGAACTCAAGGCCAGCGAAGAGCGCTTCGACGTGATCGTTGCCGACCCGCCTGCGTTCATCAAGCGCAAGAAAGACCTGAAAAACGGTGAAGGCGCCTACCGTCGCCTGAACGAGCAAGCCATGCGCCTGCTCAACAAGGACGGCATCCTGTTCAGTGCTTCGTGCTCGATGCACCTGCCGGAAGACGACTTGCAGAACATCCTGCTGACCAGCGCCCGTCACCTGGACCGCAACATCCAGTTGCTGGAGCGTGGCGGCCAGGGCCCGGATCACCCGGTACACCCGGCCATTCCGGAAACCCGCTACATCAAGAGCATCACCTGCCGCCTGCTGCCTAACAGCTGACAGCCACACGGCACTGACGCTGTCGAAAGGGGAGCCCACGGGCTCCCCTTCTTTTTGTCTTGCACTTTGCTTTCCTACATTTATCGTCCCCCCGACGTGCAGGATATTTCCGCAAATAATTTATTTACTGATATTTAACTTACACATCCACTTCCAGCCGAAGATGACTCCGACAAAATTACTGGATTATTCCTACTTAATATTTGCTTGCGATTAACCCATTACAAACTATTATTAAGTCGTCACCACGGAGGTGACACAAACTAACCACGAAGCACCAATGAACAAGGAGTTCAATCATGAAAGCAATTACTCTGGAATCCCGCACCCTCGCAAACCTGGCTTTTCTGGTCGCACCTAAAGTCCGTTAAGTAAGGTTGGCGCTGGGTATAGCCGGCTACCCAGCGCCTCTGACAAAGCATCCATCCAGAGCAACGTGCCCCGACATGCATATAAACCCTTATTTATTCATACTGCCACGAACACCCGGCCAGATAGTCTGGAATTACAAAGACCATACTCAACATGAACTTGACCTTGAGTATTCCACTCGATTGGCGCAACTTATTCACAACCCTGATTTATATGACAACAGCAACACAATAGACACACAACTTTTAGATAGCGGAATACTGATTTCTTCAAAAAAACCAGCGCCCGTCTGGGGCTGGGATGAACTATCCAGGATCTACCATATCGGCACTCGGGATATTCCGTGCGAACAGACTCCCCGAAATATTCAGGAATGGTCCAGGCAATACCTCGAACACTGCAACACAGTGCTTGCCACTTCACCTCCGCCCGACATCCCTGCGGATACCGGTCCGAACGCGCTCATCACCCTGCCCGCACCGCTCGTACTGAATGACGACAGCCTGTTGAGTTCACTGACCCGACGAAAGACCTGCCGCTCCTTCACCGGTGCCGCCGTTTCGCTGGATGATGTCGGCACCTTGCTTTACCTGTCACTCGGCTACCTGCGAGAACGCGCAGCCGACCGCGACGACAGCATCGCCGACGGACTTGGAGCGCGACGCAGCAGCCCTTCCGGAGGCGGCCTCAATGCCTGCGCCGGGTTCGTGCTGGTGCAGAACGTCGACGCACTGGCGCCTGGCGTCTATGTCTACCACCCTGCCGAACACGCCCTGAGCTTCATCAGTCCCTTGCCCGACAGCGAATTTGGCAATCTGCTGGGGGGCCAGCACTTCATCAACAACCTGCCATTGGGCCTGTTCATCACCGCCCGCTTCGACCGGCTCTGGTGGAAATACCCGCATTCGCGCGCCTATCGAATGGCGTTCGTCGAAGCCGGGCACCTTTCGCAGACGTTTCAACTGGTGGCCACCGCGCTGGGCATGAACACCTGGCTCACGGGCGCGTTTTCCGATGAGCAGGTCGAAACATTGCTGAAGCTCGAGAACAGTGCGGAACAACCCTTGTTCTTCGTCGGTTGCGGGGAAAGCGATGGCCAAGCGATGTGTCAGGAAATGCGCGACCTGCTGCGTGAGGCACAGTCATGAGCGCCCTCGCCCCGAAGCCGGTCTTTCAGTTCACCCTGAGCGACTGGAACACCCGCGCCTCGGTCCGCACCAGCCCCCACGATTACCACTTGCCGGACAACGTGCAGGAACAACTGGAGACCCGGCACTGGTTTCCGCCGGCGTTCCTGCCCTATCTGGCCCACCCGTCCATTGAAGCAGCGGGCCGTTCGATGCTGCATCGGCTCACGGCCCGACATCTGGTGCATTTTCTCGACTACACCACGTTGCTCGAACACCGGATCGTCAATCGCGCCGTCGAAACCATCGTGCATGGCGAGCTTCCGGTCGCGGTGCCGGCGCCGATGAAAACCGCCGCGCTCCAGCTCTACACCGACGAGGGCTATCACGCCCTGTTTTCCAGTCAGGTGGCGGAGCAGATCGCCAGCCTCTACGCCATCACCGGGCGCCCGGTGATGCCCAGACGGATCACCCGGATGAACCTGCTGATAGCTCGCACCAGTCAGGAGCAACGGCCGCTGGCGTGCTTTCTTCTGGGTTTCGTCTCGGAAACCGTCATTGCCCGTGAACTGCTGGATGTCTGCCGCGACAGTCTGGTGTCCGGTGTCAACGACATGCTGCGCGATCACCTCACCGATGAAGCCCGCCACAGCCGGTATTTCACAGAAGTGTTCCACTACCTCTGGTTGCACCTGAACCCGCGACAGCGAACGTTTACCGCGACGACCTTGCTCGACATTCTGCAAATTTTCTTCGAAGTGGATGAGCACTGGCTGCAGGAAAGCCTCGGTGGCGCGGGCATTGCAAACACCACGGTGATGGACATTCTCGCCACGATGACAACGACCCAGGCCAGTCGGCGGCGGGCACGCGCCGGCAGCCTCGCCACACTGAGCGCGTTGAAGAAAGCCGGTTTTTTCGCCGAACCTCAAAACCAGACACTTTTTGCCAGGGCAGGACTGATCGATGGATGACGGACAATCTGTGGTGACTCCGCGACAGCGGCGCGGGGCTGTCAGCCTCCTGCTGGCAATGGTGTTGCTCGGCGTCTTCCCGCTGGATGTCCTGCTGCCTTCGTTCCCGGCGCTGGCCGAACACTTTGGCCGCACCCCGGCGGACATCGCCCTGTCGATCAGCCTGTTCGCCGTCGGAATAGCCTTCGCCCAGTTGTTGATCGGGCCGCTGTCCGATGTGATCGGACGCAAGGGGCTGCTGCTCGCCGGCATGAGCGTTTCCATACTCGGCGCCCTCGGGTGTGTGATGACCTCGGACTATTCGCTGTTTCTGATGTTCCGGGTGGTGCAGGCGCTGGGGTGCGGTTGCTTCGTGCTATCACAAGCGCTGGTGCAGGACCTGTTCGAAGGCGAGGAGCGTAATCGCTTGCGGATCCTGATGGTCACCGCCACCGGAATTTTCATCTCGGTATCGCCTCTTGCCGGTACCTTTCTTCAGGCAACGCTGGGCTGGCGCGGCAGCTTCTGGGTGTTTACCGCGCTGTCCGCCATCGTGCTGCTAAAGGCCTGGTGGTTTCTGGACAACAGCCGGCCGGCAGCCCGGGGCACACCCACCCACTTTCTGAAGGCTTACCGACGGGTACTGGGAGATTTCGACTTCGTCGGTTACTGGCTGATTTCGGCCTTTGCCTTCGCCTGTCACTTTTCCTTCATCGTGATTTCGCCGCTGATTTTCATGGACCGCCTGCAACTGTCCGCTTATGACTTCTCGCTGTTCCTGCTGATCTACGGCGCGGCGTATATAGTCGGGGGCATCCTGGCCAGCGTGCTGAGCAGGCGGATCAACGGTGGCCAGCAGATTATCGTCGGGTTGAGCCTGATCCTGTTCGCCGGCCTGAGCATGCTCTATCTGTCATCGAACTTCGCGCTGACCCCGGCCACGGTATTGATCCCGATGCTGATCTGCACCGCCGGCACCACCATCGCCCGGCCCGCAGCTACCTCGCGGGCGATGAGTCTGTTTCCCGAAAACGCCGGCACCTCGGCCTCGGCCGGCAGCACGATCATTTTCATCTGCGGCGGCTTGATCAGTGCCCTGATCAGCCTGAGCCCTGCCAACCTGCAATCCGCGCTGGGCTACAGCTTCGTGATGCTCAGTGGGGTGGCACTGGCATTGAACGCCCGAATCAGTCGGCGCAGCGATCTTGTGGGGCAACCGGACAGCGATTAACCCTGCCGGTCGTCATCCCGCACGCTTCGTCAGCACTGGAACAACGTTTTGCGCCATTCCCTCCTGACGCCAGCGGTGTAGAATCGCGAGATTCATCGCCATTCATCCCCGGCGGGTTTATGAGCTCAGGCTGAGACCAGCGGCGATCCCGCAACGTCATCGGCAACATCAGGACACACGGCCATTTCTGAGTGTTCCAGACGTCAATAGAAGCTCACTCCCCTTTGATACCTGATTAGCCGCCCGGAGTGCTCCATGCCAGATTACCGCTCGAAAACATCCACCCACGGCCGCAACATGGCCGGCGCCCGCGCATTGTGGCGCGCCACCGGGATGAAAGATGACGACTTCAAGAAGCCGATCATCGCCATTGCCAACTCCTTCACCCAGTTCGTACCGGGCCACGTTCACCTGAAGGACCTGGGCCAGCTGGTTGCCCGTGAGATCGAACGCGCTGGCGGCGTTGCAAAGGAATTCAACACCATCGCCGTGGACGACGGCATCGCCATGGGCCACGACGGCATGCTCTATTCGCTGCCGAGCCGCGAGATCATCGCCGACTCCGTCGAGTACATGGTCAACGCCCACTGCGCCGACGCCATCGTCTGCATCTCGAACTGCGACAAGATCACCCCGGGCATGCTGATGGCCGCTCTGCGCCTGAACATCCCGGTGATCTTCGTCTCCGGCGGCCCGATGGAAGCCGGCAAGACCAAACTGGCCAGCCACGGTCTCGACCTGGTCGACGCCATGGTGATCGCCGCCGACTCCAGCGCCTCTGACGAGAAGGTTGCCGAGTACGAGCGCAGCGCCTGCCCGACCTGCGGTTCGTGCTCCGGCATGTTCACCGCCAACTCGATGAACTGCCTGACCGAAGCCCTGGGCCTCGCACTGCCGGGCAACGGTTCGACCCTGGCCACCCACAGCGACCGCGAACAGCTGTTCCTGCAGGCCGGCCGCACCATCGTCGAGCTGTGCAAACGCTACTACGGCGAGAACGACGAGTCGGTACTGCCGCGCAACATCGCCAACTTCAAGGCGTTCGAGAACGCGATGATGCTCGACATCGCCATGGGCGGTTCGACCAACACCATCCTGCACTTGCTGGCCGCGGCCCAGGAAGCCGAGATCGACTTCGACCTGCGTGACATCGATCGTCTGTCGCGCAAGGTGCCGCAACTGTGCAAAGTTGCGCCGAACATCCAGAAGTACCACATGGAAGACGTGCACCGCGCCGGCGGCATCTTCAGCATCCTCGGTTCGCTGGCCCGTGGCGGCCTGCTGCACACCGACCTGCCGACCGTGCACAGCCGCAGCATGGAAGAAGCCATCGCCAAGTGGGACATCACCCAGACCGACGATGAAGCCGTGCACCATTTCTTCAAGGCAGGCCCGGCGGGCATTCCGACGCAAACCGCGTTCAGCCAGTCAACCCGCTGGGAAACCCTGGACGACGACCGTGAGAACGGCTGCATCCGCAGCTTCGAACACGCCTATTCGAAAGAAGGTGGCCTGGCCGTGCTGTACGGCAACATCGCCCTGGACGGCTGCGTGGTGAAAACCGCCGGCGTCGACGAGTCGATCCATGTGTTCGAGGGCAACGCGAAGATCTTCGAAAGCCAGGACAGCGCGGTACGTGGCATCCTCGCCGACGAAGTGAAGGAAGGCGACATCGTCATCATTCGCTACGAAGGCCCGAAAGGCGGTCCGGGCATGCAGGAAATGCTCTACCCGACCTCGTACCTGAAATCCAAAGGCCTGGGCAAAGCCTGCGCCCTGCTGACCGATGGCCGTTTCTCCGGCGGCACCTCCGGTCTGTCCATCGGCCACGCTTCGCCAGAGGCTGCAGCCGGCGGCGCGATCGGTCTGGTGCAGGACGGCGACAAGGTGTTGATCGACATTCCAAACCGCTCGATCAACCTGTTGATCAGCGACGAAGAACTGGCGGCACGCCGTGTCGAGCAGGACAAGAAAGGCTGGAAACCGGTCGAACAGCGTCCACGCAAAGTGACCACTGCCCTCAAGGCCTACGCCCTGCTGGCGACCAGCGCCGACAAGGGTGCGGTGCGCAACAAGGCGATGCTCGACGGGCTGTAAGCGTCAAATCGCAGAAACAAAAATGCCCCGCCAAGTGCGGGGCATTTTTTTGCCTTCAGGTTTACTGAATTTCTTCCGGTTTGACGATCACCCAGTTCTTGTCCGCCGTCACCGGCAAGCCTTCTTTCGCCTGGGCCGCCGCGTGCTTGGCCATCATGCCCTGAATCTGGGTCATGTATTTGTCCTTGCGGTTGACCCACAAGTGAATGCCGCCCTTCGCCACGTCCACATCGTGGAACAGCATGTAGCCGTCGCTGGTCGGCGTGTCGCCACCCACCAGTACCGGTTTTTTCCATTCGTCGATGTAGGTCAGGATCGCCGCGTGCTTGCCGGCCATCCAGGTCGCCGGGGTCCACAGGTACGGGGTCAGTTCGAGGCCGAGGTTGGCTTTCTCGTCATATTTGCCGGCAGTGATCTGCTTGCGCGCGGTGGTCAGCTCGCCGGTGTCGCGGTTCTTCAGCAAGGTGGTCACGCCGATCACGTTCTGCGGTTTGACGTTGTAGCCGTACTTCGGATCGGCCGCGACCATGCGCACCAGTTCTTCGGAGGCGGCGGTCATCACGTAGACCTCGATGCCGTTCTCCATCAGCTTGTTGTACAGCTCTTTCTGGCCAGTGAAGATCTTCGGCGGATTCACATCCAGATTCTTGACCACGTCACCTTCGTAATAGGTCGCCGGCACCGGTTTGCCCGAGGCCATCAGCTCATCGACGTAGCCCTTGAGTTCCTTGAGGGTGAAGCCGGAAAACACCTGCGCGACCCATGGATAGCAGACCATGTCGTCGACTTCGCAGAGGCGGTAGTAGTAGCTGAACAGGCTTTCCTTGTGGTCGGCGGTGTCCTTGAACGGCATCAGTTTCAGGGAGGGGTCGAGCTTGTCGCGGGTGATCAGGCCCTTGTTTTCCATGAACGGCAGCAACGACTCTTCGAGGTCGTAGCGGTAACTGGTGTTGTCCATGTCGAACACCGCGTAGTTACCCTTGTTGGCGTTGGCGGCGATCATCGCGTCCAATGCCTTGGCCTGATCCGCCGGCCAGTGCTTCAGGTCGGTGGCGAATGCCTGAGTGGCCAGGCCCATCCCCACAGTCAGTGCGACAGCCAGAAATTTCGGTGTGAACTTCATTGGCGCTTTCTCCCTGGGTCAAAGAAATCGACGCTAACAAATATGTGTGACAGTCCTCGTCTGTCAGCGACCGTCCACGTCCGTTTCGCGCCAGCTGCATCCCCGAGAGCGACACCCGCTTATTCCAAAAACGACTGACGACCTTTGATTTCGGTATTAAATCATTGGAAATCAAGCTGTTAGGCTTGCCGGTTCGCAGCAGCCCCGGAAGGCTGTTGGCACAGTCTTTTCTGGAGTCCTCATGAATCTGTCCCTGATTCTCAACCTGCTGGTGTTCCTCGCCCTGCTTTTTGGTCTGGCGCAAACCCGTCACACCACGTGGAGCCTGGCGAAAAAAGTCCTGCTCGCGCTGGTGCTGGGCGTGGCATTCGGCGTCGCGCTGCACACGATTTACGGCGCCGGCAACCCAGTGCTGAAAGCCTCGATCGGCTGGTTCGATCTGGTCGGCAACGGTTATGTGCAACTGCTGCAAATGATCGTGATCCCGCTGGTATTCGCCTCGATCCTCAGCGCCGTGGCCCGTCTGCACAACGCTTCTTCGCTGGGCAAGATCAGCTTCCTGACCATCGGCACGCTGCTGTTCACCACCGCGATTGCGGCGCTGATCGGCATCGGCCTGACCAACCTGTTCGGCCTGACCGCCGAAGGCCTGGTCGCCGGCACTCAGGAAATGGCCCGTCTGCAAACCATTCAGACCGACTACGCCGGCAAGGTCGCCGACCTGAATGTGCCGCAACTGCTGTTGTCGTTCATCCCGCAGAACCCGTTCGCCGACCTGGCGCGGGCCAAGCCGACCTCGATCATCAGCGTGGTGATCTTCGCCGCGTTCCTGGGGGTTGCCGCGCTGCAACTGCTCAAGGATGACGTCGAGAAAGGTCAGAAAGTGATCAACGCCATCGACACCCTGCAAGCCTGGGTGATGCGTCTGGTGCGTCTGGTGATGAAGCTGACCCCGTACGGCGTGCTGGCGCTGATGACCAAAGTGGTGGCCGGTTCCAACCTGCAGGACATCATCAAGCTCGGCAGTTTCGTCGTGGTGTCGTACCTCGGCCTGGGCCTGATGTTCGTGGTGCACGGCCTGCTGGTGTCGGCGGCCGGGATCAACCCGCTGCGTTTCTTCCGCAAGATCTGGCCGGTGCTGACCTTCGCGTTCACCAGCCGCTCCAGCGCCGCGAGCATTCCGCTGAGCATCGAAGCGCAGACCCGTCGTCTGGGCATTCCGCAATCGGTGGCAAGCTTCGCCGCATCGTTCGGCGCGACCATCGGCCAGAACGGCTGCGCCGGCCTGTACCCGGCGATGCTGGCGGTGATGGTAGCGCCAACCGTCGGCATCAACCCGCTGGATCCGCTGTGGATCGCGACGCTGGTGGCGATTGTTACCTTAAGTTCGGCCGGTGTGGCGGGCGTGGGTGGCGGTGCGACCTTCGCCGCGCTGATCGTGCTGCCGGCCATGGGCTTGCCGGTTTCGCTGGTGGCGTTGCTGATTTCGGTCGAGCCGCTGATCGACATGGGTCGCACGGCGCTGAACGTGAGTGGTTCGATCACGGCCGGTGCGATTACCAGCCAGGTGATGCAGCAGACCGACAAGGCCCTGATGGATGCCGATGAGCATGCGGAACTGGCTCAGGCTTGATTGACGTTGTGGCGAGGGAGCGTGCTCCCTCGCCACAGATTCAGGCTTTTTCCCAGACTTCGAAGTTGTAAGCCGGTTTGTCGCCTTCAGCCGGATTCGGCACGTTCGACACCAGTTTCCACTGGTTCAGATCGAACTCCGGAAACCACGCATCGCCTTCCGGGCTCAGTGCCACGCGAGTCAGATACAGACGATCTGCCTGCGCCAGCCCCTGCGCATATAATTGCGCCCCGCCAATCAGCATCAATTCGTCGACGCCCTGCTCTTTCGCCCACGCTTCGGCGCGAACCACGGCCGCTTCCAGCGACGGATAGACTTCCGCACCTTCCAGCACAAGATCCTGCTGACGGCTGACCACGATGTTCAAACGCCCCGGCAACGGGCGACCCAGCGAGTCCCAGGTCTTGCGGCCCATGATGATCGGCTTGCCGAGCGTCGTGGCCTTGAAGTATTTGAAGTCCCCCGGCAGGTGCCAGGGCATGCTGTTGTCGACGCCGATCACACGGTTTTCACCGAGGGCTGCGATCAGGCTGAGGGGGAGTGATTTAGTCATGCCGGCGAGGATACCAGAGCCGCCCTTACCCCGATAAGCGCCACAGCGGTTATGCTCACGGCTCAATCAAGCAACGGGATGCCGCGTGACTGAACTGACTTCACTGCAAAACCTCTGGCTCACCGAAACCGTGCGCCTGCGCGAAGAACACGCAGGCCCGCTGGACGATCTGGAAGCCAATCGCCTGGCCCGCGCGGCCGGCGGCGATCTGCCGGGACGCATTCAGCGCCGCGCCCTGTGGCTGGCCGAGCGCGACGGCCTAACCGCCGCGCTCAAGCACTGGTTGCAAGGTGCACGCCTCGCGCTGGTGTTGCTGGCGATCTTCGCGGTACTGAGCGGTGCCGGTCTGGCCTTCGCCGCACTGGGCCAGACGCCGGTCAATGTGTTCTGGGCCCTGGGCAGTCTGCTCGGGCTGAACCTGATTCTGCTGCTGAGCTGGGCGCTGGGGCTGATCTTCGCTGGCGAACATGGCGCCACCCTCGGCCGCTTGTGGCTGTGGCTCAGTGAAAAACTCGCCCGCGACGCCAAGGCGGCGCAACTGGCGCCGGCCCTGCTGCTGATGCTGCAACGCCAGAAACTCAATCGCTGGGCACTCGGTACGCTGGTCAATGGCCTGTGGTTGCTGGCGATGTTCAGCGCGCTGGTTTTGTTGCTGACCCTGATGGCGACCCGGCGCTACGGTTTCGTCTGGGAAACCACGATTCTCAGCGCCGACACGTTCATCAACATGACCCAGGCCCTCGGCGCCTTGCCCGCGCTCCTGGGCTTCAACGTGCCGACCGTGGACATGATCCGCGCCAGCGGCGACACCGCGCTGAACATCGAAAGCGCCCGTCAGGCCTGGGCAACCTGGCTGGTCGGCGTGCTGGTGGTGTACGGCGTGTTGCCGCGTCTGTTGTTGGCGCTGTTTTGCTTCTGGCGCTGGAACAGCGGCAAGGCTGCGTTGCGCCTGGACCTGAACCTGCCCGGCTACGCCCAACTGCGCGAACGCCTGATGCCAACCAGCGAACGCCTCGGCATCACCGACCCGGAGCCTGCGCAATTGCACCGCGTCGAAAGCACCGTGGGCGAACACGCCAGCGACGGCGCGCTGCTCGTGGCAATCGAACTCGACGACCAACACTCATGGCCGCCGACGCTGCCGAAAAACGTCAGCAACGCCGGCATCCTCGACAGTCGGGAATCGCGCAACAAACTGCTCGAACAGCTCAGCCGCTTCCCGCCGGCGCGCCTGGCGATTGCCTGCGACCCACGGCGTTCGCCGGATCGCGGCAGCCTGGCGCTGATTGCCGAGCTGGCGCGCAACGCCGCCGCAACCCGTGTCTGGCTGTTGCAGGCGCCGCAAGGACAGGCGCTGGACGCCGAACGCCTCGGTGACTGGCACGTCGCGTTGCAACAGCTGGAGCTGCCGTTCGCCGATTGCGCCCCGTTGAACTGGCTGGAGCACGGACATGACTGATGCCTGGAAAGCGCCGCTGAAACTGGCGGTGGTCGGCCACACCAACGTCGGCAAGACTTCGCTGCTGCGCACCCTGACCCGCGACGTCGGCTTCGGCGAAGTCTCTCATCGCCCGAGCACCACGCGGCATGTCGAAGGCGCGCGGTTGTCGGTGGATGGCGAGCCGTTGCTCGACCTCTACGACACACCCGGTCTGGAAGATGCCATCGCCCTGCTGGATTTTCTCGAACGCCTGGAACGCCCCGGCGAACGCCTCGACGGCCCGGCACGGCTGGCGCGGTTTCTCGACGGCAGCGAGGCTCGTCAGCGTTTCGAACAGGAAGCCAAGGTGCTGCGGCAACTGCTCGATTCCGATGCCGGTCTGTACGTGATCGACGCCCGCGAACCGGTGCTGGCCAAGTACCGCGACGAACTGGAAGTGTTGGCCAGTTGCGGCAAGCCGTTGCTGCCGGTGCTGAATTTCGTCAGCAGTGCCAACCACCGCGAGCCAGACTGGCGCGAAGCACTGGCGCGTCTCGGCCTGCACGCGCTGGTGCGCTTCGACAGCGTCGCCCCGCCGGAAGATGGCGAGCGGCGGTTGTATGAAAGCCTCGCACTGTTGCTGGAAAACGCCCGCCCACAACTTGAACGGCTGATCGCCGATCAACAGGCCCAGCGCCTTACCCGCGAGCAAAGCGCCGCGCGCCTGATTGCCGAATTGTTGATCGACTGCGCCGCGTGCCGACGCAGTGTGGCGAGCAACGCCGAACAGGAACAACAGGCCATCAGCGAATTGCGCAAAGCCGTGCGCCAGCGCGAACAACGCTGCGTCGAAGCGCTGCTCAAGCTCTACGCCTTCCGCCCGCAGGACGCCGCCGCCAGTGATCTGCCGCTGCTCGACGGGCGCTGGGGCGATGACCTGTTCAACCCGGAAACCCTCAAGCAACTCGGCGTGCGGGTCGGCGGCGGGATTGCCGCCGGTGCCGCAGCCGGTGCGGGTGTGGATTTGCTGGTCGGCGGCATCACCCTCGGCGCCGCCGCGCTGGCCGGTGCCATTGCCGGCGGCGCCCTGCAAACCGCCCGCAGCTATGGCAACCGCCTGCTCGGCAAGATCAAAGGGCAGCGGGAACTGACGGTCGACGACAACGTGCTGCGCCTGCTGGCCCTGCGTCAGCGGCAACTGCTGCAAGCGCTGAATACCCGAGGCCATGCGGCGATGGATGCCGTTCAGGTGGTGACGCCGCAGGACAAGACCTGGCGCGAGGGCAAGTTGCCGGAAGCACTCAACAAGGCGCGCGCGCATCCGCAATGGTCTTCGCTGAATCCGCATCCGAAGCTGAATCAGGCGGAGCGGCAGGAGCAGATTGAGTTGTTGGTCGGGAAGGTGCTTGAGCTTTAGATCCGCGCCCTCACCCGGTCGACAACAAAACTTCAGCCTTGCGCTTGAGAACAGACAGATCCATTACCGGCACCGCCATTTCCTTCGCCAGCTCATCCCACTGGCGCATTCGCAGGCTGACGGCGCACAACGGATCCTGCTCGAAAACATCCGCTTCAGCCTCGGTCATCACCCCGCCCTGATACTCCAGGGTGCGGCGACTGGCTTCGCTCAAGCGCTCGTAATAACCCGATTCCCTCAGCGTCAGATAGCGCTTGGCCTGGACGTGATATTCCACCAGCCGCGCCAGGCGCTCGCTGAATCCGGCCTCACGCAAATAGTCCGCGCCGAGGCGTTCGTGGCTGACCACGCCGTAACCGCCCATGTTTTCCGCGCCTTCGGCACACAAGTGGCCGATGTCGTGGAAGAACGCGGCGAGCACCACTTCGTCGTCGAAGCCTTCGGCGATGGCCAGTTGCGCCGCCTGGGACATGTGCTCGATCTGCGACACCGGTTCGCCGATGTAGTCGCTGGCGCCGAACCGCTCGTAGAGGCCGAACACCCGTTCAATGACTTGTTCGTGACTCAACATCCGTTCTCTCCAAAAAGCTGTGCAACATTGCGCTCGGCCATGGCCGGGCCGACGCTCATGCCGACGCCGCTGTGCATCAGCGCCACACTCAGCCCCGGCGCCGGACGCAGAAACGAAAACGGCCCCGGTCCACGGGAACCATAGACACCCTGCCAGCGCTCGACCACTTGCACCTTGCAGCCGAGGGTCTGTTCGGCCAGTTCGAGCATCCAGTTGTCGACCTGCTCGGCGTTGAACGGTGATGGATCGCTGCCGTAATGGTGCGAATCACCGATGATCAGCTCGCCATAGGGTGTCGGGCTGATCAGCAGGTGAATGCCGTTTTCCTGCAAGTGCGGTTGCTCGCGCAGGATCTGCGCCTGCACCGCCGCCGCTTCCGGCAGGTCAGCGAAGGCGCCGTAATGCACACAGCTGAGACCGGTGAGCAAGGCGTGTTGCAAGTTCAGGTCAATCTGCGGCCGGGCGCGGAGCATTTGCAGGCGGCAGATTTGCGGGTCGAGGGCAGCAATCGGCTCGGCCAGCAGGGTCTGATAATCGTGGCCGGAGCAGACGATGATCTGCTTGGCGGAGAATGTGCCGGCAGTACTTTGCAGGCGCCCAGGCTCGACGTCGCGCACCAGCGTGGAGAAGTGAAACTCGACGTCGAGTTCGCGGCGCAGGTATTCGATCAGCGCCGGAATCGCTTCCCGGGAATACAGCTGTTGATCGTCCATCCCGTGCAGCGCGGCGCGGTGATGGCTGAACTGGCCGCCGTACAGATCGCGCAGCGCGGCACCGCGCAGCAGTTCGACGCGGTAGTCGTGCTCCACGGCCCGCCCTGCGCAGAAGGCTTCGAGCAAGTGCTCTTCGGCCTCGGTGCGGGCGAACAGGTACGAGCCGTTGCGCTTGAGTTGCAGGCCGGCGAGCTGCGCCCACTGGCCCCAGATGTCGCGGCTGGCCTTGGCAAGTTCGAGCATCGGGCCCGGTGGCTGGCCGGTGACCAGCGCCTGGCCGAAGTTGCGCACCGACGCGCCGAGTGGCGTGGCAGTGCGTTCGAAAACCGTGACCTTGCGACCGCGCCGGGCGGCGGCATAGGCGTGGGAAAGCCCCAGGATGCCGGCGCCGACGATCAGCAAGTCTTTGAGTTGTGTCATGGAGATTTTCCCTTAATGGGAGACCGCCTTCGCGAGCAAGCCCGCTCCCACAGGGATTTACGTTGTGAATGCGATCCAGTGTGGGAGCGGGCTTGCTCGCGAAGAGGCCCTGTCAGTCGATGAAGACCTTACTTGGCAGCGACTTTCTCGGACTTGCCGTCATAGCGCTTGCGCCATTCGGTCAGGATCTCGTCGCGGTTCTTCGAGGCCCAGGCGAAGTCGTTCTTGATCAGGCGCTGCTCGTAGTCGGCCGGCAGCTCGGTCTGCGGCTTGGCGATGCCCGGCTGGGCAAGGACAGCGAAGTTTTCCTTGTACAGGTCCATCGCCGGAGCGCTGGCGGAGAAGTCGGCCAGTTTTTTCGCGGCCTCTTCGTGCGGCGTGCCTTTGATCACGGCAGTCGCTTCGATCTCCCAGCCGAGGCCTTCCTTCGGCAGGATGATGTCCAGCGGTGCACCCTGGCGCTTGAGCTGAACGGCCGGGTATTCGAAGGAAATGCCGATCGGGAATTCGCCCGCCGCCGCCAGTTTGCAAGGCTTGGAACCGGAGTGAACGTACTGGCCGATGTTCTGGTGCAGGCCGTCCATGTAGGCCCAGCCCTGCTTCTCGCCGAAGGTTTGCAGCCAGGCGCTGACGTCGAGGAAACCGGTGCCGGACGAGGCCGGGTTCGGCATCACGATCTTGCCCTTGTACTCAGGCTTGGTCAGGTCCTGCCAGCTCACCGGTTTGGTCAGGCCCTGCTTCTCGGCTTCAACGGTGTTGAAGCAAATCGTCGCGGCCCACACGTCCATGCCGACCCAGGCTGGCGGATTGGCGGCGTCGCGGTAGTTCGCGCCGATCTTGCCCAGATCCTTCGGCGCATAGCTTTGCAGCATGCCTTGCTGATCGAGGATCGCCAGGCTGGACGCCGCCAGGCCCCACACCGCGTCAGCCTGCGGGCGATCCTTTTCGGCCAGCAGTTTGGCGGTGATGATCCCGGTGGAATCGCGCACCCACTTGATCTCGACGTCCGGGTTGGCCTTTTCGAAGGCCTCTTTGTAGGACTTCAACTGCTCGGCTTCGAGGGCGGTGTACACCGTCAACTCGGTTTTTGCCGCGAAGGCATTCAGGCTGAAAGTCGCGAGCACAGCAGCGGCCAGGGCCATAGGCTTGAACATGATCGTTTTCCTGTAGGTGAGTTGAGGCGATAGGGACAAGTCGTGGATCAGTGACCGGGCGCCGTTTGCCGCCAGGCCTGGGAACGGCGCAGCAAGCCGCGCGAAGCCCACGCCAGCAGCAAGGACACGCCCGCCGAGGTGAACAGAATCAGGGTCGACATCGCCGCCGCGCCGCCGACGTTGCCGGCGTCATCCATGTTCAGCACCGCCACCGCCGCGAGGAGGGTGTCGGGGCTGTAGAGGAAGATCGCGGCGGACACGGTGGTCATGGCCGAGACGAACAGGTAGCGCACGATGTCCAGCAGTGCCGGCAGACAGATCGGCACGGTGACCCGCAGGTAATGCCGGTACAGCGGCGCCTTGAGCGACAGCGCGGCGGCTTCGAATTCCGCGTCGAGCTGACGCAGCGCGGTGGTGGCGGTCATCTGCGCGGTGGTCAAATAGTGAGCAATAGTGCAGACGATCAGCAGGGTCATGCTCCCGTACAGCACGTGCAACGGGTTGCCGGTCAGGTTGAAGAAGAAGACGTAACCCAGACCGAGCACCAGCCCCGGCACCGCCATCGGTACGAAACTGAGCATGCGCAGTGTCAGATTGAGTCCGCGCTGGCTGCGGGTCTTTTCCATCAGGTAGGCGCCGGTGAAAATCAGCACGCTGCCGATCAGAGCCGTGCCCAGCGCCATCTTCAGGCTGTTGCCGTAGGCCAGCCAGCCACCGCCGGCGGTCTCGTTGAACTGGTAGTGATTGAGCGACAGCGACAGGTTGTACGGCCAGAACTTCACCAGCGACGAGAACACCGCCATGCCGAACACCAGCAGCAACGCAGCGCTGATCAGCAGCACAACGCTGAGATAAAAGGCATCGCGCTTCTTCGACGGTGCCGGTTTGAACACCTGGGCGCGGCCGCTCATGGCGTCGCCGTGACGCCGACGCAGCCAGGCATCGACCCCGAAGCTGAACAGCGCCGGCAGCAGCAGAACCATGCCGATCAACGCGCCGCGACCGAATTGCTGCTGGCCGACCACCGCTTTGTAGGCTTCCAGCGCCAGCACCTGATAGTCGCCACCGACCACCACCGGCACACCGAAATCGGTGATGGTCAGGGTGAACACCAGACAGAACGCGGCAAACACAGCCTGGCGAGTCGCCGGCCAGGTGATGCTGCGGAAGGCTTTCGCCGGGCTCGCGCCCATGCTCGACGCAGCGTCGAACAATCGCGCATCCGCCAGCGACAGGGCTGACAGCAAAATCATCAAGGCGTGTGGGAAGGTGTAGATCACCTCACCCAGAACAATCCCCCAGAAACCGTAGATGTTGTCCGACAGCAGCCCGCGCAACAGGCCCTGATTGCCGAACAGATAAACCAGCGCGATCCCCGGCAGCATCGAAGGTGCCATCAGCGGCAGCAGCGAAATACCGCGCCAGATGCCTTTTGCCGGAATCAACGTGCGTTGCAAGGCGTAGGCAAACAGGTGGGCCAGCGGTACGACGATCGCCGCGACGCTGAGGGAAACCTTCAGGCTGTTGCCGAGCAGCCAGTGGAAATTGTCACTGCTCACCAGCTCCTTGGCGGCGAGCCAGCCACCGCCCTGCCCGGCTTCGCTGCTGAAGCCGCGCCAGAAGATCGCCAGCAGTGGCAGCAGCACCGCCACACCGAGCAGCACCAGCAGCAGGAGTTTGCCGCCGAGGACGAAGATCCGGTCGCCGACCTCGGCCCCGGACACCTGCCGCGCCTGCTTTTGCGGGAGCGGCAGTGCGAGGTTGCTGTTCATCAGGCAAACACCTGCAAGCTGCGTGGCGGCAAGGCAACCATGATCTGCTGGGCGCCGAGGCGCGGCATGGCTTCCGGCGCCAGTTCGGCGAGCAAAGCGTGACCGGGCAGTTGATCGAGCTCGAAGCTCATGCGGCAGCGGTTGCCGAGGAAGGTGATCTCGCGGACCTTGGCCGGGAACAGGTTTTCTTCGTGCACCAGCGGATTGACGTTGATCGCTTCCGGACGGCAGAACAGCCGGCCCGATGGGCTGTGGACGCTGCCGTCGGCCAGGCGCAGGTTCATCCCGCCGACCTTGGCGTGGCTGTCGCTGCTGCGCTGGAACGGCAGCCAGTTGCCCTGGCCGACAAACTCGGCCACGAACGGCGTGGCCGGGCGGTTGTAGATTTCCTGCGGGGTGGCGTACTGCTCGACCTTGCCGTTGTTCATCACGGCGATGCGGTCGGCCATCAGCATGGCTTCGTCCTGATTGTGGGTGACCATCAGGGTGGTGATGCCGAGGTTGCGTTGCAGTTGGCGCAGCTCGGTGCACAGATGCTCGCGCACCCGGGCGTCGAGGGCCGACATCGGTTCGTCGAGCAACAACAGCGACGGTGCGGGGGCCAGGGCGCGGGCCAACGCCACCCGTTGCTGCTGGCCGCCGGACAACTGGCCCGGGTACTTTTTCTCACTGCCGCTGAGGCCGACCAGTTCCAGCATCTGACCGACGCGACGGCGCACTTCATCGCGACCGCTGCCGGCGAGGCCGTAGGCAATGTTCGCTTCGACGGTCAGATTGGGGAACAACGCGTAGGACTGGAACAGGATGCCGTAATCCCGAGCCTGGGGCGCGAGGTGGGAAACGTCGCGCTCGCCGAGGTACAACTCGCCGCTGTCCTGTTTCTCCAGACCGGCGATGCAGCGCAACAACGTGGTCTTGCCACAGCCCGACGGGCCGAGCAGGCACACCAGCTCACCGGCCGCGACATCGAGGGAGACGTTATCCAGCGCCGTGAAAGCGCCGAAGCGCTTCTGCACGCCGCGCACTTTCATCGGTGCGCCGGGGTTGGTCAGGGCAGTTGCGATTGCAGGGTTCATGGACAGGCCTCATCAAGCAGATGAGACGAATCCTAGAGTTGTAATGCGTCGGTCATATGGCAACAAGGCAAAATCGACCGATAGTGGTATTCAGGGATTTTGGTTCAGTTCTCAAGTCCTGCGTTACCTGGTCCGACGCCTTCGCGAGCAAGCCCGCTCCCACAGGGGATAGTGTTCACAACACAGATCCGATGTGGGAGCGGGCTTGCTCGCGAAGAGGCCGGCACAGGCACTGAAACATCTCAGGCCGGGGACATTTCCTGCGCCAGGCCGAGAAACGCGGCCGGCAAACGAGCGTTCTTGCGTTCCTTGAGGCAGTAAAGGTATTCGGGAATCTGCGGCGCATTTTCGAGGGTCAGCACCCGCAACTGCGGATCGTGCGGCACCTCCTGACGGGCGATGATGCTGATGCCGATGTTGCGCAGCACCGCTTCGCGGATCGACTCGCGGCTGCCGATCTCCAGCAACGGGCCGAAACTGACGCCGGCACTGGCCAGCAATTCTTCGGTGAGCCGCCGGGTGGTCGAGCCGGATTCACGCATCAGCAAGGTATGCCCGGCCAGCGCACTCAGCGTCACATGGTCGTGTGCCGCCAGCGGATGATTGCGATGCACCGCCAGCACCAGCGGATCGCTGCCGAGCACCCGGCGGATCAGCCGCGCATCGTCGAGCAGTTGCGACGACGCCGCGACATCCACCCGGTAATCCTCCAGCGCTTCGAGCACCTGCTGCGAGTTGCCGATTTCCACCGACACCTCCACCTGCGGCAGGCGCTCGCGGAAGGTCTTCACCAGATCGAGGATGTAATACGGCGCGGTGGCGGCAATGCGCAGCGTGCCCTGCACCTGACCACTGTTGCGCAGGAAGAACTCGATATCGGCTTCCTGCTGCAACAAGGCTTTGACCATCGGCAACAGCCGCGCGCCTTCGTCGCTGACGCTCAGACGCCGGCCGCCACGGTAGAACAGCTCAACCGAATACTGGCTTTCCAGATTGCGGATCTGGGTGGTCACGGTCGGTTGACTGAGGCCGAGCTTTTTCGCCGCCAGCGTGATGCTGCCCAGGCGGGCCACCATGTAAAACGCTTTCAGCTCGGCACTCAGCACAACCGTCCCTCTTCCTCTATTTGCGCAACAGGCGCAAACCGTTGAACACCACCAGCAGGCTCACGCCCATGTCGGCAAACACCGCCATCCACATGGTGGCGAGCCCGGCGAAGGTTACCCCAAGAAAGATCGCTTTGATCACCAGCGCCAGCGCGATGTTCTGTTTGAGGATAGCGGCGGTATGGCGCGACAGGCTGATGAACGCCGGAATCTTGCGCAGATCATCGTCCATCAGGGCGACATCGGCGGTTTCGATCGCCGTGTCGGTGCCTGCCGCCGCCATCGCAAAACCGATCTCCGCCCGCGCCAGTGCAGGCGCGTCGTTGATACCGTCGCCGACCATGCCGACCCGATGGCCCTGCGCGTACAGGTCTTCGATGGCTTGCAGTTTATCGGTGGGCAGCAAGTCGCCCTTGGCTTGACCGATCCCGACCTGCGCCGCAATCGCCTGGGCGGTGTGGACGTTGTCGCCGGTGAGCATCAGGGTTTTCACGCCCAGTTCGTGCAGTTGGCGGATCGCCTCGCGGCTGGTTTCCTTGACCGTATCCGCCACGGCGAACAGCGCCAGCGGGCCGGAGCGGTCGAGCAGCAGCACCACGGACTTGCCCTGTTTCTCCAGCGCGAACAGTTTTTCTTCCAGTTGCGGCGAGCACAGGCCCAGTTCTTCAACCAATCGGTGGTTGCCCAAGTGGTAGACCTGACCATTGACCTCGCCTTTTACCCCACGGCCGGCCAGCGCTTCGAAGTTATCCACAACCAGAACCGCCAAACCTCTATCCACAGCCGCATTGGCGATGGCCAGCGATACCGGGTGATCGGAGCGACCGGCCAGCGCGGCGGCGATCGCCGGGGCCGTGGCGTCGGCAGTCGGGTCGAGGGACAGGTAATCGGTCTGCACCGGTTTGCCGTGGGTGAGGGTGCCGGTCTTGTCGAGGGCCAGATAGTCGAGCTTGAAACCGCCCTCCAGGTACACGCCGCCCTTGACCAGAATGCCTTTGCGCGCCGCTGCGGCGAGGCCACTGACGATGGTCACCGGGGTGGAAATAACAAGCGCACACGGGCAAGCGACCACCAGCAGCACCAGCGCGCGGTAGATCCAGTCGAACCACGCGGCGCCCATGAACAGCGGCGGGATGATCGCCACGGCCAGGGCCAGGACGAAGACCACCGGTGTGTAGATTTTCGAGAATTGATCGACGAAGCGCTGGGTCGGCGCCCGCGCGCCTTGCGCCTGTTCCACGGCGTGGATGATCCGCGCCAGAGTGGAATTGTTGGCTGCGGCTGTCACTGCGTATTCCAGCGAACCGGCCTGGTTGATGGTGCCCGCAAAGACTTTGTCGCCGACGGTTTTCTCCACCGGCAGGCTTTCACCGGTGATCGGCGCCTGATCGATGGTCGAACTGCCACTCACGACTTCGCCGTCCAGCGCGATGCGCTCGCCGGGTTTCACCCGCACGCGGGCGCCGAGATCGATGCTTTTGACATCCAGTTCGACCCAGTTGCCGTCCGCCTGCAACACAGTGGCTTGCTCCGGCGTCATCTGCATCAGGCCGCTGATGGCGTTGCGCGCGCGATCCAGCGAGCGCGCTTCGATCAGCTCGGCCACGGTGAACAGGAACATCACCATCGCCGCTTCCGGCCATTGGCCGATCAACACGGCGCCAGTCACGGCGATGCTCATCAAGGCGTTGATGTTGAGGTTGCGGTTCTTCAGGGCGATCCAGCCCTTCTTGTAGGTGGTGAGGCCGCCGCTGAGGATGGAAATCAGCGCAATGATCGCCACCACCCAGGTCGGCGCGGCGCTGGTGAAGTGGATCACTTCGGCAGCCAGCGCACCGACGCCGGACAGCGCCAGTGGCCACCAGTGTTTTTTCACCGGCGCTGGCGTTGGCGCATCGACGCCCGCCTCCAGTGGCTCGGCCTGCATGCCCAAGGATTTGATCGCTTCGATTATTGGCGCGGTGTCCGGCAGATTGTGGGTCACGCCGAGCACGCGGTTGATCAGGTTGAATTCCAGCTGCTGGATCCCGGCCAGTTTGCCGAGCTTGTTCTGGATCAGGGTCTGTTCGGTCGGGCAGTCCATCGCCTCGATGCGGAAGCTGCTCAGCCGGGCGTCGGCGCTTTTTGCCTCGCTCAGTTGAACAAGCGAAGGTGCGGCGACTTTCGACGAACAGCACGAGTCTTCACTCGAATGAGCCGGCGCAGGCGTAACGGTTTTCGACCCGCAGCAGGAATCGCCGCCGTGGGCATGTTTCTGCACAGGCTGCAGTTTGTGACTGTGATCGTGCCCGTCGCCGGGCTTGTGGGTGTGCAGGGAATCGCTCATTGGTCGCGTCCATGAAGGTGCCTGTTGCCAAGTAAAGACCCTGTAGCCACTATAGGGTCAAGCACCCTTTTGGAGATTGCCGTCATGAAGATCGGAGAACTGGCGAAACAGACCGATTGCGCCGTGGAAACCATCCGCTACTACGAGCGTGAAAACCTGCTGCCGGAACCGGCCCGCAGCGACGGCAACTACCGCGTCTACACCCAGGCCCACGCCGAGCGCCTGACCTTCATCCGCAACTGCCGCACCCTCGACATGACCCTCGAAGAAATCCGCAGCCTGCTCGCCTTGCGCGACAGTCCGCAGGATCAGTGCGAAAGCGTGAATGCGCTGATCGACGAGCACATCCAGCACGTCAAGGCGCGGATCGATGGGTTACTGGCATTGCAGACGCAATTGCTCGACCTGCGCCAGCGCTGTGGCGAAGGGCCGGAGGCGGATCAGTGCGGGATCCTGCAGCGGCTGGAGGTGAGTGGCGGGGTTGTGGCGGCGGAGGTTGAGCATTCGCATGTGGGTCGCAGTCACGGCCATTAAGACTCACGCATAAGCAAATGTGGGAGCGGGCTTGTTCCGGGCGGCGATCCGACGAAGGCAGTATGTCAGTCGACATCATCGTTAACTGATACACCGCTTTCGTCGGATCGCCGCCCGGAACAAGTCCGCTCCCACAAGGGTTTTGCGTGAAGACTGTCAGACCGCCATCGGCGCGGTCATCGGCGCATGGTGCTCGTAGCCTTCCAGCGAGAAGTCGCTCGGTTCTACCAGCTCCAGCCACTCCGGCTGGTACACACCGGTCTTGGCAAACTCCGGCACGCGATCCGAAATCTTCAGTTTCGGCATAGCGAACGGCTCGCGCTTGAGCTGTTCGTTGAGCATGTCCAGGTGGTTTTCGTAGACGTGGGCGTCACCGATGAAATAGGTGAACCAGCGCGGCGTATAGCCGGTCAGGCGACCGATCAGGCTCAGCAGCGCGGCGCCTTCGGTGAGGTTGAACGGTGTGCCCAGGCCCAGGTCGTTGGAGCGGATGTAGAGGGTCAGGGAAATTTCCTTGGTCTCGACATTCGGGTGGAACTGGTACAGCAGATGGCACGGCGGCAAGGCCATTTCATCGAGCTGGGCGCAGTTCCAGCCGTGGAACAGGATGCGGCGGCTGCCCGGGTCCTTGATGATCGTGTCGACGCACTGGCGCACCTGATCGATGGCCTTGTACAGCACCACGTAGGCCTGGCCGTCTTCTTCACCCTGGGCAATCTGCTTGTAGCCGTTGCTCAGGGTCTGTTCGATGGCGGCGGCGTTGCTCAGCGGTATCTGCTTGTACGCCGGCCATTTGCGCCATTGCACGCCGTAGATTTCGCCGAGGTCGTCTTCGCCCTGGCGGAACGGGTTGGCCAGCCACTGAGCGTTTTCGTTGGCGTTCTGATCCCAGACCTTGCAGCCCAGCGCACGGAATTCCGCAGCGTTGTTCACGCCACGCAGAAAGCCGCACATCTCGCCGATGGCCGATTTGAAGGCCATCTTGCGGGTGGTGATCGCCGGGAAACCTTCCTGCAGATCGAAGCGCAGCATGGCGCCCGGAAAGCTGATGGTGTTCACGCCGGTACGGTTGGCCTGTTTGGTGCCGTTGTTGATGACGTGCGACACCAGATCGAGATATTGCTTCATGAGTTACCTGTGTCCTTGAGCCCCGGCAGACATCGCCGGGGTTCGAATATTTAAGCTGTCGGTGCAACCGGCGCCGCCGGGGCGCGGTGGTAGGCCAGCCAGATCAGGAACAGCCCGCCGATGATCATCGGTACGCAGAGCACCTGACCCATGGTCAGCCAGTTCCAGGCCAGATAGCCCAGTTGCGCGTCCGGCACGCGGACGAATTCGACGATGAAACGGAAGATGCCATAGAACAGTGCGAACATGCCCGAGACCGCCATGGTTGGTCGCGGTTTACGCGAGAACAGCCAGAGGATCAGGAACAGCGCCACGCCTTCCAGTGCGAACTGATACAGCTGCGACGGGTGACGCGGCAGTTGCGCCGGGTCGCTGAACGGCGGGAACACCATGGCCCACGGCACGTCGGTGGCCTTGCCCCACAGCTCGGCGTTGATGAAGTTGCCGATACGCCCGGCGCCCAGACCGATCGGCACCATCGGCGCGACGAAGTCCATCAGCTGGAAGAACGACTTGCCGTTACGCTTGCCGAACCACAACGCGGCCAGCATCACGCCGATGAAACCGCCGTGGAACGACATGCCGCCCTTCCACACTTCGAAAATCAGCGTCGGGTTGGCCAGGTAAGCGCTCAGGTCATAGAACAGCACATAACCCAGGCGCCCGCCGACAATCACCCCCATCGACAGCCAGAACACCAGGTCGGACAGCTTTTCCTTGGTCCAGGTCGGGTCGAAACGGTTGAGCCGGCGCGATGCCAGCAGCCACGCGCCGCCGATGCCGACCAGGTACATCAGGCCGTACCAGTGGATTTTCAGCGGACCGATGGCCAAAGCCACCGGATCGATCTGCGGGTAAGGCAGCATTGCGACTCCTCGTTAGCGTTCAAATCTTCAAAAATTCCCGGGCGACGCTGTCACCTCAGGATTAAGCCAGGATTGCGACCTGCCAAAACACACGGCTCAGAACAGAAAGCTCAGGCCCACGCAAAACAGCAAAGCCGCGAACAGCCGTTTCAGCAACTTCGGCGACAACCTGTGCGCCAGCCGCGCGCCGAGACGGGCGAACACCATGCTGGTCAGGGCAATGCCCAGCAGCGCCGGCAAATACACAAAACCGAGACTATGGGCCGGCAGCAACGGATCATGCCAGCCCAGAATCATGAAACTTATGGCACTGGCGACGGCGATCGGCAGGCCACAGGCCGACGAGGTCGCCACCGCCTGCTGCATCGGCACGCTGCGCCAGGTCAGGAACGGCACGGTCAGCGAGCCACCGCCAATCCCGAAAATCGCCGATGCCCAGCCGATCACACTGCCGGCCACGGTCAGACCGAGTTTGCCCGGCACCGTTCGGCTGGCCTTGGGTTTGACGTCCAGCGCCAGCTGCGCGGCGATTATCAGGGCGAACACACCGATGATCTTTTGCAGGTTCGGGCCGGAGATCGCTTCGGCGGTCAATGCACCGAAACCGGCGCCGAGCAGAATGCCCACGGTCATCCAGCGGAAGATCGGCCAGCGCACCGCACCGCGCCGGTGATGCTCACGCACGGCGTTGACCGAGGTGAAGATGATCGTCGCCAGGGACGTGCCGACCGCCAGATGGGTCAGGATCGACGGATCGAAGCCCTGCAAGGTGAAACTGAACACCAGCACCGGGACGATGATGATCCCGCCGCCCACCCCGAACAGCCCGGCCAGTACGCCCGCACAGGCGCCCAGCGCCAGATAGAGCAGAAATTCCATGGCTGCCTCCCAAGGCGCGTCCCCAAAACCGGAGCGGCATGGTAACGGATGGATACCCTTCGGCTCCACTGGCGATGGATGCACGGACGATGTCTGCGTAGAGTGGGCAAAAAACACACAAGGACCACCTTATGTGCCTGATCGTTTTCGCCTGGCGGCCGGGGCATGCCCAGCCGCTGATCGTCGCGGCCAACCGTGACGAGTTCTACGCCCGGCCCAGCCTGCCGCTGGCCCAGTGGCCCGAGTCGCCGCAGGTTCACGCCGGTCGCGATCTCGAGGCTGGGGGAACCTGGCTCGGCCTGGGCGCCAACGGTCGCTTCGCAGCGCTGACCAACATTCGCGATCCGCATCAGCCGCCGGCGCGACGTTCTCGGGGCGAGCTGGTGGCGGGGTTTCTGACCGGAAACCTGTCGATCGATGACTATTTGTCCGACGTTGTCGCCCGTTCGCCGGACTATGCCGGCTTCAACCTGCTGCTGGGCAATGCCAACGAGCTGTGGCACTTCAATGCGCGGTCTTCGGAACCGGTGATGTTGCAGCCCGGCGTCTATGGTCTGTCCAACGCCGGGCTGGATACGCCGTGGCCGAAACTGCTCAAGGCGAAGGCGGCATTGAGTGCGGTGCTGGATGATCCGCAGCCCGAGCGGTTGTTGGCTTTATTGAGTGATGCGCAAACGGCACCGTTTGCTGATCTACCGGATACCGGTGTGGGATTGGCGACCGAGTCGTTGTTGTCGAGTGTGTTTATTGCCAGCCAGAGCTACGGGACACGCGCAAGTACGGCGTTGATCGTGCAGGCGGACGGGACGCGGCGGATGGTGGAGCGCAGTTTCGGGCCGTATGGCGGGCGCCTGGGGGAAGTGGAGATTCTGATTTAGTGGCGCCCGAACTGACGCCATCGCGAGCAGACTCGCTCCCACACTGGAATGCATTTCCTTGTAGGAGCGAGCCTGCTCGCGATAGGCGCGACTCGGTCTAGAGAGGTTTGACCGCCGCCGGATTGACCATCTTCGCCAACCCGAGGTTCTTCAGCGCCAGTTGCAGCGAGCTGTGGATCACCTGCGGGTTGTCGATGGTCATCAGTTCCGCCAGCAGATCCTTGGCCTTGCTCAGGTTGATCTGGCGCAGCATCCACTTCACCTTCGGCAGGTTGGTGGCGTTCATCGACAGGCTGTCGAAACCCATTGCCATCAACAGCACCGCCGCCGCCGGATCACCGGCCATCTCGCCGCAGATGCTCACCGGTTTGCCTTCGGCATGGGCGTCGCGCACCACGGTTTGCAGGGCTTGCAGCACCGCCGGGTGCAGGTAGTCGTAGAGATCGGCCACCCGCGGGTTGTTGCGGTCCACCGCCAGCAGGTATTGGGTCAGGTCGTTGGAGCCGACCGACAGGAAGTCCACCATCCGCGCCAGCTCTTTGGTCTGGTAAACCGCCGCAGGAATTTCGATCATCACGCCCACCGGCGGCATCGGCACGTCGGTGCCTTCGTCGCGCACTTCACCCCACGCCCGGTGGATCAGGTGCAGCGCCTCTTCGAGCTCGTGGATGCCGGAGATCATCGGCAGCAGGATCCGCAGGTTGTTCAGGCCTTCGCTGGCCTTGAGCATCGCGCGGGTCTGCACCAGGAAGATTTCCGGGTGGTCGAGGGTGACGCGGATCCCGCGCCAGCCGAGGAACGGGTTGTCTTCCTTGATCGGGAAGTACGACAGCGACTTGTCGCCGCCGATGTCCAGGCTGCGCATGGTCACCGGTTGCGGATGGAACGCGGCAAGCTGCTCGCGGTAGATCGCCAGTTGTTCCTTCTCGCTCGGGAAGCGCTGGTTGATCATGAACGGCACTTCGGTGCGGTACAGACCGACACCTTCGGCGCCGCGCTTCTGCGCTCGCGCCACGTCCGCCAGCAGGCCGGTGTTGACCCACAGTGGCATGCGGTGACCGTCCAGGGTCACACACGGCAGGTCGCGCAGGGTATCGAGCCCCAGCGCCAGTTGCTTCTCTTCCTCCACCACCTCGGTGAACTGCTTGCGCAGCACTTCGCTGGGGTTGGTGTAGACCTCGCCCCGTGTGCCGTCGACGATCATTTCGATGCCGTCGACCTTGGCGTACGGCAGATCGACCAGACCCATTACTGTCGGGATGCCCATGGCCCGGGCAAGGATCGCGACGTGGGAGTTGCCCGAACCGAGTACCGACACCAGACCGACCAGTGTGCCTTCCGGCACCTCGCCGAGCATCGCCGGCGTCAGTTCTTCGCTGACCAGAATGGTTTTTTCCGGGTAGACCAGATTCTGCTGACGCTCCTCCTGCAAATAGGCGAGCAGCCGGCGGCCGAGGTCCTTGACGTCCGACGCCCGCTCCCGCAGGTACTCGTCGTCCATCAGATCGAAACGGTTGACGTGGTCGGTCACGACCTGGCGCAGCGCGCCTTGGGCCCATTGACCGGTCTTGATCACGTTGGTGATTTCGCTGCCCAGCGAGGCATCGTCGAGCATCATCAGGTAGACGTCGAACAGCGCGCGCTCTTCCGGCCGCAGCTGGGTCGCCAGTTTGGCCGACAACGCACGCATGTCGGCGCGCACGCCTTCGATGGCGGTCTTGAACAGCGCCAGTTCAGCGTCGATGTCGGTGATGGTCTTGTCCGGCACCACGTCCAGATCCGCCGGTGGCAGCATGACCACCGCGGTACCGACCGCCGCGCCCGGCGAACCCGGCACGCCGACGAACTTGGCTTCCTGGATGCCCTTGCCCTGACGGCCTAGGCCACGGATCGAGCCGGTGGCCTCGGCGTGGGCGATTACGCCCGCGAGCTGCGCGCTCATGGTCACGAGGAAGGCTTCTTCACCCTCATCGAACTGGCGGCGTTCTTTCTGCTGGATGACCAACACGCCGACGACGCGGCGGTGGTGAATGATCGGCGCCCCGAGGAACGAGGCGTAGCGCTCCTCGCCGGTCTCGGCGAAGTAGCGGTAGCGCGGGTGATCCGCGGCGTTTTCGAGGTTCAGGGGTTCTTCACGCGTGCCGACCAGGCCGACCAGACCTTCGTTGGGTGCCATGCTGACCTTGCCGATCGAGCGCTTGTTCAAGCCCTCGGTGGCCATCAGCACGAAGCGGTTGGTCTCTGGATCAAGCAGGTAGACCGAGCAGACCTGGCTGCCCATGGCCTCTTTGACGCGCAACACAATAATCCCCAACGCCGCCTTGAGATCCTTGGCGGAGTTAACTTCCTGGACGATCTTGCGCAGCGTATTGAGCATGGCTCGGGGTCGAACTCCGTCGTCAGTCGCGCGCTAAAAGGCGCGGGGCAAGCTCTTTGAGAGCGCGGCGATACACTTCGCGCTTGAATGTCACCACCTGGCCCAACGGATACCAATAACTGACCCAGCGCCAGCCATCGAACTCCGGTTTACCGGTCAAATCCATCCGCACCCGCTGCTCGTTGGAGATCAGGCGCAGGAGAAACCATTTCTGTTTCTGGCCGATGCACAGCGGTTGGCTGTGGGTTCGCACCAGACGTTGCGGCAAACGATAGCGCAACCAGCCCCGGGTACAGGCGAGAATTTCAACATCTTCGCGTTCCAGGCCAACTTCTTCGTTCAGCTCGCGGTACAAGGCGTCTTCGGGCGTCTCCTCGGGGTTGATTCCCCCTTGCGGAAACTGCCAGGCATCCTGATTGATACGGCGAGCCCATAGCACCTGGCCGGCGTCATTCGTCAGAATGATCCCGACATTAGGGCGGAAACCATCGGGGTCGATCACGGCAACAACCTCGCAAACGCATGTCGCCGCATTGTTCCACAAAGGTTGTGAAGGCGGCAACGAAGGTTCCGAGCTTATGTGCACTCTTGTGAAAAGACCGTATTCTTGTGGCCTTTTTACTGACTTTTCAGCGGGTAACTGCAATGCGCCTGGCTTTATTCGATTTGGACAACACCCTTCTGGGCGGCGACAGCGATCACGCCTGGGGCGATTATCTGTGCGAACGCGGCTTCCTCGACCCGATCGCCTACAAGGCGCGCAACGACGAGTTCTATCAGGATTACCTGGCCGGCAAACTGGATAACGCCGCTTACCTGAACTTCTGCCTGGAAATCCTCGGCCGCACCGAGATGGCCGTGCTTGAGCAGTGGCACAGCGATTACATGCGCGACTGCATCGAGCCGATCGTCCTGCCCAAGGCGCTCGATCTGCTGAAAAAGCACCGCGATGCCGGCGACAAACTGGTGATCATCACCGCCACCAACCGCTTCGTCACCGCGCCGATCGCCGTGCGCCTGGGCGTCGAAACCCTGATCGCCACCGAGTGCGAGATGCAGGACGGTCGCTACACCGGACGCAGCACCGACGTGCCGTGCTTCCGCGAAGGCAAGGTGACGCGCCTGAACCGCTGGCTGGAAGAAACCGGATATTCGCTGGAAGGCAGCTACTTCTACAGCGACTCGATGAACGACTTGCCGCTGCTGGAGCAGGTGGCGAATCCGGTGGCAGTCGACCCGGATCCGAACCTGCGGGCCGAAGCCGAGAAGCGCGGCTGGCCCGTCATCAGTCTGCGCGGCTGATATCGCATCGCAGGCAAGTCGAATCGTCGCACCGCAGCTCCCACAAGGGATTTGTGAACGCATCAGATCAATGTGGGAGCGAGCCTGCTCGCGAACGGGTCGACACGGTGCCAAGCCTCAAACCGGCTTGGCCCCCATCAACGCCGCAATGGCCAGAAATCCGACGCCGCTGACAACCGCCAGCGCCAGATTGAATTTCCGGTTGCCGACCCCGCTTGTCCACAGCCGATTAAGCCGAACAAGCAGCCAGACCGCACTAAAAGTGGCCACGGCATAGATCACGCTGGACCCCAGAATCCAGAACTGCCCCAGTGGCCAGCCAACCAGGTGCACCAGCCACCAGCCGGTGAAAGGCATGCTGAGCACGCCGATCAGCATCAAGCACCAGACGAACAACCAGGGTCGCTGCATCGTGCTGGCCGGCCCTTCGCTGCGATTACGCCAGGAAGCAGCGGCGAGCCCGAGCCCGCTCGCCAGGATTACCACGGTCGCCGCGACATGAAGGACTTTCAGGGTGGTCAGGGTTTCCATGTATTTATCTTTCCTTGGGCCATACCCATCAGCGTAGCCGTTCAGCCAAGAAACAGCTGATAGGCCGGATTGTCGCTTTCGTCCCAGTACGGGTAGCCGATTTCCTCAAGGGCTGCGGGCACCAGATGACGTTCGTCGTGGGGCACTTGCAGGCCCGCCACTACTCGTCCGTCTGCTGCGCCGTGGTTGCGGTAGTGGAACATCGAGATGTTCCAGCGACCGCCGAGCTTGTTGAGGAAGTTGAACAGCGCGCCCGGACGCTCCGGGAACTCGAAGCGCAGCACCACTTCATCGACCACGTGCGCGGCGCGACCGCCGACCATGTGGCGGATGTGCAGTTTGGCCAGTTCGTTGTCGGTCAGGTCGAGCACCGGGAAACCCTGCTCGGTCAGGCTCGCCAGCAGTGCACTGCGCGGGTCGTTGTCCGGGTGGGTCTGCACGCCAACGAAGATGTGCGCTTCGCTGCCATTGTTATAGCGGTAGTTGAATTCGGTGATCTGGCGCTTGCCGATGGCCTCGCAGAAGGCCTTGAAGCTGCCGGCCTTCTCCGGGATGGTCACGGCGATGATCGCTTCGCGGCCTTCACCCAGTTCGGCGCGCTCGGCGACGTGGCGCAAGCGGTCGAAGTTGACGTTGGCCCCGGAGTCGATGGCGACGAAGGTCTGGCCGCTGACGCCGCGCTGCTCGACATACTTCTTGATCCCGGCCACGCCCAGGGCGCCGGCCGGTTCGGTGATCGAACGGGTGTCGTCGTAGATGTCCTTGATCGCCGCGCAAATCTCGTCGGTGCTGACGGTGATCACCTCGTCGACGTAATCCTTGCAGATATCGAAGGTGTGCTGGCCGATCTGCGCCACCGCCACGCCGTCGGCGAAGATGCCTACAGTCGGCAGCACCACGCGTTCGCCTGCCGCCATCGCCGCTTGCAGGCAGTTGGAGTCGTCGGGCTCGACGCCGATGACCTTGATGTCCGGACGCAGGTATTTCACGTAGGCCGCGATGCCGGCGATCAGACCGCCGCCGCCCACCGGAACGAAAATCGCATCCAGCGGCTGCGGGTGCTGGCGCAGAATTTCCATCGCCACGGTGCCCTGCCCGGCAATGGTGTGCGGATCGTCGTACGGGTGGATGTAGACGTAGCCTTTTTCGTCGACCAGCTTCAGCGAGTAGGCCAGCGCTTCCGGGAAGGAATCGCCGTGCAGCACCACTTTGCCACCGCGCGAGCGCACGCCTTCGACCTTGATCTCCGGGGTGGTCTTGGGCATCACGATGGTCGCTTTCACGCCCAACACTTTCGCCGCCAGGGCCAGGCCCTGTGCATGGTTGCCCGCCGACGCGGTGACCACGCCGCGAGCGCGCTCTTCGTCGCTCAACTGGGTCAGCTTGTTGTAGGCACCGCGAATCTTGAACGAGAACACCGGCTGCAAGTCTTCGCGCTTGAGCCAGATGTCGTTGCCCAGCCGCTCGGAGAGCTGGCGGGCGTTCTGCAGCGGGGTTTCTACGGCAACGTCATAAACGCGCGAGGTGAGGATCTTCTTGACGTACTGTTCGAGCATCGGAAAGCATCACTGGCGGTTGGGCGGGACCAGCGAGTCTAACCCGGCTTTTGGGCGCACGACCACACGAATCCCGAGGTTTTAGCCCGGCTTGAGGCTATAATGCCGGCCTTTCCGTTCTTACCTTGCCCGCTTCCGGAGCCCGCATGACCCAGGATCAACTCAAACAGGCCGTGGCCCAGGCCGCCGTCGACTTCATCCTTCCGAAACTCGACGACAAGAGCATCGTCGGTGTCGGCACCGGCTCCACCGCCAACTGCTTCATCGACGCCCTGGCCCAGCACAAGGGCGCGTTCGATGGCGCGGTCGCGAGCTCCGAAGCCACCGCCGCGCGCCTCAAGGGCCACGGGATTCCGGTGTACGAGCTGAACACCGTGAGCAACCTGGAGTTCTACGTCGACGGCGCCGATGAAAGCGACGAACACCTGAACCTGATCAAGGGCGGCGGCGCAGCCCTGACCCGCGAGAAGATCGTCGCGGCCGTGGCCCAGACCTTCATCTGCATCGCCGACGCCAGCAAACTGGTGCCGGTGCTGGGCGCGTTCCCGCTGCCGGTGGAAGTGATCCCGATGGCCCGCAGCCACGTGGCCCGCCAACTGGTAAAACTGGGCGGCGACCCGGTCTACCGCGAAGGCGTGCTGACCGACAACGGCAACATCATCCTCGACGTGCACAACCTGCAGATCACCAATCCGGTGGAGCTGGAAGCGCAGATCAACGCGATCGTCGGCGTGGTCACCAACGGCCTGTTCGCGGCGCGTCCGGCGGATTTGTTGTTGCTGGGTACTTCCGAAGGTGTGAAAACACTGAAGGCTGAGTAAGCCGAAACTGCCCGTATTTTGGTGGGCAGATGAAAAAACTGTGGGAGCCAGTTTGCTAGCTCCCACATTGTTAGATGGTGCTGGTTAGTTCTGCGCAGGCTTCCTGAAGACATAAAACAGGTTCGGTTCGCTCACCAGATACAACGTCCCGTCGTCGTCCATCGCGATACCTTCCGCCTGCGGCACGGTTTTCTTCAGGCCCTGCCGGCCACCGCTCAACGACATGGTGCTCAACGGGCGCCCGTCCACATCCAGTTCAAGAATCAGCCGTGACTCGTCGGACAGCGCCAGTAAATGACCGCTGCGCTCGTCGTATTGCAGGCTCGACAGATCGCGCACGAACATCCCGGCATCGCGCTTGGGATTGTTGATCACGTGTACCGCGTAGGACTTTTCCGGATTGAAGTGCGGAAAACCGTGCACTTCATAGATCAGCATCGGGTCCCGCTCCTTGGCCACGAACAGGCGCTTGCCCACCGAGTCGTACGCCAGGCCTTCAAACCCCTTGTTGCCGCTCATGTGCACACCGAGGGTCATTTGCTCGGCGTCCGCCGCATCAAGGAACGTGGTGTCGTGCTCCAGATGGATCTTGATCAGGCGCTGCTGGCGCTCGTCGGTGATCACATAGGTGTCGGCGCTGATGAACTCCACCGCCTCCGGATCGCCGAAGCCGATCAAGGCAACACGGCGCAGGATCGTGCCGTCCAGCGACAGCTCGATCAGTTCGGCATTCTTGTTGGTCACGGTGAACAGGCTCTTGCGCACCGGATCGTAGGTCAGCGCGGACACGTCGTCGTTCAGCCCATCGATGACTTTCGCTTCAATCTCTGCCCGATATTGATCCAGCCCGATGGACTGGCTGCTCATCGGCTGCCAGAGCGTATGCAGGTTGAACCAGGCACGCTCGAACAGGCGCATGTATTGGCCGATCGCAATCAATGCGATCAGGGCAATCATCGACAGGATGATGAACAGAGGCTTGGGACGGGCAAGTCGACGCATTCGGGCAGGCTCGGAGTCAAAACAGGCGGATGAAATATCACGCCTGTCTGAACTGAAGCTTAATGGCCACTTGCCTCAGGCCACAACTCCACAGATCTGCAATCGCTGTAGGAGAGATTACTTCTGCTTTTCGAAGCGGTAGAACAGGTTCGGCTCGCTGACCATGTACAGCGAGCCCGCCTCGTCCATGGTCACGCCCTCGGCGCGGGGAATGGTTTTCTTCAAACCGTTGAAACCGCCAAGCAGGGTCATGAAGCTGACTTGTTCGCCCTTCTCGTCCAACTCCAGCAACAGGTGCGAATCAGCGGACAGAACGAGGGTATGACCGGTGCGAGGATCGATCGCCAGGGCCGACAGGTTACGAATATCGAGTTCGTCGCTGTCGAGTTTCTGCTTGTCGCCCTTGAGCGTCTGGCTGCCGTCACTTTTCCAGGTGAACAGCGCAGGCGGACGCTCTTCGCCCAGCAGCAGTTGCTGGTTGCGGGCGTCCCAGGTGATGGCTTCGAAGGCCTTGTTCTGGTCCTTCGACGGGCCCAGGTCGTATTTAGGGAAATCGTCACGCTTCAGTTCGCGAGTCTGGGCATCGACCTTGACGATGGAGAGCAGGTGCTCGCGCTCATCGACAATCGCCATCAAGCCGTTTTCCATCACCGTCAGGCCTTCCGGATTGCTCCAGCCCACCAGGGGCATCTTGCGCAACACGTCGCCCTGCAGGGTCAGCTCGACCAGAAACGGATTCTTGCCCATCACCGAAAACAGGGTTTTGGTCTGGGGGTTATAGGACAGGTCCGAAGCTTCGTCCTTTTCCATCCCCGGCAGCAGCTTGGCGTCGATGACCACCCGGTAGTCCGGGAGCCAGACGCTTTCCTGTTTCTCGGACGTGCTTTCGAAGCGTTCCAGCACCCACAACAGGCCACGGTCATCCCAATGCATGGCAAACGCCAGCCCGTACGCAGCGGCGGCTGCCAGCAATAGCCAGGAATACCAGCGCAGGGCGAAGCGTGAACGGCGGGCGGGTTTGAGCTGAGTTTGAGATGACATCAAAGGACGCGTTCCGAAAATTCAGGCTACGGGTAATAGCACAAAGAGGCCGGCTCAGACGCCAGAATGACCGGAATTATCCGGACAGAATGTGAAAAAAACGGCAAATGGCCGGAATGCCCTGCGTCTTTGCAGGCCGCATCACAAAACGAAAACGGGAGATTGCAGACTGAGGGCTGAGCTCAAACCTGCCATCTCCCGCTCGGCAACGCGATGTACGGATCAGCGAACGCTGCTGGTGAAACGACTGGCGCCCGGCAGTTCCAGCACGATCTCATCGCCAACGTTCAGCGGGCCGACGCCCACTGGCGTGCCGGTCAGGATCACGTCACCGGCCTGCAGCGAGAAGCAGCCGGCCATGTGCTGGATCATCGGCACGATCGGGTTGAGCATGGCGCTGCTGTTACCGTCCTGGCGCACTTCGCCATTGATGGTCAGGCGAATGCCGATGTCGGTCAGGTCGGCGAAAGTGCTGCCGACCACGAACGGTGCAATCACCGCCGCGCCGTCGAACGACTTGGCGATTTCCCACGGCAGGCCCTTGGATTTGAGCTCGGCCTGCTTGTCGCGCAGGGTCAGGTCCAGCGCCGGGGCGAAACCGGAGATCGCGTCCAGCACTTCTTCACGGCTCGGTTTGGTCGACAGCGGTTTGCCGATCAACACGGCGATTTCCGCCTCGTAATGCACCGAGCCACGCTCGGTCGGAATGCTGAAACCGCCTTCCAGCGGCACCACGCAACTGCCCGGCTTGATGAACAGCAACGGCTCGGTAGGCACCGGGTTGTCCAGTTCCTTGGCGTGTTCGGCGTAGTTACGGCCGATGCACACCACTTTCCCCAGCGGAAAATGAATCCGCGTACCGTCGACATACTGGTGCTGATAGCTCATTACCGACTCCTGCCTTCATTGATTCATCAGGGATTGCCAATCAAACCGCGAAAATCTTGCCCGGGTTCATGATGCCGTTAGGGTCGAACACCGCCTTGACCGCTTTCATGTATTCGATTTCCACCGGCGAGCGGCTGTAGGTCAAGTAATCGCGCTTGGTCATGCCCACCCCGTGTTCGGCAGAAATCGAACCGTTGTACTTCTCGACGGTTTCGAACACCCACTTGTTGACGGTGGCGCACTTGGCGAAAAACTCGTCCTTGCTCAGGTTGTCCGGTTTGAGGATGTTCAGGTGCAGGTTGCCGTCGCCGATGTGACCGAACCAGACGATTTCGAAATCCGGATAGTGTTCGCCGACGATCGCGTCGATTTCCTGCAGGAACGCCGGGACTTTCGAGACGGTGACCGAGATGTCGTTCTTGTACGGGGTCCAGTGGGAGATGGTTTCGGAGATGTACTCGCGCAGCTTCCACAGGTTCTGCAACTGGGTTTCGCTTTGGCTCATCACGCCGTCCAGCACCCAGCCCTGCTCCACGCAATGCTCGAATGTTTCCAGGGCGGTGTTGGCCACTTCTTCGGTGGTCGCCTCGAATTCCAGCAACGCATAGAACGGGCAAGCGGTTTCGAACGGCGCCGGGACATCGCCACGGCCCATGACCTTGGCCAGGGCCTTGTCAGAGAAGAATTCGAACGCGGTCAGGTCGAGCCGGCCCTGGAAGGCGTGCAGCACCGGCATAATCGAATCGAAATCGGTGGTGCCGAGGACCATCGCGGTCAGGTTTTTCGGCGAACGATCCAGGCGCATGGTGGCCTCGACCACAAAACCGAGAGTACCTTCGGCGCCGATGAACAGCTGCCGCAGGTCATAACCGGTGGCGTTCTTGATCAGATCCTTGTTCAGCTCCAGCACATCGCCCTTGCCGGTCACGACTTTCATGCCCGCCACCCAGTTGCGGGTCATGCCGTAGCGAATAACCTTGATCCCGCCGGCATTGGTGCCGATATTGCCGCCAATCTGGCTGGAACCGGCCGACGCGAAGTCCACCGGGTAGTACAAATCATGTTCTTCCGCGGCGTTCTGCAATTGCTCGGTGACCACGCCCGGCTGACAGACGGCGGTGCGGTCGGTCAGGTTGATGTCGAGAATCTGATTCATGTAGTCGAACGACACGACCACTTCGCCATTGGCCGCCACGGCTGCGGCGGAGAGCCCCGTGCGCCCGCCCGACGGCACCAGCGCCACTTTGTGTTCGTTGGCCCAGCGGACGACGGCCTGCACCTGCTCGATGGTCTTGGGAAACACGATGGCGCTGGGCGCCGGGGCGAAGTGTTTGGTCCAGTCCTTGCCGTAAGCGTTCAAGGAGTCGGCATCGGTCAGGACTTTGCCAGGCTCGACCAGGGTCTTCAGTTCATCAATCAGGGCAGGATTGGTCATCGACGGAACTCTCGAACAATTCATGGTCATCCTGAGAACGCTTCACGTCGCAGGAATGAGTGTTTAGCGGGGTGGCTATGCTAGCATACCGACCCCGCAGGCCAGTGCCCAAGGCCGGTTCTGCGGTGACGGCTTTCTTGTCGTCCAGGTCAATGTCTGTTGACCATTTCCTGCCATTTTTCTCCGGGATACAGGTTTACGCAGATGAGCAAGACTTCTCTCGATAAGAGCAAGATCAAGTTCCTTCTTCTCGAAGGCGTCCACCAATCGGCTGTCGACGTCCTCAAGGCGGCGGGCTACACCAGCATCGAATACCTGACAGGCTCCCTGCCGGAAGCCCAGCTCAAGGAAAAGATCGCTGACGCTCACTTCATCGGCATTCGTTCGCGCACCCAACTGACCGAAGAGATCTTCGATCACGCGAAGAAACTGGTCGCGGTCGGCTGTTTCTGCATCGGCACCAACCAGGTTGACCTGGAAGCGGCCCGCGAGCGCGGCATCGCCGTGTTCAACGCGCCGTACTCCAACACCCGCTCCGTTGCCGAGCTGGTGCTGGCCGAAGCGATCCTGCTGCTGCGCGGCATCCCTGAGAAAAACGCGTCCTGCCACCGTGGCGGCTGGATCAAGTCCGCAGCCAACTCCTTCGAGATCCGTGGCAAGAAACTGGGCATCGTCGGCTACGGCTCGATCGGTACTCAGCTGTCGGTCCTGGCTGAAGGTCTGGGCATGCAGGTGTTCTTCTACGACACCGTGACCAAGCTGCCACTGGGCAACGCGACCCAGGTCGGCAACCTGCACGAGCTGCTGGGCATGTCCGACATCGTCACCCTGCACGTTCCGGAAACCGCTGCGACCCAGTGGATGATCGGCGAGAAGGAAATCCGCGCCATCAAGAAGGGCGGCATCCTGATCAACGCTGCACGCGGCACCGTGGTCGAGCTGGATCACCTGGCCGCTGCGATCAAGGACAAGCACCTGATCGGCGCCGCCATCGACGTGTTCCCGGTCGAGCCGCGTTCCAACGACGAAGAGTTCGAAAGCCCGCTGCGTGGCCTGGACAACGTGATCCTGACCCCGCACATCGGCGGTTCCACCGCTGAAGCACAGGCCAACATCGGTCTGGAAGTGGCAGAAAAACTGGTCAAGTACAGCGACAACGGTACTTCGGTATCGTCCGTGAACTTCCCGGAAGTGGCCCTGCCGGCTCACCCTGGCAAGCACCGCCTGCTGCACATCCACGAGAACATTCCGGGTGTGATGAGCGAGATCAACAAAGTCTTCGCCGAAAACGGCATCAACATCTCCGGTCAGTTCCTGCAGACCAACGAGAAGGTCGGCTACGTGGTGATCGACGTCGACGCCGAGTACTCGGACCTGGCGCAAGAGAAGCTGCAGCACATCAACGGCACCATCCGTAGCCGTGTGTTGTTCTGATCGCACGCTGAGCGACAAAAAAGGGAGCCTTCGGGCTCCCTTTTCATGCACGCCGAAAATTTATTCGACGTTGACGGTGATTTTCTTCGAAACGATCGGTGGATCGAATGGCATATGGCCGCTGTCACCCAGCTCCAGCTGCAGAGTGTGTTTGCCCGGGGCCAGTTTGATCGTGGCTTCGGTCTGCGCCTTGCCAAAGTGCATGTGGTTCGCATCGTTCGGAATCGGCGCGCCGGCGGCCGGCAGTTTGTCGACGTCGATCAGCAAGTGATGGTGACCGGTGTTCTTGGTGACGTCACCGGCCGGGGCCAGCGCGACGTCCTTGGTACCAAACTTGACCTTGAACTCTTGGGAAACCTTCGCCCCGTCTTCGGGAGAAACGATGAACACTTCGGCACCCTTTGGAGCCGGGGTAGCCGCACTGGCCAGTACCGAAACACCCATCAGCACACCGGCCAACGCTGCACGTGACATAAAGCTTTTCATTTTCTTCTCCAGTTTTTCCGTAAAATCCGCACGGTCATGACAACTTCATGACCATTCGTTGTCGAAGGCACTCGACAACCATAGCAAAGCGAGCCTGGAAAACAGGCCGATATCGATTTCAAAGGAGTGACCATGCGTTTTCTGCCTGGCCTGATCTGCCTGCTTCCCCTTCTGAGCCCTCTGGCTCACGCCGAACTGATTGATGACGTCTACGACCGTGGCGAGTTGCGCATAGCCCTTGAGGCTAATACACCGCCCTTCAATTTCAAGGACGGCGACACGCTCACGGGGTTCGAGGTCGAGCTTGGGCAACTGCTGGCCAACGAGCTGGATGTGCGCGCCGACTTCATCGTCACCGACGAAGCCGACCTGCTCCAGGGCGTCGAAAGCGGCAAGTACGACGTCGCGCTCAACCACATAGCACTGACCCCGGAACTCAAGGATCGTTTCGACGTGAGCGAGCCTTACACGCAGGTCAATGCGCAGTTGGTGGCGAAAAAGGACGAGCAACCTCGGCCGTTGGTGCTGGTGCAGACGTTGACTGAGGAAAAGCCGAAGGTTGGGCCGCCAGTAGATCTGGCGATTCCGTTTCAGAAGGGCAACCCGGCGTTTCACGCGAGTCTGGAGAATGCCTTGCAGCGGATCAGGGCGGATGGGCGGCTGGAGGCGTTGTCGAAAAAATGGTTGAGCGTGCAGGCTACGGAAAACTGAAGTGAACGTGACTAGTCGAGCAAGCTGAGGGCCTGTGCGGCTTGCGGCAGTTCGAGTTCGCTGAAGACCTGCACCCCATGGCGCTTCAGCAACGCAGCGGTCACCCCCTCGCCACTCACCTTCACCCCACTGAACGTCCCGTCATAGGTCAACAGATTCCCGCACGAAGGACTGTTGGCCTTGAGCACCGCTACCCGAATCCCGTGCTGTTGCACCAGCGCCAGCGCCTGCCGCGCGCCATCCAGAAACTGCGCACTGACGTCTTCGCCCTCGGTAGTGATCACCGAAGCGAGTCCGTCCAGCACTTCGCGGCCCTGCCCGCCCGGAATCTCCGCCGCCGCGCGTGGCGTCGGCAAACCACCGGCGACTTCCGGGCACAGCGGCACTACGCGCCCTTCGGCAATCCACTGTTCCAGCAAATCGAACGGCCCGCTGGCCCCGCCGTCATAACGCACGCGATGGCCCAGCAGGCAGCGACTCACAAGAATCCTGTGCATCTCAGAACGGCTCGTTGCCACGGCGGCGGAACCAGCCTGTCAGCGACAGCCGCTCGCGGCTGGCTGGCAATACTTCGTGAGGGACTTCGCCGGAGAGAAACACCACCAGACAACCGCCCGTAGGCTGCACGTCATGAACGCGATCATGCTCCAGGTACATACGCAGTTGCCCGCCATCCTCCGGCAGCCAGCCGTCATTGAGGTAGATCACCGCCGAGACCATGCGCCGGTCATCGTCGCGGAAACGGTCGACATGCTTGCGATAGAAAGCACCCGGCGGGTACAGGGCGAAGTGGCACTCGAAGTCTTCAAGCCCGAGGAACAGGCCCCGGTTGAGCGCTTCACGCAAGCTGTCCATCAGGTTCAGGTAACGGTCACTGGCCTCGGCCTGACCGGGGTCGATCCATTGGATATGGTCGCCACGAATCCCCTCGCGGATCTCCGAAAACGGGCCACGTCCGACCCCCGCCGGCGCCAGTTCACCTTCGGCGTCACGTTTGCGGCACTCGGCCGCCAGTGCGCGGGTCAAATCCGCAGGCAGGAAAATGTTCTGCTGCGACCAGCCGCGCTCGGCCAGGTCGTCGACGATACGTAACAGCAGCGGGTGATCAGAGGATATTTGCATGGCGCGCATAGTATGCCTGCGGCAAGAAATCCGACAGAGCCACGCGGCGGCTTGATACGAATTCTCGACAAGTACTGGCACCGCACGGAGAATAGTCGGCTGCCGACAGGAGTCCTTATGCGCCGTTTGCTTTTTTCACTGTTGATGTTCTGCGTTTTGCCCGCCTGGGCGGACGGCCACGACCAGTTGTACAAGGTCGCCGGCTGGCCAGAACAACGCGCGCATTTCAACGACGCCCTGAGTGCCGCGCAGCAGCGTTACCAGAACAGCCTGCCGCCGGCGGTGTTTCAGGCGCTGGTGAACAACAGCAACCAGCGCTTCGCCCCCCAGGCCGTGGATCAACGCGCCGAAGCGCAACTGCGCAAGAACCTCGCCGATCCGAAACCGGCCCTCTCGTTCTTTCAGTCACCGCTGGGCAAGAAGATCGTCGCCGCCGAACTGCTGGCGACCCGCCGCGATCAATTGGCAAAGAACGCCAAGGGCCTGCCGAAGATGCCGGCCAGCGACAGCCGCCTGCTGATCATCGGCCACCTCGCCCAGGCCCTGCCCGCCCGTGAAGCCGGTGCCGAAGTCAGCCTGGCGATTGCCGGCGTGGCGGCGGACAGCCTGAGCTCGATGATCCCCGGCCTGCTCGGCGGCGGTCAGGCCCAGGGCATGTTGAACGGTCAACGCCAGCGCCTGATGGATCAGATCGGCGCCGACCTGAACAACACGCTGCTCTACGTCTATCGCGACCTGTCGGATGAAGAGCTGGAAGAGTTCGCGACCTTTGCCGAATCCACCGAAGGCAAGGCTTACTATCAGGCCGCGCTGGCCGCGATCCGCGCCGGGCTGGCCGTCGGCCAGAGCACCTCGAATCTCACCCAGTGATCTTTACGACCTGACAGACCGCCTTCGCGAGCAAGCCCGCTCCCACATTCGACCGAGTTGATGCTGGATGAGTACGGTTAAATGTGGGAGCGGGCTTGCTCGCGAAGGGGCCCTCAGGATCACGAGTGATTCCGCCCATTGATCCGCTTGCGCAAGAACTCGAAATACTCCTCGCGCATTTCCGCCGTCTCATTGGCCAGGTGATGCCGCGCCTCGGCCAGCAACAGAATCTGTGGCCGGTCGAACTTCCACTTCAACACCTGCAGGTTGTGCTGCCAGTCCACGGTCATGTCCGCCTGGCCCTGAACGATCAGCGGCCGGCGCGGACTTTTCTTCGCGTATTCAACCCGGTTGATCCAGCGTGACAACGCCCCGACCCATGCGGTCGGCAAGCGTTTTGGCTGCAACGGATCGGCCTGCAGAAACGGCAGGAAATCCGGGTCATTGGAGTTCTCGCTGAAACGCCGGGCGATACCCCTGACAAAAGGCCTGAGCAGGTAATAACTGAACTGCGACCAGCCCCAGGCACGCGGACGCACCAGCGGCGCCAGCAGAATCAACTGCCCCTGCGCCGGGCTGTTTTCACCATGATTGAGCACGTGATCGACAATGATCGCCCCGCCGGTGCTTTGCCCGCACAGGTGCCAAGGCTGCGGCAGAGCCATCGAGCGCGCCTCGGCGAACAGGCCTTGCAGCGCATCCTGATATTCCGAGAAGTCACGGATGCTCGCCCGCTCGCCGCTGGACAGACCATGCCCCGGCAGATCACAGGCAATCACGGCGAAGCCCTGATCCAGTGCCCACTCGATCACATGCCGGTAAAGACCCGTGTGATCATAAAAACCGTGCACCAGAAACAGCGTGGCCCTGGCCGTTTCCGCCGGCCACCAGCAATGGCTGACCAGTTGATAGCCATCGATGTCGAACCGGCCCATGCCACGCCAGACATCACGCTCGGGGAAGTCTGTCTTGTAGAACCGCTGATACGCCTTCGCCTCCTCGGACAACGACTGCCACTCGGCCAGAGGCTTGAGGCTCGCACGCAGATGATCGGGATCGAAAGCAACAGACATGGGCAATTCCAGAACGGTAAACGGACTTTATCGGCCTGCGATATTCATCTGTCGCGGCAAGCATGGCAAGCTAGCCGGCCTTCGAGGAATCAAAACCATGCGTTCGCCCTACCGCACCGCACTGTTTGCCAGCCTGCTCGCCATCGTGTGTGCCGGCGTGCTGTGGGCCGCATACGACTGGTTTCAGGGCCGCTACCTGCGGGCGTTCAGCGAACACACTGCGGTATTTTCCGGTGACCCGCTGCGCTTGCCCGACGACCTCGCCGGCCCCGGCAATATCCGTCTGGTGCACTTCTGGGATCCCGCCTGCCCATGCAACGTCGGCAACCAACAGCACCTGACCGAGATGGTCGAACAGTTCGGCCCCAGGGGCGTGGAATTCTTTGCCGTGCAGAAGGCCGGCAGCCACGGCCAGTTGCCCGCCACCCTGAGCAATCTTAAAACCATCGCGGTGCTGCCCGGCTCCGAACAGATTCCCGCGAGCCCGGCCGTGGCGATCTGGGACCGCAGCGGCAGACTGGCGTACTTCGGCCCGTACAGCGAAGGCCTGACGTGCAACTCCAGCAACAGTTTTATCGAACCGATCCTGCAAGCGTTGAGTGATGATCGCCCGGTCAATGCGACTCATACGTTGGCGGTTGGTTGCTACTGCCCGTGGGTTAGTGGGGAGTGAACGGTTCGGGCAGACAATAGAAACTGCATCAACCAAAGACGCCGGAGACATATTGAGAGTTGAAAACTAAACCGTCTTGAATCCGGGCTTGTTATTAGCAGCGCGCCATTCTTTAACCTCCTTTACAATCCCTTCAGGACTGTCATCCCTATCATCTCTGGGGTAGTAGATCAGATCCGATCCGTCCGGATGCTCTGTTAACCGCCTGAATTCCAATACCAGCTTTACATCTTCCTCCTCTGTTCGAGCACTAGCATCACAAATTGAAATTACAAAATTCAAAACTCCGCTTCCGTATAGTCTGAAATATCTAACACTTCCTCGCCCTCAGAAATGGCACTCCTGACAAAATGATGCCAGGAGCACCGTACTAATTTAATAAATCAATTTTTAAACCCTGGCTTTCCATTGGCAGCCCGCCACTCTTTGACTTCTTTCACAATACCTTCCGGGCTATCCTCTCTATCGTTCCGTGGATAGTAGATCAAATCCGAACCATCTGGATGTTCAGTCAATCGCTCGAACTCAAAAATCAACTTAACATCTTCCTCTTCCGTTCTAGCCCCACTATCACAAATCTCAACCACGAAATCCAAAAACTCTTTTTCCGTATACTCAGAAATCAACTTATCACTCATACCGACTCTCCGTCTTATGAATTTCCTTATGACGCCGAGGAGTAACTATCCGAATGTTTTCAAGACCATAAACACTACCGCCTTTTGAGATTCTTATCTTGTGATGCAACTCAAATTTCACTGTTTCTCCTGCCCGCTCCACTTTTGAAACGTAGGGTGATTTTCCTTTCTCCATCGTAGAACGGCTCTGTTTTTGAAACTGAGCCGCCAACTCCGGATCCCCAGCCACCGCCTTCCAAAACGCCTCCCGAAACGCCCGAAAATTCCTGAACTCCCGCCCTCGCAACTGATCGGCAATCTGCGCCGGCACCGGCGCGCCTGCGCCCTGCGATGCACTCCCGAGCCAGTTGCCCGATACCGCCTGCCCCACACCTGACGCGACGCCCGGATCCTCCCGCCGATCCCGAAACATCGTGTAGTTCGGTGGCAGCCCGGAGTCCTGCGGGAACACCAGCACATAGTCATCGAATCCGGCTTCGAAAACGCCCGGGAACGAATCGAGGCGTCCCTCTACCGGGACCACCGTCGCCCCAGTATAGGCAGGCACATCCGGCTGCCCGGCCGGTGAGGTAGTGGAGTTGTTTCCCGGATTGACGATCGGGGTCCACGTCAGGGTGCGTGGTGGAACATCGGAGGTGGTCGCGCTGTAGACGTTGCGTTCGGCGTCGTAGGAGGCTGCCACCACCCTGACCGCCGACGGAATATTCCGCCCATCAGTCTTGACGACAAAAACCTCTGACTGCCCGTTCGCGTCGGTCTTTGAACTGACGCGGAAAGGCACGTCAACCGTACCGCCAGCCGCCGTGATGGCGTGCAGATCGGGTGCGAAATCTGGCGCGAGGTCCGACAGCGGCGTGCTGAAGGCGTAACGGTCCGGCAATTCGCCGTTGCCCAGTTTCGACGAGTAGACCAACGCTGAAACACGGACGACCGCGCCAGCCCCGACACTCGCAGCAAGACTGCCCAAGCCCGCGATGGCGCCGCGAACGGTAGCTTGCAGACTGGCCGCAGCGTCCTCGGCAACTGCCACGACTCCAGCTGACGTCATGAACAACGGCCCTGTCGCCGAAGCGGCACCTGGCGCGCGGAAGGTATGGGCGTTGCGAATGGTCTCTGCCGCTATGCGCGCTTGTTCCTCGGCAAGGCGCCTTGCCTCTGCTTCGGCGGCAATACGTGCCTGTTCCAGCAAATGCCGGGCTTCCTGCTCACGGACAATGCGTATCTGCTCCTGCAGACGCTCCGCCTCTTGGGCGCGGGCGATCAGACCGGCAAATGCGTCCGCCGCCGCTGCCATATGCCGGGCACTTTCCGAGTGCAGGAATGACGCGTGATAGTCCTGCCAGCGCTTGCCCAGTTCGGTCGTGGCCTGCAAGTCCACCAGGTTCTTCAGCGCTTCGAGCTCAGGCTTGCTCAACGGGGCGTTGATCGCCGGATTGGCGATTGCATAAGGCCGGACGGCTGCCTGCTCGACAGCACGGATGTTGTCCGCTGCGATTTTATAATTTGTGAGTGTTTGAGAGAGACTGCCTCCGGTTGAGCCCGCTGCAGCGGCGATTCTTTCAACCAGAAAAACCGGCAGGAAATGCAGGCGGATATTCGTTTCCAGATTCACCACGGATAGCCTTTCGGCAGAAAGAATCTGCTGGGCGTCCCTCGTGGTTGGCGTCGCGGCCTCAACCTGGCTTCTTCTTGCGGCCAGTTCCGGAAGTTGATTGGCGATAATGGCCATCACCCATGAAAGGCGCCGGAGCTCCATTGCCGAACGGTATGCCCTGTCAATCGCGGCGTAGGCGACGGACACATCCGGATTGGGCGATGCCAGACTGTCGCGTATCTTTTTGAAGGATAAATCCTTCATCAGGAAAAATGGATTATGTCCATACAACGAGTAAGCGGTCTCGGTATGAGCCCGATACTCCGACAACTTTGAATGAATAACCTGAATGGTTACTTCCTGATCGGCCTTGACCTTTTGCGCCGGAGAAAGTCCTGCACTGGCTGTTTGCCTGGCCTGTTCCACTTCATTATTTGAAGCCGCCAGAATATTGCTGAATACTCCAGCATACTCAAGATCAATATATGCCTGAGCATTCTGCTGCTCCTGCATCAAATCATTCCAGATAAAGGGAGTTAACGGATCTAACTTCCCAGACCCTTGGCCCGTCCCTCTATGCGGTGCTTCATTCAACCCCCAACTTCCCGAGAAAAACCCACCCTGCCCCAATCGAGACGGAGCCCTGTCCCGAACCGGTATGGGAGCCAGTTCATATCTACCCGGCCCGGTCTGCCTGTGAGGTCCAAGATAATTTTCAATATCACTCATACGACTTCTCCATGTCAGTTATTCCATGTATTGAATTCGCGAACCTCGTTTTTGCCCTCTGCTTTTTCTCGAGGTCTTTTATAGGCCCGCCCTGTTAAACGCCGCAACAACAAACTTGTAGTGCACTTCCCGAAAACCTGAAGGAAACTTCCTATTCAAGAAATACTGTGTTATGAAATCCCGGTTGCGATCTTCAACTAGATCAGCACCATCAATGCCTTCATATAAATAGAACGACAGGGAGCAGATTTTTCATGAAAAAAGGCCTGACCGTACTTGCGTTGCTGATCGTCATTCCCGCCATCGGGGTCGGCGGCTACCTCTACAGCAAGCAACCGACGCGTCAGGGTCAGGTGGAATTGCGCAACCTGCAAGGTTCGGTGACTGTGCGTTACGACGAGCGCGGTGTGCCGCACATCCGTGCCGAAAACGAAACCGACCTCTACCGCGCCCTCGGTTATGTGCACGCCCAGGATCGCCTGTTTCAGATGGAAGCCATGCGCCGTCTCGCCCGGGGCGAGCTGGCCGAAGTGCTCGGGCCGAAACTGCTCGACACCGACAAGTTGTTCCGTAGCCTGCGCATCCGCGAGCGCGCCGCCAGTTACGTGGCCGGCCTCGACAAGCAGTCCCCGGCGTGGAAGGCCCTGCAAGCCTATCTGGACGGCATCAATCAATATCAGGACTCGCATGCCACGCCGATCGAGTTCGACGTGCTGGGCATCCCCAAGCGGCCGTTCACCGCCGAGGACAGCATCAGCGTCGCCGGCTACATGGCTTACAGCTTCGCCGCCGCGTTTCGCACCGAACCGCTGCTGACCTACGTGCGCGATCAACTGGGCGCCGACTACCTCAACGTCTTCGACCTCGACTGGCAGCCCAAGGGCGTGCTCGCCAAGGGCCACGCCAGCAGCGCACCGGCCCTCGCCGCCGAAGACTGGAAAGACCTGAACACCCTCGCCCGCGTCAGCCAACAGGCGCTGATCGACAACGGCCTGCCGCAATTCGAAGGCAGCAACGCCTGGGTGATCGCCGGCAGCCACAGCAAGAGCGCCAAGCCCTTGCTGGCGGGCGATCCGCACATCCGCTTCTCGGTGCCGTCGGTTTGGTACGAGGCGCAGCTGTCGGCGCCGGGGTTTGAACTCTACGGACATCATCAGGCGCTGGTGCCGTTTGCGTTTCTCGGCCACAACCTGGATTTCGGCTGGAGCCTGACCATGTTTCAGAACGATGACCTGGATCTGATCGCCGAGAAGGTCAATCCGGACAACCCGGATCAGGTCTGGTATCGCGGCCAGTGGACCGACATGGTCAAGACCGAGCAGCAGATCGCGGTGAAAGGCCAGGCCCCGGCGACCATCACCCTGCGCCAGTCGCCCCACGGGCCGATCGTCAACGATGCCCTCGGCAGCGCCGCCGGGAAAACCCCGATTGCGATGTGGTGGGCGTTCCTCGAAACGCCGAACCCGATCCTTGAAGGTTTCTACCAGCTCAACCGCGCCGACACTCTGGCCAAGGCCCGCGCCGCAGCGGCCAAGGTGCAGGCACCGGGACTGAACATCGTCTACGCCAACGCCAAGGGCGATATCGCCTGGTGGGCCTCGGCGCTGCTGCCCAAGCGTCCGGCCGGCGTGAAGCCTGGCTTCATTCTCGACGGCAGCAGCAATCAGGCGGACAAGGACGGTTACTTCCCGTTCAGCGCCAACCCACAGGAAGAGAACCCGGCGCGGGGCTATATCGTCTCGGCCAACTTCCAGCCGGTGTCACCGACCGGCATGGAGATTCCCGGTTACTACAACCTCGCCGACCGTGGCCAGCAGCTCAACCGCCAGCTCGCCGACAAGAACGTGAAGTGGGACAACGAGGCCAACCAGAAGCTGCAACTGGGCACTACCACCGGTTACGGCCCGCGTCTGCTGGCGCCGTTGCTGCCGGTGCTGCGCGAGGTGGCGGGCAATCCTGCCGAGCAGAAGCTGATCGAACAACTGGCCATATGGCAAGGCGACTACCCGCTGGATTCGGTCAGTGCGACGGTGTTCAACCAGTTCCTGTTCAACCTCGCCGATGCGGCAATGCGCGATGAGCTGGGCAATGATTTCTTCGAAACCCTGCTGTCGACCCGAGTGATCGATGCCGCCCTGCCCCGGCTGGCGGCGAATGCCGATTCGCCGTGGTGGGACAACCGCGGCACGCCGAACAAGGAGACCCGCGTCGACACCGTGCGCAGCGCGTGGCAGGCCAGCATGACGCACCTGAAATCGACCCTCGGCGACGACGCTTCCGGCTGGCAATGGGGCAAGGCCCATACGCTGACCCATGGTCATCCGCTGGGCCAGCAGAAGCCGCTGGACCGCATTTTCAACGTCGGCCCGTTCGCCGCACCGGGCTCCCATGAAGTGCCGAACAACCTCTCGGCGAAGATCGGCCCGGCGCCGTGGCCGGTGACCTACGGCCCGTCGACTCGGCGGCTGGTGGACTTCGCAGATCCCGCTCACAGCCTGACGATCAACCCGGTCGGCCAGAGTGGCGTGCCGTTCGACAGCCACTATGACGATCAGGCAGAGGCGTATGTGGACGGGATGTATGTGCAGGCGCATTTCAGTGATGAAGAAGTGACGGCGAATACGCGCAGTACCTTGAAGCTGTTGCCGGCGCGAGCGGCGCAATAGGTGTCGCTCAAACCATCGCCGCAAAATTCAGCCGAAACTGCTGCGGCGTCACCCCCAGCCGCCGGTTGAACACGCTGCGCATATGTTGCGCATCGCGAAACCCGCACTGATACGCCACCGTCTTCAGCGGCGCCGTGGTGCTTTCGAGCATCACCCGCGCCGCATCCACCCGCGCCCGTTCGACGAATTCCGCCGGGGTGACTTTCGCTTCGCGGGCAAACACCCGAGAGAAATTCCGCGCACTCATGTTCGCGGCATTCGCCAGGTCGGCGATGGTCAGGTCGCCGGTGAGATTGGCCAGCACATACAGCTGCACCATCGCCACCGCCGACGTCGGCTCGGCATGGGGCGTGAGGAACGGACTGAATTGCGACTGCCCGCCGGAGCGCTGGGTGAACACCACCAGCCGCTTGGCCACGCTCAGCGCCACCTCGGCCTCGTGATCACGCGCCAGCAGGTACAGCGACAGATCGATCCCCGCCGTCACCCCCGCCGAGGTGTAGAGCTGACCGTCCTCAACGTACAACCGATCAGACTCGACCCGGCTCGACGGGCACAACTGCGACAGTGCCTCGGCGTCATTCCAGTGAGTGGTGACCGTGCGCCCGTCCAGCAATCCTGCACGGGCGAGCATGAACGCGCCGTTGCAGATCGAGCCAAAACGCCGCGCCCGCCCACAGGCCTCGCGCAGCCAGGCATCGAACGTCTCGCCGAAATCCAGAAACGGCAACTGCGGCCCGCCCGCCACCAGCAGCAAATCGTAAACCTGCGACGCTTCGCTGAAATGCCGATGCGCACTCAGGGTCAGCCCGTTGGAACACGCCATCGGCCCGCGCTCGACGCCGATCACCTCGAGACGGTAATGATCCTCCGGCGCCAGGAAGCGGTTGGCCTCGGCGAACACATCCATCGGCCCGCTGACGTCCAGCGCCTGCACGCCGGGAAACACCACGATGGCGACGGTTCTGTTCATGGCAATCTCGACTCCCGGGGAATGGCGGATCAGCGCCAACCCTAGCCAATCCTCGCCGCAGAAGCGAGCTGGCACGATTTGCAGGTGGAATGGCAAGGATCGCAGCCATGGATCGATTGTCCGGTCTGCCCCCCCGGGAACAGACTTTCTCCATCAGCGCCGTGACGGCGTTTTCGACGAGGAAGCTCAACATGACCACGACCATTGCCGGTATCCGGATCCCCGACAGCACCCTCGCCCGGGCCACCACCGAATACATTCGCGACATCGAATCCGATCTGCTTTACCACCACTCGCGCCGGGTGTTTCTGTTCGGTGCCTTGAGCGGCGAACGCAAGCAACTGGCCTACGATCCGGAGTTGCTGTACGTCGGCGCGATGTTCCACGACCTGGGCCTGGTCGAAGGGCACCGCAGCGACGACGAGCGCTTCGAAGTCGATGGCGCCAACGCAGCCGCAGCGTTTCTCAAACCGTACGGGTTGAGCGATGACGACATCGAGCAGGTGTGGCTGTCGATCGCCCTGCACACCACGCCGGGAGTGCCGAAGCATCTGCGTCCGACCGTGGCGCTGGTGACCGCAGGCGTCGAGATGGACGTGCTGGGCATGGACTACGCGGCGTTCACCACGGTGCAGCGCGAAGCAGTGGTGCATGCGCATCCACGGGGCGAGGGCTTCAAGGAATGCATCATCTGCGCGTTCGCCGATGGCTTGCGTCATCGTCCGCAGACGACGTTCGGTAATGTGAAGACCGATGTGCTGAAGGATCAGGTGCCGGGGTTCAAGCCGATGAACTTTGTCGAGGTTATCCGCAGTTCTCCGTGGACTTCCTGATCACCACAAAACAGTGTGGGAGCGGGCTTGCTCGCGATGGCGGTCTGACATTCAACATTGCAGTTGACTGTGATGACGTCATCGCGGGCAAGCCCGCTCCCACAGGGAATGGGGCTGATCACACAGTTGTGATCAACCCCGCTGGCTTAAGCCGCTTCCGGCGTCGGCGCCCGGCGCACGTCCGGTTGCTTCCACGAATCCGCAGCACCTTCTTCGATGGCCTGCTGAATCGCTTTCTTGCGGGCTTCTTCGGCACGGCGGCTGAAGAACCAGACCAGGAAGGTCACCAGCGACACCGCCAGCAGAATCAGGCTGGCCACGGCGTTGATCTCGGGCTTCACGCCCAGGCGCACCGCCGAGAACACTTCCATCGGCAGGGTCGTCGAACCCGGACCGGAGACGAAGCTCGCCAATACCAGGTCGTCCAGCGACAGCGCGAACGACATCATGCCGCCCGCCGCCAGCGACGGCGCGATCATCGGGATGGTGATCAGGAAGAACACCTTCCACGGCCGTGCACCGAGGTCCATCGCCGCTTCTTCGATCGACAGGTCCAGCTCGCGCAGACGGGCCGACACCACCACCGCCACATACGCCGCACAGAATGTGGTGTGAGCGATCCAGATGGTGACGATGCCGCGCTCCTGCGGCCAGCCGATCATCTGCGCCATGGCCACGAACAGCAGCAACAGCGACAGACCGGTAATCACCTCAGGCATGACCAGCGGCGCAGTGACCAGGCCGCCGAACAGCGTGCGGCCCTTGAAGCGGGTGATGCGGGTCAACACGAAGGCTGCCAGCGTCCCCAGCGCCACGGCGGCAATCGCGGTGTAGCAGGCGATTTCCAGCGAGCGCACCACCGAGCCCATCAGTTGCGAGTTGTCGAGCAGGCCGACGTACCACTTCACCGACCAGCCGCCCCACACCGTTACCAGTTTCGAGGCGTTGAACGAGTAGATCACCAGGATCAGCATCGGCAGGTAGATGAACAACAGGCCGAGCACCAGCATCAGGCTGGAGAAACGGAAGCGCTTCATTCTTTACCCTCCATTTCCTTGGCCTGACTGCGGTTGAACAGGATGATCGGCACGATCAGGATCGCCAGCATCACCACCGCCAGGGCGGACGCCACCGGCCAGTCACGGTTGTTGAAGAACTCTTGCCAGAGCACTTTACCGATCATCAGGGTTTCCGGACCGCCAAGCAGTTCCGGGATCACGAACTCGCCCACCACCGGAATGAACACCAGCATGCAGCCGGCGATGATGCCGTTCTTGGACAGCGGCACGGTGATTTTCCAGAAGCTGTTGAAGGTGCTCGAACCCAGGTCGGACGCGGCCTCCAGCAGGCTGGTGTCGTGCTTCACCAGGTTGGCGTACAGCGGCAGGATCATGAACGGCAGGTACGAGTAGACGACGCCGATGTACACCGCGAGGTTGGTGTTGAGAATCTGCAGCGGCTCGTCGATCAAGCCCATGCTCATCAGGAAACCATTGAGCAGGCCGTTGTTGCTGAGAATGCCCATCCACGCATAGACGCGGATCAGGATCGCGGTCCAGGTGGGCATCATGATCAGCAGCACCAGCACCGTTTGCAGCTCTTTTCGGGCGCTGGCGATGGCGTAGGCCATGGGGTAGCCGATCAACAGGCACAACAACGTGCTGAAAAACGCCATCTTCAGCGAGCCGAGGTAGGCGGCGATGTACAGCTCGTCGTCGCCGAGCATCGCGTAGTTGCCCAGGTTCAGCAGCAGTTGCAGCTTCTGCTCGGCGTAGGTGTAGATCTCGGTGTACGGCGGGATGGCCACGTCCGCTTCGGCGAAGCTGATCTTCAGGACGATGAAGAACGGCAGCATGAAGAACAGGAACAGCCAGATGAACGGAACCCCGATGACCAGCTGGCGGCCACCGGGAATTATTCGATTGAGCCGGCGTTTGAATTTGCGCATGTTCATGAGCGAAGTACCACGCCGCTGTCGTCTTCCCACCACACGTAGACCTGATCGCCCCAGGTCGGACGTGCACCACGGCGCTCGGCGTTGGCCACGAACGACTGCACCAGCTTGCCGCTCGGCAATTCGACGTAGAACACCGAGTGACCGCCGAGGTAGGCGATGTCATGCACCTTGCCGCTCGACCAGTTGTACTCGCAGGTCGGCTGATCGGCGGTGACCAGCAGTTTTTCCGGACGGATCGCGTAGGTCACGGACTTGTCCTGCACCGAGGTGCTGATGCCGTGGCCGACGTAGATCTGCCGGTCGAGGTCCTTGCAGGTAATGGTCGCGTGGCCTTCGGCGTCGTCGATGACTTCGCCTTCGAAGATGTTCACGTTACCGATGAATTCGCAGACCAGGCGGCTGGTCGGGGTTTCGTAGATATCGATCGGGCTGCCGATCTGGGCGATCCAGCCCAGGTGCATGATCGCGATGCGCTCGGCCATGGTCATGGCCTCTTCCTGGTCGTGGGTCACCATCACGCAGGTCACGCCGACGCGCTCGATGATCTCCACCAGCTCCAGCTGCATCTGCGAACGCAGTTTTTTATCCAGTGCGCCCATCGGCTCGTCGAGCAGCAGCAGCTTCGGCCGCTTGGCCAGCGAACGGGCCAGCGCCACACGCTGACGCTGGCCGCCGGACAACTGGTGCGGCTTGCGCTTGGCGTACTGGCTCATCTGCACCAGCTTGAGCATCTCGGCCACGCGGGCGTCGATCTCGGCCTTGGGAATCTTGTCCTGTTGCAGGCCGAAGGCGATGTTCTGCGCCACGGTCATGTGCGGGAACAGGGCGTAGGACTGGAACATCATGTTGATCGGTCGCTCGTACGGCGGCATGTCGGTGATGTCGACGCCGTCGAGGAAAATGCGCCCCTCCGTGGGCCGTTCGAACCCTGCCAGCATCCGCAGCAGAGTGGATTTGCCCGATCCCGAACCGCCGAGCAGGGCAAAGATTTCGCCCTTCTTGATTTCCAGGGACACATCGTCCACGGCAACCGTCTCGTCGAACTTCTTCGTGACCCGGTCGATTTTGACCAGCACCTGTTTCGGTGTCTGGTCGCCCTCGAGGGCTTTCTTATAGGCGCCGGAGGCAACTGCCATTTACGAAACTCCCAGAAAAAAAGAGTGCAGTCCGCCTACGCAAGACGAACCCAGGATAGTTGGTACGTTGACGCTATTTACCCGACTTGACCTTGGTCCAGCTGCGGGTCATCAAACGCTGAATGTTCGGTGGCAGCTCGATCGACACGTAGGTCTTGTCGAGCACCGCCTGCGGTGGATAAACCGACTCATCGGTGCGGATGGACTGCTCCATCAGCTTGTCCGAACCCGGGTTGGGGTTGGCGTAACCGACGTAATCACTGACCTGGGCGATCACCTCAGGTTTCAGCAAATAGTTGATGAAGGCGTGGGCCTCTTTGACGTTGGCCGAATCCTTCGGAATCGCCAGCATGTCGAACCACAGCGCGCCGCCCTCTTTCGGGATCGAGTAGGCGATGTTCACGCCTTTCTTGGCTTCTTCGGCACGATTCTTCGCCTGGAAGATGTCGCCGGAGAAACCGATGGCCACGCAGATGTCGCCGTTGGCCAGGTCACCGATGTATTTCGAGGAATGGAAGTAGGTCACGTAAGGACGCACCGCCAGCAACTTGGCCGTGGCCTTCTCGTAATCCTTGGGATTGGTGCTGTTGGCGTTCAGGCCCATGTAGTTGAGCACGGTCGGCATCATTTCATCGGCCGAATCGAGGAACGCCACGCCGCAGCTGTGCAGCTTCTTGATGTTCTCCGGCTCGAACAGCACGCTCCAGGAGTCGATCTTGTCGACGCCGAGCACGGCTTTCACTTTGTCGACGTTGTAGCCGATGCCATTGGTGCCCCACAGGTACGGCACGGCGTACAGGTTGCCCGGATCGTTCTGTTCCAGGCGCTTGAGCAGCACCGGATCAAGGTTGGAATAGTTCGGCAGCTGCGCCTTGTCGAGCTTCTGGAAAGCGCCCGCCTTGATCTGCTTGCCGAGGAAGTGGTTCGACGGCACGACCACGTCGTAACCGGTACGCCCGGCGAGCAGTTTGCCTTCCAGGGTTTCGTTGGAGTCGAACACGTCGTAGACCGGTTTGATCCCGGTTTCTTTCTGGAAATCGGCCAGGGTGGTCTCGCCGATGTAATCCGACCAGTTATAAATATGCACAGTACCGGCGGCGTGGGCACCGACAGCGAACGTCAGGCCGGCAGCGGCCAGCAGGGCATTGCGCAAAGAAGAAAAAATAGGCAAGTGGAGGTCCTCTGATTTAGTTGGGCCCAAGTTGCCCCGTGCTGCATGACAGTCACGGTTGCCCGGCAACAAAACCGGCGCGCAACTTACCTTCGAAAAACCGTTCCAGCAAAACTTTCTGTCATTTAATTGCACCGCTGACCGCCCGGGTGAAGGCGGCGGCCAGCGATAGCTACTTCAAACCGGCTTATTTACCCGATTTGATCTTGGTCCAGCTGCGAGTGATCAGGCGCAGGGTCGCTGCGTCCAGATCGCTGATCGCATAGAGCTGCTTCTTCACTTCAGCCGAAGGGTAAATGCTCGGATCGCTGGTGATTTCCTTGTCCACCAGGGCGGTGGCCGCCTTGTTGCCGTTCGGGAAACGCACGGCGTTGGTGATTTCGGCCATCACTTTCGGCTCGAGCAGGTAGTTCATGAACTTGTAGGCGGCTTCGACGTTTTCGGCATCCTTTGGAATGGCGACCATGTCGTAGAAAGTACCGGCACCTTCTTTTGGAATGGTGTAGGCCAGTTTGACCTTGTCACCGGCTTCCTTGGCGCGGGTCTTGGATTGTTCCAGGTCACCCGAGTAGCCGACCGCTACACAGATGTTGCCGTTGGCCAGGTCCGAGATGTACTTCGAGGAATGGAAGTAAGCCACCGAAGGACGGATCTTGAGGAACAGGTCTTCGGCGGCTTTCAGGTCAGCCTTGTCCTTGCTGTTGGTCGGCTTGCCCAGATAGTGCAGAGCCGCCGGAATCATTTCGGTCGGCGCGTCGAGGAAGCTCACGCCGCAGCTTTTCAGCTTCTCGATGTTTTCAGGCTTGAACACGATGTCCCAGGAATCGATCTTGTCGATGCCCAGCGCGGCCTTGACCTTGGCCGGGTTATAGCCGATGCCGATCGAACCCCACATGTACGGGAACGCGTGTTTGTTGCCCGGGTCGCTGGCGTCGCCAACGGCCTTGAGCAGGTCTTCGTCGAGGTTCTTCCAGTTCGTCAGCTTGGACTTGTCCAGTTCCTGATAAACACCGGCCTTGATCTGCTTGGCCAGGAAGTTGTTGGAAGGCACCACGATGTCGTAACCGGATTTGCCGGCCAGTAGCTTGGCTTCCAGGGTTTCGTTGCTGTCGAAAACGTCATAGACGACCTTGATGCCCGTCTCTTTTTCGAAATTGGCAACCGTGTCCGGCGCGATGTAGTCGGACCAGTTGTAAACGTGCAACACCTTGTCGTCCGCCTGAACCGCACCCGCCATCACGCCCATCAGGGACATGGCGAGCAGAGTCTTGCCAGCGAGCTTTTTGCCTAATGCCTTCATGCGTTAATGCTCCAAATTTTTCTTTTTTGAACCACTTTGTTCAGCGGCCGAACCCGGACAACTGGAACCGCGGCTAGTCTGGCAAGATCCGAGGCGGTCTTTCAAGAAAAGACCAGCCTTTCTGACAGCTCCGAGCGACAGCGCAACAGCTCCATCGCTCAGAGCCTAGCACTTAGCCCTGCAACGCACTCAGGGTCAGGTCCAGGCACTTGCGTGCCTTTGTCACCAGCTCGTCGATCTCCGCCTTGCTGATCACCAGCGGCGGCGCGATGATCATGGTGTCGCCCACGGCACGCATGATCAGCCCGTTGTCGAAGCAGAACTGGCGGCAGATCATGCCCACACCCTTGCCTTCGTAACGCTTGCGAGTGGCCTTGTCCTGCACCAGCTCGATGGCCCCCAGCAGACCGACTCCGCGCACTTCACCCACCAACGGGTGATCGTTCAGTTCGCGCAGACGTTTCTGCAAATACGGTGCCGTTTCTTCATGGGCGCGTTCGATGATTTTCTCTTCGCGCAGAATCCGGATGTTTTCCAGACCCACCGCCGCCGCCACCGGGTGACCGGAGTAGGTGAAGCCGTGGTTGAAATCGCCACCCTCGTTGAGCACCGCCACCACTTCGTCACGCACGATCAGGCCACCCATCGGGATGTAGCCGGACGTCAGGCCTTTGGCGATGGTCATCATGTGTGGCTTGAGGTCGTAGAAATCGCTGCCGAACCATTGGCCGGTACGGCCGAAACCGCAGATCACTTCGTCGACCACGAACAGGATGTCGTACTTGGCGAGGATTTCCTTGATGCGCGGCCAGTAGGTGTCGGGCGGAATGATCACGCCGCCGGCGCCCTGGATCGGCTCGGCAATAAAGGCACCGACGTTGTCCACGCCGACTTCCAGAATCTTCTCTTCCAGCTGATTGGCCGCCCAGATCCCGAACTCTTCCGGGGTCATGTCGCCGCCTTCGGCGAACCAGTACGGCTGAGCAATGTGGACGATGCCCGGAATCGGCAAATCGCCCTGCTCGTGCATATACGTCATGCCGCCCAGGCTCGCGCCGGCCACGGTGGAACCGTGATAGCCGTTCTTGCGGCTGATGATGACTTTCTTGTTCGGCTGGCCCTTGATCGCCCAATAGTGGCGAACCATGCGCAGCATGGTGTCGTTGCCTTCGGAGCCGGAGCCGGTGAAGAACACGTGGTTCATGCCTTCTGGCGCCACGTCGGCGATGGCCTTGGCCAGTTCCAGCGCCGGCGGGTGGGCGGTCTGGAAGAACAGGTTGTAATAAGGCAGCTCGCGCATCTGCTTGGCGGCGGCGTCGGCCAGTTCATCGCGACCGTAGCCGATCGCCACGCACCAAAGGCCGGCCATGCCGTCGAGAATCTTGTTGCCTTCGCTGTCCCAGAGGTACACGCCCTTGGCATTGGTGATGATCCGCGGGCCTTTCTCTTTCAGCTGCTTGAAGTCGCTGAACGGGGCCAGGTGGTGATCGCTGCTGAGGGCTTGCCACTCACGGGTTTGCGGGTTGTTGCTGGTCATGCCAATTCTCCTTGTTATCGGTGAAGGCGCGGCGGCTTGCCACCGCGCCCGGCGTATCAGACGGCGAAGAGCAGGTATTCACGCTCCCACGAACTGATCACGCGCTTGAAGTTTTCATGCTCGGCCCGCTTGACCGCGACGTAGCCGGTGATGAAGGTCTTGCCCAGGTATTTCTCGATGGTCGCGCTGTTTTCCATGCGCTCCAGGGCATCCTCGATGGTCAGCGGCAGTCGCAGGTTGCGGCGCTCGTAACCACGGCCCACCACTGGCGCGCTCGGGTTGATGCCTTCGACCATGCCGATGTAGCCGCAGAGCAGGCTCGCGGCAATCGCCAGGTACGGGTTGGCGTCGGCGCCCGGCAGGCGGTTTTCCACCCGACGGTTCTGCGGGCCGGCATCCGGGACACGCAGGCCCACGGTGCGGTTTTCTTCGCCCCACTCCACGTTCACCGGCGCCGAGGTGTCCGGCAGGAAGCGGCGGAACGAGTTGACGTTCGGTGCGAACAGCGGCAGCAATTCCGGGATTAGTTTCTGCAAGCCACCGATGTGGTGCAGGAACAGTTGGCTCATGGTTCCGTCTTCGTTGGAGAACACGTTCTTGCCGGTCTCGATGTCGATGATGCTCTGGTGCAGGTGCATCGCACTGCCCGGCTCGCCGGTCATCGGCTTGGCCATGAAGGTCGCGGCCACGTTGTGCTTGAGCGCGGCCTCACGCATGGTGCGCTTGAACACCAGAATCTGGTCGGCCAGCGACAGGGCATCGCCGTGACGGAAGTTGATTTCCATCTGCGCGGTGCCGTCCTCGTGGATCAGCGTGTCGAGGTCCAGTTCCTGCAGTTCGCACCAGTCGTAGACGTCTTCGAACAGCGGATCGAATTCGTTCGCCGCTTCGATGGAGAACGACTGACGACCGATCTCCGGACGCCCGGAGCGGCCGACCGGCGGCTGCAACGGATAGTCGGGGTCGTCGCTGCGCTTGGTCAGGTAGAACTCCATTTCCGGCGCCACAATCGGCTGCCACCCCTTGTCGGCGTAGAGCTTCAGGACTTTCTTGAGCACGTTGCGCGGCGACAGCTCGATCGGGTTGCCTTGCTTGTCGTAGGTGTCATGGATCACCTGGGCGGTCGGCTCGATGGCCCACGGCACCAGGTACACGGCGTTCTGGTCGGGACGGCAGATCATGTCGATGTCGGCCGGGTCGAGCAGTTCGTAATAGATGTCGTCTTCGACGTAGTCGCCGGTCACGGTCTGCAACAGAACGCTCTCTGGCAGGCGCATGCCTTTTTCGGCGATGAACTTGTTGGTCGGCGAGATCTTGCCCCGGGTAATGCCGGTCAAGTCACCGATCATGCATTCGACTTCTGTGATCTTGTGGTCTTTCAACCAATCGGTGAGCTGGTCGAGGTTGTTACTCATAAATGCCTCTGGGCTGAGTCTCCTGACAGATGTCAGGCAATGTTTGACGCACCAGGCGTCGCGTTAAAGGGCCTTGCTTGCGCGCAGTGCCGGCTTACGCCCGGCACCGCGCATAGACAATGAAGGAGGAGCTTACCTGCCCTTTACGCTGGCGTTGCATTTCCTGTGCACATCCCGGGCGTGCAGAATCACGGGCACGACGACGGACGCGGTGCAGGCCGGGAGAGGGAAAGAGATCTATATTGAAAGGAGAACCGCTAAAGAGGATGCCCTCGCACACGTCCAGAATATCGGACGCTGCCGCTCGATCTGCCATGGATCTGGAGATCGCTGACACGTTGCAGGCCTTGCTGGCCGCGCTGTGGACGGACGTGTCGCCACTGATGTGATAAGCATGCAGACCGGACTGCAAAGAGCAGTCGGTGACGCCGATTAACGGCAGGCGAGACATGAAGCACCCCGGTATTATTGCTGTTATGGGTTTGATCGGAGCTTAGCCTTGTTCATTTTTTTACACAACACCCCCGTAAAAAATACAACACGGCCTGCTCAAGCCTGCGGGTGGCGCGTCCTTCACGGATAAAAAAATGCCCCAAAGTGCCCCATAAACGCCCTCGCGGCGCTTTTTCAGGGCACAAAAGGCCTCGCTTGACTTCGGCAGGCCGTTCGGGTTGACTGAAACCAGAAAAGATCAATGATTGATATTTTTAACAACAAAGGTGTTGCATCATGTCGGTACCCCCGCGTGCCGTTCAGCTTAACGAAGCGAACGCGTTCCTTAAGGAACATCCTGAGGTTCTGTACGTTGACCTTCTGATTGCGGATATGAATGGTGTGGTGCGCGGCAAGCGCATCGAACGCACCAGCCTCCACAAGGTTTACGAGAAAGGCATCAACCTGCCGGCCTCTCTATTTGCTCTGGATATCAATGGCTCCACGGTGGAAAGCACCGGCCTGGGCCTGGACATCGGCGACGCCGACCGTATCTGCTATCCAATCCCCGATACCCTGTGCAACGAGCCATGGCAGAAGCGCCCGACCGCGCAACTGTTGATGACCATGCACGAACTCGAAGGTGACCCTTTCTTCGCCGACCCGCGCGAAGTGCTCCGTCAAGTTGTCGCAAAGTTTGACGAGCTCGGCCTGACCATCTGCGCCGCGTTCGAACTCGAGTTCTACCTGATCGACCAGGAAAACGTGAACGGCCGCCCTCAGCCGCCACGCTCGCCGATCTCCGGCAAACGCCCGCATTCGACCCAGGTCTACCTGATCGACGACCTCGACGAATACGTCGACTGCCTCCAGGACATTCTGGAAGGCGCCAAAGAGCAAGGCATCCCGGCCGACGCCATCGTCAAGGAAAGTGCCCCGGCGCAGTTCGAAGTGAACCTGCACCACGTCGCCGACCCGATCAAGGCATGCGACTACGCGGTCCTGCTCAAGCGTCTGATCAAGAACATCGCCTACGACCATGAAATGGACACCACCTTCATGGCCAAGCCGTATCCGGGCCAGGCAGGCAACGGTCTGCACGTCCACATTTCGGTTCTCGACAAAGAAGGCAAAAACATTTTTGCCAGCGAGGATCCCGAGCAGAACGCCGCGCTGCGTCACGCGATCGGCGGTGTGCTCGAGACCCTGCCCGCGCAGATGGCTTTCCTCTGCCCGAACGTCAACTCCTACCGTCGTTTCGGCGCACAGTTCTACGTGCCGAACTCGCCGAGCTGGGGCCTGGACAACCGCACCGTGGCCCTGCGCGTACCGACCGGCTCCGCCGACGCGGTCCGTTTGGAACACCGCGTGGCCGGCGCCGACGCCAACCCGTACCTGCTGATGGCTTCGGTGCTGGCGGGCGTACATCACGGCCTGACCAACAAGATCGAGCCGCCGCCTCCCACCGAAGGCAACAGCTACGAGCAGAACGAGCAGAGCCTGCCGAACAACTTGCGCGATGCCCTGCGCGAGCTGGACGACAGCGAGGTGATGGCCAAGTACATCGATCCGAAATACATCGATATCTTCGTCGCCTGTAAAGAGAGCGAGCTGGAGGAGTTCGAACACTCCATCTCCGACCTCGAGTACAACTGGTACCTGCATACCGTTTAAGCGGATTGCAGCGCCAAAAAGAACGCCGTCGGCTATCGCAGCCAGCGGCGTTTTTTTATGGCCGCCTGCGGCGGTTCGCGAGCAAGCCCGCTCCCACAATGAATCTCCTGCGAACAGAAAATTTCATCTCACAGGAGATACCCCGTGGGAGGGGGCCTGCTCCCGAAAGCGGCCGACAAGACAACACAAGAGCCGGCTCGTACAATGCCCGCTGCCCCGCAGGAGACTTTCATGACGCGTCCCGCCCCCGTTCGCAAACCCCGAGCCCGCAGTCAGGCGCGGATCGATTCGATACTCGACGCCGCGCGCACGCTGCTGGCCGCCGAGGGCGTGGCGAGCCTGTCGATCTACAGCGTGGCCGAGCGCGCGCAGATTCCGCCCTCCTCGGTCTACCACTTCTTCGCCAGCGTCCCGGCGCTGCTCGAAGCGCTGACGGCGGATGTGCACGCAGCCTTCCGCGCGTGCCTGCAGGCGCCAATCGATCACGATGCCCTGCGCGACTGGCGGGACCTGTCGCGGCTGGTCGAAGAGCGGATGCTGGAGATCTATGGCGAGGATGCCGCCGCCCGCCAACTGATCCTCGCGCAGCACGGCCTCACCGAAGTCACCCAGGCCGACCGCCAGCACGACCTCGAACTCGGCGACCTGATGCACAAGCTGTTCGATCATCACTTCGAACTGCCGCGCCTGCCGGATGACGTCGATGTGTTCGCGCTGGCCATGGAACTGGGCGACCGCGTCTACGCCCGCTCGGTGCAGCAGCACGGACAGATCACCCCGCGCATGGCCGAGGAAGGCATGCGGGTGTTCGATGCCTATATCGGGCTGTATCTTCCGCCCTATCTGCCCAAGAGAATTCTCTAGCGTCCTGATCGGCCTCTTCGCGAGCAAGCCCGCTCCCACATTTGCAATACCATCCCCTGTGGGAGCGGGCTTGCCCGCGAAGGCCGCACCGCCGATTTCCAGTCAGACACAAAAAACCCCGAAGGGCTCACACCCTTCGGGGTTGTTTTTTACTCACAGGCTTACAACTTGGCGATGGACACCTCGGTGGATTTCACGAAGGCGATCACCTCGCTGCCGACCTCCAGTTCCAGCTCCTTGACCGAACGGGTGGTGATCACCGACGTGACGATGCCGGAAGCGGTCTGCACGTCGATTTCCGACAGCACGTCGCCGAGAACGATCTCCTTGATCGCGCCTTTGAACTGGTTGCGTACGTTGATGGCTTTGATAGTCATGGCATTGATTCCTGTCGTTTGCTTGAGTTATTGAGCCCAACGCAGTTGCGTAGGCAAGGGTGAAACGGGTTCCGGCGCCGGCGGTTCGCCGGGCAGGGACAACACACGGTTGAGCACTTCGGTTTCCAGCGCGGCCAGGCGATGAGAGCCACGCACCCGAGGACGCGGCAGCTCCACTTGCAGGTCGAGACCGACTTCGCCGTCCTCGATCAGAATCACCCGGTCGGCAATCGCCACCGCTTCGCTGACATCGTGGGTCACCAGCAACACGGTGAACCCGTGCTGTTGCCAGAGACGTTCGATCAGTTGCTGCATCTCGATCCGAGTCAGCGCATCCAGTGCGCCCAACGGCTCGTCGAGCAACAGCAGACGCGGCTGATGGATCAAGGCTCGCGCCAGCGCCACACGCTGCTTCTGTCCGCCGGACAACGCTGCCGGCCATTCATTTGCACGATCCGCCAGGCCAACCGCATCCAGCGCCTGCAAGGCTTGCGCACGCCAGTTGCCCTTGAGGCCGAGACCGACGTTGTCGATGATCTTCTTCCACGGCAGCAGCCGCGCTTCCTGGAACATCAACCGGGTGTCATCCCGCGCATCGCTGAGCGGTGCGGCACCGGCGAGCAGATCGCCGCCAGTGGGTTGATCGAGGCCGGCAAGCAAGCGCAGAAATGTGCTCTTGCCGCATCCGCTGCGCCCGACCACGGCGACAAACTGCCCTGCCGGAATGTGCAGATCGATGTCACGCAGCACCTGCCGCGCGCCAAAGGTCTTTTGCAGGTTGCGCACCGCCAGCGGAATCCCGCGCAGCAGGCGTGGAGGTTGTTGAGCGGTCATGCCGCACCTCCTTTCGCCACTTGATACGCCGGATGCCAACGCAGCCACACACGTTCAAGTCCACGGGCCGCGAGGTCGGCCAGTTTGCCGAGCACTGCGTACAGCAGAATCGCCAGCACCACCACGTCGGTCTGCAAGAACTCGCGGGCATTCATCGCCAGATAACCGATACCGGAGCTCGCGGAGATGGTTTCCGCCACGATCAGCGTCAGCCACATGAAGCCCAGAGCGAAACGCACGCCGACCAGAATCGAAGGCAGCGCGCCCGGCAGAATCACCTGCCAGAACAGGCTGAAGCCGGACAGGCCATAACTGCGTGCCATTTCCACCAGCGCCGGATCGACGTTGCGGATGCCGTGATAGGTGTTGAGGTAGATCGGGAACAAGGTGCCCAATGCCACCAGGAAAATCTTCGCCGACTCGTCGATGCCGAACCACAGGATCACCAGCGGAATCAGCGCCAGGTGCGGCACGTTGCGGATCATCTGCACCGAGCTGTCGAGCAGGCGTTCGCCCCACTTCGACAGGCCGGTGATGAAACCCAGCACCAGGCCGATGCTGCCACCGATGGTGAAGCCCAGCGCGGCGCGCCAGCCGCTGATCGCCAGGTGCGTCCAGATTTCGCCGCTGCGCACCAGGCTCACGCCGGCTTCGATCACCGCCACCGGCGCCGGCAGAATCCGCGTCGACAGCCAACCGGCCGACACCGACAACTGCCACACCGCCAGCAACAACACCGGCAACGCCCAGGGCGCGAGGCTGTGGATAAATTTCTTCATGGCGGCGCCTCAGCTCTGGGACGCGGCTTTGGGAAGAATGTCGTTGGCCACCATCTCCCCGAACGGGCTGACGTAACCGGCGCTTTTCGGCAATTCCGGGCGCTCGACGTCGAGGTGCGGGAACAGCAGTTCGGCCACCCGATACGACTCTTCGAGGTGTGGATAACCGGAGAAGATGAAGGTATCGATGCCCAGATCCGCGTATTCCTTCACCCGTGCAGCCACGGTCGGACCGTCGCCAACCAGCGCCGTCCCGGCACCGCCGCGCACCAGACCGACGCCCGCCCACAGGTTCGGGCTGACTTCGAGGTTGTCGCGGCTGCCACCGTGCAGCGCGGCCATGCGCTGCTGGCCGACCGAATCGAACCGCGCCAGCGAAGCCTGGGCACGTTTGATGGTGTCGTCGTCCAGGTGCGAGATCAGACGATCCGCCGCTTGCCAGGCCTCGGCGTTGGTTTCCCGCACGATCACATGCAGACGAATGCCGAAGCGCACGGTACGACCGAGCTTGGCGGCCTTGGCGCGAACCTGCTCGATTTTCTCGGCAACGGCTGCGGGCGGCTCGCCCCAGGTCAGGACCATTTCCACTTGTTCGGCGGCCAGATCCTGCGCGGCTTCCGAAGAACCGCCGAAGTACAGCGGCGGACGCGGTTGCTGGATTGGCGGATAGAGCAATTTGGCGCCCTTCACGCTGATGTGCTCGCCGTCGTAATCCACGGTTTCGCCTTCCAGCACCCGACGCCAGATCCGGGTGAACTCCACCGAGGCCTGATAGCGCGCTTCGTGATCGAGGAACAGACCGTCGCCGGCCAACTCTTCCGGATCGCCACCAGTCACCAGGTTGAACAGCGCACGACCGCCGGACAACCGATCCAGCGTTGCTGCCTGACGCGCTGCCACCGTCGGGGAAATGATCCCGGGGCGCAGGGCGACAAGGAACTTCAGACGCTGGGTCACCGGGATCAGCGAGGCCGCCACCAGCCACGAGTCTTCGCAGGAACGGCCGGTGGGAATCAGTACGCCGCCGAAACCCAGGCGATCCGCCGCTTGCGCGACCTGTTGCAGATAGCCGTGATCGACGGCGCGGGCGCCTTCGGCGGTGCCAAGGTAATGGCCGTCGCCGTGGGTAGGCAGGAACCAGAAGATGTTGAGGCTCATGGAGTGGTCTCCTTGGGGATTCGATTTACTGGGCTTGGGTGACCGAGCTTTGGTCCACTGCGGCCGGCGGGGTCCAGATCACGTCCTTGATGCTCAACGGCTTGGGAATCAGCTTGAGCTGGTAGAAGGTGTCGGCGATTTTCTGTTGCGCGGCGACCACTTCCGGGGTCAGGAACAGCGCGCCGTAGCCTTGGCGCTTCACCGAGGTCAGGGTGATGTCTGCCGGCAGGCCAAGCAGCGGCGATACCTGTTGAGTCACGTCTTCCGGGTTGGCCTTGGACCACTCACCGACGGCGCGCACTTCTTCCACGAGGGTCTTGATCACCTCGGGATTTTTCTGTGCATAGGGTTTGGTCGCCAGGTAGAACTGGTGGTTGTCGACGATGCCTTTACCATCACGCAGGGTGTGCGCTTGCAGTTGCTTCTCGGCGGCGGCCTGGTACGGGTCCCAGATGACCCAGGCGTCAACGCTGCCACGCTCGAACGCGGCGCGGGCATCCGCCGGCGGCAGGAACACGGTTTGAATGTCGGTGTACTTGAGGCCGGCATCTTCCAGCGCACGCACCAGCAGGTAGTGAACGTTGGAGCCTTTGTTCAGCGCGACTTTCTTGCCCTTGAGATCCGCCACCGATTTGATCGGCGAATCTTTCGGCACGAGGATCGCTTCGCTGTTCGGCGCTGGTGGCTCGTAGGCGACGTAGAGCAGATCGGCACCGGCCGCCTGGGCAAAGACCGGCGGGGTTTCGCCGGTGACGCCGAAGTCGATCGAGCCGACGTTCAGGCCTTCGAGCAGTTGCGGGCCGCCGGGGAATTCAGTCCATTGCACGTCGACGCCTTGGGCGGCGAGACGTTTTTCCAGGGTGCCCTTGGCTTTGAGCAGCACCAAAGTGCCGTACTTCTGATAACCGATTCGTAGCGTTTCAGCTTGAGCTTGGGTGATGGCGCCGAAGGACACAGCCGCAGCAAACAGAGCGACCAGACCACGACGCAAAAATACAGTGCGCATAGCGCTCTCCTTTTTGCTGTTGGGTTTTGGCTGCACCTGCTTGGCCGTTGGCGGCTGAGTAAGGTGAGTACTTCAAGTTTCGGTGTGGCTCAAATGCTCCAGCGAGCACTCAACAAACGTTCGTTCAGCAGCCCCGGCTCCAGCGGCTTCGGCCGGCGGGCCATGGCGCTGACAAACTGGTCCAGCGCTTCATGCAACCGCTGCTCCAGCGCCGGTGCCAACTGGGCCTGGGCACTGCCTTCGCCGTAGGCGATCTGGCTGTCCTCGGCAAAAATCCCTTGCAGCATTTCCTGGGCCTTCAACGCCGACAGCACCGGTTTGAGGGCGTAATCGACCACCAGCATATGAGCGATGCTGCCGCCGGTGGCCATTGGCAGAACAACCTTGTGGTTCAGCGCACGCTCGGGCAGCAGATCCAGCACGGTCTTCAGGGCACCGGAAAACGACGCCTTGTACACCGGCGTGGCGATCAGCAGGCCATCGGCGTTTTCAATCTGTTGCAGCAAGTCGAGCACCTTCGGGCTGTCGAAGCGGGCGTGGAGCAGGTCTTCGGCCGGGAAGTCCCGCACCTGATAACTCACCACTTCCACCCCTTGCTGCTGCAACCAGCGTTGCGAGCGTTCCAGCAACACCCCGGAGCGGGAACGTTGACTGGGACTGCCACCGAGTGAGACGACCAGCATTCAGAAAATTCCTTGCGCGTTACAGGCGATTCGCGGGTTGCGATCTCGCTTCGATGTGAGTGACATTACCAGCTGATTTATATATCCATAAATCATATTTATTCATTTGGTTATGCAATTAAGAGATATAAGATTGAGGTTTTTCCAGTCGAAAAAAAAAGGCCGTCGAAACGGCCTGAAATTCCCTGCATCGTGGTTCTGAATTCTGTGTCGCTCAAGCCGACGCCTTCGTCGGAACGCCGCCCGGAACACGCCCGCTCCCACAGGGGAACGCATTCCAGAATGTGGGAGCGGGCTTGCTCGCGAAAGCGGTGGTGACTACACCGCAAAATTTACTGATTCACTTGTTCGGCTGTGGGGTCAGGCGCAGGTACGGTTTCACCGCGCGGTAGCCTTTCGGAAAGCGTTGCTTGATTTCGTCTTCGTCCTTGAGCGACGGCACGATCACCACTTCTTCACCGTCCTGCCAGTTGGCCGGGGTGGCCACCTTGTAGTTGTCGGTGAGCTGCAGCGAGTCGATCACCCGCAGGATTTCGTGGAAGTTGCGCCCGGTGCTCGCCGGGTAGGTGATGGTCAGGCGGATCTTCTTGTTCGGATCGATCACGAACAGCGAACGCACGGTCAGGGTGTCGTTGGCGTTCGGGTGAATCAGATCGTACAGATCGGACACCTTGCGATCGGCATCGGCCAGGATCGGGAAGTTGACGATGGTGTTCTGGGTTTCGTTGATGTCCTCGATCCACTTGTGGTGCGAGTCCACCGGATCGACCGACAGTGCAATGGCTTTCACGCCGCGCTTGGTGAACTCGTCCTTGAGCTTGGCGGTGAAGCCCAGCTCGGTGGTGCACACCGGGGTGAAGTCTGCCGGGTGGGAAAACAGCACGCCCCAGCTATCGCCCAGCCATTCGTGGAAACGAATCTTGCCGGCGCTGGAATCCTGTTCGAAATCGGGGGCGATATCGCCAAGTCTGAGGCTCATGGTGCGGCTCCTGATGAGTGGTTGGAGACCTCAACTGTAGCTCGTGATTCGTTCTTCTGAAAAAGAATAAATAACTAGATATCTATATCTTTATTGAATATTAAACATCTGTTCACTGGACGCCCCGCAGCATCGCGACGAACATCGCCCTCAAGGTTCGAGAAGGCCTTGAGTTGCTGTAAAGAGGGGAACATCGGGAAAGGCTTACGGGGGTGAGCCGGACCCGAAAACGCAAAAGCCCCGTCCGGCGCGATGCCGGACGGGGCTTTTTTACATCAGTGCAGGAGCGCGCTATTACAGCAGCGGGATCGAGTAGCTGACGATCAGGCGGTTTTCGTCCTGCGAACGGGTGTTCGGCAGGTCGGTGCGCCATACAGCGTTTTTCCACATCAGGCCGACGTTCTTGAACGGACCTTCCGGTACGACGTAACCGATGGTGAAGTCGCGTTCCCACTCGGAACGGTTCGAAGCGTTTTCGCGGCCGTTGGTGCCAACGGTGTCGATCGAATCGCCTTTCAGGTAAACCACACCGGCGGTCAGGCCAGGTACGCCGACTTTAGCGAAGTCATACGAGTAGCGTGCCTGCCAGGTTTTCTCGCCGGCACGACCGAACTTCTGGATCTGCATGTCGGTGATGGTGTAGTTCGACGAACCGTCGCCCTGGTTCAGCCAAGGGAAGTCGGAGCTGCCGTTGGAAACCTGGTAACCGCCACCGAAGGTGTGACCTTCAACGGTGTACAGGAACAGGCCGCTGTACAGGTTGTTGTCGACTTCGCCACGACCGGAACGGAAACCGGTGTAGTTGCCGCTGCTGTAGTAGGCCGGATCAGTGCCGTTCTTGCCGTCGTCGGAGCTGTTGAAGTAACGGAAGTCAGACTTCAATACGCCCGGGCCGATGGCCCAGTTGTGTACCAGACCCAGGAAGTGCTGCTTGTAGAAGTCTTCCAGGTTGCCGTAGTAGTACTGGGCAGTCAGGTCTTTGGTGATCTTGTAGTCGCCACCGGCGTAGATGAACTTGTTGCTGTCACGGAAGCCAGCGCCACGGGTGTTTGCACCGCCGATGGACAGGTTTTCGTTGTTGCTGGAGTTACGACCTTTCACGGCTTCGATCTGACCACCGACCAGGGTCAGGTCCTTGATTTCGCCGGAAGTGATCTGACCGCCCTGCCAGGTTTGTGGCAGCAGACGACCGTCGTTGGTCACGATCACCGGGTTTTTCGGCTGCAGGGTGCCCAGCTTCAGTTCGGTCTGGGAGATCTTGGCTTTGGCAGTCAGACCCAGGCTGGAGAAGTTGTCCACTGCTTTGCCGTTGGACTCGCTCGGGAACACAGTGCCGCCGTAAGCGGTGCCGCTGTTGCCGTTGGTGCCGCCGCCCGAATCCAGACGCACGCCCAGCAGGCCGATGGCATCAATACCGAAGCCTACGGTGCCTTGGGTGTAGCCGGAGATGAAACGCAGATCGAAGCCTTGGCCCCACTCTTCGTTCTTGTTGGCACCAGCGCCATCGCGGTTGTCAGTGTTGATGTAGAAGTTACGCAGACCCAGAGTGGCCTTGCTGTCTTCGATGAAACCGGCGGCGCCTGCCTGCTGCGCCAAAACCCCTACGGCCACGGCCAGGGCCAAGGTGGACTTGTTCATGTTTCGCTCCTCTCGTTTCTAATTCTTGTGTTCCTGGTCCGGGGTCTGATGCCCCTGGATCCTAAGATGCGCGATTAGCGCCAGACCGTGACTGACAAGTCAATCGTAACCTTGTATGTCTACGACCAAGGTCTAATCGCAGTGATTTGGTCCCTGCAGGGTAAAGACTTCCTGATAAACCGAAAAAGAATTTATTCATTCTTTTTCATACCATTCGGCTATATGGCCAGCCATTTGCCATCTTCACCGGGATACAGCGTATCGGCGACTAAGCTCATTACTAAATGGTATTTGTTAGCCTTTTTTTAGATCGATTAGCTTTGACGCAACCCCGATTCGTCAAACCCTATCGAAAAGGCGACGCCATGATGGCCAAACGCGCACTATCTAGTCAATTTGTTACAGTTTGTGTGTCGGCGCTGATTTCTTTTTCAGCCCATGCCGCCAACCTCACTGTGGGCTACCAGACCGGTATCGACCCGAGCAAAGTCCCCCAGGCCGACGGCGCGTACGAGAAGGCCATCGGCGAGAAAATCGACTGGCGCCGGTTCAACAGCGGCCCGGAAGTTGTGACAGCCATCGCCTCCGGCGATGTGCAGATCGGCAACCTCGGCTCCAGTCCGTTGGCGGCCGCCGCTTCGCGCAATCTGCCGATCGTGGCCTTTATCGTCTCGGCGCAGATCAATGCCGCAGAAGCGCTGGTGGTGCGTAACGGCAGCGGTATCAACAAGCCCGAAGACCTGATCGGCAAGACCATCGCCACCCCGTTCGTTTCCACCTCCCACTACAGCCTGCTCGGCGCGCTCAAGCACTGGGGCCTGGACACCTCGAAAGTCAAAGTGGTGAACCTGCAACCCGCAGAAATCGCGGCGGCCTGGAAACGTGGCGACATCGACGGCGCCTTTGTCTGGTCGCCGGCGCTGGGTGAAATCCGCAAAACCGGCAAGACCCTGACCGATGCCGCGCAGGTCGGCCAATGGGGCGCGCCGACCTTCGAAGTCTGGGTCGCGCGCAAGGACTTTGCCGAGAAGCATCCTGAAGTCGTGGCCAGGTTCGCCAAGGTGACCCTGGACTCGTTCGCTGATTACGCGGCCCATAAAGACAGCTGGACGGCCGACTCGGTGCCTGTGCAGAAAATCGCCAAACTGACCGGTGCCAATCCTGCCGACGTTCCGGAATTGCTCGCCGGTTCAGCCTTCCCGGACGCCAAGGCGCAACAGACCACGGCGCTGCTGGACGGCGGCACGGCGAAGGCGATTGGTGAAACGGCGAAATTCTTGAAGGAACAGGGCAAGGTCGAAAGTGTTTTGCCTGACTACTCGCCATACGTCAGTGCGAAGTTTGTAGCCGAATAAACGCTATCGCGAGCAAGCTCGCTCCCTCACCGGTTCAGTGAACCTTTGTGGGAGCGAGCCTGCTCGCGATGGGGGCGTCACATCACAGCGACTTTTCGAAGATCTTCGAATTGCGCTGGTAGTTATAGAGAGAAGCCCGCGCCGCCGGCAGGCGTTCGACGCTGCTTGGTTCGAAGCCACGCTCGCGGAACCAGTGGGCGGTGCGGGTGGTGAGAACGAACAGGGTTTTCAGGCCTTGCGCCCGGGCACGGGTCTCGATGCGCTCGAGCAATTCGTCGCCGCGACCGCCATGGCGATACTCAGGATTCACCGCCAGACACGCCAGCTCGCCGGCATCCGAATCGGCAATCTGATACAGCGCCGCACAGGCGATGATCATCCCTTCACGCTCAACCACGCTGAACTGCTCGATCTCGCGCTCCAGCACTTCACGGGAACGGCGCACCAGAATGCCCTGCTCTTCCAGCGGGCTGATCAGGTCGAGCAAGCCGCCGACGTCTTCAATCGCCGCCTCGCGCACCAGTTCGAATTGCTCCTGGGCCACCAGCGTACCGCCACCGTCACGGGTGAACAGTTCGGTCAGCAGCGCACCGTCCTCGGCATAACTGACGATATGACTGCGCGCCACGCCGCCACGACAGGCTTCGGCAGCGGCATCGAGCAATTCCGCCTGATAGTTGCTGCCCAGACGCTGCAAATGCGCCGGCACCTGTTGCGGACGCAGCTCGCGCACCAGTTTGCCGTTTTCGTCGATCAGACCGAGGTCGGCGCCGAACAGCAGCAGCTTGTCGGCGCCCAGATCGATGGCGGCGCGGGTCGCCACGTCTTCGCAGGCCAGGTTGAAGATTTCACCGGTCGGCGAATACCCCAGCGGCGACAGCAATACGATGGAGCGCTCGTCGAGCAGGCGGTTGATGCCTTTGCGGTCGACCCGGCGCACTTCGCCGGTGTGGTGATAGTCGACGCCTTCCAGCACGCCGATCGGCCGCGCGGTAACGAGGTTGCCGCTGGCCACCCGCAGGCGCGAGCCCTGCATCGGCGACGAAGCCATGTCCATCGACAGCCGCGCTTCGATGGCGATGCGCAACTGGCCGACCGCGTCGATCACGCATTCCAGGGTCGCGGCATCGGTGATGCGCATGCCGTGGTGGTAATGCGGGGTCAGGCCGCGTGCGGCGAGGCGGGTTTCGATCTGCGGACGCGAACCATGAACCAGCACCAGCCGCACGCCTAGGCTGTGCAGCAATACGATGTCATGGACGATGTTGCCGAAATTCGGATGCTCCACGCCGTCGCCCGGAAGCATGACAACGAAGGTGCAATCGCGGTGAGCATTGATATAAGGAGACGCGTGGCGAAGCCAATTGACGTATTCGGGCATGAACCTGGGCCTGTAATAAATAGCAGCCGGAAAAAGGGCAGAACGGAAAACGCACAGCGGGCTGATGGTTATCGTCGGAACAGGCTTGGCGACACGCGCGCTCTCCTCATGAATACGGGTGGGTGTGTGGGCAATTTATACAGCTTTGAGACAGTAATGTTCGATCAACTGCCGCAATAGATGCACGGTAGGCTGCAAACGTGACATTTCGAGGTACTCGCCCGGTTGGTGCGCACAGGCGATGTCGCCGGGGCCAAGCACGATGGTTTCGCAGCCAAGGCGCTGAAGATAAGGCGCTTCGGTGCCGAACGCTACCGCTTCGGCCTGGTGGCCGGTGAGTTTTTCGGCAATTCGCACTAACTCCGCGTCTTCGGCCTGTTCGAACGGCGGCACTTCGGGAAACAGCGGCGCGTAATCGATCTTCACTTTATGCCGTTCGGCAACCGGGTTGAGCTTGCGCAGAATCTCGCTGCGCAAGAGCTTGGGGTCCATCCCCGGCAACGGACGCAAGTCGAACTCCAGCGAACACTGGCCGCAGATGCGGTTGGGGTTGTCGCCGCCGTGTATGCAGCCGAAATTCATGGTCGGCTGCGGCACACTGAACTGCGGGTTGTTGAATTCGCGCTGCCACAGCAGGCGCAGGCCGCGCAGCTCGCCGATGGCGTCGTGCATCGCTTCGAGTGCACTGTGCCCCAGGCGCGGATCCGACGAATGGCCGCTCTGCCCGAGGATATCGATGCGCTCCATCATGATGCCCTTGTGCATGCGGATCGGCTTGAGCCCGGTCGGCTCGCCGATCACCGCCGCCCGGCCCAGCGGTCGCCCCGCTTCGGCCAGCGCCCGGGCACCGGACATCGAGCTTTCTTCATCGCAGGTGGCGAGGATCAGCAGCGGCTGCTTGAACGGCTGATCGAGCAGCGGTTGCACGGCTTCGATGATCAGGGCGAAAAAGCCCTTCATGTCACAACTGCCGAGGCCGACCCAGCGGCCGTCGACTTCGGTGAGTTTCAGCGGATCGGTTTTCCACAGCGCATCGTCGTACGGCACCGTGTCGCTGTGTCCGGCCAGCACCAGCCCGCCGGGGCCGCTGCCGAAACTGGCGAGCAGATTGAATTTGCCGGGGCTGACCTGCTGGATGTCGCAACTGAAACCCAGGTCGCCAAGCCAACCTGCAAGCAGATCGATCACCGCCCGGTTGGACTGGTCGAGGCCCGGCTGGGTGCAACTGACCGACGGCGCGGCGATCAGTGCAGCGAACTGGTCTTGCATGGACGGCAAAGGCATCGCTGACTCCAACTCCCGGATTGAGGTTCATCATAGAACCATCCGGCGCCGAGAATAAACCGCCGCAAAGCGTAGGAAGGTTCAGTCCTGTACACTGCACGGCCTTGGCAGCCACACATCCCCCCGGCTGCGCTCCCGATCCTGGATTTTCCGGCCATGCAGAAAGAAACCGAAATCAAACTCCGCGTCAGCCGCGAAACCCTCGCCGCCCTGCGCGAGCACCCTCTCCTGAAAAAACGCAACAAAAGTGGCTGGGAACGCCGTGAGTTGATGAATCAGTACTTCGACACGCCCGAGCGTGACCTGGCCCGGGCCAAGGTTGCCCTGCGCCTGCGCAAGGACGGCGAAGACGTGATTCAGACCCTCAAGACCCGTGGCCAGAGCGTCGCCGGCCTGTCCGAGCGTAACGAGTACGACTGGAACCTGCCCAAAGCCAAGCTCGACGTGAAGAAACTCGACGGCGAATGCTGGCCCGAGTCCCTCGCCGAGCTGGACAAGAAAACCCTGAAGCCGATCTTCACCACCGATTTCGTCCGCGAGCGTGCCGAAATCGCCTGGGGCCGTGGCAAGACCAAAGTGGTCATCGAAGCCGCGCTGGACCTGGGCCACGTGGTAGTCGGCAAACAGAAAGAAGAAATCTGCGAGCTGGAACTGGAGCTGCGCGAAGGCGAGCCTGCCGCGCTGCTGGAACTGGCCGCCGAACTGGCCGAAACCCTGGCCCTGATGCCGTGCGACATCAGCAAGGCCGAGCGCGGCTATCGCCTGTACGACGCCAACAGCTACTCGCTGAGCCTGCCGGCGCCGGCCATCACCGCCGAAACCCCGCTGGACGACGCTTTCGCCGCCCTGGCCTGGCACCTGCTCGGCAGCAGCCAGCGTCTGGCCGAACAGTATCGTTTCAACGGCCATTGGCGCCTGTTGCAGGACTGGGTCGAGAACCTCGCGGAAATGCGCGCCCTGCTCAGCAGCCTCGGCCAGGCCGCACCGCGTCCGTCGACCCACGACCTGCGCGTGGCGCTGGATGCGCTGCTGGAAGACTGGCGCCCGCTGGTACAGGTCGGCATCGAAGACGAAGACGTGCGCAAAGCCGCGCCGGAGCAGTTCCTCGAAGAACTGGAAGATCCGCGCTGGGGCCTGTTTTCGCTGAACGCTTCGCGCTGGTTGCTGGCCCGTACCTGGACGGCGGACCGTAACACCCGTGGCAATCGCCAGGGTGCCGCGCAGTTGCAAAGCTGGCTGCCGCGCCTGCTGGGCGAAGAAGCCACTTCGCTGCAATTGCAGCGTTATCAGCAGCAACCGGAAGATCTGGCCGAGCAATTGCCGCGCATCGAGCGCATCCAGGTCTGGCTGCACCACGCGCGCAACGTGCTGGAGATCCCGGAAATGGATCGTCTGTACGGCGAGCTGAACAAACTGGCGCAACTGGCCAACGAGCCGACCATCACCGAAGAACTGCTCGATGCGCGCAAGCATCAGACGATTGCGGTGTACCAGAACCGCGCCTGGAAAATGCTGTTGCGTATGTAACCCCCGGATGATGATCGTTCCCACCCGTGTGATCGTTCCCACGCTCTGCGTGGGAATGCAGCCCGGGACGCTCCGCGTCCCAAAGCGGACGCAGAGCGTCCATTGAGGCATTCCCACGCGGGAGCGTGGGAACGATCATCACCGCGCAATCAACGCAGTACCGGCAGGCTCGTCGTCGACTTGATCTCCGACAACGCCACAATCGAGTTCACTTCCTGAATCCCCGGCACCAGCGACAGCTTCTCGAAAAAGAACCGCTCATACGCCTCGATGTCAGCCGCGACGATCCGCAACAGAAAATCCACCGCCCCCATCAGCACGTAACACTCCAGCACTTCGGGAAAGCCGCGAATCGCCTCGGTGAACTCAGTGAAGTTCGAACGGCCGTGGGCGTTGAGTTTGATCTCGGCGAAGATCTGCGTGTTCAGGCCGATTTTCTTGCGATCGAGCAGGGTCACCTGGCCGCGAATGATCCCCTCCTCCTTCATCCGCTGAATCCGCCGCCAGCACGGCGATTGCGACAGACCCACCTGTTCGGCGATCTGTGCGCTGGACAAGGAAGCGTCCTCTTGCAGCAGGGCGAGAATGCGCCGGTCGTAGCTGTCCAGCTCGCTGTGCATAAATAATCCCCAAAATAAGCTAATGGCGAATTGATCAACCTTACCAATCGCCTGATCAGCTCATCTTAGACAAGAAATGCCCGGCATCGAATGTAAAAATTCCTCCACTGATTCCGGAGACCTGCCATGCCACACCTCGAAGCCGTGAACACCCCCGCGCCCCGTGCCGATGTGTGGAACGCCAGCAACGCCCATTGCCTTGCGCAATACCAGATCCTGGCCGAGGCCGAGCCGGATTTGCTGGTGCGGGTGCTGAACCTGTTCGCCTTGCAGTGCCTCACCCCGGAACAGGTCAATGTCCAGCGGCTGGACGACTTGCTGTCGATCGACATCGTCATGGGTGGCCTGAGCTGGCACCGCGCCCAGGTGATCGCGGAAAAACTTCGTAACCTGATCAGCGTCTGCTCGGTGGACCTGCAAAACCCCGAAGCGGCGTGGAATGCGCCGGCACAGGCGGCCGGCTGACAAGAACCGAAACGTCTTCGTCGGGTAGTGGCCCAACGGTCGGCGGGGCCACGACTATCCTTTGCGCACTGTCGTTCAAAAGGAGCCCGCATGTCCGTTCAACTCGCCACTCAGGACCGCTGGCTGGATCTCAATGAGGTACTGCGTGAACTGGTCGCCCAGGGTTTCATCTGCCAGGACTCGGCCGAGCAGGCGTTGAATGCCCGGCGCCGGCATGCCGCCCACGGCCAGAAGCACCCGCTGGAATTCATCGCCAGCCAGCAACTGGACGACCTCAGCCGTCCGGGCAAACACCTCGACCTGGAAAGCCTGACCCTGTGGCTCGCGCAACAGGCCGGCCAGCCGTACCTGCGGATCGATCCGCTGAAGATCAACGTCGCCGCCATCACGCCGCTGATGTCCTATGCCTTTGCCCAGCGCCACAAGATCCTCGCGGTGTCGGTCGACCGCGACGCGGTCACCGTGGCCAGCGCCCAGCCCTACGTCAGCGGTTGGGAGGCCGATCTGACTCACGTGCTGAAACTGCCGATCAAACGGGTGGTGGCCAACCCGGCGGACATTCAGCGTTTCAGTGTCGAATTCTTCCGTCTCGCCAAATCGGTCAGCGGCGCCAGCAATGCCGATGCGCAGGGCGGCAACCTCGGCAACTTCGAACAACTGCTCAACCTCGGCGCCAGCGATCAGGAACCGGATGCCAACGACGCGCACATCGTCAACATCGTCGACTGGCTGTTCCAGTACGCCTTTCAGCAGCGGGCCAGCGATATCCACATCGAACCCCGGCGCGAGCAAGGCACGGTGCGTTTTCGCATCGACGGTGTGTTGCACAACGTCTATCAATTCCCGCCGCAGGTGACGATGGCCATCGTCAGCCGCCTGAAAAGCCTTGGCCGGATGAACGTCGCCGAGAAGCGCAAACCCCAGGACGGCCGGGTCAAGACCAAGACTCCGGACGGCGGTGAAGTCGAGTTGCGGCTGTCGACCCTGCCCACCGCGTTCGGCGAAAAAATGGTCATGCGGATCTTCGACCCGGAGGTGCTGCTCAAGGATTTCGATCAGCTGGGCTTTTCCGCCGACGACCTGCGGCGCTGGCAGGACATGACCCGCCAGCCCAACGGCATCATCCTGGTCACCGGCCCGACCGGTTCCGGCAAGACCACTACGCTGTACACCACACTGAAGAAACTGGCGACCCCGGAGGTCAACCTCTGCACCATCGAAGACCCGATCGAGATGGTCGAGCCGGCCTTCAACCAGATGCAGGTCCAGCACAACATCGACCTGACGTTCGCCGCCGGCGTGCGGGCGCTGATGCGGCAAGACCCGGACATCATCATGATCGGCGAGATCCGCGACCTGGAAACCGCCGAAATGGCGATCCAGGCGGCGCTGACCGGGCACCTGGTGCTCTCGACCCTGCACACCAACGACGCGCCGAGCGCCATCAGCCGTCTGCTGGAACTCGGCGTGCCGCATTACCTGATCAAGGCCACCGTGCTTGGCGTGATGGCGCAACGCCTGGTGCGCACACTGTGTCCGCACTGCAAGGCGCCGCTGACACTGGACGAAGAAGACTGGCAAACCCTGACCCGGCCGTGGCAGGCGCCGCTGCCGGGCAATGCGCAACGGGCCATCGGTTGCCTGGAGTGCCGCGACACCGGTTATCACGGTCGCGCCGGGGTCTACGAAATCATGCAACTGAGCGACAGCCTCAAGGCCTTGATCAGCCCCGACACCGATCTCACCGCGATCCGTCGCCAGGCCTTCAAGGAAGGCATGCGCAGCCTGCGATTGTCCGGCGCGCAGAAAGTCGCGGCGGGGCTGACAACGCTTGAAGAAGTATTGCGGGTGACACCACAGAGCGAGCAGAAATAGCCGCTCACGGAACCGGATCGGGGAAACGGCGATCCAACCGGTTATTCAACACCAGTGGAGTCACCCAACATGCGTCTCAAACTTGCTGTCGCCACCCTCGCCTTGCTGTCCCTCCCTGTTGGTTCAGCGATGGCCGACAGCTTTTGGCGTAACGTCATTTCGTCCGGTGCCACCACCGGCTCGACCTACCTGACCTTCAAGGATCACAAACTGATCGTTGCCGCCCAGGACGATGCTGGCAGCTTCGTCGCCAGCGACGGCGGTATCCGTGGCCCGTACCTGGAAGCGGCGATGCAGAAAGTCCGCGCCGATAACCCGGGCCTGCAGGCAACGGATATGGAACTGGCGAACGCGATTCTGGCGAAGAACGCTGTGGCGTCGGAATAAGAGGCTCACAAAAATGCCGCTCGAAATGAGCGGCATTTTTTTGCCCGCTATTCAGCGGTAATCGTCCACCGGCACGCAAGCGCAGAAGAGGTTGCGGTCGCCGTAGACGTTATCGACCCGGTTCACCGCCGGCCAATATTTGTGCGCCTTGGTGTGTGCATCCGGCGTGATGCCCTGCTCGATGCTGTACGGCCGCTCCCACACGCTGGTGATATCGGCTAGGGTATGCGGCGCCCGTTTGAGCGGGTTGTCCTCGGCCGGCCAGTTGCCGTTTTGCACCTCAGTGATTTCTGCACGAATGCTCAGCATCGCGCCGATGAAGCGATCCAGTTCGGCCTTGGACTCGCTTTCGGTCGGTTCGACCATCAAGGTGCCCGGCACCGGGAACGACATGGTCGGTGCATGAAAGCCGTAATCCATCAGGCGTTTGGCGACGTCTTCTTCGCTGATGCCGGTCTGCGCTTTCAGCGGCCGCAGATCCAGAATGCATTCGTGGGCGACCCGCTCGTTGCGGCCGGTGTACAGAACGGGGAAAGCACCGGACAGATGCTGCGCCAGATAATTGGCCGCGAGGATCGCCACCTCGCTGGCATCCGCCAGTTGTGGCCCCATCATCGCGATGTACATCCAGCTGATCGGCAGAATGCTCGCACTGCCCCACGGTGCGGCGCTGACCGCACCGTTCTGCGGATGCGGTCCGTCAATCGGAATCACCGGATGGTTGGCAACGAATGGCGCCAGATGCGCACGCACACCAATCGGCCCCATGCCCGGCCCGCCTCCGCCGTGGGGTATGCAGAAGGTCTTGTGCAGGTTCATGTGTGACACGTCGGCGCCAATGTCCGCCGGCCGCGCCAACCCGACCTGGGCATTGAGGTTGGCGCCGTCCATGTACACCTGGCCGCCGTGCTGGTGGATAACTTCGCAGATTTCGCTGATGCCTTCCTCGTACACGCCGTGGGTCGACGGGTAGGTCGCCATCAGGCACGACAACTTGGCCCCGGCCTCGGACGCCTTGGCTTTCAAATCCTCCAGATCAACGTTGCCCGCCTCATCGCACTCGACGATCACCACGCGCATCCCGGCCATCTGCGCCGAGGCCGGGTTGGTGCCGTGGGCCGAAGAAGGAATCAGGCAGATATCCCGCGCGCCCTGCTGGCGGCTCTCGTGGTATTTGCGGATCGCCAGCAACCCGGCGTACTCGCCCTGGGCGCCGGAGTTGGGCTGCATGCAGATTGCATCGAACCCGGTGATCGCACACAGCCAGCGCTCCAGCTCTTCGATCATCAGCGTGTAACCGACCGCCTGCTCCCGGGGCACGAACGGGTGCAGGTTGGCGAATTGCGGCCAGGTGATCGGGATCATCTCGCTGGTGGCGTTGAGTTTCATGGTGCAGGAGCCCAGCGGAATCATCGACTGGTTAAGCGCCAGATCCTTGTTCTCCAGTTGCTTGAGGTAGCGCAACATCTCGGTTTCGCTGTGATGGGCGTTGAACACCGGGTGGCGCAGGTACGGCGTGCTGCGTTGCAGCGTGTCGGGAATGCCGGAGGCCAGCGTTTCAGCGTCGAGATCAGCGACGTTCAACCCGTGATCGGCGCCCAGCAGCACATCGAACAGTCTGGCCACGGTGCTTTCATCACAGGTCTCGTCAAGGCTCAGACCCAGTCGGCCACGACCGAGGATGCGCAGGTTGATCTGCGCGGCCCGGGCGCTTTCGATGATCGCGGTTTGCGCCCCGCCCACGTCCAGCGTGAGGGTGTCGAAGAAGTGTTGGTTGAGGCGCTGGATGCCATGGCGGTCGAGCCCGGCGGCGAGAATGCAGGTCAGCCGGTGCACGCGCTGGGCGATTCGTTTCAGCCCTTCCGGGCCGTGATAGACCGCATAGAAACTGGCGATGTTGGCCAACAGGACCTGGGCAGTGCAGATGTTCGAATTGGCCTTCTCCCGACGAATATGCTGCTCGCGGGTTTGCAGGGCCATGCGCAGCGCGACGTTGCCACGGGCATCTTTCGATACGCCGATGATCCGCCCGGGAATCGCTCGTTTGTATTCCTCGCGACTGGCGAAAAACGCCGCGTGCGGGCCGCCGTAACCCATCGGCACGCCGAAGCGCTGGGATGAACCGAACACCACATCGGCACCCAGTTCGCCCGGCGGGGTCAGCAGCAACAGACTCAACAGGTCAGTCGCGACGCAGGCCAGCGCCTGCTGCGCGTGCAGGTGATCGATCAAGGGTCGCAGGTCGCGGATCTCGCCGTGGGTGTCGGGGTATTGCAGCAATGCGCCGAACACCTGGTGCTGCTTCAAGTTATCCACAGCGTCGACGATCAGCTCGAAGCCGAAGCCTTCGGCGCGGGTCTGCACCACGGAAATGGTCTGGGGATGACAGTTTTCGTCGACGAAGAACAGATTGCTCTTCGACTTCGCCACGCGCTTGGCCAGGGCCATGGCTTCCGCGGCGGCGGTGGCTTCATCGAGCAGCGAAGCGTTGGCCAGTTCAAGGCCGGTGAGGTCGATGGTCAGTTGCTGAAAGTTGAGCAACGCTTCGAGCCGGCCCTGAGCGATTTCCGGTTGGTAAGGCGTGTAAGCCGTGTACCAACCGGGATTTTCCAGCACGTTGCGCAGGATGACGGTCGGGGTCAGGGTGCCGTGGTAGCCCATGCCGATCAGGCTGGTCCAGACCTGATTCTGTTCGGCATAACCACGCAGTTTGGCCAGCGCTGCCTGCTCGTCCAGCGCCGGCGGCAGGTCCAGCTCGCGGTTGAGGCGAATGCCCGGCGGCACGGTCTGTTCGATTAGTTCGACCCGGCTGCCGAGGCCGAGGCTGTCGAGCATCGCCTGTTGCTCGGCGGCATCGGGGCCGAGGTGGCGGCGCAGAAAGGCATGGGGATCGCGTAACTGGCTCAGGGATGGCAACTGGGACATGACGGGCTCTCTCTTGGCTGGCGGCTCAGCGTCAATGCAACACGGTCAAACCAGCATAGCAGCCACCCCGAAGGCCAAAGTCCCGGGCAGAAAAAAGCCCCGACGGGTCGGGGCTTTGGGGGCTGGCGTGCAGCTTATTCGCCGATGGCAGCCTTGTAGGCGGCAGCGTCGAGGAGCTTGTCCAGCTCGGCCTTGTCGCTTGGCTTGAGCTTGAAGATCCACGCGGCGTACGGATCGTTGTTCAGTTCTTCCGGCGAACCGGCCAGGTCTTCGTTGACGGCAATCACTTCGCCACCGACCGGGGAGTAGATGTCGGAAGCGGCCTTGACCGACTCGACGACACCGGCGGTATCACCGGCGGCGAACACCTTGCCCACTTCTGCCAGCTCGACAAACACCACATCACCCAACGCTTCCTGGGCGTGATCGCTGATGCCCACGGTGACGGTGCCGTCGGCTTCAAGGCGCGCCCATTCATGACTTTCGGCAAAACGCAGTTCAGCTGGAATGTTGCTCATGCTCGGTGTCCTCAAGAAATTGTCAGCGGTCGTGCCCGCCGGAAAAGGTTTAGATCAGGGTTTTGCCGTGACGGACAAACGTCGGTTTGACCACTCGTACCGGATACCACTTGCCACGGATTTCCACTTCGGCGCGGTCGGCAGTCGCCATCGGTACACGCGCCAGGGCAATCGACTTGCTAAGCGTAGGAGAGAAACTACCACTGGTGATCTCCCCTTCGCCAACATCAGCGATACGAACCACCTGATGAGCCCGCAAAACCCCGCGCTCCTCAAGCACCAAACCGACCAGTTTGTGCTGCACACCAACGGCTTTCTCCGCCTCCAGCGCATCGCGACCGATGAAGCGGCGCGTGGCCGGTTCCCAGGCGATGCTCCAGGCCATGTTCGAGGCCAGTGGCGAAATGTCCTGATGGATGTCCTGGCCGTACAGGTTCATGCCGGCTTCGACCCGCAGCGTGTCGCGAGCGCCGAGACCAATGGGGGAAATGCCGGCGCCCACCAGATCGTTGAAAAATCCGGGAGCCTGATCGGCCGGCAGGGCAATTTCCAGACCGTCCTCACCGGTGTAGCCGGTGCGCGCAATGAACCAGTCGCCGTCGACATGGCCTTCAAAAGGCTTGAGCATCTGGATCAGATTGGCGCGGGACTGGGTCACAAGCTCGGCAATCCTGTGCCGGGCATGGGGACCTTGAATGGCGAGCATCGCCAGTTCGGAGCGTTCGGTCATCTGAACATCGAAGCTGCCCAACTGTGCCTGCATCCAGGCCAGGTCCTGATCGCGGGTGGAGGCATTGACCACCAGACGATAACCGTCTTCGAGGCGGTAGACGATCATGTCGTCGACGATGCCGCCGCGCTCGTTGAGCATGGTGCTGTACAACGCACGGCCGGGGCTGTGCAGGCGTTCGACGTCATTGGCCAGCAAATGCTGGAGCCAGGCCTTGGCCTGGGGGCCGGTGACATCGATCACGGTCATGTGGGAAACATCGAACACCCCGCAATCGCGACGCACCTGATGGTGCTCCTCGACCTGCGAGCCGTAATGCAGGGGCATGTCCCAACCGCCAAAATCGACCATCTTCGCGCCGAGGGCGAGATGCAGGTCATACAGAGGCGTACGCTGTCCCATGGGTTTCTCCTTCCGGGCGTGGCGAAGGTGCGGAGCGCTGCTGCACGGTTCGGAAAACCCTGTAAAAAAGGGCCTTCAGCCGATTTCAGCGACAGGGTCTGTCAGACGGACCGCACCGAATGCCGCGCATTGTAGCCGCATGATTCAGGACTGACGACTAAGTGTTTCTGTGCGCTGAGCGTCGGATCAAACCGATGACCGGCAACAGACCGACCAATACCAGGGTCAGCGCCGGCAACGACGCCCTCGCCCATTCGCCTTCGCTGGTCATTTCGAAGATCCGCACCGCCAGTGTGTCCCAGCCAAACGGGCGCATCAGCAAGGTCGCGGGCATTTCCTTAAGCACATCGACGAACACCAGCAAGGCGGCGCTGAGCGTGCCGGGCAGCAGCAACGGCAGATACACTTTGAAAAACAGTCGCGGCCCACTGACACCCAGGCTACGTGCCGCTTCAGGCAAAGAGGGCCGTATACGCGCCAGACTGCTTTCCAGCGGCCCATAGGCCACCGCCACGAAACGCACCAGATACGCCAGCAGCAGCGCCGCCAGACTGCCCAGCAGCAACGGTTTGCCCGCCCCGCCGAGCCAGCCGGACAGCGGAATCACCAGCTCTCGGTCCAGATAACTGAATGCCAGCATGATCGACACTGCCAGCACCGAGCCCGGCAAGGCATAACCGAGATTGGCCAGACCGACTGCGGAGTTGATCGTCCGGGTCGGCGCCAGACGCCGGGCGAAGGCCAGCAACATCGCCACGCTGACCGTGATCAGCGCCGCCATGCCGCCCAGATACAACGTATGGAGAATCAGCCCGGCGTAGCGCTCATCCAGGTCGAAGCGCCCGCGCTGCCAGAACCACACCACCAGTTGCAGCACCGGAATGACAAACGCGCAGGCGAACACCAGACCGCACCAGCCGGTCGCCGCCCAGGCCTTGGGCCCGCGCAGGTGATACAGCGCCTTGACCCGTGGCCGCTCGTTACTCGCCCGATTGGCGCCGCGCGCGCGACGTTCGCCGTACAACACCAGCATCACCACCAGCAGCAACAGGCTGGCCAGTTGCGCAGCGCTGGGCAGACTGAAAAAGCCGTACCAGGTCTTGTAGATGGCAGTGGTGAAGGTGTCGAAGTTGAACACCGACACCGCACCGAAATCCGCCAGCGTTTCCATCAGCGCCAGCGCCACACCAGCACCGATGGCCGGCCGCGCCATCGGCAATGCGACACGCCAGAACGCTTGCCACGGTGACTGACCGAGCACTCGCGCCGCTTCCATCAGGCCCTTGCCCTGAGCCAGGAACGCAGTACGCGCCAATAGATAAACGTAGGGATAAAACACCAGCACCAGCACCAGAATCACGCCACCGGTGGAGCGCACTCGCGGCAGGCGCAGGCCGCTGCCGAACCCTTCGCGCAGCAGGGTTTGCACGGGGCCTGCGAAGTCCAGCAGTCCGACGAAGACGAATGCCAGCACGTAGGCCGGGATGGCGAACGGCAGCATCAGCGCCCAGTCGAGCCAGCGGCGACCGGGGAATTCGCAGAGGCTGGTGAGCCAGGCGAGGCTTACGCCGATCAGCGTTACACCGATGCCTACGCCGAGGACCAGCGTCAACGTATTGCCCAGCAGACGCGACATCTGGGTTTCCCACAGGTGCGACCAGATCTGGTGATCGATGGTTTGCCATGAGAGCAGGAGCACGCTGAGGGGGAGCAGCACCAACGCGGCGATGGCGAAGACGATGGGGTACCAGCGGCGTTGGGCGGGGTGGGCCAAGGAAACAGTCTCGTTCAAATGATTGTGCCCACGCTCTGCGTGGGCACACATTCTGTGACGCTCTGCGTCACGCTGTCGATGATGCGACGCAGAGCGTCGGGGGGCCGCATTCCCCCGCAGAGCGTGGGAACGATCAAACAGTGCTGTCAGGAATGACTCAGTTCCAACCCGCCCGATCCATCATCCGGATCGCCTCGGCCTGACGCTTGCCCGCCACTTCAACCGGCAGCGTATCAGCCACGAACTGCCCCCACGCCGCCACTTCCTCCGAAGGCTTCACCGCCGGATTCGCCGGGAACTCCTGGTTCACATCGGCAAAGATCTTCTGCGCCTCAGGCGTGGTCATCCACTCGACCAAAGCCTTGGCCGCTTCCGGGTGCGGCGCATGTTTGGTCAGGCCGATGCCCGACAGGTTGACGTGCACGCCACGATCCGCCTGATTCGGCCAGAACAGTTTCACCGGCAGTTCCGGCTTCTGCTTGTGCAGGCGACCGTAGTAGTAGGTGTTGACGATGCCGACGTCGCACTGGCCGGCGTTGATCGCTTCCAGCACCGCGACGTCATCGGAGAACACGTCGGTGGACAGGTTGTTGACCCAGCCCTTGAGGATCTGCTCGGTCTTCTCGGCGCCGTGGACTTCGATCATGGTGGCGGTCAGCGACTGGTTGTAGACCTTCTTCGCCGTGCGCAGGCACAGGCGACCTTCCCAGTTCTTGTCGGCCAATGCTTCGTAGGTGGTCAGTTCGCCCGGTTTCACCCGTTCGGTGGAGTAGGCGATGGTCCGCGCGCGCAGGCTCAGGCCGGTCCAGGCGTGGCTGGACGAGCGATATTGCAGGGGAATGTTGGTGTCGATGGTTTTCGAGGTGAACGGCTGGAGAATGCCCATCTGCTCGGCCTGCCAGAGGTTGCCGGCATCGACGGTCAACAGCAGGTCGGCGGTGGCGTTCTCGCCTTCGGCCTTGATCCGCTGCATCAGCGGCGCTTCCTTGTCGGTGATGAACTTGATCTTCACCCCGGTCTTGGCGGTGTAGGCATCGAACACCGGCTTGATCAGCTCATCGATACGCGAGGAGTAGACCACCACCTCGTCGGCGGCCTGGGCGGCGGTGCTGCCGATCAGGGTCAGGGCCAGTGCGGTCAGAACACGCTTGGATGCCAACATGGGAGCGGTCTCTCGGTCGGGAAAAGTGGCCCAAATGATAAGGACTCACATTTACCAGCTCAATCGAACACTTTCCCAAGGAGTTACCAGATGTTGCACAACATTTGTCAGGCCTTGGCCAAGGCCGGCAAGTCGCCGGTCAGCCCCAATGCTTCACGCACGAACAGCGCCTTGGCCTCAGGCATCTGCTCAACGATTTTCAGACCGGTGTTGCGCAGCCAGCGCAGCGGCAGCGGATCAGCCTGGAACAACCGCTCGAAGCCTTCCATTGCCGCCATCAGCGCCAGGTTGTGCGGCATGCGCCGGCGTTCGTAGCGGCTCAGCACTTTCACGTCCGCCAGGCGTTCGCCGCGTTCGTTGGCCTGCAACAAGACTTCGGCCAGCACCGCGGCGTCAAGGAAGCCGAGATTCACGCCCTGCCCCGCCAACGGGTGAATGGTGTGCGCGGCATCGCCGATCAGCGCCAGGCCTTCGGCCACGTAGCGTTTGGCGTGGCGTTGACGCAACGGCACACACAGGCGCGGGTCGGCGCTGATGACCTCGCCGAGGCAACCTTCGAACGCGCGCTCCAGCTCGCGGCAGAAATCCGCCTCATCCAGCGCCATCAGCCGTTCGGCTTCGCTCGGCGTGGTCGACCAGACGATCGAGCACCAGTCCTGCTGCCCGCCACGCTCCAGCGGCAGAAACGCCAGCGGCCCGTGATCGGTGAAACGCTGCCACGCGGTCATGCGGTGCGGCTTGCTGCTGCGCACGCTGGTGACGATGGCGTGGTGCAAGTAATCCCATTCGCGAGTGGCGACGCCGGTCAGACGGCGCACGGCGGAGTTGGCGCCATCTGCCGCGATTACCAGCGGCGCGCGCAAGGTGCGGCCATCAGCCAGGGTCAGCAGCCAGTCGTCACCGGACCGGCGCATCTGCTCCAGCCGCGCGTTGGCCAGCAGACCCAGGTCGCAATCGTGCAAACGGTCGAGCAAGGCATCCTGGACCACGCGGTTTTCAACAATGTGGCCGAGCGCCTCGGCGTTCACGCTGCTGGCCGAGAAGTGAATCTGGCCGGTGCCGCTGCCGTCCCAGACGTGCATGTCGGTGTAAGGGCTGCTGCGTCGGCTGACGATGCCGTCCCACACGCCGAGGCGATCGAGGATCCGCTGGCTGGCCGCCGACAGCGCGCTCACCCGCGGCTCGAACGGCGCATCGCCGTCGAAGGGTTTGACGCTCAACGGGCTGCCGTCGAGCAGCAGGACTTCCAGCCCGCTGCCCTGCAACGCCAGCGCCAGGGCACTGCCGACCATTCCGGCTCCGACAATCAGCACATCCGCGCGCATTTCCATGCTTTAAGCCTGTCTCGCTGGCGGCTTGAGCCGCACGTAAAGGGTTTTACCGACCCGCGCCACCAGGTTGCCGGCGCCGTCATGAATGTCGACCTGCAACTGCGGCAGGTATTTCTCGCCACTGGCGGTCTGCCGACGGATCTCGTCGAGCAGGGTGTCGTCGATGTTGAACCGGGCGAACACCGGGCCTTTGCCCGGCGATATGAAATCAATGTCGGCGGCCTTGTCCCAGACGATGTACCGCGAGCCGAGGTTTTCCATGAGCATCAACATGAAGAACGGGTCGACCATCGAATACAGACTGCCGCCGAACTGGGTGCCGACGTAATTGCGGTTGTACCAGCCCAGGCCCATCGAGACACGGATGTCACGAAAGTCATCGCTGATGTGCTGCACCCGGACACCGGCGCCGAAGTACGGCGGGTAGAGCGTCATGATCCAGCGCATCAGCCGCGCCTTGCCAAACCGTCTGATCAGCCACTCACGCATCCGGCCGCGTCCCCAGCCCCATGGCCTGACGGGCGAACCAGCGTTTGGCCGGCGGCAGCAGATCAAGGCAGAGCAGGCCGATGTTGCGCCCCAGCGACACCAGCGGCTGAGTACTGCCGAACAGGCGCGTGACCTGATCGGAGAAGCCGACGGTGAGGTCCTGATCGAGACGCTGACGCTCGCGATAGGCCTGCAACGTGGCGAAATCCCCCAGCGGTTTGTCGCTGGCCAGCAGCGCGGCGGCCAAGGCATCGGCATCGCGCAGGGACAGGTTGAAACCCTGCCCGGCAATCGGATGCAGACTGTGGGCAGCGTTACCGAGGACCGCCAGATGCGAACGCACCTGCTCTTCGGCCTCCACCAGCGACAGCGGATACAGATGCCGCGCGCCAACCTGTTTCAGGGTGCCGAGGCGGTAACCGAACACGCCTTGCAGCTCGCTGAGAAAATCACGCTCGCTCAGATCCGCCAGCCGTTGCGCGTCCATCCCCAGTCGGGTCCAGACCAGCGCGCAGCGGTTTTCCGGCAGCGGCAGCAGCGCCATCGGGCCTTCGTCGGTGAAGCGCTCGAACGCCATGCCGTTGTGCGCTTCGCTCGGGGTGATGTTGGCGATCAGCGCGCTCTGGTTGTACGGGCGCTTGCGCACGTTGATGCCCAGTTGCTCGCGCAGACCGGAACGGCCGCCATCGGCGAGCACCGCCAGATCGCATTCGACCGTGGTTTCATCGTTGAGGGTCAGCCGATAGCCGTCGGGCAGCGGCTCCATGCGGGAAACTTCCGCCGGGCAGCGCCAACTGATCACGTCTTTGTCGAGGTGCTGCCACAGGCACTGGCCGAGCCAGGCGTTTTCCACCACATAGCCGAGCGCCGGGACGCCCTCTTCCATCGCCGACAGGCGAGCAGTGGAGAAACGACCACGGTCGGACACATGAATCTGCTTGATCGGCTCGGCGCGGCGGGAGATTTCCTGCCACACGCCCAGCCGCTGATAAATCTGCCGCGAACCGAAAGACAGCGCCGAGGAGCGCGCGTCATAGCTTGGCTGCCAGGTGTCACCGGGGGCGAACGGTTCGATCAGCACGATCTTCCAGCCACGGGCCTTGGCCCCGGCCTGCAAGGCCAACGCCAGACTGGCGCCGACCAGACCACCACCGATGATTGCCAGATTGACCCGACTCATGCCGCGCAGGTCCGTGCTTGCGCCATCAGGGCTTCGATCTCGGCGACGGTTTTCGGCACGCCGCCGGTCAGGATTTCACAACCGCTCTTGGTCACTACCACGTCATCCTCGATGCGCACGCCAATGCCGCGCCATTTCTTCGCTACGTTCTGATTGTCCGGGGCGATATAGATGCCCGGCTCCACCGTCAGCGCCATGCCGACTTCCAGCACCCGCCATTCGCCGCCGACCTTGTATTCGCCGACGTCATGCACATCCATCCCCAGCCAGTGGCCGGCGCGGTGCATGTAAAACGCCTTGTAGGCCTCGGAGGCGATCAACTCGTCCACCTCGCCCTGCAACAGCCCCAGCTTCACCAGCCCGGTGGTGATGACCCGAACCGTGGCTTCGTGCGCCTGGTTCCAGTGTTTGTTCGGAGCGATTTCGGCGAATGCCGCTTCCTGCGAGGCCAGCACCAATTCGTAGATCGCTTTCTGCTCGGCGGAAAACTTGCCGTTGACCGGCCAGGTGCGGGTGATGTCGCTGGCGTAGCAGTCGATCTCGCAACCGGCGTCGATCAGCACCAGATCGCCGTCCTTGAGCAACGCGTCATTCTGCTGGTAATGCAGGATGCAGCTGTTGCGCCCGGCAGCGACGATCGAACCATAAGCCGGCATCTTCGCCCCGCCCTTGCGGAACTCGTAATCCAGTTCGGCTTCGAGGCTGTACTCGTACAGCCCGGCACGACTGGCCTGCATCGCCCGGATGTGAGCCTGGGCGGAAATCCGCGCGGCCTCGCGCATCACCTTCACTTCTGCCGCCGATTTATACAGGCGCATGTCGTGCAGCAGGTGATCCAGGGCAACGAATTCGTTCGGCGGCTGGGCGCCGAGGTGCGCCTTGGAGCGGATCACGTTGATCCAGTCCATCAGGTGGCGGTCGAATTCCGGGTTGCTGCCCATGGCCGAATACACCCGGTCGCGGCCTTCGATCAGGCCCGGCAGAATGTCGTCGATGTCAGTGATGGGGAAGGCGTCATCGGCGCCGAAATCGCGGATCGCGCCTTCCTGGCCGGCGCGCAGGCCGTCCCAGAGTTCCCGTTCGGCGTTGCGTTCACGGCAGAACAGCACGTACTCGCCGTGTTCGCGACCGGGCATCAGGACGATGACCGCCTGTGGCTCGGGGAAACCGCTGAGGTACTGGAAGTCGCTGTCCTGGCGATAGACGTGCTCGACGTCGCGGTTGCGGATGGCGACCGCGGCGGCCGGCAGGATCGCGATGCTGTTGGGTTCCATCTGCGCCATCAGCGCCTTGCGGCGCCGGGCGTATTCCGCTTTCGGGATATGGATCATGGGCAGATGGCTTTCCCTGGCACGCGATCAGTGCAGCGACGGCTTGGCCGCTGGCGGCACGTCGGCCTTTTTGGTTTCGGAGAACAGCAGCAGCGGAGCGACACGCAGGTACTCCATGACTTCCATATAGTCGCTTTCGCCGTCTTCGGATTCTTCGAGTGCGTCTTGCACCTGGGAGATCGCTGCAAGATCCTGCAACACTTCGGTGGCCTCGGTGCTCAGCATGCTGCTGTCGCGGCAGTTCAGGCCGAACCCGGTGAGGAAGCCCTGGCACCATTGGCCCAGCGCGGCGGCACGCTCGGCCAGAGGCGTGTCATCGTTCGGCAGCAGCAGAACCACGGTGACGTCATCGCCGGTGAGTTCGCTCTTGACCATTTCCTGCAGACCGATCAGCGCGTTGCGGACGTTGTCCTGCGGCTCGCTTTCGAGCAGCTCGGCGGCATCGATCAGCCACTCTTCGGCATTGAAGCCGGCGCCGGCGCAACTGCGGCCCAGCAACAGGCCGTGCAGTTCGGCAGGCGAAACGGAATGACCGCTGGAGTTCAGCAGGGTGGCAAAGCCTTGGTACGGGGAATTCTGAATGGGCATGGGCAGCTAGGCGCCAGACGGCGCTATGTCTAGAATGAAGGCCTTGTATCCTACATCGACAGACTCGCCAAGACCATTAAAGGCTGTCCGCCAGCCAAACCCATCAGACCGAATCAGTGGACACAATGGAAGACACCGACCTGCAAGCGCTGATGGCCAGACTCGAACTGCTGATTACCCGAGTCGAGCAACTAAAGAGTCAAAATGCACTCTTACTTGCTCAGGAAAAGACCTGGCGCGAGGAACGCGCGCACCTCATTGAAAAAAACGAAATCGCCCGGCGTAAGGTCGAATCGATGATTTCGCGCCTCAAGGCCCTGGAGCAAGACTCATGAGTTCAAGCAATAGCGTTACCGTGCAGATCCTCGACAAAGAGTATTCGATCATCTGCCCCCAGGAAGAACGCAGCAATCTGATCAGCGCCGCCCGCTACCTGGACGGCAAGATGCGCGAGATCCGCAGCAGCGGCAAAGTCATCGGCGCCGACCGCATCGCCGTGATGGCCGCGCTGAACATCACCCACGATCTCTTGCACAAAGAAGAGCGCCCGGACATCCAGGCCAGCGGCTCGACCCGTGAACAGGTGCGTGACTTGCTCGATCGTGTCGATCTGGTGCTGGCGACCGATCCGGACGTCACCAAGGGCTGATTCGCCAGGCCGCTTGAGTTATACTCGCCGCACTCCCTGGGGTGCTTGCCAGTTGACGATGTCCCTGAGCCGATTTGCACTACCCTGGGGGTTGCACGTTGGGCTGGTGTGCATGTCCGCCAGACGGAAAGCCTTAAAGCCTACTGCATCCTCCACCTTGAACTCTCGGGTTCAAGGGCTAAGTCGACAGCGGCTCATCCGGGGAGCCTGATTCGAATCCGATGCCGGTGCATGCCGGCATCGGATTTTTTATGCGTACGTTTTCGTCCCCACCCTGCCGAAGCCGAACCATGACCGAACCCGCGTTGCTGCCCCGCCCCCAACTGCGCCGCCTGCTGCGCAAGGCCCGTCGCTCGTTGACGCGAAGCGAGCAGCGCCAGGCCGCCGAAGGTCTGTACAGGCAACTGGCACAAGACCCGCACTTTCGCCGGGCGAGACACATTTCCCTGTACCTGCCGACCGACGGTGAAATCGACCCGCGCCTGTTGCTGCGCGCTGCCCAGCGTCGCGGCAAGAAAACCTACCTGCCGGTGCTCAGTGCCTGGCCACGAACCAAAATGGTCTTTCAGCAGATCCGCCCCGGCGAAAAGCTCAAACCCAACCGTTTCCGCATCCTTGAGCCGCGCGCCAATCTGGCCCGTCAGCGCAAGGTCTGGGCACTGGACCTGGTGTTGTTGCCACTGGTGGGATTCGACGATGTCGGCGGGCGCCTGGGCATGGGCGGCGGATTCTACGACCGCAGCCTGGCCTATCTGGCCCGACGCCAGAACTGGCGCAAGCCGACGCTGTTGGGACTGGCCCATGAATGTCAGAAAGTCGAACGGCTGGCGCAGGCGAGCTGGGATGTACCGTTGCAGGGAACAGTGACGGACAAGGCGTGGTATTTCGCAGGATAGACGCCGCGTAGATCAGCGGCGTCGAAAAGGCAGTGTCAGCGCTTGAAGGCTGTCGACTGTTGTACTTGTTGCGCCACTTCAATCGGTGCATCGGCCTTGTTGGCCCACAGACTTTGCGCATAACCGGTGGTCACGACGCCCAGACCGAACAAAATTACCAAAGTCCACAGCAAATCCGGTTTGCGTTTCATCGATTGCCCCCCTCAAGGCACATCATCACGATGACAGCAGCGGTTTCCATTCGTAGGCCGTGCAGCAGCGTCAAGCTTTAAAGGCCGGCATTTTGCGACAACGTGAACCGTCGCGCAAATGCTGACGTCAACCGACCGTCGGTTTGTCATAAAATTGCCGGACAACCTGCCCAATGACCGCTTGAGGAGCACACACCATGGCCTACTGGCTGATGAAATCCGAGCCCGACGAGCTCTCGATCAAGGGCCTGGAAAAGCTCGGCAAGGCGCGCTGGGACGGGGTTCGCAACTATCAGGCGCGCAATTTCCTGCGCGCCATGGCGGTGGGGGACGAATTCTTTTTCTACCATTCCAGCTGCCCGGAGCCGGGGATTGCCGGAATCGGCAAAATAATCGAAGCCGCGTACCCGGATCCCACCGCACTGGAACCGGAAAGCCATTACTTCGACCCGAAAGCCACGCCGGAGAAGAACGCCTGGAGCGCGATTGATGTCGCCCACGTAGAGACATTCAACCGGGTCTTGAAGCTGGATTATCTGAAGCAGCAGACCGCGCTGGCCGAGATGCCGCTGGTGCAAAAGGGTTCGCGGCTGTCGGTGATGCCGGTGACCGCCGAGCAGTGGGCGGCGGTGATGGCGCTCAAACCCTGAATCATCCTTCGCCTGACAAAATGCTTTCGCGGGCAAGCCCGCTCCCACAGGTATTTCTGGTGGTCACAAATAATGTGTTCACTAAAAATCCCTGTGGGAGCTGCGGTGCGACGATTCGACTTGCCAGCGATGGGGACCGCCCGGACAACGAATGCCTTACTGAATGATCAGGTTATTGAACAACAGGTCTTCAACCACCGGCTTGCCGGTCTCGTCATTCATCACTTGCTGGGTCTGCTTCAAGGCTTCCTGACGCAGTTTTTCCTTGCCCTCGATGCTGCCCATCGCATCGGTGGTCTGCTGAGTGAACAGCGCCACCAGTTGATTGCGGATCAGCGGCTCGTTGGCCTTGACCAGTTTGGTCGCCTCTTCGCCAGTCACCCGCAGTGCCACGTCGGCCTTGTAGACCTTGAGCTTCGGAGTGCCATCGAGCCCGTAGTTGCCCACGAACGGCGGGCTCAGGGTGATGTAGTTGACCTTCGGCGCCTCGCCCTCTTTGGCTTCTTCGGCCAGCGCTGCCACAGGCAGAGACAGGGCCAGCAACAACATGATCCACGCTTTCACAATTCGCTCCTTATCCGGTTTGCGGCCTAGCATAACGACCCGCCGCGCAAGCACAAGCTTATGGCGGACTATCAGGGCCGGGCATGCTCGTTGACCCGTTGACTGCCACACCTACACTTATCGGCCATCACTCCCAAAGGAATAGCCCTGATGAAAGCCGTGCTGTGCAAAGCCTTCGGCCCTGCCGAATCGCTGGTGCTGGAAGACGTCGCCAGTCCTGTCGCCAAGAAGAACGAAATCCTGCTGGACGTGCACGCCGCCGGGGTCAACTTCCCGGACACGCTGATCATCGAGGGCAAGTACCAGTTCAAACCGCCCTTCCCGTTCTCGCCGGGTGGCGAAGCCTCCGGCGTGGTCAGGGAAGTGGGTGAAAAGGTCAGCCACTTGAAGGTCGGTGACCGGGTCATGGCCCTGACCGGCTGGGGCAGCTTCGCCGAGCAGGTCGCGGTGCCGGGCTACAACGTGCTGCCGATCCCGCCATCGATGGATTTCAACACCGCCGCCGCCTTCAGCATGACCTACGGCACGTCGATGCACGCCCTCAAGCAGCGCGGCAATCTGCAACCGGGCGAAACCCTGCTGGTACTCGGCGCCTCCGGCGGCGTTGGCCTGGCCGCCGTGGAAATCGGCAAAGCCATGGGCGCCCGGGTGATCGCCGCCGCCAGCAGCGCGGAAAAACTCTCGGTGGCCAAGGCTGCCGGTGCCGACGAACTGATCAACTACAGCGAAACCAGCCTCAAGGACGAAATCAAGCGCCTGACCGACGGCCAGGGCGCGGATGTGATCTACGATCCTGTCGGCGGCGACCTGTTCGACCAGGCCATCCGCGCCATCGCCTGGAACGGCCGCCTGCTGGTGGTCGGCTTCGCCAGCGGACGCATTCCCGAACTGCCGGTCAACCTCGCCCTGCTCAAGGGGGCGGCGGTGCTCGGCGTTTTCTGGGGCTCCTTCGCCCAGCGCCAGCCGCAGGACAACGCGGCGAATTTCCAGCAATTGTTCGGCTGGTTTGCCGAGGGCAAGCTCAAGCCGCTGGTGTCGCAGGTCTATCCGCTGGGCAATGCCGCGCAGGCGATCAATGATCTCGGGCAGCGCAAGGCCGTGGGCAAGGTGGTGGTCAGCGTGCGCTAAACAGAAAAAGCTGTCTGGTCATACACCTGACCAGACAGGCATGCGCTGTTCTCATAAAACCTTACGAATGTCTTCCGGCAGAAGGGTTACGTACTTAAGGCCTGGACTCTTTTGGCAACGCATCACAATGCCGGGAACACGCTTGTTCATTTTGGCTATCATCGCCAAACGTTGCTCCATTGGGATCTGCCTCTGGAAAAACGTACTTGCCAGATAGCCGCGCACGTAATGAAACGGTGCAGCATCCATCCAGGAATGTTTTGGGTAATGCGCCAGCAAACTGTTGAACTCACGACATTTGAGATCTTTTAGCCACAGGTTCACGCCTTCAGGAGAATCGAATCCGAACGTCATCGGCGCGATGATTTCCTGTTCTGGCGGGCGCTCTCCTTCAACAGTCCACGGTTTAAAGCGCCATTGCGCCAGAGCGTTTTTCACCGCATCGGACAGTTCGGCATGATCGCTTTTCAAAATTCCGACCTTACTCACTGCGCCGTCCGCACTGACGATGAAGCTTACTTTGACTCCTCCGGTAAACCCGGCCCGTTGCAGTCCCGGCGGGTAGATGGGTTTCGGATTATGTTCCGGAATCAAGAACACTTCAGCCGCCCTGGAACTGGCGGCCACCAACAGCAAAATCAACAACACACACCACGGCATAACCCCTCCCCTTGCGACCCGAATGCCCGATCAGGCATCTGCGAAAAGGTTAAGGTGCCGCCAGCCAAAACAGAACGTCGTCGCTTCTGCGTTGGAAGCAGGACATTTCCTCGAGTTCTGCCCTACAACGCACTGGAACCCCGCAGGAAGACGCCGAGGTAACCTTTCCCACAACGCCCTGCACTTATATCTGAGCGACATGTTCATAAAGGAACGCGCGACATCCAACATTTCCACTGTTTTGCCGATGGGAAGCGGTGCTATTTTCGGTAACGAAACTGTAACATTCGCATCCGCAGTCAAAACAAGAAATCTGGAGCTCTTGAATGTTTGCTTTCTTTCGTCCTGCCGCACATCAGGCTCCATTGCCTGAAGAAAAAATCGACAGCACCTACCGACGCCTGCGTTGGCAGATCTTCGCCGGCATCTTCTTTGGCTATGCGGGTTATTACCTGTTGCGCAAGAACTTCTCGCTGGCAATGCCGTACCTGATCGACGAAGGCTACAGCCGTGGCGACCTGGGCCTGGCGATGTCAGCCATCGCCATCGCCTACGGTCTGTCCAAGTTCCTCATGGGCCTGGTGTCCGACCGCTCCAACCCGCGTTACTTCCTGCCGTTCGGCCTGCTGGTCTCGGCCGGGGTGATGTTCATTTTCGGTTTCGCGCCCTGGGCAACCTCCAGCGTGACCATGATGTTCATCCTGCTGTTTATCAACGGCTGGGCCCAGGGCATGGGCTGGCCGCCGAGCGGACGCACGATGGTGCACTGGTGGTCGCAGAAGGAACGTGGCGGCGTGGTGTCGGTGTGGAACGTGGCGCATAACGTCGGTGGCGGCCTGATCGGCCCGCTGTTCCTGATCGGCATGGGCCTGTTCAACGACTGGCACGCAGCGTTCTACGTCCCGGCTGCCGTCGCCCTGGCGGTAGCAGTGTTCGCTTTCGTGACCATGCGCGACACCCCGCAATCGGTCGGCCTGCCGCCGATCGAGAAGTACAAGAACGACTACCCGGAAGGCTACGACGCCAGCCACGAAGACGAATTCAGCGCCAAGGAAATCTTCGTCAAATACGTGCTGCGCAACAAAATGCTCTGGTATATCGCCATGGCCAACGTCTTCGTCTACCTGCTGCGCTACGGCGTGCTGGACTGGGCGCCGACCTACCTGAAAGAAGCCAAGGGTTTCACCGTGGATAAAACCTCGTGGGCCTATTTCTTCTACGAGTGGGCGGGGATTCCGGGCACGCTGCTGTGCGGCTGGATGTCGGACAAGATCTTCCGTGGCAACCGTGGCCTGACCGGTATGGTGTTCATGGCACTGGTGACCGTCGCGACGCTGGTGTACTGGCTGAACCCGGCCGGCCACCCGACCATCGACATGATCGCTCTGTTCTCCATCGGCTTCCTGATCTATGGCCCGGTGATGCTGATCGGCCTGCAGGCGCTGGAACTGGCGCCGAAGAAAGCCGCCGGCACCGCTGCGGGCTTCACCGGGCTGTTCGGTTATCTGGGTGGTTCGGTCGCGGCCAGTGCAGCAATGGGCTACACCGTGGACCATTTCGGCTGGGATGGTGGTTTCGTGCTGCTGGTGGGCGCTTGCCTGCTGTCGATGGCCTTCCTGGCCCCGACCCTGTGGCACAAGCAAGTCGCCAGTCAGAGCCGCGAAGCAGTCGCCTGATCGGCCTTTGACTTACAGCGCTTGAGCCGCGCCTCCAGATTCCGGTCTGGCATGGCGTGGCTGCGCAGGGCGTGAGCGGTCTGCTCGACATAATCGCGAGTGGTGCCGTACCGCCCGCAAGCGCTTTCGAACACCTGGCTCAGCACATGATCTGGCAAGTTGCCGGCATAGCTGGGCAGGTGTCGCTCCAATACGAATCCCAGCGCCTGAACCTGGCTGCCATCTTCGAGTCGGCAGTTGAGCCAGTGTGGCCGATAGGACGGGAACGGCATTTCGCGCTTCCATAATGCATACAGCGCGCTGTCCAGATTTTCTTCCGGCAACCGGTAGGCGAAGCCGCTGCACGAGCCGCCACGATCCAGACCAAAGACCAGACCGGGCATTTCCGGCGTGCCGCGATGCTCGTGGGACCAGAGGTACAAGCCACGGTGGTAGCCATGCACGCGCCCACGCACCCGCTCCACGGCTGTGCATTCCGGCCGCCAGATCAGCGAACCGTAGGCGAACAGCCACACCGGCCCGCCCTTGTGGCGTGCCATGGTCGATTGCATGGAAGCGAGAAGTTGTTCGTGCGTCAGCTGCGGCCCAAGATCGAGCCGCGGAGGGTAAGCCAGGTTCAGAAAAGCGTTTTCAATGGCGCTCATGGCGAATAGCGTTCAGCTCCCCGCGGGTGAAGAATTACTTAATAGAACGCACCGCTGTAACAATAAGGCACATATGTTTTAAGGCAATTTGAGTGCCATGGCACAGTTCTTAATTGATTGCCTGTTTGATATATAACCTACCGGCATTTATGCAATTACATAAATACCGATCGGCTATATGAAGAGTTATAACGAACTCAGGCGCGGGGTGCGTAAGCAAACACATCCGCACGCATCTGATGGGCATCCATCCCCGCTTCCACCAGCGCATCCAGCGTGCCGTAGACCATGGCCGGCGAGCCGCTGGCATAGACGTGCAGCGGCTTCAAATCGGGGAAATCCTCGCAGACGGCTTCGTGCAACATCCCGCAACGCCCTTCCCAGCCGCACTGGTCACTGACGACCTTGTGCAGGAATAGATTGGGCAACTTCAGCCATTCGTCCCAATGTTCGATTTCATAGAAGTCTTCCGGACGGCGCACGCCCCAATACAGGTGCACCGGGTGTTTGAAGCCCGTGGCCCGGCAATGTTCGATCAGGCTGTGGATCTGGCCCATGCCGGTGCCAGCGGCGATCAGCACCAGCGGCCCGTCCGGCAGTTCCGCCAGGTGGGTGTCGCCGAACGGCAGCTCGACCCGCACCATCGGGTTGCGCTTGAGCTGATCGATCAGGCTCAGCGCACTGGATTCGCGCGCCAGCACATGGATTTCCAGATCGCGACCGCCGTGGGGCGCCGAAGCCATGGAGAACGCCGACTTCTCGCCGTTCTCGCGCTCGATCATCAAATACTGGCCAGCGTGGTAGCGCGGCGGCTTGCCGGCCGGCGCCCGCAGCCGCACACGAAAGGTATCGCCACCGACGTCCCGGCATTCGATGACCTGACACGACACGCTGCGCACCGGCAGTTCTCCCAGCGCGAGCACGCCATCCCACAGCACGATGCAGTCTTCCAGCGGCTCCGCTATGCAAGTGTAGAACTCGCCGTGGTCGTGCACCTTGCCGGCCTGTTCGACCCGGCCTTCCACCAGCAGCGCCGCGCACACGTGACAATTGCCGTTGCGGCAGCTTTGCGGGCATTCGTAGCCCAGGCGCCGCGCACCATCGAGAATCCGCTCTCCGGGCCGTATCTCGAGCACCGCTCCGGAGGGCTGCAGGGTTACACGCATCAATCTATTCCTAACTGATTCCAGATGGCATCGATCCGTTGGGTGACGGCGTCATCCTTGACGATGACGCGGCCCCACTCGCGAGTGGTTTCGCCCGGCCACTTGTGGGTGGCGTCCAGGCCCATCTTCGAGCCGAGTCCCGACACCGGCGAGGCGAAGTCGAGGTAGTCGATCGGCGTGTTGTCGATCATCACTGTGTCGCGCTTGGGGTCCATGCGCGTGGTGATGGCCCAGATCACGTCGTTCCAGTCCCGCGCGTTGATGTCGTCGTCGGTGACAATAACGAACTTGGTGTACATGAACTGTCGCAAAAACGACCAGACACCCAGCATCACGCGCTTGGCGTGGCCCGGATACGACTTCTTCATCGTCACCACGGCCATGCGGTATGAGCAGCCTTCCGGCGGCAGGTAGAAATCGGTGATCTCCGGGAACTGCTTCTGCAGGATCGGCACGAACACTTCGTTCAGTGCCACGCCGAGAATCGCCGGCTCATCCGGCGGACGGCCGGTGTAGGTGCTGTGGTAGATCGGCTTGATCCGGTGAGTGATGCGCTCGACGGTGAACACCGGGAAGCTGTCGACTTCGTTGTAATAACCGGTGTGGTCGCCGTACGGGCCTTCGTCGGCCATCTCGCCCGGATGGATCACGCCTTCGAGGATGATTTCGGCAGTGGCCGGCACTTGCAGGTCGTTGCCGCGGCACTTCACCAGCTCCGTGCGGCTGTCACGCAGCAGGCCGGCGAAGGCGTATTCGGAGAGGCTGTCCGGGACCGGGGTGACCGCGCCGAGAATGGTCGCCGGATCCGCACCCAGGGCCACGGACACCGGGAACGGCTGGCCCGGATGCTTCTCGCACCACTCACGGAAATCCAGCGCACCGCCACGATGGCTGAGCCAGCGCATGATGACTTTGTTGCGGCCAATCACTTGCTGACGGTAGATGCCAAGGTTCTGCCGATCCTTGTTCGGACCTTTGGTGACCGTCAGGCCCCAGGTGATCAGCGGCGCCACGTCGCCCGGCCAGCAGGTCTGCACCGGCAGCATCGCCAGATCGACGTCGTCGCCTTCGATGACCACTTCCTGGCAAGGTGCGTCTTTGACGATTTTCGGCGCCATCGCGATGATCTTGCGGAAGATCGGCAGCTTCGACCACGCGTCCTTCAAGCCCTTCGGCGGCTCCGGCTCCTTGAGAAACGCCAGCAGCTTGCCGATTTCGCGCAGTTCGCTGACCGACTCGGCGCCCATGCCCATGGCGACCCGCTCGGGCGTGCCGAACAGGTTGCCGAGCACCGGGATGTCGTAACCGGTCGGCTTCTCGAACAGCAGCGCCGGGCCCTTGGCCCGCAGCGTGCGGTCGCACACCTCGGTCATTTCCAGCACCGGCGAAACGGGAATCTGGATGCGTTTCAACTCTCCGCGCTGCTCAAGCTGCTGCACGAAATCCCGAAGATCCTTGAATTTCATTGACGATGGCACCCTCAAAATAGGCGTACATCCTACCTGCTCTGACGGGCAAACAGCAGCCCGTCAGCATCAGGCCTCGCTCAATTGTGGCTCGTCCCCAGCAGCAGAGGTGCAAACAGCGGGCTCAGCCGGGAGCTCCCCGCGTCCGAAAGATGATCCTCATCCTTGTACTGCGAATGGCCGTTGACCTCGATGCCGCAGACGCCATTGCCGCACATCAGCGGCGTTGGATCGATCACGTGCACACCCGGATCAGCGGCGCTCATGGAGTCGAACAGGCTGCTGAGGAAATGCTGGCGCGCCAGATGTTCCTCAAGCGGACGACCCAGCCCTTCGGCGGACCTTCCGATCCGCGCCAGGCTGGTCAAGCGGTTGATGGTGCCTTTGCGTTGCAGTGGCACCTCCTTGAACAGCCAGACTTGCGCCCCCGTTGCCCTCAATGCGGCAACTCGCGCTTTCAGCGCTGCGGCCATGCGTTGCTCGGCCTGGACGGTATCGTCTTGCGAATTGAGCAGCACCTTCTTATCGCCGTCTTCGCGGCCATACACGTAAAGGCTCCAGTTGGACGCCAGCACCACATCCTTGATGCCGAGGCTGCGCACACGTTCCATGGTCTGTTCGTTGAAATCCTTGCAGCGCTGACGCGGGTCGTCGCTGAGAATCGGCGGGCAAGCGCTCATGCTGTACAGCCAAACCGGACGCCCCTCGCGACGGGCATTATTCTCGATGGCCGGCAGCAAGGCGGCGGCGTGGCTGTCGCCCCAGAACAATTGAGTGGCCGGAACATCCTCGTTGCCACCCACCAGACAGGCCTTGTCCAGCTCTTTATCCTGAGTCACCAGCATGCATTTCATCTGCCCTGCATGCCACTCACGGGACTGTGCATACTCCAGCGCTTTACCGGTCAGACGCTGAGGGACACCGTCGGCGGAACGGATCGCCGACCCCGTCGCCACGAGTGCAACGATGGCGGCCAGACCGCCTGCCAGCACTGCATTACGCGAGGCGAGCAAGCGTTTTTCGCGAAACGGCAGCTCGATATAGCGCAGACTCAGCCAGGCCAGGCCCAGCGCCAAGGCTATCCAGCCGATTGCCTCAACAGGCTGAATGCCATCGATGGAAATCGCGTTGGCGTAGACAAACACCGGCCAATGCCAAAGATAGAGCGAATACGAAAGCAAGCCGACCCAGACCAACGGCCGCAGACTCAAGAGCCGCCCGGTGAGGCTCGCACCTTGCGCGCCCGACCAGATCAGCGCCGTCGTCCCCAGCACCGGCAACAAGGCTGCCCAGCCCGGAAACACGGTGGATTTGTCAAAAGTGAACACCGCGACCAGCACTGCCGCCAGACCGGCCAGCCCCACGGCCTGGTACAACCACGGACGCACCGCCTGCTTCGGCGCCGGAATTACCGCGAGCATCGCGCCGCAGAGCAACTCCCAGGCCCGGGTAGGCAGCGAGAAGAAGGTGAATTCCGGCTTGTGTTCGATGTTGGCGATGTTCAAGCCGAACGATACCAGCAACACGGCGAACAGCATCCAGCGCCAATGGCGGAAATAGCGGATCAGCACTGCCAACAACAGCGGAAAGAAGATGTAGTACTGCTCTTCCACCGCCAGCGACCAGGTATGCAGCAGCGGCTTCAGATCCGAGGCTGGCTGGAAGTAGCCGTCCTCGCGCATGAACAGAATGTTGGAGATGAACAGCGACTGATAGCGCACTGTTCGCCCGAGCTCGGCGAAGTCCTTGGCCGTCAGCAGCAACCAGCCCAATGCCAGCGTCACCAGCATGACCACGCTCAGGGCAGGAATGATGCGGCGGGCACGGCGTGCCCAGAAATCAATGAAGCTGAAGCGCTGAGCGCTGATTTCGCGGAACAGGATCGTTGTGATCAGGAAGCCGGAAATGACGAAAAAAACGTCAACCCCGACAAAACCGCCATTGAATGTACTGAATCCAAAATGAAACAGTACGACGGGAATAACCGCCAGAGCTCGTAATCCGTCGATATCACGGCGATTGCCAAACGTGTGCATGACCTTTCTCGTTTCTGGATACAGAGTCCTTGGAAAGCGCGAAAGTTATCAGCCACGTGCATTTCAATCCAGATACAAATAATCCGTCGCGAAAAAAAAGCGCCCTTATGGGGCGCTTTTTTCAAACAACAGCGTATTACTTGCGCTTCATCGACAGGAAGAACTCGTCGTTGGTCTTGGTCGTCTTCAGCTTGTCGACCAGGAACTCGATGGCCGCTACTTCGTCCATCGGGTGCAGCAGTTTGCGCAGGATCCACATACGCTGCAGCTCATCGTCGGCAGTCAGCAGCTCTTCGCGACGAGTACCGGACTTGTTGATGTTGATCGCCGGGAACACACGCTTCTCGGCGATACGACGGTCCAGCGGCAGCTCCATGTTGCCGGTGCCCTTGAACTCTTCGTAGATCACTTCGTCCATCTTCGAGCCGGTTTCAACCAGCGCGGTGGCGATGATGGTCAGCGAGCCGCCTTCTTCGATGTTGCGCGCGGCGCCGAAGAAACGCTTCGGTTTCTCCAGGGCGTGGGCATCGACACCACCGGTCAGCACCTTGCCGGAGCTCGGAATCACGGTGTTGTAGGCACGGGCCAGACGGGTGATGGAGTCGAGCAGGATCACCACGTCCTTCTTGTGCTCGACCAGGCGCTTGGCCTTCTCGATCACCATTTCAGCCACTTGCACGTGACGGGTCGGTGGCTCGTCGAAAGTCGAGGCAACCACTTCGCCGCGCACGGTGCGCTGCATTTCGGTCACTTCTTCCGGACGCTCGTCGATCAACAGCACGATCAGGTGAACTTCAGGATTGTTACGGGCGATGTTCGCTGCAATGTTCTGCAGCATGATCGTTTTACCGGCTTTCGGCGGTGCAACGATCAGACCACGCTGGCCTTTGCCGATCGGAGCGCACAGGTCGATCACACGACCGGTCAGGTCTTCGGTGGAACCGTTGCCGGCTTCCATCTTCATGCGCACGGTCGGGAACAGCGGGGTCAGGTTCTCGAAGAGAATCTTGTTCTTCGCGTTCTCAGGACGATCGAAGTTGATCGTGTCGACCTTGAGCAGGGCGAAATAACGCTCGCCTTCCTTCGGAGGGCGGATCTTGCCAACGATGGTGTCACCGGTGCGCAAGTTGAAACGGCGGATCTGGCTCGGCGAGACGTAGATGTCGTCAGGACCGGCGAGGTAGGAAGCGTCAGCGGAGCGCAGGAAGCCGAAGCCGTCCTGGAGAATCTCCAGCACGCCATCACCGGAGATTTCCTCACCGCTTTTAGCGTGCTTTTTCAGCAGGGAGAAAATCACGTCCTGCTTGCGCGAACGGGCCATATTTTCTATGCCCATCTGTTCGGCCAATTCGAGCAGTTCGGTAATCGGCTTTTGCTTGAGTTCAGTCAGATTCATATAGGAATGACGTAATCATTTATGGAGGGGGGGGAAATTAAGCTTTTGGCTTAATGAGGCCGCGCCGCGGAGAGGCGACAGGATCGCGTACTTATTCGAAAAGGAGTGCGTCGGCGACGGCTAGCAGGGGGCAGTGGAGAAACCAGTGCGGGGCCGAATGTACCACCTGAGTTTCGGAGCGTCTAGCCCTGAATACGCAAAAAGCCCCGCAATTTGCGGGGCTTTTTGAGGACGACTTTACCGCGACGCTTAGATGTTGGCGTCGAGGAAAGCAGCCAGTTGCGACTTCGACAGAGCGCCGACCTTGGTCGCTTCCACGTTGCCGTTCTTGAACAGCATCAGGGTCGGAATACCACGTACGCCGTGCTTGGCAGGGGTTTCCTGGTTTTCGTCGATGTTCAGTTTGGCAACGGTCAGCTTGCCTTTGTAAGTCTCTGCAATCTCGTCCAGAACCGGAGCGATCATTTTGCAAGGGCCGCACCATTCAGCCCAGTAGTCGACCAGGACAGCGCCTTCGGCCTTGAGTACGTCGGCTTCGAAGCTAGCGTCGCTAACGTGTTTGATCAGATCGCTGCTCATGGAATTCTCCAGGTTGTAAGCAAAAAAACGTGGCCCATCATAGCCGCCCTTCCCTTGTTCAGGAAGCCGCAGATGATTGAGTCTTGCTATGGCACTCGATGAGTTTGGGTATAGCTCAAGTCACGCGCTGGCGGGGGCGATGAAGGAAATTCCGGTACGCAGGGCCGCGTTGCGCACGTGCTCCTGCATGGCTTTCTGCGCGGCGGCGGAGGCCCGACGGGCCAGTGCGCGGAGGATCTTGCGATGCTCTTGCCAGGTTTCCATGGCCCGTTCGGCGCGGATGAACGGTAGCTTCTGGCTCTCCAGGAAGATGTCGGCGCTGGCGGTGAGGATGCTCAGCATCGCCTGATTGCCGCTGGCCAGGAGGATCCGCCGGTGGAATTCGAAATCCAGTTTCGCCGCCGCCTCGAAGTCGCCGGCGCGCAGTTGCTCGCGCATGGCGGCGACGTTGTCTTCCAGTTCGTCCAGATCAAACGTGCTCAACGTCACGGCCGCCAGACCGGCCGCAAACCCTTCCAGCGCATAGCGCAACTGAAAGATTTCCAGCGGCGAAGCCTGGGCGGCGAACGGCCAGGCCGGTGCGCCCTCGCCACGAGGCAACTCGACCGGCGCCTGCACGAACACGCCTTTGCCCGGTTGAATGCTGACCACACCCAGCGCACTCAAGGACGACAACGCCTCACGCAACGACGCGCGGCTGACGCCCAGCTGAACCGCCAGATCCCGCTGCGAGGGCAACGCATCGCCGGGGCCGAAGCCCTGCTCGGTAATCAGTTTGCGGATCGCTTGCAGCGCCACTTCGGGTACGGCGCGGGAGATCGAGTTCATGGTTTTCCAGACGGACCAGGCCAAGGTGCGGCCAGTTGTAAAGCTATTCGAGGCATCAGGCAAGTCGTGCCCCAGCGGGGTTCGACGGTGCGCGTCGATGCGCTATCGCAGTGCGAAATCCGACCTGACTGTTCAGACCAGTAAGACCGAACAAACCCGCCAAACCCGTGGCTTTGCGACGCCAAACCCCTGTCTTGGCACGACCCATGCTCTGTCCGATCGCAGAATTCACTTCCCGCCGATCCGGAGATTGTCCATGACGAAGCGTTACAGCGCCCTCCTCGCCGCCCTGTTTGCCGGTCTGATGCTGAGCCAGGCCCCCGCCCATGCCGACGGTCTGGATGACGTGGTCAAGCGCGGCACCTTGAAAGTCGCCGTGCCCCAGGACTTCCCGCCGTTCGGTTCGGTCGGCCCGGACATGAAGCCGCGCGGCCTCGATATCGACACCGCGAAACTGCTGGCCGAGCAGCTCAAGGTCAAACTCGAACTGACCCCGGTCAACAGCACCAACCGCATCCCGTTCCTGACCACCGGCAAGGTCGACCTGGTGATCTCCAGCCTCGGCAAGAACCCCGAGCGCGAGAAGGTCATCGATTTTTCCCGCGCCTATGCGCCGTTCTACCTCGCCGTGTTCGGCCCGCCGGACTCAGCGGTCAGCACCCTCGACGATCTCAAGGGCAAAACCATCAGCGTCACCCGTGGCGCCATCGAAGACATCGAGCTGACCAAGGTCGCCCCAGAAGGCGTAACCATCAAACGCTTCGAAGACAACAACTCGACCATCGCCGCCTACCTCGCAGGTCAGGTCGATCTGATCGCCAGCGGCAACGTGGTGATGGTCGCAATCAGCGAAAAGAACCCGAAACGCGTCCCCGCGCTGAAAGTGAAGCTCAAGGATTCGCCGGTCTACGTCGGCGTGAACAAGAACGAGCCAGCATTGCTGGGCAAGGTCAACGAGATCCTGACCACCGCCAAGGCTGACGGCGCGCTGGAAAAGAACGCGCAGACCTGGCTCAAAGAGCCGCTGCCGGCCGACCTCTGACCGGCGACGCGGGAGACTTTCATGGCCTATCAGTTCGATTTTTTGCCGGTGGTGGAAAACACCGACCTGCTCTTGCGCGGGGCGCTGTTCACCCTTGAGCTGACGGCCATCGGCGCACTCTTCGGGGTTGGCGTGGGCATCGTCGGGGCGCTGGTGCGGGCGTGGAACATCCGCCCGTTCTCGGCGATCTTCGGCGTGTATGTGGAGTTGATCCGCAACACGCCGTTTCTGGTGCAGTTGTTCTTCATCTTCTTCGGCCTGCCGTCCCTCGGCGTGCAGATTTCCGAGTGGCAGGCGGCGGTGCTGGCGATGGTGATCAACCTCGGTGCGTACTCGACCGAAATCATCCGCGCCGGTATCCAGGCGATTCCGCGCGGGCAGCTGGAAGCCGCAGCGGCATTGGCGATGAGCCGTTTCGAAGCGTTCCGCCACGTGGTGCTGTTGCCGGCGCTGGGCAAGGTCTGGCCGGCGCTGAGCAGCCAGATCATCATCGTCATGCTCGGTTCGGCGGTGTGTTCGCAGATTGCCACCGAAGAATTGAGCTTCGCCGCCAACTTCATTCAGTCGCGCAACTTCCGCGCCTTTGAAACCTACGCCCTGACCACCCTCATCTATCTGTGCATGGCGCTGCTGATCCGTCAGCTGTTGAACTGGCTCGGTCGGCGTTATCTGTCTAAAAGCAGCGCAAGGAGCAGCCAATGAGCGACTTCACGTTCTGGGACATCCTGCGCAATCTGCTGACCGGCCTGCAATGGACGCTGGCGCTGTCGCTGGTGGCGTTCATCGGCGGCGGTATCGTCGGGTTGCTGATCCTGATCATGCGCATCTCGAAAAACCCGCTGCCCAGCAGCATCGCCCGCACCTGGATCGAACTGTTCCAGGGCACACCGCTGTTGATGCAGCTGTTTCTGGTGTTCTTCGGCGTGGCCCTGGCCGGGGTGGAAATTTCGCCGTGGATGGCGGCGGCGATTGCCCTGACCCTGTTCACCAGTGCTTATCTGGCGGAGATCTGGCGCGGCTGCGTCGAGGCGATTCCCAATGGTCAGTGGGAAGCTTCGTCGAGCCTGGCGCTCAATCCGCTGGAGCAACTGCGCTACGTGATCCTGCCGCAAGCGCTGCGGATTGCCGTGGCGCCGACCGTGGGCTTCTCGGTGCAAGTGGTCAAGGGAACCGCGGTGACCTCGATCATCGGCTTCACCGAACTGACCAAGACCGGCGGCATGCTCGCCAACGCCACCTTCGAACCGTTCATGGTCTACGGCCTCGTTGCCTTGGGCTACTTCCTGCTCTGCTACCCCCTGTCCCTCAGTGCGCGCTACCTGGAAAGGAGACTGCATGCCTCTGCTTAGAATTTCTGCCCTGCATAAATATTACGGCGATCACCACGTGCTCAAAGGCATCGACCTGAGCGTCGAGGAAGGTCAGGTGGTTGCGATCATCGGCCGCAGCGGCTCAGGCAAGTCCACCCTGCTGCGCACCCTCAACGGTCTGGAGTCCATCAACGACGGCGTGATCGAAGTCGACGGCGAATACCTCGACGCCGCCCGCGCCGACCTGCGCAGCCTGCGGCAGAAAGTCGGCATGGTGTTTCAGCAGTTCAACCTGTTTCCGCACCTGACGGTGGGTGAAAACGTGATGCTCGCGCCGCAGGTGGTGCAGAAAGTGCCCAAGGCCAAGGCACAAGAACTGGCGCGGCAGATGCTGGAGCGCGTCGGCCTGGGCGAGAAGTTCGACGCGTTCCCGGAGCGCCTCTCGGGTGGCCAGCAGCAACGGGTGGCGATTGCCCGGGCGCTGGCGATGTCGCCCAAGGTGTTGCTGTGCGACGAAATCACCTCGGCGCTGGACCCGGAGCTGGTCAACGAAGTGCTCAGCGTGGTCCGCCAGCTCGCGAAGGAAGGCATGACGCTGATCATGGTCACCCACGAAATGCGCTTCGCCCGGGAGGTCGGGGACAAACTGGTGTTCATGCATCAGGGCAAGGTGCACGAGGTGGGGGATCCGAAAGTGCTGTTTGCCGATCCGCAGACGCCGGAACTGGCGAACTTCATTGGCACCGTCGAGGCGACTGCCTGAAGGATTTTCAGGGACTTTTCTGACCTCATCGTCGGATCGCCGCCCGGACCAAGCCCGCTCCCACAGGGTTCTCTAGCGGGATACGGTTTTGTGTTCGACACAAAACCTGTGGGAGCGGGCTTGCCCGCGAATGGCCGCGCCGCTGTCTTGAGACTTTATGCGCTGAATCAAGGGTTTGAACCATGCGCGTTGGCGGCAGCGTTTGATCGTGGCACGATGTCGGGGTTATCGACCGAGACCCCCAGACCATGCCGCAATCCCAAGCCAAGAATCTGTCCCTGATCGCCGCGATCGACCTGGGCTCCAACAGCTTCCATATGGTCGTGGCCAAGGCCCAGAACGGCGAAATCCGTATTCTCGAACGGCTCGGAGAAAAGGTTCAGCTGGCCGCCGGCATCGACGATGAGCGTCAGCTCAACGAAGAATCCATGCAGCGCGGGCTCGACTGCCTCAAGCGCTTTGCCCAACTGATCAACGGCATGCCACTGGGCGCCGTGCGGATCGTCGGCACGAACGCCCTGCGTGAGGCGCGCAACCGTGGCGAATTCATCCGCCGCGCAGAAGAAATCCTCGGCCATCCGGTGGAAGTCATCTCCGGCCGTGAAGAGGCCCGCCTGATCTACCTCGGCGTGTCCCACACCCTCGCCGACACCCCGGGCAAACGTCTGGTCGCCGACATCGGCGGCGGCAGTACCGAATTCATCATCGGCCAGCGTTTCGAACCGCTGCTGCGCGAAAGCCTGCAAATGGGTTGCGTGAGTTTCACCCAGCGCTACTTCAAGGACGGCAAGATCACCCCGGCCCGCTACGCCCAGGCCTACACGGCGGCGCGCCTGGAAATCATGAGCATCGAACACGCCCTGCATCGCCTGACCTGGGATGAAGCCATCGGCTCCTCGGGCACCATCCGCGCCATCGGCCTGGCGCTCAAGGCCGGCGGGCACGGCACCGGCGAAGTGAATGCCGAAGGCCTGGCGTGGCTCAAGCGCCGCCTGTTCAAGCTCGGCGATGTCGACAAGATCGATTTCGAAGGCATCAAGCCGGATCGCCGGGCGATCTTCCCGGCTGGCCTGGCGATTCTCGAAGCGATCTTCGACGCCCTCGAACTGCAACGCATGGATCACTGCGAAGGCGCGCTGCGTGAAGGCGTGCTCTACGACCTGCTCGGCCGCCATCACCACGAAGACGTGCGCGAACGCACCCTGACCTCGCTGATGGAGCGCTACCACGTCGATCAGGAACAGGCCGCACGGGTCGAGCGCAAAGCCTTGCACGCCTTCGATCAAGTGGCCGTGGATTGGGAGCTGGACGACGGCATCTGGCGCGAACTGCTGGGCTGGGCGGCGAAAGTGCACGAAGTCGGGCTCGACATCGCGCACTATCACTACCACAAGCACGGCGCCTACCTGATCGAACACTCGGACCTCGCCGGGTTCTCCCGCGAAGACCAGCAAATGCTCGCCCTGCTGGTGCGCGGCCACCGTCGCAACATCCCCAAGGACAAGTTCGCCGAGTTCGGCGACGACGGCGACAAGCTGATCCGCCTGTGCGTGCTGCTGCGTTTCGCCATCCTGTTCCACCACATCCGTGGCACCCAGGCGATGCCGCAAGTGACGCTGCATGCAAATGGCAACCACCTCGACGTGGAATTCCCGGAGAACTGGCTGGATGAAAATCAGCTGACCCAGGCGGATTTCGGGCTTGAGGCCGAATGGCTGACGCGGGTGGGGATTGTCCTGACCGTACATTGAGTAACGGGCGGGCACAAAAAAGGCGATCCTTCGGGATCGCCTTTTTATTGGGTGCTCGGCTGGATTCAGGTGGCGTGCTTACGATCGATCCCCCTCATCCCAACCCTCTCCCCCAAGGGGGCGAGGGGGGAAAGGGAGCCGATCTTCATGCTTTTCAAGACCTGAGTTCGACTCGATATTTCAGGTCGATGTACCTCGAGCATCCAACTCGGTCAGTCCCCTCTCCCTCTGGGAGAGGGTTAGGGTGAGGGGGTGCTTTTAAGCTCTCAGCTGCTCACAGGCAGAATCGGGCTACCCAGCCGCTCCAGCAACGTCGCCTGCGCACTGCGCGGGTTCTGGTTGCCGGTCGGCGTGTTGCGGATGTAGCGACCGTCCGATTGCAGGCTCCAGCTGTGGGTGTTGTCGGTCAGGTACAGCTCCAGCTCTTTCTTGACCCGGGTCAGCAGCTTCTTGCCTTCCACCGGGAAGCAGGTCTCGACGCGCTTGTCGAGGTTGCGCTCCATCCAGTCGGCGCTGGACAGGAACATCTGCTCTTCGCCACCGTTGAGGAAGTAGAACACTCGGGTGTGCTCAAGGAAGCGACCGATGATCGAGCGCACGTGGATGTTGTGCGAAACCCCGGCGATGCCCGGACGCAGGCAGCACATGCCGCGCACCACCAGATCGATGCGCACGCCGGACTGGCTGGCCTTGTACAGCGCGCGAATGATCTTCGGATCGGTCAGCGAGTTGAACTTGGCGATGATGTGCGCCGGTTTACCGTCGAGCGCGAATTGCGTCTCGCGGGTGATCATGTCGAGCATGCCCTTCTTCAGAGTGAACGGCGCATGCAGCAGCTTCTTCATGCGCAGCGTCTTGCCCATGCCGATCAACTGGCTGAACAGTTTGCCGACGTCTTCGCACAAGGCGTCGTCGGAGGTCAGCAGGCTGTAGTCGGTGTACAGACGGGCGTTGCCGGCGTGGTAGTTACCGGTGCCGAGGTGCGCGTAACGCACGATCTCACCGGCCTCGCGGCGCAGGATCAGCATCATCTTGGCGTGAGTCTTGAAGCCGACCACGCCGTAGATCACCACCGCGCCCGCCGCTTGCAGACGGCTGGCCAGTTGCAGGTTGGACTCTTCGTCGAAGCGCGCTCGCAGCTCGATGACCGCCGTCACTTCCTTGCCGTTACGCGCGGCGTCCACCAGCGCATCGACGATTTCCGAGTTGGCGCCGGAGCGGTACAGGGTCTGGCGCACGGCCAGAACATGCGGGTCCTTGGCGGCCTGGCGCAACAGGTCGACCACCGGGGTGAACGACTCGAACGGGTGCAGCAACAGGATGTCCTGCTTGCTGATCACGCTGAAAATGTTCTCGCTGTTCTGCAGCAGTTTCGGGATCTGCGGCGTGAACGGCGTGTATTGCAGCTCCGGATGGCTGTCCAGGCCGGTGATGCTGAACAGACGCGTCAGGTTCACCGGACCGTTGACCTGATACAGCTCGGTCTCGCTCAGGTTGAACTGCTTGAGCAGGTAGTCCGACAGGTGTTTCGGGCAGGTGTCGGCGACTTCCAGGCGCACGGCGTCACCATATCGACGCGAAAACAGCTCGCCACGCAGCGCGCGGGCCAGGTCTTCGACGTCTTCGGAGTCAAGCGCCAGGTCAGCGTTTCGGGTCAGGCGGAACTGGTAGCAGCCTTTTACCTTCATGCCCTGGAACAGGTCATCGGCGTGGGCGTGGATCATCGACGACAGGAACACATAGTTGTCGCCAGGACCGCCGACTTCTTCCGGCACCTTGATGATTCGCGGCAACAGGCGCGGTGCCGGGATGATCGCCAGACCGGAATCGCGACCGAAGGCGTCGATACCTTCGAGCTCGACGATGAAGTTCAGGCTCTTGTTCACCAGCAACGGGAACGGGTGCGTCGGGTCGAGGCCGATCGGGGTGATGATCGGCGCGATTTCGTCGCGGAAATAGCGGCGGACCCAGGTTTTGATCTTGGTCGTCCAGTGGCGACGACGGATGAAACGCACCTGATGCTTTTCCAGCTCTGGGAGCAGGATGTCGTTGAGGATCGCGTACTGGCGATCTACGTGACCGTGCACCAGCTCGCTGATCCGGGCCAGGGCCTGGTGCGGTTGCAGGCCGTCGGCGCCGGCCTGTTCACGGGCGAAGGTGATTTGTTTCTTGAGGCCGGCGACGCGGATTTCGAAGAATTCGTCGAGGTTGCTGGAGAAGATCAGCAGGAACTTCAGCCGCTCCAGCAACGGGTAGGACTCGTCCAGCGCCTGTTCCAGCACGCGGATGTTGAACTGCAGTTGCGACAATTCACGGTGGATGTACAGGCTGCTGTCATCCAGGCCGGGAATCGCGATCGCCGGAACCGCCGCGGCAGGCTCGGTTGCCGGCGCGGGTGGCGCAGGCTCCAGTTCCGGCGGGGTTTCGGTAATCTGCTCGACCACGGGTTGAGCTTCTTTTACGGCAACTTCAGTGAGTCCTTCGGTATTCATCGAATGTTCCTGGGAGGGCTATTTCTGCTCTCGTAACAATTGAGCGGCACGGACAGCAAAGTAAGTCAGGATGCCATCAGCGCCGGCACGTTTAAAGGCGGTCAGGGATTCGAGGATCACGCCTTCGCTCAACCAGCCATTCTGGATCGCCGCCATGTGCATGGCGTATTCGCCGCTGACCTGATAGACGAAGGTCGGCACTTTGAAGGCATCTTTTACCCGGAACAAAATGTCCAGGTACGGCATGCCGGGTTTGACCATGACCATGTCCGCGCCTTCAGACAAGTCCGCGCCCACTTCGTGCAGGGCTTCGTCGCTGTTGGCCGGGTCCATCTGATAGGAGGCCTTGTTCGCCTTGCCCAGGTTCGCGGCCGAACCCACCGCATCGCGGAACGGGCCGTAATAGGCACTGGCGTACTTGGCCGAGTAGGCCATGATCCGCACGTTGACGTGACCGGCCAGCTCCAGCGCTTCGCGGATGGCCTGGATGCGGCCGTCCATCATGTCCGACGGGGCAACCACCTGGGCGCCCGCAGCAGCATGGGACAAGGCTTGCTTGACCAGTGCATCGACGGTGATGTCGTTCTGCACATAGCCTTCTTCATCGAGAATGCCGTCCTGACCGTGAGTGGTGAACGGGTCGAGGGCGACGTCAGTGATAACGCCCAGTTCCGGGAACCGGTCACGCAGGGCGCGAGTAGCGCGCTGCGCGATACCTTCGGGATTCCAGGCTTCGGCGGCATCGAGGGATTTGAGTTCAGGCGGGGTGACCGGGAACAGCGCCAGCGCCGGAATCCCCAGCTCGACCCATGTGGCGGCTTCTTCAAGCAGCAGGTCGATGGTCAGGCGCTCGACACCCGGCATCGAGGCCACGGCTTCGCGGCGGTTTTCACCGTCGAGGACGAACACCGGCAGGATCAGGTCATCGACCGTCAGCACATTCTCACGCACCAGCCGCCGGGAAAAATCATCACGGCGATTGCGACGCAGGCGGGTGGCAGGGAACAGACGGTTGGCTGGGGTAAAGCTCACGGCAGACTCCTGAGCCCGCGCAAACGGGCGAGCGTGACAGTTATAGACGGCCATTATGACGAACAGATGACAGTTGTGTGAGACCTGTGACGTGTAGCCGCATTCCATTCTCAGCGTAGGAAATGTTCACGTCGAGACACATTTCGACACTTTCCTGAATGTGTCCGAAGGGTTAGGCTGCGCGTTCATTTCGCCAGCACCCAGACAATGCTCCAACAATTTCTGCATGACTTCGGCTACTTTGCCCTGTTTCTCGGGACGTTTTTCGAAGGCGAAACCATCCTGGTGCTCGCGGGCTTCCTCGCGTTCCGTGAATACATGGACATCAAACTGGTGGTGGTCGTGGCGTTCTTCGGCAGCTATGCCGGCGATCAGCTGTGGTACTTCCTGGGCCGCAAGCACGGGCGCAAGCTGCTGGCGCGCAAACCGCGCTGGCAGATGATGGGCGACCGCGCGCTGGAACACATCCGCAAGCACCCGGACATCTGGGTCCTGAGCTTTCGCTTCGTGTACGGACTGCGCACGGTGATGCCGGTGGCAATCGGCCTCTCGGGCTATCCGCCGGGACGTTATCTGCTGCTCAACGGTATCGGCGCCGCGATCTGGGCCACCGCCCTGGCCGCCGCTGCTTACCACTTCGGTGCCGTGCTGGAAGGCATGCTCGGCAGCATCAAGAAGTATGAGTTGTGGGTGCTGGGCGCTCTGCTGGTGCTCGGCCTGGGCCTATGGCTGCGCCGCCGGTTCAAGAATGCCCGGCTGGCGAAAAAGGTTTACGAGCAAGAACAGGCCGAGCTGCTGGCCAAGGCCGAACGGCACAAAGCCGAAATGGCCAAGGCTGCCGACCCTAAGACGCCAGCCGAGTAAGTCGCTGGCGACAGCAATACAGCCCGATGCCGCTGAGCAGGCTGTAACTGAGCAGGCCGACCCATATCCCCGGGCTGGCCGGCCAGAGTCCGACCAGCGGCGCCAGCCACACCAGCGGCAGGTTCGAAGCCAGCCGCAACACTTCCAGCTTGCCCGCCCACGGGCGATTCTCCAGGGCTACGCCCAACACGAACAAACCGAACGCCACCGCGCCCCAGCCGAGCAGCAATGCTCCGGTGGGCAGACTGTGTTCCAGATTCATCAGATAACTGCCCAGCGCCACATAGACGCCAAACTGCAACCCCACATACCACTGCTGACGGCTGTCCAGCGGCACTTCGAATTTGCGGAACTGACTCAGGTCCGGCTTGTTCACCGGGTACTTCGCCGCAACGTCCGCCGGACGCCAGCCGGTACGCATGAACCAGATCCTTATCTTGTCCCACACGCGTTCCGCCCGGCGCGCGTCATCCCATAGCTGCGCGTAAAACTGCAGGTTGGCCCACAGCGGGTTCCAGCTCGCCAGCGGCGTGGTCACGCCGAAAATCACCGGCTCGTTGTCGTCCTCTTCCTGGAACGAGCCGAACAGACGGTCCCAAATAATGAACACCCCGCCGTAGTTGCGATCCATGTAGAGAGCGTTCTGTGCATGGTGAGCCCGATGGTTGGACGGCGTGACGAAGCACCACTCGAACCAGCCGAGCTTGGGAATGTGCCGGGTATGGACCCAGAACTGATACAGCAGATTCAGCGCCGCAACGCTGACGAACACCAGCAGCGGCACCCCGAGCACGGCCATCGGCAGGTAAAAGATCCAACTCAGCAGAAACCCGGTGCTGGTCTGGCGCAAGGCCGTGGAAAGGTTGTAGTCCTCGCTCTGGTGATGCACCGAATGCGCCGCCCAGAGGATGTTCCGTTCATGACCCATGCGATGCAGCCAGTAATAGCAGAAGTCATAGAAGACAAAGGCAAACACCCAGACCCAGACGCTGTCCGCAGGCAACCTGACCAGCGCCAGATGCTTCAGGGCAAACGCATAGGTCACCAGGCCCACGCCCTTGGTCAACAGGCCGGTGGTGGTCGACAACACCCCGGTGCTGATGCTGTTCACCGCATCGGCCAGGCGATAGTTGCTCACCCCGCGCCAGCGGTCGGCGATGAGCTCCGCCGCAATCAACACGAAGAAAAACGGTACCGCATACAGGATGAAGTTCATGACGCGCCCTGGTCGGAATCTGTAGCTCAGATCCTAGGTGTAGCCGCGGCTTGATCCTATGGCAACGAACGACAAATTAGAGGACATTTAGCGCCATGAATCTGGAGAGAAACCCATGAGCAAAAAAGTTGCAGTGATCCTGTCCGGTTGCGGCGTTTACGACGGCGCCGAGATCTACGAAAGCGTCATCACCCTGTTGCGCCTCGACCAGCGCGGCGCCCAGGTGCAGTGTTTCGCCCCGAACATCGCGCAATTGCATGTGATCAATCACCTGACCGGCGAAGAAATGCCCGAGTCGCGCAACGTGCTGGTGGAATCGGCTCGCATCGCCCGGGGCAACGTCAAGGATCTGCGTGAGGCCGATGTCGAGGACTTCGATGCGCTGATCGTGCCAGGCGGTTTCGGTGCGGCGAAGAACCTGTCGAACTTCGCCATCGAAGGCGCCGGCTGCACCGTGCAGCCGCAAGTACTGGCGCTGGCCGAAGCCTTTGCCGAAGCGGGCAAACCGGTGGGCCTTATCTGCATTTCGCCGGCGCTGGCCGCGAAGATCTACGGCCCCGGCGTGACCTGCACCATCGGCAACGACGCCGACACGGCCGCCGCCATGAACAAGATGGGCGCCAACCACGAAGACTGCGCGGTGACCGACATCATTGAAGACAAGGCGCGCAAACTGGTGACCACTCCGGCCTACATGCTGGCGCAGTCGATCAGTGAGGCGGCTTCGGGGATCAACAAGCTGGTGGATCGGGTGCTAGAGCTGACCCACGAAAACGACGCCTGATCTCTTGGTCGAATACACACCCAATGTGGGAGCGGGCTTGCTCGCGAAGACGTCAGGTCAGACAACTATTCGTTGAATGACACACCGCCTTCGCGAGCAAGCCCGCTCCCACAGAGGATTTGTGTAATGTTCAGGTTTTGCGGGCGAGCCTGGTGAGGATCCGGTCCAGCGCATTGGCGAACGCCTGCTTCTCGCGGTCGCCAAACGGTGCCGGGCCGCCGCTGACCTGGCCCTGTTCACGCAGGTCGGTGAACAGGTTGCGTGTCGCCAGCCGCTCACCCATGTTCTGCGCGTCGAACTCCTTGCCGCGCGGGTCCAGCGCTGCAACGCCCTTCTTCACCAGCCGGTCGGCCAGTGGAATGTCGCTGCAGATCACCAGTTCACCCGGCACCGCATGCTCCACCAGATAATCATCCGCCGCATCCGGGCCGCTCGGCACCACGATCAGCTTGACGAGCGCCAGCGCCGGCTTGCTCTGCGGCTGCCCCGCCACCAGCACCACTTCGAAGCGGCGTTTGAGGGCGAACTTCACCACCAGCTCCTTGGCCATCTTCGGGCAGGCATCGGCATCGATCCATACGCGCATCATCTCAAGCCGCGATGCGGCGCTTTTCAGCCACCCAACTGCGGCCATACAGCACGATGATCGCCGCGATCGCCACGGCCTGCGCCGTCAGCGAATAGGCGTCGGCATGAATCCCCAGCCAGTCGAAATCGAAGAACGCCACCGGCCGGGTGCCAAAGATCCCGGCTTCCTGCAGCGCCTTCACGCCATGACCGGCGAACACCACCGACAACGCGCAGAGCAGCGCGGCGTTGATGCTGAAGAACAGCGCCAGCGGCAGTTTCGCCGAACCGCGCAGGATCACCCACGCCAGACCGAACAGCAGCACCAGCGCCGTCGCACCGCCCGCCAACACCGCGTTGTGCCCGGCAGGACCGGCCTGCAGCCACAGGGTTTCGTAGAACAGGATCACTTCGAACAGCTCGCGGTACACCGAGAAGAACGCCAGGATCGCGAAACCGAAACGCCCGCCTCCGCCAACCAGACTCTGCTTGATGTAGTCCTGCCAGGCTGCCGCGTGGCGACGGTCGTGCATCCACACCCCGAGCCACAACACCATGACGCTGGCAAACAGCGCCGTGGCGCCTTCCAGCAGTTCACGCTGAGAGCCGCTGACATCGATCACGTACGCCGCCAGCGCCCAGGTCCCGAGACCGGCCAGCAATGCCAAACCCCAGCCGACGTTGACGCTGCGCACCGCCGATTGCTGGCCGGTGTTGCGCAAGAACGCGAGGATCGCCGCCAGCACCAGAATCGCTTCCAGACCTTCGCGCAGCAGAATCAGCAGACCGGAGATGTAGCTCAGCGACCAGCTCAATCCATCGCTGCCCAACAGGCCGGCAGACTCCTTGAGTTTGGCCTTGGCCGCATCGAGACGCTGTTCGGCCTGCTCCACCGGCAAGCCGTCCTGCAGCGATTGCCGATAGGCCATCAGGGATTTTTCGGTGTCCTTGCGCACGTTGGCGTCGACGTTGTCCAGCGAGCTTTCGACCAGTTCGAAGCCTTCCAGATACGCCGCCACCGACAGGTCGTAAGCCTGATCGTGTTCACCGGCACGGTACGCCGCCAGGCTCTTGTCCAGGGTCGCGGCGGTGTAGTCGAGCAACTGCGCCGGGCCGCGCTTGACCTGCGGCGGCTGCGCCCGTTGCGCACGGAAGATCGCGGCGGCTTCAGCGCCCTCGGCAGCCTGCACCTCGGCCGGGGTCTGGCGGGCCAGATCGGCAATGTTGTAGGTCTTGTCGGCTTTGGCCGTGGCCGGATCGGCGCTGAACTGCGCGATATAGGTCGCCAGATCCCAGCGCTGACGGTCGTCCAGTTGATCGGCAAAGGCTGGCATGTCAGTGCCTTCGACGCCCTGGCCGAGGGTGCTGTAGATCGCGTACAGGCTCAGGTGATCCATCCGCGCAGCGTCGCGCAGGTTGGCCGGCGCCGGCGTCATGCCGAGACCTGCCGGGCCGTCGCCGGCACCCGCGTCGCCGTGGCACACCGAGCAGTTTTGCGCGTAGAGCGGCGCACCACGGGTCGGATCAGGCGTGATGATCGGGGCCTGGCTGACTTCATAAGCCACCGCCAGTTTCGCCCCCAGTTGTCGGGCCTGACGGGCCACGTCCGCACCGTCCTGTTTCGCCGTGATCGCGGCGTGCAAGGCGCTGACGCCCTGTTCCAGCGCGGCTTTCTCCGGTTTGGCCGGCAGGTCGGCGATCAGCCCTTGCAGCACCTGGGTGAATTCCAGTTGCTCACGGTATTCGCCATCGTCAATGACCTTGCCTGCCGCTACCGTCGGCAGGTAATCGGCGCTGATGTAATCAAGCAGGTGCAACGCTTGCGGCGCGCCTTCCACGGTGTCGGCCAGCAGATTGAAGCTGCTCAGGGCGCACAGCGGGAACACCAGCCAGGCCAGAAATCGGGACGCGGCAGTCATGAATGAGTCTCAAGTGGAAATGCGAAGTTACATATTGTTCACTTCGAGCGCGATTCCCTCAAGCTTTCTCTCCAATCCCCGGCACATGGCCACTGCCCACCCCTATAATCCTTCACCTTTCGCCTCTCTGCTCCAGGAAGAGCTGCACTCCATGCGCCAACGCCTGCTACTCCCGGTATTAATCAGCACGATCCTGCAACTGAGCGGCTGCGCGGCTTACCGCAATTACGACCTGGAAATGCAGCAAACCAACGACCGGCTGATGCTCGGCGACTATCAGGGTGCCCTGGATGTGCTGGAGTGGCACAACCCGTGGGAAGACAAGGACCTGCTCTACTACTTCGAGAAGGGGTCGATTCTCAGCTTCGCCAACGCCCGCCCGCAGAGCCAGAAAGCCTGGCGCAGCGCAGACCGGATGGTGTTCCAGCGCGAAGAAGCCGTGCCTTCTGCCCCCATGAAGCTGCTCAACCGGTTTGCCTATGAAATGGGCACCCTGCTGGTCAACGACAAGCTCAGCCGCTACGAAGGCTATGACTACGAAAAAGTCATGCTGACCACACAGATGGCCCTCAACCAATTGGGCGAAAGCGATTTCGACGGCGCCCGGGCAGACATCAAGAAGACCCATGAACGTGAAGCACTGATCGCCCGCCAGCGGGAGCGCCAGTATGAAGAACTCGAGGAACAGGCCAAAGCTCAAGGCATCGTCGTGCAATACAAGGATTTGCAGGGCTATCCCGTCACCACCCTGGACGCGCCAGCGGTTATCGAACTGAAGAACGGCTACCAGAGTGCTTTCAGCCATTACCTGGCCGGGTTCACCTATGAAGCGCTGGGTGAACGGGATCTGGCCGCACCGGGTTATCGCCAGGCAATCGAGTTGCGCCCGAATATCCCCTTCCTCGAACAGGCGTTGCGCAATCTCGACAAACCGCCGGCCAAGGATGATGAAAGCGATGTTCTGATCGTCGTCCAGAGCGGTCTGGCGCCGGCCCGCAGCTCGGTAACGGTGCCGATCCCGGTGCGGCTCAATGAAAATCTGGTCATTACCGCGCCGATCTCGTTTCCCATCCTGGTGCCGGACACCGTCACACCAGCGTTCGACCACATCCTGGTGGATGGCCGCAAACGCCCGCTGACCGTGATCAACAGCGTCACCGACATGGCGTTTCGTACGCTGCGCGATGACATGCCGGCGATCATTTCCCGGGCAATGTTCCGCGCCAACATGGCCGCCATCTCGCAGGCTCAGGAAAACGAACGCAATCCGGCCAAGGCCTCGCTGGTCGTCACCGAGCACGACCCCTTTGAGGAGGCCGACACCCGAACGTGGCGCACGCTCCCCGACAAGACATTGGTGGCGCGCATACGGCTGAAGAAAGGCGATCACCAATTCAATGCGCCCAATGCACCCGGAGCGTCATCGGTCACCCTGCGCATCGATCGCGATCACCAATTGGTCAACCTGCGAGTTCTGAGAGATGTCGCCAACGTAATCGGCAATGCCAGACTGCCGGATAAGTAATGGCACCTAACTAACCGGTGCAATTAAAAAGCTATTACATAGCCATCATCGCCCGCTTATAATGCCGCGCCCGCGCTATCGCGTTGCGGCATTAAAGCTCCTCTTTTTATGAGGAATTGGCAGGAGGCCAGCGCCACTGCCGATCGGTCCCAGCAGCCCGACCCGCACCCGAGGCTGTCGCTACTCATGGAAGAAGTAACCCCATGGCATTCCGCGCTCCCACTCTGATTGCGCTCAGCGCTGTCACCCTGCTGTCCGGCTGTTCGGCGTTTCGCAACTACGATTCCGAACTGGCCCAGACCAACCAGCAACTGGCCACCGGCAACGTCGACGCCGCCCTGACCCTGCTGGAAAAGAACAACACCGGCCCGGACAAAGACCTGCTCTATTACTTCGAGAAAGGTGAACTGCTGCGCGCCAAGGGCGATCTGTCCGGCAGCCAGAATGCCTGGACCAGCGCCGACCAGGTGGTGGGCAAGTGGGAAGACTCGGTCAAGCTCGACACCGACAAGTACCTGGCCCAGTTCGGCAGTTTCCTGGTCAACGACAAGGTGCGCCGCTACGAAGGCTACGACTACGAAAAAGTCATGCTGACTACGCAGATGGCCCTGAACCTGCTGGCGGTCAACGACTTCGACGGCGCCCGCACCGCGATCAAGAAGACTCACGAACGTGAAGCGGTGATCGCCGACCTGCGCGACAAGGAATACCTCAAGAGCGAAGAGGAAGCCGAGAAGGAAGGCATCAAGACCGAATACAAGGATTTGCAGGGCTACCCGGTGGCCAGCCTCGACGCGCCGGAAGTGGTCGGCCTGAAAAACAGCTACCAGAGTGCGTTCAGCCATTACCTGGCCGGTTTCGTCTATGAAGCTCTGGGCGAAAAAGACCTCGCTGCGCCGGGCTATCGCAAGGCTGCCGAGCTGCGCCCGAACACGCCGCTGCTGGAGCAGGCGTTGGTCAACCTCGACAAACCGGTCAAAAGCGATGACAGCGACATTCTGATCGTGGTGCAAAGCGGTCTGGCGCCGGCCCGCGATTCGATCCGCGTGCCGTTGCCGCTGCCAATCTCCAACAACGTAGTGATTACTCCGCTGTCGTTCCCGATCATCAAGCCCGACACCTCCACCGCGACATTCGCGCAAATCGGTGTCGATGGCCAGCAGGTCGACCTGACCGCGCTGAACAGCACCACCGCGATGTCCCGCCGTGCCCTGCGCGATGACATGCCGGGGATCATCCTGCGCACCACCGTGCGCGCGATCACCAAAGGTGTAGCGCAGAAGAAGATCAACGAAACCAACCCGCTGGCGGGTCTGGCGGTCGGTATTTCTTCAGCTGTGCTCGAAGGTGCCGATACCCGTACGTGGCGCACCCTGCCGGACATGACTCAGGTCGTACGTCTGCGCTTGAAGAAAGGTGAGCACCTGGTCACTCTGCCGAGCGCCGTCGGTGGCTCTCAGGTCAAGGTCACCGTCGATCAGCGTTACCAGGTGATCACCCTGCGCGCCGTCGGCAATCAGGTGTTCGCTGCCGGCCTCGCCGCCCACGTCACCCCGAGCGCTGGCGCTACCGCCGTGGCCAGCCTCAAACAACCTTAAGAACGGAGTCTTTGCATGCGCTTCAAACTCATCGCCGTCGCTGCCCTCGCCCTGCTGGCGAGCGGCTGCGCCACCCCGCCACCACCGGAACCGGGCAGTGCCGCGAGCAAGGTCGTGGCCATGGGCCCGCAGAAACACATCGTGGTCGGCGCGATGCGCGTGGCCCGCGAAAACGGCTTCATGACCGTCAACGTGCAGTTGAGCAACACCCTCAACAGCAACAAGACGTTCTACTACCGCTTCGCCTGGCTCGGGCCGGAAGGTTTCCCGATCGCCGAAGAAGAAGTCTGGAAGAGCCAGATGATGTACGGCGCCCAGACCAGCTTCATCCAGGGCATCGCCCCGACGCCCAAAGCCGTGGACTTCCGTCTGGAACTCAAGACGCCTTAAGCCCGACACCCTATTCCCGATTCAGAGAGCACTCCCATGTTTGCACGCTTTTCCTTCATCGCCGTCCTCGCCCTGCTGGCCAGCGGTTGCGCCAACACTTCGCCGACCCTGGGCAGCAAGAACATCAGCTACGGCGACACCAAGGCCGTTGAAACCGTGACCAACGAGTTCGGTTCGACCGACCTGCAGATGATCGCCGAGTCGATGACCCGTTCCCTGGCCCAGTCCGGCATTCTGCAGGGTCGCCCTGTGGTGCAGGTCTACGACGTGAAGAACAAGACCAGCGAATACATCGACACCCGCGAAATCACCACCAGCATCAAGACCCAGCTGATGAAGTCCGGCACTGCCCGTTTCGCCAGCGACAACACCGCGATGCAGAGCCAGGTCGACCAGCTCAAGCTGCAAAACCAGAGCGGCCTGTACAAGAAAAGCACCGTGGCCAAGACTGGCAACATGATCGCCGCCAAATACCGTCTTGAAGGTTCGATCAGCTCGATCGTCAAGCGCAGCAGCGACTACAAGGACGTCTTCTACAAATTCAGCCTGCAACTGATCGACGTTGAAAGCGGTCTGGCCGAGTGGATGGACGAGAAAGAGATCCGCAAAACCACGGAGCGTTAATCGATGCGCACATGGATTGGCATGATGGCCCTGGCTTGCGCGTTCAGCGTGCAGGCGGCCCCGAAAGTCGCGGTGACGGATCTGGCGTATCAGGAACGTGTGGAGCAATACATCCACATCGTTTCGGCCCAGAACAATTACCGCGAGGGTTATTACAGCGCCAGTGGGTCTTCGAGCTATAACGAGCTCGAAGCCACCACCAGCTACATCGAACAGACCGAGCTGCGTAAGTTCACCGGCGACATCAAGGGTGAAATCCTGCGTACCGGCATGTTCCAGCTGGTGCAGGGCACGCCGTACACGGCGTCGTCCAAGGGTGACGTCTACGACGTGATCAAGCGGATCAAGGCCGGCAACTTCAAGGGTGCCGACTACGTGCTGTTCGGCACGGTGTCGGACATCGACTTCACCCAGGACGTAAACGAGCTGGCGAACACCGACAGCTATTCCGCCGTGCTGGGCCTGACGCTGGTGGCCGATTTCAGCCTGATCAACACCAAGACCTTCGAAATCACCTCGGCCTTCACGGCGATGGGCGAAGCGCAGGACACCAAACTGGTGAACCACCGCGACATCAAGATCTCGCTCAACCGCCCACGGGTGGTGCGTGACGTGTCGAAGGCGCTGGGCGAAGACGTGGCCGGGCAGCTGAGCATGCAACTCGGCGGTGGCGGTTACGAGCAGCCGCGCGAACCGCAGCAGCGCAACAATCTGCCGCGTGATACGGCGCCAGTGATTCTTCACTGACCGACTGCCGGAAACGAAAAAGGCGACCTTCTCAGGTCGCCTTTTTTTGTGGCTGCACGCTTTATGCGGCCGCTTTGCGCAATGTCGCCATGAACGCCGCAGCGCCAATGAACAGCCCGGCAAACGTGCGGTTCATGCGTCGCTGCTGGGTCGGTGTGCGCAACAGGCGCAACACCTTCGACGCCAGACCGGTGTAGCCGGCCATGACGATCAGGTCGACCGCGATCATGGTCACGCCGATCACCACGTACTGGATCAGCAGCGGCGCATGCGGATTGATGAACTGCGGCAGCACCGCGAGCATGAACACCAGGGCCTTGGGGTTGCTGATGTTCACCAGAAAACCACGGAACACCAGCGCCAGCGGCTTGCCGATTGGCCGGACCGCCGCGTCGTCACTCATGTCCATCGGCAGTGCGCGCCATTGTTTGATCGCGAGATAGACCAGGTAGGCGACACCGAACCATTTGATCGCATGGAACGCCGTGGCGGAAGCGGTGAGGATCGCGCCGACACCGGCGCCGACGATGGCAATCTGAACAGCCAGGCCGATCTGCAGGCCCAGGGCGTTCCAGTAACCGCGCCAGAAACCGTATTGCAGACCGCTGGACATCGACGCGATGGCGCCGGCACCCGGAGAAAGACTGATCACCCAGCAGGCGGCAAAAAACGCCAGCCATGTTTGAAGCTCCATCGCACACCTCGACTCGGACTCGTGACAATCCTCAAAGCTAATGCGGAATTGGCTGGATGACTACCGATTTTTTGCAGGATGTTGCGGGCGCCGACCAATGTGGCCGGCGTCCAATCACTTTTCGAAACCGCTGGAAGGGAACACATCAGTGCCGCGCCAGCGGCGCACCGAACGCTGGAAGAACAGGCTGTTGGGCACCTGCACCATGGCGCTGCCGGTGCCGAGTTCTTCGGCTTCGATCAGCGTGGTGTAGAGCAGATTGATCGCCACCACCCGGCCTTTGACGCCGGGCTTGTCGGTGGTGTCCACCAGTTCGACGACGTCGCCGAGACGGAACGGGCCAACGGTGAAGATCAGAATCGCGCAGAGCAGGTTCGACAGCACGCTCCACATGGCAAAGAACGCCACCGCCGCCACCGCGACGAAGCCCGACAGCGCGGTCCAGAGCACCGTGGCCGACACCCCGAGACGCTCCAGCACAAAGATCAGCGCACTACCCATGATCAGCCAGCGCAGACCGCCGCGCAGCGGCATCAGCAACTGCGGCGGGAACGGATACTTCTCCCCCAGGCGAGTCAGGAATCGGGCGACGACGCGCTGGGCGAAGTAGCCGGCCAGCAGGATCAGCAGAATCTGCACACCGAGCCAGATCGGCTCGGCCCACATCGCCGGCAATGGAAGTTTGAAAGCTTCCATCAAGACAGCGCCTCCAGCTCCGCCTGCATGCTTTCCAGCGTTTCCAGCGCTTGCATCCATGCTTCTTCAAGTTCGCCTTCGCGGACTTTCAGCTTGGCCTGTTCGGCCAGCAGGTCACGCAATTCGTTCTTGCGCGCTGGCTCGTAGAGGTCGCTGTCGCCAAGGCTGGCATCGACCTTCGCCAGTTTCTCGTGCAGCTTGCCGAGCTCGGCTTCGAGCTTGTCAGCCTCGCGCTTGTGCGGCGCCAGTTGCTGACGCAACGCAGCGGCAGCCTGACGCTGGGCTTTCTTGTCGGTCTTGTCCGGGTTGACCGGCGTGTTGCTGACCGGGGCGTTGCGCTGACGATATTCGACCAGCCAACGGGCGTAGTCCTCAAGGTCGCCATCGAACTCTTCGACCTTGCCGTCCGCGACCAGGAAAAAGTTGTCGGTGGTGCTCTTGAGCAGATGCCGATCGTGGGAAACCACCAACACCGCGCCGCTGAATTCCTGCAACGCCATGGTCAGCGCCAGGCGCATTTCCAGGTCGAGGTGGTTGGTCGGTTCGTCGAGCAGCAGCAGGTTCGGCCGTTCCCATGCGATCAGCGCCAAAGCCAGACGAGCCTTTTCGCCACCGGAGAAATTCAGCACCGGTTCGTCGATCCGTGCGCCGCGGAAGTCGAAACCACCAAGGAAATCGCGCAGGGTCTGCTCGCGCTCGGTCGGCGCCAGACGCTGCAAGTGCAGCAACGGGCTGGCCTTGGAATCCAGCGAGTCGAGTTGATGCTGAGCGAAGTAACCGACCACGGTGTTCTCGCCGCGAGTCAGGCGCCCGGCCAGTGGTTCGAGTTCGCCGGCAAGGTTCTTGATCAGGGTCGACTTGCCCGCGCCGTTGGGGCCGAGCAAGCCGATCCGCGCGCCGGGGGTCAGTTGCAGCTTGACCTTCTCCAGCACGGTTTTCTCGCCGTAACCCAGGCGCGCATCGGACAGGTCGATCAGCGGGCTGGAGATCTTGGTCGACTCGCGGAACACGAAGTCGAACGGCGAATCGACGTGGGCCGCCGACAGCTCTTCCATGCGCTCCAGCGCCTTGATCCGGCTCTGGGCCTGACGGGCCTTGGTGGCCTGGGCCTTGAACCGGGCGATGTAGCTTTCCATGTGCGCACGCTGCGCCTGCTGCTTCTCGTAGGCCTGTTGCTGCTGGGCCAGACGCTCGGCACGGGCGCGTTCGAACGCGGTGTAGCCGCCACGGTAGAGCGTCAGCTTGCGCTGATCGACGTGGGCCACGTGATCGACCACTTCATCGAGAAAATCGCGGTCGTGGGAAATCAGCAGCAAGGTGCCGGGGTAACTTTTCAGCCACTCTTCGAGCCAGATGATGGCGTCGAGGTCCAAGTGGTTGGTCGGCTCGTCGAGCAGCAACAGGTCCGATGGGCACATCAAAGCCTGCGCAAGGTTCAGACGCATCCGCCAGCCACCGGAGAAATCTCCTACCTGACGATCCATCTGCTCGTTGGTGAAACCGAGGCCGGCGAGCAGCTTGCGCGCCCGCGCATCGGCGGTGTAGCCGTCGGCGCTGTCGAGTTCGGCGTGCAGGCGGGCCAGCGCGGTGCCGTCGTGGGCCTCTTCGGCTGCCGCGAGCTCGCGCTGCACTTCGCGCAGACGCAGGTCGCCGTCGAGCACATAGTCGACCGCCAGGCGCTCGAGCGTGTCGACCTCCTGGCGCATGTGGGCGATACGCCAGTCGGCCGGCAGCAGGCAGTCGCCCGAGTCCGGGTGCAACTCACCGCGGAGCAAGGCGAACAGGCTGGATTTGCCGGCGCCGTTGGCACCGATGAGGCCGGCTTTGTGGCCGGCGTGCAGGGTCAGCTCGGCGTCTTCTAGCAGACGTTGCGGGCCACGCTGTAAAGTCAGGTTCTGAAGTCGGATCATAATGGCGGCGGAGTCTACCAGCTTCCCCCGCAACTGGCGCGAGTAGCACGATGTCCTCTGACCTGTGGAGCTTTGCCCTTGCCGTCTACGCCCGTCCCGGCGTGGAGGATGCCTGCCTGTGCCTGCAATCGGCGGGGGCCAACGTGTGCCTGATGCTGTGCGGTTTATGGCTGGAACAACGCGATGCCACCTGCAACGAGGTGCGAGCCCGGCAACTTCTTGAACTGACAGAGCCTTGGGACCGGGAGGTGGTGCAACCGTTGCGCACATTGCGCATGCAGTGGAAAGCGCTGGCCGAAACCGATCCGGTGCTCAAGGGGATGCGTGAGCAGATCAAAGGATTGGAGCTGGAGGCGGAGCGTGCACTGCTGTCGCGACTGGAAGGCGCCGCGCAAGGCTGGAAGCGTCATTCAAAGGAATCGAGTGACTGGCTGGAAGTGCTGGCCGGCCCTGCGGCCAACCTGAACCGCGACGCGCTGCAAGTGCTGCGCGTCGCGGCGACCGGCGCTTAGGAAGCGCTGGACGGGTTGCTGGCGACGCTCGACACCGGCGCCGACGATGGCGTGGTTGCGGTGGTCGAGGTAGTGGCGGCGGGTGCAGGTGCAGCGGTCGCAGCCGGAGTTGCCGGTGCGGCAGGTTTGGCAGCAGGTGCAGTGGCCGGTTTTGCTGCAGCTGGTTTTGCTGCTGGCTTGGCAGCGGCAGGTTTTTTCACCGCAGGTTTTGCAGCAGGTTTTGCAGCAGGTTTCGCTGCTGGCTTGGCGGCCGGTTTAGCGGTGGTCGCTGGCTTGGCGGCGGTCGTTGCAGGCTTGGCGGCGGCAGCCGGTTTGGCGGCTGGTTTTACAGCGGGTTTGGCCGCAGCTTTTACCGCAGGCTTGGCCGCTGGTTTCACTGCCGCTTTGGCAGCAGGTTTGGCAGCAACCGGTTTGGCAGCGGTTTTCGCCGCAGGCTTGGCAGCAGCTGTTTTGGCGGCTGGTTTAGCGGCGGCTTTAACGGCTGGTTTTGCTGCCGGCTTGGCGGCTGGCTTGGCAGCAGGTTTCGCAGCGGCAGTTCTCGCTGGAGCCGCTTTCGCAGCAGCAGTTCTCGCCGCAGGTTTGGCGGCTGGTTTTGCAGCAGCTGACTTGGCGGCAGCTGGTTTGGCTGCTGTGGTTTTGGCCGCAGGTTTGGCAGCGCTGGCGGCTGCGGGTTTCTTCGCGGCTGGTTTTGCAGCGGCTTTCACTGGCGCTTTTGCCGGGGCTTTCGCAGGCGCTTTGGCCGGTGCTTTTGCAGCAGGTTTGGCGGCCGCTTTTTTCGCAGGTACCGCTGCAGGTTTAGCCGAACGCAGGGACAGCGCCTTGCCGACGGCTTCTTGAACACGACCGACACCCTGGGCCAGTTTCAGGCTTTCCTGGGCATCGCGCTTGAGTTGCAGAATGTAGCTGCGGGTGTCGGACTGACGTTCCTTCAGCGCATCGAGCAGGTCTTCGAGTTCCTTCACGGCAGCCTTGGCCTTGGTCTGCGCCTTGGCTTTACCGGCTGCTGCTGCGTCCTGCAGTTTGGTGCGGGATTTGTGCAGCTTTTCTTGCGCCTTGCCGCGTTGCTTTTCCAGTTTGGCGAGCAGTTTTTCAGCATCAGCCAAGGCTTGGGAGCAAGCGTTTTCCAGATGCTCGAGCAGGCTGCCCGAGAGTTGTTGGAGTAAATGCAACGGAGTGTTTACAGGCTTCTTGGTGGCCGACATGGTTTACCTCCTGGCTGACGTGAGTGCGGCTCATACTAGACCTCTGCTGCTACCGCCGCTAGGGCATGTTGACAGTATCGAAAGCACTCGGTTGCAGGCTTGCAAAAAACTTCTGCGCATTGGCAAAAGCAGTTCACCGTTGCAGACGTTCGCGCTGGCATAATCCACCGCAATTCAGGATGGAGAGTGCCCATGTCGCGCTACTTTTTTTTATCCCTCTGCATGATTTTTTCCGTGGCTCAGGCCGACGAAAAAACGACGGCGAATGACGCCCACGATCTGGCTTACAGCCTCGGCGCCAGCCTCGGCGAACGACTGCGTCAGGAAGTGCCGCAGCTGCAGATCCAGGCGTTGATCGAAGGTCTGCAGCAGGCCTATCAAGGCAAGCCGTTGGCACTGAGCGAGGCACGCATCGAGCAGATCCTCGCCGATCACGAATCGCAGGCAGCCGAGCAGGCGGCGATGCCTTCGACTGAAGCCGCGATGGAAAACGAGCGACGTTTTCTCACCGCCGAAAAAGCCAAACCGGGTGTAAAGGAGCTGGCCGACGGCATCCTGCTGACCGAGCTTGCGCCGGGGAATGGCACCAAGGCCGGCCCGGATGGAAAAGTGCAGGTGCTGTACATCGGCCGACTGCCGGACGGCACCGTGTTCGATCAGAACAGCCAGCCGCAGTGGTTCAATCTCGACAGCGTGATCGCCGGCTGGCGCACCGCGCTGCAGAACATGCCGGTCGGCGCGAAGTGGCGTCTGGTGATTCCATCGGATCAGGCTTATGGCGCCGACGGTGCAGGCGACTTGATCGCGCCGTTCACACCGCTGGTGTTCGAAGTGGAATTGCGCGGCGCGACCAGTTGATCGCCCAATAAAAAACGGTGCGTTTGGGGCGCACCGTTTCTGTGTCTTGCGAGGTTCGGTTCAGGCCTGAACCGAATCCTCTTCCTTGTGTGCGGTATGCAGCACTTCGATCAGGCAGTCTTCCAGTTCGAAGCGCTCGTGGAGCAGGCCGCCCAGCTCCTTGAATTTCTCCGCAACGCATTTGCCTTCATCACAAAGGTCGTTGAACGCGAGCAGCTTTTCGGTGATGACATCGATCCGCGGATAGATCGTCTCGGCCAGTTCCAGGCCGCGCTTGTCATTGAAGGCCTTGGCCTCGCCCGTCAGCTGTTCGTAGATTTCGAAGTGCCCGGCCGAGACGTAATCGACCAGCACACCGCAGAATTCCTGCAAAGGCTTTCGATCCTCGGACAGCGCCTGAGGTTTGGCGCCCAGCTTGTCATAGGCAGCGATCAATTCCTCACGCTCCTGCAGCCAGCGGTCGATCAGCAGATGAACTCCACCCCAACGTTCCTGAGCATTCTGACAACTTTCGAGCATGGTGATCTCTCTTCCCTTGTGGGTCATGCTGCCCTACACCCGCGCCTCTTCTTGTGGCTATTGCTTTGAGAGGCGGCCGGGCAGAGCGTCATCGAGCAACACAATTCCAATGACACGTGCGGGCCAGATTATGCCCGCACGCCTATGGCTTCAAGGTACGCAGGAGAGAAAGTTCATACAAGTGTTTAATCCCTGACCAGCGCCGGGTGCGACGGTTGGCCGCTAAGTGGTCGCTGTAAAGCCATCCAGACCTGTCGCAGCAACTGGTAAGCGGCAAGGATCGACATCCCCACGAAGAACAGCAGGCTCCACTCCGGAATGCTCAAATCGAACAGTGTCCAGGACAACTCCGTGCAATCGGCAGTGTCGTTGAACATACGCATCAGTGCGCATAACCACGGCAGGCTGCTGAACATTTCCTCCGGCCCTGGCCCGCAATGCGCCAGCCTTTGCAGGGAATCACTTTGCAACAGTACTTGTCGCCAGGCCGCCGTCATCCCGCCAAGACTGGTCAGCAACGCCATCATCCAGTACAGCGACAGACCGACACGCTGAGGCCCATGGACCGCCGCCACACCACAAAAAATGGTGAGCATACACATGAACAGACGCTGGACCAGACACAGGCTGCAGGGCACCAGACCGACCGCGTATTCGAGGTAATAAGAAGCTCCCAGGGCCAGAATCCCCGCAGTGAAAGCCATAAAGAACAGGGAGCGTGAGCAGGCCAACGACATGGCTTATCCGTAACAATAAAGACAGGCAGTTACGGTAGAGGAAAGCGCCTCGGGCTTTCAAGGCAGGTCACTGGCGACACTTCATCAGAAGTGTAGGGAAATCCCGACAGGCACCGAAGGATTCGGTGTAGCCCATTGTAGGATTTTGCTCGGGAGAGGATTTACCGGTAACAATTCAGTCACCGGGAAAGAAATGGAGGAGCAACGCTCCCCCTTTCTGATCATGCTCGAGCGGCTACCGGCAATGGTGCAGCCAGCAGGCGCTCATCCAGCATACCGAGCCCTTCCTGGAACAGCAGATTGCTGCGCTCGGTGTCACCGAGCCGGGCCAGCAGACGCGCCAACTCGGCGCACGCTTCCGGATTGCGCTGCACTCGCAGACTGCTTTCCAGGTAGTCCCGCGCCTTGCCCCACAGACTGGCTTGCAGGCACAGGCGTCCCAGCGTCAGCAGCAGGCTGGCATCGCCCGGATGATCCTTGAGCCATCCCTCGGCTGTCTGCAACTGACGCGCCGGATCGCTGCCACGCACCAGACCGTAAAGGCGCGCCAGATGACTGTCGTACTTGCGCTTGAGCGCCGTGCGCAGCACTTCTTCCGCTTCGACCTGAGCACCCAGCTGGCGCAGCTGCTCGGCGTAGGCCAGCACCAGTGCCGGCTCCTGGCGCTGGGCAGAAGTCAGTTGCTGCCAGGCGCGGTTGAGCGACTGTAAACCGACTGCGCCGTCCTCTTCACGCTGGGCCGCGAGGGACAGGTTTTCCCCCCAGGCGCGACGTTCGAGTTCGGTCAGTTCGGACGGTGGCAGGACTTTGTCCTTGCGCAGCTCCGGCAACAGCCTAATCACGGACGACCAGTCACCGCGCTGCTGATGCAGGCGCTGCAACTGGCGCAGGGTCTGGACATTGTGCGGATGGCGTTCATGCATCGCCTGCAAAGTGACCAGCGCCCCATCGGTATCGCCACGATCGGTCTGCAACTGCGCATGGCTGAGGGCGATCGCCAGCTCGGCCTGCGGCTGACGCTCGAGGGCACGCTCCAGCAGGCGATCGCTTTCCTCGTAATGACCTTGTTCGTTGGCGGCGCGGGCGGCGCCCAGGTAATACAGCAACGGTTGACGCTCGGCTTCGGCGGCCCGGTAAAGATGACGCTGGGCGCTGGCCCAGCGCCCTTCGGCCAGGTCGAGCTGACCATGCTCGATCGCCACCTGCACACGGCGGCTGCGGTTACGACGCGACCACGGATTGACCACTCCGCCGGAGGTCAGTACCAGCTCGACCAGCGCCTTGATGCCCCAGACCAGCAGCCAGAGCACCGCCACCACCGCCAGGGTCGCCCAAAGGCTCGATTCATAACGAAAGCTTTTGTAGGCGACCAGCACGTAACCGGAATGCTCGGCAATCGCCAGGCCCAGCGCCGCCGTCGCCGCGATCACCAGAAACACGATCACATATAGGCGCTTCATGGTGTCGCCTCCTGCGCGGTGCTGGCAGCCGGTTTGGCGAAGGGTTTCACCGAGTCTTCGGCGTTGACGTTGCGGCGCTCCAGATAGGCCTGCACCGCACTTAAGGTTCCAGCGAGATCCGGCGTGTTGACGGTAACCGGTTGCTTGCTCAATTCCGCGACCTGCTCGAGCATGATTTTGCTCTGCGGGTTGTCCGGATTGAAGTTGCCCGTGAGGACGTCACGCGCTTCGGCCAGCGCCTGGGTGTACACCGGCGCCTGACCGTTGAGCGCAGCCCATTGCGCCTGCTCGAGCGAAAGGCTCAGGGCCAGGCGCACCTGGCTCAGGCTCTGGCCTGCAAGCAGCGGCCGGACGTTTTTGTCAGCGTTGAAATCGATGCGGATGTAGCGCGATATCTGATCCCACCACTGCGCCCAGCGACTGGCGCCGTCGCCATCGGAGGTCAGGCCCAGCAGTGAATCGCCGCGATCCTTGTATTCCGGCGCCAGCTCGGTGAGGCCGACGACCTGATCGCGCAAGGCGCCCAGGCGCAGGAACAGCCCGGTGCGATCCGGCTGCTCGGTACTGCGCAGCGCTACCAGGGTTTTCGCCACTTGCTCGCGGGCGGCGAACGAGCCGGGATCATTCTGCTCGCGCAGGATTTCATCGGCACCCTGAACTAGCGCCTGGGCGCTGCTGATGTCCTGCAGGGCGGAAAGACGCAGGCTGGCCAGCCGCAGCAAGTGCTCGGCCTCGGCCAGCCGCCAGTCCTTGCGGCTGGCGCCGAGGACCGTTTCCAGACGCTGGTTGAGGCGTTGCTGATCGCCCTGAAGCTGGGTCACTAGACGCTGGCGTTCGGCAAGTTCATCGGCACCGGGCAATTGCCCGAGGCGCTCGGTCAGTCGTTGCTCGTTGAGCTTCAGGGTCTGTGCCTGATCGTTCAACGCCTGAACCTGATTCAACTGATTCTGAGTGCTGGTCTGCAGGTGTCGCACCTGCCACACACCCCAGCCACCCACCGCAACACCGGCAGCGCCGAGCAGCAGCGCGAGTATGGCCAATCCGTTGCCTCGGCGCGGTTCCGCGGCCGGTGGCGGTGCATCAACCGGTGCATCGATCACAGGTTGAACGTCATCTTTAGGCAAGGCTGTTTCGCTCACGTATCCATCCTTTGCATTAGAGAACGGGCACGGGATGCTCCCGTAACGCCGTCAGCAAGGCCGCGGCACTGGCGCCGCGACAATCCACAACTGTTCGGGCCCCGGCGGCACTGGCCTGCTCGGCAACCCTTGGGCTTGGAACAAACAACGGCAGCCGCGCAAGTGCAGGCCAGCTGTCGCCGGCCAGTTGGCGCAGGTGCTCAAAACCCTGTCCACTGCTGACCACCAGCCCGTTCAGGCGTTCCGCTGCAATCCTGCGGGGCAGCTCCTGCGGCGGATAGTCCGGCAGGTCGCGACGGTACAACTCCAAGTATTCGACACTAGCACCAAGCGCGCGCAGGCGCTCGGCCAGCAGCTCGCGTCCGCCCTCCCCACGCAGAATCAACACCTGCGAACCGGGCACGACCACCGCCTCAAGCAGACGCGGCAATTGCAGCAAGGCCTCGCTGTCGTCACCCGCGTCCGGGAAGCTCACATCCAGCCCCCGATCCCGAAGGATAGCGGCGGTCGCTGCACCCACACTGAACCACGGCATCGTAGGAGTCGCCAGGCCCAAAGAGTCGAGCAGATCCACCGCGATCCGCGCCGCTGGCTTGCTGACCACGATCACTGCGCTGTAACGCGGCAGTTGCGTGATTGTGCGGCGCATTGTGTCAGAGACCGGCAGTGGCGCGATTTCCAAAAGCGGCAGACAGCTGCTGAAAAACCCTTGTTCGGCCAGCACGGCGGCGAGCGCCGAGCAGTCTTCCGCCGGGCGCGTCAGCAGCAGGCGCCAGGCGGTCACTCGTGACCTGCCTCGCCGTAGACTGCCTTGAGAATATCGTCGGCGCCCTGGCTCAGCAGGTCTTCGGCCACCTGCACACCCAGGGTCTCGGCTGCCGCACGCGGCGCACGGGCTTGTGCGCTGAGCAGCTTGCCGCCACTCGGCTCGCCCACCAGACCGCGCAGCCACAACTGATCGCCCTCGAGCACGGCGTAGCAGGCGATCGGCACCTGGCAGCCGCCATTCAGATGTTTGTTGAGGGCACGCTCGGCGGTGACACGGTCAGCGGTGTCGGCGTGATGCAGGGGTGCGAGCAAGGCGTGGATTTCAGTGTCGGCGCTGCGGCATTCGATACCGACGGCGCCCTGGCCACCGGCCGGCAGGCTGTCATCGACGCTGATGGCCGAGGTGATGCGATCTTCGAAACCGAGGCGGATCAGGCCCGCTGCCGCGAGGATGATCGCGTCGTACTCGCCGGCGTCGAGCTTGGCCAGACGGGTGTTGACGTTGCCACGCAGGAAACGGATCTCGAGATCCGGACGGCGCGTCAGCAACTGCGCCTGACGCCGCAGGCTGGAAGTGCCGACGATGCTGCCGGCGGGCAATGCATCGAGGCTGGAATAAGTGTTGGAGACAAACGCGTCACGGGGATCTTCGCGCTCGCAGATGCAGAACAGACCGAGGCCTTCGGGGAAATCCATCGGCACGTCTTTCATCGAATGCACGGCGATGTCGGCTTCGTTTTCCAGCAGCGCGGTTTCCAGTTCCTTGACGAACAGGCCCTTGCCACCGATTTTCGACAGGGGCGAATCGAGCAGCTTGTCGCCGCGACTGACCATGGGCACCAGCGTCACCAGCAGGCCCGGGTGGGATGCTTCAAGACGGGCTTTGACGTATTCGGCCTGCCAGAGGGCCAGAGCACTTTTGCGGGTGGCGATGCGGATTTCGCGAGAGGACATGGATCAATCCGTACTGAATAGATACGGCGGATAATAACAGCTCAGCCAAATCCACTTTGACCTGAATCAGATACGGCGTGGCCTCCCTGGCCTGCAATGCCTGGTGAAATGAACAAAGAACCGCCCGGAGCCTGCGGACTAAAGCCCCTGCATCATTTTGCGCACACCCGCCACATGTCGACGGCTGACAATCAGCGCGTCACCGTTGAGGCCCTTGAGGAACAACTGGAAGTGGCCCAGCGGTGTGCGTTGCAGTCGCTCGATGCGGTCGCGGGCGACCAGCGCATTGCGGTGAATCCGCACGAAGCGCTCGCCGAATTCGTCTTCCAGCGCCTTGAGCGGCTCATCCAGAAGGACTTCGCCAGCTTCGTGGCGCAAGGTCACGTATTTGTGGTCGGCAATGAAGTACACCACCTGATCCAGCGGAATCAGTTCGATGCCTTTGCGGGTCCGGGCGCTGATGTGGCTGCGCGGGCCGTTACCGCTTTCGGCGGCAGGACGGGTCAGGGCCGAGAGTTGGGCCCGGTTGGGACGTTCAGCCCGTTTCAGGGCGTCATGCAGATGTTCGGTTCGCACGGGTTTCACCACATAGCCCACGGCGCTGGCCTGCAGGGCTTCCACGGCAAATTCATCGGGACCTGCGCAAAACACCACGGCTGGCGGGGTTTCGCGTTCGCACAGACGGGCAGCCACCTGCAGGCCATCGAGGCCCGGCATGCGGATATCGAGCAGTACGATATCCGGCTTGTGGCTGTCGATCAGTGCCAACGCCTCTTCGCCATTGGTGGCGCTGGGCTCCAGGATTGTGTAGCCCTCGAGCTCGCTCACCATTCGGCTGAGTCGCTCGCGGGCCAGTGGTTCGTCATCAACGATCAGGACATTCATATTGCGCTGGATTCCTGCGTGAGTCTCGCACAAGGATAGCGTAGACAAGTGGAGTGACGTCCGTCACCGCGATCCACGCTAAGACTAGCGCGAGCGCCAAAAAGTGCCGTACGTCGGCCGGCAATATTTGCCGACACCTGCAACGTACCGCCCGACGCCCGTCGCCGACTGCGTTTTACGCAGGGTATGCCAATGGCCAATACACCCACCCCTCTCTCTTCTTATAGTCGGTGGCCGGATCTTTGCCCGATCCGTGGTCACCCGACCCCTATGTCCTACTGTAGACGCTCGTCGGGCCGATATTGCTCAATCGAAAAATATCCTTGCGCAAATCCCCCGGGGACGCCGACAACTATGGCGGAGCGAATGAGAAAAAAACGTATCGACCAGTGTCAGCGACAGGATTGGCAACCCTGTTATTATCCGCGCCAGCGTTTCACGCCTTCTTTCTTCAAGCCGATACGAGCGAATTCATGAGCACTGACAAGACCAATCAGTCCTGGGGCGGCCGCTTCAGTGAACCCGTCGACGCCTTCGTCGCCCGCTTCACCGCCTCCGTCACTTTCGACCAGCGCCTGTATCGCCACGACATCATGGGCTCGATCGCCCACGCCACCATGCTGGCCAAGGTCGGTGTGCTGACGGATGCCGAGCGCGACAGCATCATCGATGGCCTGAAGACCATCCAGGGCGAAATCGAGGCCGGCCAGTTCGACTGGCGCGTCGACCTCGAAGACGTGCACATGAACATCGAGGCACGCCTGACCGACCGCATCGGCGTCACCGGCAAGAAGCTGCACACCGGCCGCAGCCGCAACGACCAGGTCGCCACCGACATCCGCCTGTGGCTGCGTGACGAGATCGACCTGATCCTGAGCGAAATCACCCGCCTGCAAAAAGGCCTGCTGGAGCAGGCCGAGCGTGAAGCCGCCAGCATCATGCCGGGCTTCACCCACCTGCAGACCGCTCAGCCGGTGACCTTCGGGCACCACATGCTGGCCTGGTTCGAAATGCTCAGCCGCGACTACGAGCGCCTGGTCGACTGCCGCAAGCGCACCAACCGCATGCCGCTGGGCAGCGCCGCGCTGGCCGGCACCACTTACCCGATCGACCGCGAATACACCGCGCAGTTGCTGGGCTTCGACGCCGTCGGCGGCAACTCGCTGGACAACGTGTCCGACCGTGACTTCGCCATCGAATTCTGCTCGGCCGCGAGCATCGCGATGATGCACCTGTCGCGCTTCTCCGAAGAGCTGGTGCTGTGGACCAGCGCACAGTTCCAGTTCATCGATCTGCCGGACCGGTTCTGCACCGGCAGCTCGATCATGCCGCAAAAGAAAAACCCGGATGTTCCGGAGCTGGTACGTGGCAAGACCGGTCGGGTATTCGGCGCCCTGATGAGCCTGTTGACCCTGATGAAAGGCCAGCCGCTGGCCTACAACAAGGACAACCAGGAAGACAAGGAACCGCTGTTCGACGCCGCCGACACCCTGCGCGACTCGCTGCGTGCCTTTGCCGACATGATCCCGGCGATCAAACCGAAACACGCGATCATGCGCGAAGCGGCGCTGCGCGGTTTCTCCACCGCCACCGACCTGGCCGACTACCTGGTTCGCCGTGGCCTGCCGTTCCGTGATTGCCACGAGATCGTCGGCCACGCGGTGAAGTACGGCGTCGACACCGGCAAAGATCTGGCGGAAATGAGCCTGGAAGAACTGCGCCAGTTCAGCGACCAGATCGAGCAGGACGTGTTTGCCGTGCTGACCCTGGAAGGTTCGGTAAATGCCCGTGACCACATCGGCGGCACTGCGCCGGCGCAGGTCAAGGCTGCCGTGGTTCGCGGTCAGGCGCTGATCGCCAGCCGCTAAAAGTCAAAGCTTCGCGAGCAAGCTCGCTCCCACATCTGATCTGCTGCGAACACCGAACAGGTGTCCAATCGAGATCAAGTGTGGGAGCGGGCTTGCTCGCGAAAGCTATCTCGAAAACTCCAAAAAATTACTTCTTCGCTGCGATCATCGCCAAAAACGCCGGCATCGCCGCATCCTTGTCCGCCGCAATCTTCTGCACGTGCGGATTCTGCTCAAGCCGCTCCAGCAGTGCCTTGGCCTTCGGCATCTGCGCCAGCAAATCCAGACCGAACAGCTTGTGCCCCACCGCAACTGCCAACGGCACGCTGTAGAGGAAGTACAAATCCGCAATAGTCAGGCTGTCGCCCGCCACATACGGAGCGAACTTGCCGTGACGTGCCAGCGCCGCGAAACCCAGCAGCAATTCAGCCTTGGTTTTCTCCTTGATCGCCTCCGGGAGTGCCATGCCAAAAAACGCCTCGCCATAGCAGGCACGGGCCGGCAGTTCGATATACAGCTCGATCTCCTTGGCCACTGCCAGCACCTGAGCACGGGCAAACGGCTCGGCCGGCAGCAGTGGAGCACCCTTCTGGGTGCTTTCGAGGTATTCGAGCATCACCATCGTTTCATTGATGTAGCCACCTTCGGCCCCCAGCACCGGCACCTTGCCGCGCGGGCTGATGGCCAGGGACTCCGGCGTTGGCGTCGGGTAGAACGTGACCTCTTCGAACGGCAGGTCTTTTTCCAGCAGCGCCAGCTTGACCATGTTGTAGTAGTTGCTGACGGAGAATCCATAGAGTTTGAACATCACATAGCCTCCAGGCCGTGCGGGGTGGGCAGTGCCTGTTTATAGATCGCCCCGGGTATTCGTGCCAGCAGCATCACGCTGATGAATGCGGGTAAACTGGCGCCTTTCCTTGAGGAGCCTGCCATGAGCGAGCCGACTGACATCGACAATGATGAAGAAGAGTTCACCGAATCGACGCTGATCGAAGCGATCGAGAACCAGATCGAAAGCGACAACCCGCCAGCGGCCAAGGCAACCTTCAACAAGCTGACGCTGGTCGGTTACGAACGCGATGAAATCCTGAATCTGATGGCCCACGTGCTGGCCTGTGAAATCGACGCGATGCTCGACGAAGACCGCGCGTTCGATACCGAGTGGTACGAAACCGCGCTGCGCGCACTGCCCGAGCTGCCACCGGAAAAGCAGTAAACGGCCCCGCCCTGTGGGAGCCCGCCTGCTCCCACACAATTTGTCACCCATCTGCGCGACCTTCTGCCGCTCCCTGACTACACTGGAATCCACCCCGGGACAAAAACCCTGACACGCGCACTGGACAGGCCACGCCGGCAGGTTCACCTTAGGGGCGCTGTCGTCCAATTCCTAGAAAGTCTGGAGTCCTTATGTCGCTTACCCCTGAGTTGGTTGCCGAACTGGAAGTCCTCGCACTCTTCAACCTGGACAGTTCCCAGGAAGGTCTGAAAATTCATCAGACCGCTGCCCCGAAGCACATTGCCGCCGCACAACGCCTGTTCGAAAAAGAACTGACAGACCAGCCTGATGGCGGTTACCTGACCAGCCTCGGTCGCGATGCCGCACAAAACGTGCAAACCGTACTGACGATTCTCAAAGAGCAGCAAACCGCCTGACCCTCCCGACTTTGCCCACGGAAACCCCTGCCACGGGATTTCCGCGGGCCAGCCATGGACGTCGTCCATGGCCGCGCGATAGAAATCTGACGTCAAAAAACAAATTCAGCTTAAAACTCCTGCCGCTCAGGCGCTAAACTCCCGGACACCCGAGACCCCTTGCCTCCGAGCCCTGCGCGCCGGTTTGAGCCGACATGACCCGCACCCATGAAATCCGCCCCGACCTCGACGAAGGCATCGACCGCAAGGTACTCAGCCAGCTACGTGCACGCTTTCTGAAACTCAATGAAGGCCGCCTGAACCGGGCGCGGGAAGGCCTGTCGACGCGCCAGCAAAGTGTGCTGACGTTGCTGCCGCTGTTTTTTCACGTTAATCATCCGCTGTTGCCGGGTTATGTCTCGGGCAGCACGCCGGCCGGGCTGTCGAATTACGAACCGGACGCCGAGACGCTCGCCGAAGCGCAGCGCCTGACCCGCTCGTTCTCCTACAAGCCGCGTCACGGCAGCAACCCGCCACGACCGATTCACGGCCTGTTCCTGATGGGCAGCCTCGGCACGCTGGCCCAGGCGGACCAGAGCGACATGGACGTGTGGGTCTGCCACGCCCCCGACCTGAGCGACAGTGAGCTGGCCGAACTGCGCAAGAAGTGCCAGTTGCTCGAAACCTGGGCCGCGAGCCAAGGGGCCGAGGCGCACTTCTTCCTGATCGACCCGGTGCGTTTCGTCAAAGGCGAACGCGACACTCAACTCAGCTCCGAAGATTGCGGCACCACCCAGCACTATCTGCTGCTGGACGAGTTCTATCGCACCGCGATCTGGCTCGCCGGCCGCACGCCGATCTGGTGGCTGGTGCCGGTCTATGAAGAACATGCCTACGACGCGTACACCCACACCCTGATTTCCAAACGTTTCATCCGCAACGATGAAACCCTCGACCTGGGGCCTATGGCGCACATTCCGCCGGGCGAATTCGTCGGCGCCGGACTGTGGCAACTGTTCAAGGGCATCGAATCGCCTTACAAGTCCGTGCTCAAGCTGCTGCTGACCGAGGTCTACGCCAGCGAGCACCCCCAGGTGCAGTGCCTGAGCCTGCGCTTCAAGCAAGCGGTGTTCGCCAACCGGCTGGATCTCGACGAGCTGGATCCGTACATGGTGGTCTACCGCCGGATCGAGGAATACCTTACTGCGCGCAATGAGCCGGAACGCCTTGAGCTGGTTCGACGGGCGCTGTACCTCAAGGTCAACCGCAAGCTCACCGGCAACAGCCGAACCCAGAGCTGGCAGCGCTCACTGCTGGAAAGACTGGCCAGCGAATGGCATTGGGATCAGCGGCAACTGGCGCTGCTCGACAGCCGCAGCCAGTGGAAAGTCCGCCAAGTCAGCGCCGAACGCCGGGCGCTGGTCAACGAACTCAATTACAGCTATCGCTTCCTGACCCAGTTCGCCCGCGCAGAGCAGACCGTCAGCCTGATCAACAAGCGCGACCTCAACGTTCTCGGACGGCGCCTGTATGCGGCGTTCGAGCGCAAGGCGGACAAGGTCGAGTTCATCAATCCCGGCATCGCCCCGGACCTGGCCGAAGACACGCTGACCCTGGTGCAATCGCCGAACAAAAAGGAACCGGGCCAGACCCAGTGGGGCCTTTACAACGGCAGCCTGACCGCGCTGGAGTGGGAACACTTCGCACCGATCAAGCGCAGCCGCGAGTTGCTGGAATTGTTGACCTGGTGCCACCGCAACGGCGTGATCGACAGCAGCACCCGACTGGCCCTGCACCCCGGCACCAGCGACATGAGCGAGTTCGAGCTGTTCAACCTGCTCGGCAGCCTGCAACAGAGCATTCCCCTACCCTTGCCGACCGTTGCCGAAGAACCGCTGCTGCGCGCCGCCGTACCGAACGAAGTCTTGATGCTGGTGAATGTCGGGGTCGATCCGCTCAAGCATCACCGCGACCTGAACATCCTGATGACCACCGAGCGCACGGACTCCCTGAGCTATGCCGGTGTGCGCGAGAATCTGGTGCTGACCCTGGATCAGGTCACGCTTAACAGCTGGAACGAAGTGCTGGTCAACCGCTTCGACGGCCCGCATGCCCTGATGGACTGCCTGCGCGATTACCTCAACAATCTGCCGCGCGGAGCGCAACAGCCCTCGCTGCGAGTGCGCTGTTTCTGTCACAACCGCGCGCAATTCATCGCGCGCCGGGTGGAAGAAATTGTCGACACCGCGCAGACCCTGTTGCTCAGCGACCTGAATCACCGCTACCTGATCCAGGTGCAGCAGCATTACCACGTTCTGGAACTGGTGCCGGGTCAGGTCAGCCATGTCGCCCTCGCCACCCTGCCGGCGCTGCTCGATTACCTGGGCGAGGAACAGCCGCGCTACAGCCCGCTGCACCTGGACCCGATGGCGCTGGAAGACCACGACCTGGCGTTGATCCTGCCGATGGGCCAGCCCGAATGCATTCAGGTGTTCTACCGGATCACCGAACAAACCGCCGAGCTGTACGTGCTCGATGAGTTCAACGCGCTGTGGCAACAGCACTTGCCCTTTCACGACGAGCAAAGCCTGTTGGTGCCATTGCAGCGGTTCCTGCAGTCAATCCAGTTCCGTCGCGAAGCGCTGCTGCCGATGGATTCGGGCCATGCCGCCAGTCTTGAAATCTTGTATTACCAGTTATTGCCATCAGGGCCGGGACGCGCGCGACGGGTCGAAATGCACCCGGCGCCGCAGACACCGGTCAACAAACCGTTCTACGACGTGCAGGCGATCGTCGGCAAAGCCGCACCCGGCGAAGTGCAGGTCACGCTGTATTGCAATCAACGGGAATTCAGCGAGCTGGAACATGGCGACCAGCTGTTCAGCGTGGTCGCCCGGGAGATCGTCGGGCAGCGCCGGGAAACCGAGCGCTACCGCTGCTACATCACCGACCTGGACCTGTCGGGCGTGATCGGTGACGGGCAGAGTTCAAGCAATCTGTATCTGCGCTACAAGGCCGACCTGGAACGCTCTCTGAACGAGGCGCTCGAGCAGGTCTGAAGCGGGTTACTCCGGGAAATCACCGCCGTTGGCCGGCTGCGATTCGACTTCGAGCAAAGTCAGTTTCAGGGTCTTGCCACCCGGAGCCGGCCAGTCGATGTGCTGACCAACCTTCAGGCCCAGCAGCGCACTGCCGACCGGGGCCAGGATCGAGATTTTGCCTTCGTCGGCGTTGGCGTGCTTCGGATAGACCAGGGTCAGGTGGTAGTCCTTGCCGCTGCTTTCTTCGCGGCAGTGCACACGGGAATTCATCGTCACGACATCGGCAGGCACTTCATCGTGACCGACCAGGGTATCGGCGCGGTCCAGTTCGGTTTGCAGCGCGATCACACCCGGCAGCGTGTCATCCAGGCTGTCGATCAGGCGCTCCAGACGTTGCACGTCCAGACGAGTAAGGGTGATGGAAGGTGCGGTCATGATCCGGGCAGACTCCTTTCTTCTGCACACAAAAAAAGCAAAACCCCGCCAAAAAAGACGGGGTTTTCACCAGGCCTCGATGGGTTGAGGCGTTTCGGGACACTATCACAGCTCAAAAAATATACAAGCTACGCTCCGGTGAGCTGCCGGCGCTGAGCCGCTTGCGCACAAATCACCCGACGGCGCTCGTCATCGGCCGAACGCCACTCGCGAATGTCTTCGACATGGCGCATGCAACCGAGGCAGACCTTCTGCTCATCCAGCCGGCACACGCCGGTGCACGGCGAAGGCACGGCCGGGCTCACGTTGCTGTAGAGCGGCTTCGGCGGACGGACGGGCGCGGTATCAGTCACGAAATCACAGGCCTTCGAAATCGAATTCGGTGCCAGCCTGCTGCTTGACGATGCGCTCGAGCATTTCGCCCAGCTGTTCTTCGCTCTTGTCGCACATCCAGCGTTCGCTTTCTTCGTCGTAGTCGAAGTGGAAACCACCGGACACCGCGGCCAGCCACAGCTGACGCAACGGTTCCTGACGACTGAAGATCAGCTGGGTGCCGTTCTCGAACTTGACGGTCAGCACACCGGCCGAGTTCTCCATGTCGATGTCCAGGTCGCTGTCGTCGAAGATGTCTTCCAGTTTTTCCTGGGTTTCATCGACCAGATCGTGGAAACGGGCTTCGGACAAACTCATTGCGGCAACCTCAAAAAATGTCTGATCAGGCTCAAGCGCCGCAAGATACGGACGCTGTCAGCCGATTGCAAAGGATAACGACCAAGCGCCCTGCCCGGCGACGAAATATCCACCCGCCACGCGGGAAAAGTTTCCGCGCCGCAGCCCGAGCCCCGCCGGACGGGAGTTCCGTCGCATAGGCAAGCTGCCGGGTGGCCGGTATACTCCGGCGCAATTAACGCATTTTCAAGGATTTCGCCATGAAGCGCCTGATCTCTTCCCTTGCTGCGCTCGTCGCGGTTGCCTGCCTTGTTTCGGCTTGTGGTCAAAAAGGCCCGCTGTACCTGCCCGATGAAGATCAGGACCCGGCCGAGCAAGCCCAGTCTTCGCAAAAGCAGCCTGCCTCCAAGGCACACAAGCACGACGTTTACTAAGGGATCGCCATGGACGCTTTTAACTACCGTGGCGGGGAACTGTTCGCGGAAGGTGTGGCGCTGTCCGCCATCGCCGATCGCTTCGGCACTCCCACCTACGTCTACTCCCGCGCCCACATCGAGGCCCAGTACCTGGCCTACGCCGATGCGCTGGCCGGCATGCCGCACCTGGTGTGCTTCGCGGTCAAGGCCAACTCCAACCTCGGCGTCCTGAATGTCCTGGCCCGCATCGGTGCCGGTTTCGACATCGTCTCCCGTGGCGAGCTGGAACGTGTTCTGGCCGCCGGCGGCAGCCCGGACAAGATCGTGTTCTCCGGCGTCGGCAAGACCCGTGACGACATGCGCCGTGCGCTGGAAGTCGGCGTGCACTGCTTCAACGTCGAATCCACCGACGAGCTCGAGCGCCTGCAAGTGGTCGCCGCCGAGCTGGGCGTTCGCGCGCCGATCTCGCTGCGCGTGAACCCGGACGTCGATGCCGGCACCCACCCGTACATTTCCACCGGTCTGAAAGAGAACAAGTTCGGCATCGCCATCGCCGACGCCGAAGACGTGTACGTGCGTGCCGCGCACCTGCCGAACCTGGAAGTGGTCGGCGTCGACTGCCACATCGGTTCGCAACTGACCACTCTGCCGCCGTTCCTCGATGCCCTTGATCGCCTGCTGGATCTGGTCGATCGCCTTGGCGATTGCGGCATCCACCTGCGCCACATCGATCTCGGTGGCGGCCTGGGTGTGCGTTATCGCGACGAAGAGCCGCCATTGGCTGCCGATTACATCAAGGCTGTGCGCGAGCGTCTGGTTGGCCGTGATCTGGCGCTGGTGTTCGAACCGGGCCGCTTCATCGTCGCCAACGCCGGCGTGCTGCTGACTCAGGTCGAGTACCTCAAGCACACCGAGCACAAAGACTTCGCCATCGTCGACGCGGCCATGAACGACCTGATCCGCCCGGCGCTGTACCAGGCCTGGATGGACGTGACCCCGGTCAAGCCACGCGAGACCGCTGCGCGTACCTACGACGTCGTCGGCCCGATCTGCGAAACCGGCGACTTCCTCGCCAAGGAACGCGAGCTGGCGCTGGAAGAAGGCGATCTGCTGGCCGTGCATTCGGCCGGTGCCTACGGTTTCGTGATGAGCTCCAACTACAACACTCGCGGCCGTGCCGCCGAAGTGCTGGTGGATGGTGATCAGGCCTTTGAAGTGCGTCGCCGCGAAACCGTGGCCGAGCTGTTTGCCGGCGAAAGCCTGCTGCCGGAGTAAACCCATGCTGCTGCGTTTTACCAAGATGCACGGCCTGGGCAACGACTTCATGGTCCTCGACCTGGTCAGCCAGCACGCGCATATTCAGCCCAAGCACGCAAAAATGTGGGGCGACCGGCACACCGGCATCGGTTTCGACCAGTTGCTGATCGTCGAAGCGCCGAGCAATCCGGATGTGGACTTCCGTTACCGGATCTTCAACTCCGACGGTTCCGAAGTGGAGCAGTGCGGCAATGGTGCGCGCTGCTTCGCCCGCTTCGTGCTCGACAAACGCCTGACCGCCAAACGGCAGATCCGCGTCGAGACCAAGGGCGGCATCATCGAACTGGACGTGCGTAACGACGGCCAGATCGGCGTGAACATGGGCGCCCCGCGCCTGGTGCCGGCGGACATTCCGTTCCAGGCGCCGGAGCAGGCCTTGAGTTATCAGGTCGATGTCGACGGTACGCCGGTCGATCTGGCCGCGGTGTCCATGGGCAACCCCCATGCGGTGCTGCGGGTCAGCGATATCAACACTGCACCGGTGCATGAACTGGGGCCGAAAATCGAACACCATCCGCGCTTTCCGGCGCGGGTCAACGTCGGTTTTCTCCAGGTCATCGACCGCCACCGCGCACAACTGCGCGTCTGGGAACGCGGCGCCGGGGAAACCCAGGCCTGCGGCACCGGTGCCTGCGCTGCTGCTGTAGCGGCGATCAGTCAGGGGTGGATGGATTCGCCACTGTTGATCGACCTGCCGGGCGGGCGCCTGTCCATTGAGTGGGCAGGCCCCGGCCAACCGGTGTTGATGACCGGCCCGGCAGTGCGCGTATACGAAGGACAAGTGCGTCTTTGAGTGAGCAGAAGCCATGACCGATAAGCCTCAGGTACCCGCCCGACAGTCCGGTGAATCAGCGTCCGAGAGCCTGGAGGCGGCAGCGGTTGCCGCGTACCTGGAGGCTCATCCGGACTTCTTCGTCGAGCATGAAGAACTGCTGCCGTCCCTGCGCATCCCCCATCAGCGCGGCGATACCGTCTCGCTGGTCGAGCGCCAGATGGCCATCCTGCGCGACCGCAACATCGAGATGCGTCACCGCCTCTCGCACTTGATGGACGTCGCCCGGGACAACGATCGCCTGTTCGACAAGACCCGTCGCCTGATCCTCGCCCTGATGGACGCTGCCACCCTGGAAGATGTGGTGATCAGCGTCGAAGACAGCCTGCGCCAGGATTTCCAGGTGCCCTTCGTCAGCCTGATCCTGCTCGGCGATAACCCGGCCCCGGTCGGCCGCTGGGTGACCCACGCCGACGCGCAAACTGCCATCGGCGGGTTGCTCACCGAAGGCAAGAGCGTCAGCGGTAGCCTGCGTGAACACGAGCTGGACTTCCTGTTCGGCGAAGAGCAGCGCAAGCAGATCGGCTCCACCGCCGTGGTCGCCGTCAGCCACCAGGGCATCCACGGAATCCTGGCCATCGCCAGCCGTGATCCGCAGCACTACAAGAGCTCGGTCGGCACGCTGTTCCTCAGCTACATCGCCGAAGTCATGGGTCGCGTGCTGCCACGGGTCAACAGCTCCCTGCGCTCGGTACGCTGAACATGGAACGGCAACTGGACGCTTACTGCGAACACCTGCGCAGTGAGCGGCAGGTGTCGCCGCACACGCTGTCGGCCTACCGCCGCGACCTCGATAAAGTCCTCGGCTGGTGCAACAAACAGAACATCGGCAGCTGGCAGGCGCTGGACATCCAGCGTCTGCGCAGCCTGATCGCCCGCCTGCATGCCCAGGGCCAGTCGTCGCGCAGTCTGGCGCGCCTGCTCTCGGCCGTGCGCGGGCTCTACCATTATCTGAATCGTGAAGGCCTCTGCGACCACGATCCGGCCACCGGCCTGGCACCGCCCAAAGGCGAGCGCCGGCTGCCGAAAACCCTCGACACCGACCGCGCCCTGCAACTGCTCGAAGGTGCGGTCGAGGACGATTTTCTCGCGCGGCGCGATCAGGCAATTCTGGAGCTGTTCTATTCCTCCGGCCTGCGCCTGTCGGAGCTGACCGGGCTCAATCTCGATCAGCTCGATCTGGCCGACGGCATGGTTCAGGTACTCGGCAAGGGCAGCAAGACGCGCCTGTTGCCGGTCGGTAAAAAGGCCCGGGAAGCGCTGGAGCACTGGCTACCACTGCGGGCGCTGACCAATCCGGCGGACGACGCCGTATTCGTCAGCCAGCAGGGCCGACGCCTTGGCCCGCGCGCGATACAGGTGCGGGTCAAACTGGCCGGCGAGCGCGAACTGGGGCAGAACCTGCACCCGCACATGCTGCGGCACTCCTTCGCCAGCCATTTGCTCGAGTCCTCCCAGGACTTGCGCGCGGTGCAGGAACTGCTCGGCCACTCGGACATCAAGACCACCCAGATCTATACCCACCTGGACTTCCAGCACCTGGCGGCGGTCTACGACAGCGCCCATCCACGGGCCAAACGCATGAAAGGCGACGATTCATGAGCATCCAGTTGATCACCTTCGACCTCGACGACACCCTGTGGGACACCGCCCCGGTGATCGTCAGCGCCGAAGCGGTTTTGCGCGAATGGCTGAGCGAACATGCGCCGAATCTGGGCGCGGTACCGGTGGAGCATCTGTGGTCGATCCGCGAGCGGGTATTGGCCAACGAGCCGGGCTTGAAGCACCGCATCAGCGCGCTGCGCCGGCGAGTGTTGTTCCATGCGCTGGAAGAAGCCGGGTACGCCCACGGTGAAGCGTCGGATCTGGCAGACAAGAGTTTTGAAGTGTTTCTGCATGCGCGGCATCAGATCGAGGTGTTCCCGGAGGTCGAGCCGATCCTGGAAACCCTCGCCAAACACTACGCTCTCGGGGTGGTCACCAACGGCAACGCCGATGTCCGTCGTCTCGGACTGGCGGACTACTTCAAGTTTGCGCTGTGCGCCGAAGACATCGGCATCGCCAAGCCGGATGCGCGCCTGTTCCATGAAGCGTTGCAGCGCGGTGGCGTGAGCGCCGAAGCCGCCGTGCATATCGGCGATCACCCGGGGGACGACATCGCCGGGGCGCAGCAGGCCGGTCTGCGAGCGATCTGGTTCAACCCCGCCGGCAAGGTCTGGGAAGCGGAGCGCCTGCCGGATGCCGAGATTCGCAGCCTGAACGATCTGCCCGCGGTGCTCGCCCGCTGGAACAGTCTCGGCTAGTTTTCTTTCGCCCATGAAAAAGCCCGCAGCGACGGCGGGCTTTTTCAGCAAGCAAGCGACACGCCTCAGATAGGGCGGCTGCCGTACTTGTTGTCTGGCTTCTTGGGCGGATCGGCGACCACGTTGGCCTCCACTTCCTGAACCTTGCCACCGCGCGCAAGGAACTCTTCCATGGCCTTGGCCAGGGCATCGCGCTCCTTGTTCTTGGCTTCGATGCTCGGCAACTCGTCGACCGATACCGCAGCCTTGGCCTTGCCTTTGGCAGCCGGGGCCGGCGTATCGTCACCGCCATCGTCTTCAGCAACGTCTTCCGCTGCTGCTTCCAGACCGTCTTCGGCCTCGTCTTCGTCGCCTACTTCGAGGTCGTCGTTTTCCAGATCATCGTCGCTCATGTTCTACCTCATGACTTGCGAAAAGCAGATTAGTTATAGACCAGCTTTGGCGACTGTCGAAAGTCGCCGGAAAAAAATCGGTAACCATTGGTGACCAACGGTTTATGCCCCTTCACCGTGCAAGGTGGCGAGGACTTTACGGGCACCGCCATGATCACGGTGCTCGCCCAGGTAAACGCCTTGCCAGGTGCCCAGTGCCAGTCGGCCCGCCGTTATCGGCAAACTGATCTGACAGCCCAGCACGCTGGCCTTGAAGTGCGCCGGGAGGTCGTCCAGGCCTTCGTCGTTATGCTCATAGCCGTCTGTTCCTTGTGGGATCAGACGATTGAAAAATCGTTCGAAGTCGCGACGTACCGCCGGATCGGCGTTCTCGTTGATGGTCAACGACGCCGAGGTATGCTGCAGCCACAAATGCAACAGACCGACCCGGCATGCCTTGAGTTCAGGCAGACCGGCGAGCAACTCGTCCGTCACCAGATGAAAGCCCCGGGGCCGTGCCCGCAGGGTTATCAGAGTCTGTTGCCACATACAGTTCTCCGCACGTTCGGGGCGCATTCTAGCGCGCTCTGGAAAAAAACAAAGGCCCTAATATTCCTTCAATGATGTAAGCCTTTGGCCGCAGAAAAACACTCGTCGTAAACACGACCAAAGCAGTACGAAAAATCCTTTCAGCTGTATCAGGGAAGACAAATTCCAGATAAAAAAATGCCCGGCAAGCCGGGCAAGTTTTTTGCGGCGCGTGCTTACAGGTTGTAGCCGCGCTCGTTGTGTTGTGCCAGATCCAGGCCGACCGATTCTTCTTCCTCGGTCACACGCAGACCCATCACGGCATCCAGCACCTTGAGGATGATGAAAGTGACGATGGCGGTGTAGATCACGGTGAAGCCGACGCCTTTGCACTGAATCCAGACTTGTGCGGCGATGTCGGTGACGGTGCCGAAGCCACCCAGCGACGGTGCAGCGAACACACCGGTCAGGATCGCGCCGAGGATACCGCCGATACCGTGCACGCCGAAGGCGTCCAGGGAGTCGTCATAACCGAGTTTGCGTTTCAGGGTGGTGGCGCAGAAGAAGCACACCACGCCTGCTGCCAGACCGATCACCAGGGCGCCCATCGGGCCCACAGTGCCAGCGGCCGGAGTGATCGCGACCAGACCTGCAACGACGCCGGATGCGATACCCAGTGCGCTTGGTTTGCCGTGGGTGATCCACTCGGCGAACATCCAGCCCAATGCAGCAGCAGCGGTAGCGATCTGAGTGACCAGCATCGCCATGCCGGCGGTGCCGTTGGCGGCCGCAGCGGAACCGGCGTTGAAGCCGAACCAGCCGACCCACAGCATCGCCGCGCCCATCAGGGTGTAACCCAGATTGTGTGGCGCCATCGGAGTGGTCGGGAAACCTTTGCGTTTACCCAGTACCAGGCAGGCGATCAGACCGGCCACACCGGCGTTGATGTGCACCACGGTGCCGCCGGCGAAGTCGAGCACGCCCCAGTCCCACATCAGGCCGCCGTTGCCGGACCAGACCATGTGCGCGATCGGTGCATAAACCAGGGTGAACCAGATGCCCATGAAGATCAGCATCGCGGAGAACTTCATCCGCTCGGCAAACGCACCGACGATCAGCGCCGGAGTGATGATCGCGAAGGTCATCTGGAAGGTGATGAAGACCGCCTCGGGGAACAGCGCTGCCGGGCCGGTCAGGCTCGCTGGTGTGACACCGGCCAGGAACGCCTTGCCGAAACCGCCCACGAACGAGTTGAAGTTGACGACGCCCTGCTCCATGCCGGTGGTGTCGAACGCGATGCTGTAGCCATAAATGACCCACAGGACGCTGATCAGACCGGTAATGGCGAAGCACTGCATCATCACGGAAAGAATGTTTTTCGACCGCACCATGCCGCCGTAGAACAGCGCGAGGCCGGGAATGGTCATGAACAGCACGAGGGCTGTGGAAGTAAGCATCCAGGCAGTGTCGCCGGAATTCAGGACTGGGGCTGCCACTTCGTCTGCCGCCATGGCCAGGCCGGGCATTACGATAGACAACAGGGCTCCTAGCCCTGCGAATTTACGCAGAGTCATATTGTTTTCTCCTGGGGCGTTGGGTTTGTGGCGGCGTTTAGATCGCGTCGGTATCGGTTTCGCCGGTACGGATGCGGATCGCCTGTTCCAGATTGACCACGAAGATCTTGCCGTCACCGATCTTGCCGGTGTTGGCAGCCTTGGTTATCGCCTCGATAACCCGATCCAGATCCTTGTCGTCGATGGCAACGTCGATTTTCACCTTGGGCAGAAAATCGACCACATACTCCGCGCCGCGATACAGCTCGGTGTGACCCTTCTGCCGACCGAAGCCTTTGACTTCAGTAACGGTAATGCCCTGCACGCCGATTTCGGACAGCGACTCGCGCACGTCGTCCAACTTGAACGGCTTGATGATGGCAGTGACTAGCTTCATGAAACTCTCTCCCGAATTGGTGGACTTGCCCCAGGAAAACAAACCCGACTCAAGTCTAAGCGCAGTGCCTGGCTTTGTAACGCTTCGTTGTCGACGCCAGCTAACCGCTCCAGACGAAACTCCCCGCTCCGTCTGCCGCACTGCATTCGTCACAGCGACTGCATCAGTGCATGGGTCGAAGGTGACTAAGCAGAAAGCTTGCCATCTCGCCAAAAACCACTGATTTCAATCCCTTGGCCGCTGCCACAGATGCCATCACCCAAATGGCACTCCGGATACGCACAACAACGGTGCGTGGCCGTGCATCCCGTTGCGCGAAAAGCGTGCATCCGTGCCTGCGCCAATGACTATAGACACTGCGTGATACACTGCCGGCCATTGTTTCCAGGACATATCCCATGCTCGCGCCCAAAGACTTCCTCGACGCCCTGAGCGGCACCGCCTCCCGCCTGTTCAGCGGCGACACGCCCTTGCCAAAAGCCGAAATCGAAAGCCAGTTCAAGATGCTGCTGCAAAGTGCCTTCAGCAAACTCGACCTGGTGAGCCGTGAAGAGTTTGACAGTCAGATGGTGGTGCTGGCGCGCACTCGCGCCCGGCTCGAGAGCCTTGAGGCGAAGGTGGCGGAGATGGAAGCGAAGCTGACGCCGCCGGCTGAGTGAGTCCTCATCCCAGCCCGCAACTGGTTGGCGGAATTTCGTTGATGCTTGTGCCAGCGATCAAACATGCATAACCTCGGGATACGCGAGTGTGTCCACTAAGGATGCGCAGGCCTTGGCCTCACCGAAGCCTGCAACTGAAAACCGTCTCCTCAAGGCGGTTTTTTTTCGCCTCGAGATAGCTGCAACAATCGGTTTTCTGAGGAGTAGTCATAGCAACTGTTCAGCTCCCCGCCGTACGACCTTGAATTCAGATCAAGCGCAATGCGCCAGCCACTCCACTTGATCACGGACGGAAGCTCCTCTCTAAACTTCAGCTTTTCGCAAATCGTAAGTCGACTGAAGATTCATCCAGAACTCAGGCGTGGTGTTGAGGTGAATGGCAAGCCTGATTGCCAAATCGGCGCAGATCCTGAGCTGGCATTTCACAAGCTTTTCGATCTCGGTTTCAAGCCAGTTCGTGGGCATGGCCAAGTCCATGACCGTCATGCCCAATGGCTCCATGAATTCCTTATTCAGAACCTCACCCGGATGAATCGGGCGCATACCATTGCGGTTCATTTTTCGCCTCCAGAGGCTGCATTGAGCGGCCAAACTGGAGCATCCGACTTTGCGATACAAGACCGTCGAGTCGCTTTCGCTGGCGTCCTACAACTATTAGGGCACGCCCCTACAAAAATTAGCGTCCGCGCCTATTTAAGTTGTCTTTACGCCTGTCATTACATTAGCGACACCCATCAGGAAGGAGGTCTCTGTGAAGGATAAAAAGAGAAAGACAAAACTACTTCAGGTTGTTGAACTACACCTCGAAGCACTCCGACTGGCTGGAAATTTGTCAGCCAATCAACGGAGGTTTATTGAAGTTGCCGTTACGTGCGGACCTGAGCTTGAGCCAAGTGGTCTGTTAGCAGGCAGAAGATGAATGCATCGGCCCGCACAACCGCTTTCTGATACGTCTTGCAAACCTCTACTCAAACGCTAGAACCCCGCTCAACTACCCTTCAAAAACCCGCAGGAAGCGGCCCCTCGATTCAACTCAAGGAACGACCATGTCCCTCGCCATCGTCCATAGCCGCGCCCAGATTGGCGTGGATGCTCCCGCCGTCACCGTCGAAGTCCACCTGGCCAACGGCCTGCCCTCGCTGACCATGGTCGGCCTGCCCGAAGCGGCGCTTAGCTAGCGATTTAATAAAATATTTTCATGTTTTTTTGAGTAATCAAATATGTTCCGCCTCAGGACCGCTTCCAAAGCAGATGACTTCACTTTTTGACAAAATCACTCATGCGAACATGAACAAGCATCTGCAAAATATTTACCCGCTTTCCCCCCCCCTAAAAACCCCAGACCCCGCGATCACAGCGAGCACCGTCAGCACGGCGAGCACTCTCAGCACAGCGAGCACCACGCCAGCCGTAACTAATTGATAGATATAGAATTGCCTGTGCGCATATTTGCAACTCAAATTTGAGTTGCCGTTTATGAAATTCAAGCGAATACTGGGTTCGACTGATATGGCTATTACTAAGTCTGGCTGGAAAATTCTAACTCTTTGATAAATAAAGAGTTTTATCGGATTCTTGTTCCAGGCCGCAACCAACCGTTGTCGGCTGAGCTTGGTTCCAAGACTAATTACGAATTTTGAGGTGACTTACTCCATGACTGACCAAATCCCCCCCGTTGCCCCCGCAATAGCTCCTATCGCAGCCCCGGTAGCACCAGTAGCACCAGTAGCACCGGTAGCGCCGGTAGCGCCAGCAATTCCAACAGTCCCTAATTTTTTAGAAAGCATCGCTGCGGCGGCAAAGCTCAATGATGCTCAGAAGAAAAAACGCAAAAGCAAAGCTCATTTGAACGCACTCAAAATGCGCGCAGAGCTTTGGCCGGAACTTGATACCAAGCTGCTCTGGGATCGGAACGTTAACGACGGTTATTCGACAATTCCTCGAACCCTATCGCTTATCACGAACATCATTGACGATCTGTCGAAGAGGATTACCGGCAAATCCGTTCCAGCAGGAAAAACGTATTTCGGCCTTTGGTGCCGTGTATGGGATGAAAATATGCTGACAATCGAGAATGAGGCCGTGTACGCCGTCGAGGCTGGCTACACAGGCGAGCGGAACGTCACAACATGGCGTGCGCACATGAGGGTTCTGCTAGATCTAGGGTTCATCGAAGCGCGCGAGGGGGCCTACGGGCCTTACAATTTCGTGCTGATTTACAACCCTTATCTAATCCTCAAAAAACTAAAGGACAAGATCCCCCTGGCCTCCTACCAGCTCCTCGTACAGCGGGCAATTGAAATTGGTGCTGATAGCGACCTCATCGATGTTGCAGTGGAAAAGGAGAAGAAATAATGGAAGGGGCAAAACTGCTAATAATTCTAGCCATCGAAATCGTGCGCCTGATGGGACAAATAATGAAGCTATTTCAATGAGGGAAAAAAGCAGCTAGGGCCATGATGTGTCGGCCCTAGCTCGCCCGAGACAGAGGAAATTCCGCATGGGCGCAGGGGAGAAAATTTGCCCTTCAAGTCAGAATGTAGGAACGCTATTTCTTCATTTATGGGGCATCGAATAGGACGGATATTCCGGAGCGAACCCTTCAGATTGGATCTAGGTTCCGCCTGCTCCAGGGGTGCTTTCCCTCTCAGAAAGCACAGTATCGTCACATCCATTGAGCTAACGTCTGGCTTATCCCTTTCGCGACAGCTGTCTTAGCAATCAATCCATTTGGGGCGGATAGACAACGCATAGACCAAAGACAAGCTATCTTCTTCATCCATACGTGTGTTAGAAAGAATGGCATATAGCCTCTATGGATCGAGCAAGGAACTATTCAATGGACTTTCATAAACGCGGCGCCTCATCGACCAGCCCAAGGCGCTCTCACATATGAAAATCACGTTCGTGATCCGCTACCACGATGGGGCGTCAAAATTTCACGGCCTGAATATGTACTATGGCGCCGACTCTTTTGGAGGCATGGCCGAAGCAGTTGCGTTGACAACTCATGCCATCGTAAATAACGAAATATTGACTCAAACCCCTTCAACAAAAGGTTTTAGCCTAGACTTTAAAGAATCCCATGAGGGTTCGTATATCCAAAAATTCATACTTGAGTTTACTGATGCTGATGCGATTCGGGTTGTAGAATATTTGCGCCCCGCAGGCTTTATGGAACTCATGACCTTTCACCTAGCCAGCCCGCTAGGCCTTAATCCGAAAATTGAAAGCGACGTTGCCAAAAGATGGTTTCGGTCCTATATGAACGACTCGGAAACATTATTGGAACGTTTGAGCAGGCCATTAACTCGTATTCATCACCCTGTCAGTGGTCAAGGTTATCAAGTTACCTTGTTCAAAAGCAGAACTCCGTTCCTCAGCTTTAACGAAAGGACCTTAGATTATTTATCAGGCTCAGAAGTTAATGATAGAGCAGAGGAATTGCTGATGGGGGTGAGTCGATTCAATGCGCGAACGGGTACAGGAAGATTTATTGAAGATGAGCAATCTGACTCCATAAGCTTTTCGCCACTGAAGGCTGGGCTAACAAGGAAAGCAAAAAGTTTATTAGCCAATAGTCTCAAAGATTTGGCCGAGGACCGATTCACACAGGTAAAAGTTGAGGTTCGACGAGTTATGGCAAGAGATGGCCGGACCAAGCACTTGATCCTTCAGGCCGTTCATGAAGTATAGTCCGCTTTACCTAGCAGTAATCCTTCTGGGTATTGTATGGGCCTTTTATTTCAGAAATTTCCATGGTGACTTTTCGTCCAGTCAAGGAGATTGGGGAACATTTGGAGATTTTACTGGGGGTGTCATCAATCCCCTTCTTAACTTCATTACAATCTATCTCCTCATAACCCAGTACATACAGGCAAGAGCCGACTCGCAACAGCAAAGGCATGAAGATTCAATAAAGGCATTCGAAAGCTCATTTTTTACATTCACTAGCATTGCACTTAACGAATACAAAACCTTTAAAATAGAAACAACTGACAAAGATCTTCTCGGTCCGGCAGCTATTGGGTATATACAAGAATACATAAAAGAGCTAAGTGATAAAAAATTAAAGATATATGAAGGCTTCAATGAGTTCGATCAAAGCCAGCATGATTCGATTTACTCCCTAGTTGCGAGCTTTTGCGTGGTTTTCAAACTTATAGAAGACTCATGTCCTCCTGAAGCAAAAGAAAAATATCTAAATTTGTTCAGCATGCTTCTGCCTACAAAGGTCACATATCTCCTTTGCGCGTGCAGCGCCGTGACAAAGTGGAAAATTCTAAAGCATCCCTCTAGCTTAGGATATTTTGAAAAAGAGTCAGTTAAAAAAGTCGTGGATCACTATAAATCATTAATGCCACCAAGCTGAATCTGACGCAAAAACTGACTCAATACCCGCTCTATCGAGCTGAATTTATCCACCGATTTGAAATTCTATAAGGCGGGAGCATTATAGGCGTCTTGCTGGCGAGCGATAAAAGCAACTCATGACATTTCTAGACCGGACTTCTATGTCGTTTTAATAGCTTTAGTATTTGTGCTAGAAATGGCTGTTCTTTTACTGCCTGTGCAAATAACGGGACAGATTTATTTAAATTCACCGAAGTAAATCCAGCGGCGCCCTCAAGTTTTTTGCGAGCAGGCTCGTTCCTAAAGGTGGCGGAGGTGGGCGGTGGTATCAGAAACATCCTGCGAAAGTTTGCTTTCACTGCCGCCACGCGAAATCCCATCCTCGCAACTACCCTTCAAAAACCGCAGGAAGCGGCCCCAGTACAACTCAAGGAACGACCATGTCCCTCGCCATCGTCCATAGCCGCGCCCAGATTGGCGTGGATGCTCCCGCCGTCACCGTCGAAGTTCACCTGGCCAACGGTTTGCCCTCGCTGACCATGGTCGGCTTGCCCGAAGCGGCGGTGAAGGAGAGCAAGGACCGGGTGCGCAGTGCGATCATCAATTCCGGGCTGCAGTTTCCGGCGCGGCGGATCACTCTGAATCTGGCACCGGCGGATCTGCCCAAGGATGGCGGGCGGTTCGATCTGGCGATTGCGCTGGGGATTCTGTCGGCGAGTGTGCAGGTGCCGACCTTGACGCTGGATGACGTGGAGTGCCTTGGCGAACTGGCGTTGTCCGGCGCCGTGCGGGCGGTGCGCGGGGTGTTGCCGGCGGCACTGGCAGCGCGCAAGGCCGGGCGGACGCTGGTGGTGCCACGGGCGAATGCCGAGGAGGCTTGTCTGGCGTCGGGACTGAGGGTAATTGCGGTGGATCATCTGCTGGAGGCCGTGGCGCATTTCAACGGGCATACGCCAGTCGAGCCTTATGTCTCGGACGGGCTGATCCATGCTGCCAAACCTTATCCCGACCTGAATGAAGTCCAGGGCCAACTGGCGGCCAAACGGGCGCTGCTGATTGCCGCTGCCGGCGCGCACAACCTGCTGTTCAGCGGGCCTCCGGGGACGGGCAAGACATTGCTGGCCAGTCGATTACCCGGGTTGCTGCCACCGCTGGCCGAGAGTGAAGCGCTGGAAGTGGCGGCGATTCAATCCGTCGCCAGTGGCGCGCCGCTGACTCACTGGCCGCAACGACCGTTCCGCCAACCGCATCACTCGGCTTCCGGGCCGGCATTGGTCGGTGGCAGTTCAAAACCTCAGCCCGGCGAAATCACCCTCGCCCACCATGGCGTGCTGTTTCTCGATGAGCTGCCCGAGTTTGATCGCAAGGTGCTGGAGGTGCTGCGCGAACCGCTGGAATCCGGCTGCATCGTGATCGCAAGGGCCAAGGAACGGGTGCGGTTTCCCGCGAGATTCCAACTGGTCGCGGCGATGAATCCCTGCCCCTGTGGATATCTCGGCGAACCGAGCGGCAAATGCTCATGCACACCGGACATGGTGCAGCGCTATCGCAACAAACTGTCGGGGCCGTTGCTGGACCGGATCGACTTGCACCTGACAGTAGCGCGGGAGGCGACAGCGTTGAACCCTGCCGTGAAACCGGGAGAAGACAGCGCCAGCGCGGCCACATTGGTCGCCGAGGCCCGCGAGCGTCAGCAAAAACGCCAGGGCTGTGCCAATGCGTTTCTCGATTTGCCGGGGCTGAAGAAGCACTGCAAGTTATCCACAGCCGATGAAACCTGGCTGGAGACCGCGTGCGAAAGATTGACCTTGTCGCTGCGCTCGGCGCACCGGCTGCTCAAGGTCGCGCGGACGTTGGCGGATCTGGAAAAGCGCGCGGATATCAGTCGCGAACATCTGGCCGAAGCGTTGCAGTACCGGCCGGCGACTCAGTAAGTGCTGAGTTTGGGGTGGCCCCAATCGCGAGCAGGCTCGCTCCCACACGTCCAACATAGATCCTGTGGGAGTGAGCCTGCTCGCGATCACTATTTCAGAGACGCCTCAACGGAAGCGGTCGACCTCTTGGCGCAGGTCGGCTGCCAGGCCTTCTAGTTCCTTGGCAGTGATGGCCAGGTTCGACACCACTTCGCGCTGCTCGCTGTTGGCCATCGCGATGCTCTGCAAGTTGCTGCTGAGCAAAGTCGCGGTGCTGCTCTGCTCCTGAGTCGCGGTGGTGATCGCGGCAAACTGCTCACCCGCCGAGCGACTTTGCTCGTCAATGCGCGCCAGCGCCGAAGCGACGTTGGCGTTGCGCGACAGGCCTTCCTGCATCAGCAGGTTGCCCTGCTCCATGGTGCTGATGGCGTTGCCGGTTTCCTGCTGAATGCTGTGAATCATGCTGGAAATTTCATCCGTCGCCTGACGGGTACGCGAGGCCAGGCTGCGTACCTCGTCGGCCACCACGGCAAAGCCGCGACCTTGTTCACCGGCACGGGCGGCTTCGATTGCAGCGTTGAGTGCCAGCAGGTTGGTCTGTTCGGCAATCGAGGTGATCACGCTGACGATGCCGCCGATTTCCTGGGAACGCTGACCGAGCGTGTTGATCACGGTCGCGGTGGTGTTCAGTGCGCCGGCAATCTGCTCCAGCGAGGAAGACGCTTCCTCCATCGACGTGCGACCGATCTGGGTCTGCTGCGCGTTTTCCTGAGCCAGACGTTGAGTGTTGCCCATGTTGTCGGCAATGTTCAGCGACGTGGCGGAAAACTCCTCTACCGCGCCGGCCATGCTGGTGATCTCGCCGGACTGTTGCTCCATGCCTTCATAGGCGCCGCCGGACAGACCGGACAGCGCCTGAGCCCGACGGTTGACCTCTTCGGAGGCGCGGCGGATATGCTCGACCATGGTCGACAGCGCCTGGCTCATCTGGTTGAAGGCGCGGGCCAACTGACCAATCTCGTCGTTGCTCGACACACTCAGGCGCACGCTCAGATCACCCGCGCCCAAGGCTTCGGCCTGACGCACCAGATCGCCCAGTGGCGTCAGCTTGCTGCGCAGCAACCAGACCACAGAGCCGACCGCCAGCAGCATCGCCAGCAGACTGCCGATGGCCAGCTGAGTGCCAACGCTCCAGGTCACCGCGCGAATCTCCGCCTTCGGCATGCTCGCCACTACCGACCACGGCCCACCCTCGAACGGCACGGCGATGCTGTAGAAATCTTCGGACTTGTCGCTCCAGAACCGGCCTTTACCCGGCGCTTTCGCCAGATCGTTGATTACCGGAATCGCTTGATCCAGCGCCTGCACGCCCGCCGGGGCCACCAGCCATTGGTTTTTCTCGTCCAGCAATGCCAGCGAACCGGTCTGGCCGATGCGGAAGCGCTTGAGATTGGCGAACTGGGCGTTCTGCGCGTCGGTGTAATCGAAACCGACGAACAACACCGCAATCACCTTGCCGCTGCTGTCACGCACCGGGGTGTATTGGGTCATGTAGGAACGGTCGAACAGCAAGGCGCGGCCGACGTACCCTTGCCCCGCCATCAACTTCGCATAGGCTGGATGGGCGTGGTCGAGCAAGGTGCCAATGGCGCGGGTGCCATCCTGTTTGGTCAGGGAGGTGCTGACCCGCACAAAGTCTTCGCCGCTACGCACGAACAGCGTGGCGACACCGGCCGTCATCTGCTTGAACTCGTCGACTTCCTTGAAGTTGTTGTTCAACACTTCGCTGCCCAGGTGCAGGCCCGGCGTCTGGGTGCCGGCCACGGTCACCGGCTCGCTCGGATGAATGCTCAGGCCGGCGCTGAAGCGCTTCTCGAACAACCCGCTCAGGCGCTGGGTGCTTTCGCGCAGCGTGCCGTGGAAGGTGCTCAATTGGTCGGCGAGCAGACGCGCTTCACTGGCGAGGTGCTCCTCACGAGTGGCGAGGTTGGCGGTATCCAGCGAACGCAAAGCAAAGACTGTACTGCCGCTGATGACAATCGCCAGTATCACGGCGAGCGCGAGGCCCAGCTGCGAGGCGATCCGAGCGCGAGGTTGAGACATGGACAGCTCCTGGCCGAACTTCCGATCCTCCTTGATCGCAGCTCGGATAATTTTCTAATGGGGGTGAATCGTGGAGACCGGCACGACGGTTCCACATGCACGTATTCGGCGGTAAAACCGAATACTTGAGCGAACAGCAGGGTTATGGCGAAAGGCCGGCATTGTGCAGGCTCGAACGATTCAGCTCAAGCGCGTGACCGCCGGCAGCGCCATGGCGCGGACTTCGCCTTGCAGGAAGTCGCTGAGGCGGCGCAAACGTTCACCTCCGGGGCGGGTCTTTGGCCATACCAGGTAATAATTCAGTCCGCTGGCGACCGCCGTCGGCCAGGGCAGGCTCAAGCGCCCTTGCGCGACATCCTCGGCCACCATCAGTAGATCGCCCATGGACACCCCATAGCCCCTGGCTGCCGCGATCATGCCCAGCTCCAGGGTGTCGAACACCTGCCCGCCCTTGAGCGACACCTGTTCCGACAGTCCCATGTGTTCCAGCCAACTGCGCCAGTCCCGGCGATCCGGCGTCGGGTGCAGCAGCTCGGCGCTGGCCAGCCGCGCCACGTCCCACGGCTGATCGTTGAGCAGGTTCGGCGCGCCAACCGGAATCAGCTCTTCTGGAAACAGCAGGCTGGCTTCCCAGTCCGGCGGGAAATGTCCGTCACTCAGCAGCACCGCGCAATCGAAGGGCTCGTTGTTGAAGTCCACCGAGTCCACGTCCATCCACGCGCTGGTCAGTTGCACCTCGTTGCCTGGCTGCAAATGCCTAAAACGACTGAGCCGCGCCAGCAACCAGCGCATGGTCAGGGTCGACGGGGCTTTCATGCGCAGGATGTCATCTTCGGCGCGCAAGGTATTGCAGGCCCGTTCCAACGCAGCAAAGCCATCACGGATGCCCGGCAGCAGTAGGCGTGCCGACTCGGTCAGTTGCAGGTTGCGTCCGCTGCGGTGGAACAAGCGGCAGGCGAAATGCTCTTCGAGCGTGCGAATGTGCCGGCTCACCGCACTCTGAGTGATCGACAACTCCTCTGCGGCCCGGGTGAACGAGCTGTGGCGTGCCGCCGCTTCGAATGCGCGCAGGGCATACAAGGGCGGAAGACGACGGGACATGCACAGCGCTCCTATGGCGGGATTGCGCCAACTTAGCAGAATCGCGGAAGGATGAGTTTTAATCATGCCACCCATCCTTTTTATCCCTTTGTGCAACCTGCGCCAAACCCTGAGAATCGACGGTCTCTTGCTCCCTCTTTTATAAGGATGTGAACGCCATGCAGCGTCCTGTGCGTACCGAACTCTGGGCCATCCTGCGGCTGGCGGGGCCGTTGATCGCCTCGCAGTTGGCGCACATGCTGATGGTGCTGACCGACACCCTGATGATGGCGCGCCTCAGCCCCGAAGCGCTGGCCGGTGGCGGTCTGGGCGCGGCGAGCTATTCGTTCGTGTCGATTTTCTGCATCGGCGTGATTGCCGCGGTCGGCACCCTGGTAGCGATTCGTCAGGGCGCCGGCGACATCATCGGCGCCGCCCGCCTGACCCAGGCCGGGCTGTGGCTGGCGTGGCTGATGGCGCTCGGTGCCGGGCTGCTGTTGTGGAACTTGAAACCGGTGTTGCTGCTGTTCGGCCAGACCGAGACCAACGTCAACGCCGCCGGGCAGTTCCTGATCGCCCTGCCCTTCGCCCTGCCCGGCTACCTGAGCTTCATGGCCCTGCGCGGTTTCACCAGCGCCATCGGCCGGGCAACGCCAGTGATGGTCATCAGCCTCGCCGGCACGGTGGCCAACTTCCTGCTCAACTACGCGCTCATCACCGGCCTGTTCGGCCTGCCGAAACTCGGGCTGACAGGCATCGGCCTGGTCACGGCAATTGTCGCCAACTGCATGGCGCTGGCACTGGCCTGGCACATTCGTCGGCATCCGGCCTATGACGCCTACCCGCTTCGCGAAGGTCTGTCGCGGCCGAACCGGCAGTACCTGAAAGAACTCTGGCGCCTGGGCCTGCCCATCGGCGGCACCTACGCGGTGGAAGTCGGGCTGTTCGCCTTCGCGGCGCTGTGCATGGGCACCATGGGCAGCACGCAACTGGCGGCGCATCAGATCGCCCTGCAAATCGTCTCGGTGGCATTCATGGTTCCTGCGGGGATGTCGTATGCGATCACCATGCGCGTCGGCCAGCATTACGGCGCCGGGCAATTGAACGAAGCGCGGATGTCGGGAAGGGTCGGCATCGTCTTTGGTGCGGTGGTAATGCTGGGGTTTGCGATGGTGTTCTGGTTGCTGCCGAATCAGTTGGTCGGTTTGTTCCTCGACCATAACGACCCGGCGTTTGCCGAAGTGATTCGTCTGGCCGTGAGCCTGCTGGCCGTGGCGGCGTGGTTCGAGCTGTTCGACGGCACGCAGACGATTGCCATGGGCTGCATCCGCGGCCTCAAGGATGCCAAGACCACATTCCTGGTCGGGCTTGTTTGCTACTGGCTGATCGGCGCGCCGGCGGCGTGGCTGATGGCGTTTCATCTGCACTGGGGGCCGACCGGCGTCTGGTGGGGTCTGGCGCTGGGGCTGGCCTGTGCGGCGGTGAGCTTGACGCTGGCGTTCGAATGGAAGATGAAGCGAATGATTCGGCTTGAGCCGCAATCTCAAGGCTTCAAAATCGCTCAGGCCGAATGAGTCTCCCTGTGGGAGCGAGCTCGCTCCCACAGGGGTTTGAGGCTAAACCACGATACCCAGCGGCGGCTGGCTGGCGTCAACCACCAGATATTCAACCAGTTCCGCCAACGGCAGCGGCTTGCTGATCAGGTAACCCTGCACCTGATCACAGCCGAACCCGCGCAACAGATCCAGTTGCTCCCGGGTTTCCACCCCTTCGGCCACCACTTCCAGGTGCAGGTTGTGCGCGAGATTGATCATCGCGTGCACCAGTTTGCGGTTCTCTTCGCGCTGCTCCATGCCGCCGACGAAGCTCTTGTCGATCTTCAGCAAGGTAATCGGCAGGCTGTTGAGGTGCACGAACGACGAGAACCCGGTGCCGAAATCATCCAGCGAAAATCGCACGCCGAGGCGACCGAGGGCGTCCATGGTCTGCTTGACCAGATCGCTGCGGCGCATCACGGCGGTTTCGGTGAGTTCGAATTCCAGCCACTGCGCCTCGACCCCGCGCTCGGCGATCAGACGACTGAGCGTCGGCAGCAACTGACTGTCCTGAAACTGGCGGAACGACAGGTTGATCGCCATGTGCAGCGCCGGCAGTCCGCGCTCGCGCAACGCCTGCATGTCGCGCAGGGCCCGGGATATCACCCAGTAACCCAGCGGCACGATCAGGCCGCTCTGCTCCGCCAGCGGCACGAATTCACTCGGCGGCAGCAGGCCGCGCTCACTGTGACGCCAGCGCACCAGCGCTTCGAGGCCGACGATCTGGCCGTCCTGCAGGTTCAGGCGCGGCTGGTAATGCAGCTCCAGCTCGTCACGACGCAAGGCCCGGCGCAGCTCGCTTTCGAGGTCGGCCATGCTTCGCGCGTTGCGGTTGATTCGTTCGTTGAAGATGTGAAAGGTGCAGCCCTGAGTGCTCTTGGCCTGCTGCATGGCGATGTGCGCGTGCCACATCAGCGGATCGGCGCCGCCCTGGGCGCGGGCATGGGCGATGCCCAGGCTGGAGCCGATCAACAGGCTTTCGCCGTCGACCCAGTAAGGTTCGGCCAAGGCTTCGGTAATGCGCTCGGCCATCCATTCCGCCCGTTGCGGGGCGCGGCGGGTGTCGATCAGCAGGGCGAATTCATCGCTGCCCAGGCGCGCCAGTTGATCGCCGACTTCCAGCTGACTTTTCAGCCGTGCGACGACTTGCAGGATCAGGCGGTCGCCGGCCTGGTGGCCAAGGGCATCGTTGGCGTGACGGAAGTTGTCGAGATCGAGGTGCCCAAGGGCCAGGCCGCGGCCGTCGTTTTCGGCCAGGCGCGCCGTCAGCAGGGTCTGGAAGCCCTGACGGTTGGCGATGCCGGTCAGCGGATCCTGCTCGGCCAGGCGTTGCAGGGTGTTTTCCAGCACGCCGCGTTCGCGCACATGCCGCAGGCAACGTCGAAGCATGCCGGGATCGAGGGCATCGAACACCAGCCAGTCGCTGACACCATCGGGCGCGGTCGCCGGCTCGTGTTCCAACAGCAACACCGTCGGCAGGCTGCAACGGCCGGGCGCCGGCTGCAACGCGGGAACGGTCAACAACACCGCGTGGCGGTTGTCTTCGAACAGACTGCTGACCGACTCCCAGCTCGGCGCGCTGATCAGCACCGCCGCACTCCCCAACGGAGCCAGACACTCGCGCAATAACGCTGTCCACGCTGGCTCTTCGGCCAGTAGCAGCAAACGCAAGGGTTCGACAGGCGTAGTCAAGCTGACTCCCTAGACTCTGCAATGATGTGGGCGGCGGGCATTATGCCGTTGCGGCAACCAATGACCAAACGACAACGGTTATCAAAACGTTATTTTGTGTCACGAATGAGAACATTAGCCGCAAAATCACCGCGCATCCTGCGTGAAAGTAACAAAACCGGCAAATTTGAATCGCGTGCTGCGTCACAAGTCGGAGAGAGCAGCACAAATCGCTGAGCCTGTTAAAATGCCGGCCCATTTCGTCAACGACTCCCGAATTTTCGTATGTCCCGACTCAATCCCCGGCAGCAAGAAGCCGTGAACTACGTCGGCGGCCCTCTATTGGTGCTCGCCGGTGCTGGCTCCGGCAAGACCAGCGTGATCACGCGCAAGATTGCGCACCTGATCCAGAACTGCGGCATCCGCGCCCAGTACATCGTCGCCATGACCTTCACCAACAAGGCCGCGCGCGAGATGAAAGAGCGGGTCGGCACCCTGCTGCGTCCAGGTGAAGGACGCGGGCTGACGGTCTGCACCTTCCACAACCTGGGCCTGAACATCATCCGCAAGGAACACGAACGGCTGGGCTACAAACCCGGTTTCTCGATCTTCGACGAAACCGACGTCAAGTCGCTGATGACCGACATCATGCAGAAGGAATATGCAGGCGACGACGGCGTCGACGAGATCAAGAACATGATCGGCGCCTGGAAAAACGACCTGATCCTGCCGGCCCAGGCCCTGGAAAACGCCCGCAACCCCAAGGAACAGACCGCCGCCATCGTCTACACCCACTACCAGCGCACGCTCAAGGCGTTCAACGCGGTGGACTTCGACGACCTGATCCTGCTGCCGGTGAAACTCTTCGAAGAGCACGCCGACATCCTCGAAAAGTGGCAGAACAAGGTGCGTTACCTGCTGGTCGACGAATATCAGGACACCAACGCCAGCCAGTATTTGCTGGTGAAAATGCTCATCGGCAAACGCAACCAGTTCACCGTGGTGGGCGACGACGACCAGTCGATCTACGCCTGGCGCGGCGCGCGGCCGGAAAACCTGATGCTGCTCAAGGACGACTATCCGTCCCTGAAAGTGGTGATGCTCGAGCAGAACTACCGCTCCACCAGCCGCATCCTGCGCTGCGCCAACGTGCTGATCTCGAACAACCCGCACGAATTCGAGAAGCAGCTGTGGAGTGAGATGGGCCACGGCGACGAGATCCGCGTGATCCGCTGCCGCAACGAGGACGCCGAAGCCGAACGCGTGGCCATGGAAATCCTCAGCCTGCACTTGCGCACCGACCGCCCGTACAGCGATTTCGCGATCCTCTATCGCGGCAACTACCAGGCCAAGCTGATCGAGCTGAAACTGCAGCACCATCAGGTGCCGTACCGTCTGAGCGGCGGCAACAGCTTCTTCGGGCGTCAGGAAGTGAAAGACCTGATGGCCTATTTCCGCCTGATCGTGAACCCGGACGACGACAACGCCTTCCTGCGGGTGATCAACGTGCCGCGCCGGGAAATCGGCTCCACGACTTTGGAAAAGCTCGGCAACTACGCCACCGAACGCAAGATCTCGATGTACGCCGCCACCGACGAACTCGGCCTGGGCGAACATCTGGACAGCCGCTTCACCGACCGCCTGTCGCGCTTCAAGCGTTTCATGGACAAGGTGCGCGAGCAGTGCGCCGGCGAAGACCCGATCTCCGCCCTGCGCAGCATGGTCATGGACATCGACTACGAGAACTGGCTGCGCACCAACAGTTCCAGCGACAAGGCCGCGGACTACCGGATGAGCAACGTCTGGTTCCTGATCGAAGCCTTGAAGAACACCCTGGAAAAAGACGAAGACGGCGAAATGACCGTCGAGGACGCCATCGGCAAACTCGTCCTGCGTGACATGCTGGAACGTCAGCAGGAAGAGGAAGACGGCGCCGAAGGCGTACAGATGATGACCCTGCATGCGTCCAAGGGCCTGGAATTCCCCTACGTGTTCATCATGGGCATGGAAGAGGAAATCCTCCCGCACCGTTCCAGCATCGAAGCCGACACCATCGAAGAAGAACGCCGCCTGGCCTACGTGGGCATTACCCGCGCGCGCCAGACCCTCGCGTTTACCTTCGCCGCCAAGCGCAAACAGTACGGCGAGATCATCGACTGCGCGCCAAGCCGCTTCCTCGATGAACTGCCGCCGGACGACCTGGCCTGGGAAGGCAACGACGACACACCGACCGAAGTCAAAGCCGTGCGGGGCAACAGCGCACTGGCTGATATACGCGCGATGTTAAAGCGCTAGAATTGACCACTTTTTTACTAGACCTTCGGCGCACAAAGCGCCAAATGAGGACAGCTTCATGGAAGCATTGCACCAGAAAATCCGCGAACTAGGCATCGTGCTTTCCGACCAGGTCCTGAAGGTCGACGCCTTCCTGAACCACCAGATCGACCCGGCCCTGATGAAGCTGATCGGCGACGAATTCGCCACGCTGTTCAAGGATTCGGGCATCACCAAGATTGTCACCATCGAAGCCTCGGGCATCGCCCCGGCGATCATGACCGGTCTGAACCTCGGCGTGCCGGTGATCTTCGCCCGCAAGCAACAGTCCCTGACCCTGACTGAAAACCTGCTGTCGGCGACCGTTTACTCGTTCACCAAGAAGACCGAAAGCACCGTGGCCATCTCCCCTCGCCACCTGACCAGCAGCGACCGTGTGCTGATCATCGACGACTTCCTGGCCAACGGTAAGGCGTCCCAGGCACTGATCTCGATCATCAAACAGGCCGGCGCCACCGTCGCAGGCCTGGGCATCGTGATCGAGAAGTCGTTCCAGGGCGGCCGTGCGGAGCTGGATTCGCAGGGTTACCGCGTCGAGTCGCTGGCTCGCGTGAAGTCGCTGAAGGATGGCGTGGTGACTTTCATCGAGTAACCCGGCTTCATCGCATTATCCCTGTGGGAGCGGGCTTGCTCGCGAAGGCGTTGTGTCAGTCAACGTATAGGTCGACTGACACGGCGTCTTCGCGAGCAAGCCCGCTCCCACAGTTGGTTTTACGGTGAACATTATTGCGCGGTAGCTTTGAGGCCAGTGAGGAGCAACCGCTGAAACAGGTCTTCCTTAAGACCTTCCGGATCAGTGAGCTGCATGCGCGCCAGATGCTCCGGATACAGCGAAGCCTCAGGCGCATCCAGCGCGGCCTTGCCCAACTCCAGAATCTCCGTCAGCTTGAATTTGCTCTTGAGCCAGTTCAGCGCCCGCAACAGATCCTTTTCGACCTCCGTGAAATCGCAGCCCAGCGGATACTCCGGAAACAGGTTCGGATGCCGTGCGGCAATCGCCTGCAAGCGTTGTGGGGTGTTGTCGGTAAAGCGCGGATCGAGACGAAAGTCCTTTGGCAGCTTGCCGACCTTCTGCGCCTGTTCGATCAGGCCCTGCTGGAAGCGCGAGTCGCTGATGTTCAACAGCGCTTCGATCACCACCGCATCTGACTTGCCGCGCAGATCGGCGATGCCGTACTCGGTGACCACGATGTCGCGCAAGTGCCGCGGAATCGTGCAATGGCCGTACTCCCAGACGATGTTCGAACTGACGTCACCGCCGGATTCGCGCCAGCTGCGCAGCAGCAGAATCGACCGCGCATCGTGCAGCGCATGGCCCTGAGCGACGAAGTTGTATTGCCCGCCGACGCCGCTGAGTACCCGCCCGTCTTCCAGCTGATCCGCCACCCCGGCGCCCAGCAGGGTCATGGTGAACACGGTGTTGATGAACCGCGCATCCAGACGCTGCAGGCGTTTGAGCTCTTCCTGCCCGTACAGCTCGTTGATGTAGCTGATGCGGGTCATGTTGAATTCGAGGCGTTTGCTCAGCGGCAACTCACGCAAGCGTTCATAGAAACTGCGCGGCCCGAGGAAGAATCCGCCGTGGATCGAGATGCCGTCGGTTTGCGCCGCCTCGTCGAGGGTCCCGGCGTTGGCCTGCTCCTGAGTCTGTACATCCGGGTAAACCTTGCGCCGGATGATCCCGGCTTCGGCCAGCACCAGCAGGCCGTTGACGAACATTTCGCTGCAACCGTACAGGCCTTTGGCGAAGGGCTCGATGCCCCCCTCGCGTTCGATCAACTGCGCCCACTGGCTGAGGTTCACATCGGTCAGCAAGTCCTGATATCCGGCGTTGTCGGCCTGACGCGCCAGCAACGCAGCGGTCAGCGCATCGCCCATCGAGCCGATACCGATCTGCAAAGTACCGCCATCGCGCACCAAGGTGCTGGCGTGCAAACCGATGAAATGATCCTGAAAGCCGACAGGCATGTTCGGCGTGGAAAACAGCGTGCTGCTGTCCTTCTCGTCGATCAGCAGGTCGAAGGTATCGATGTCGACTTCGGCGTCGCCCGGCATGTACGGCAACTCGGTGTGCACCTGGCCGACCAGCAGAATGGTCTCCCCCGCCGCCCGGCGTTTGGCGATCATCGGGAACAGGTCGAGAGTGATGTCCGGGTTGCAACTGAGGCTCAGGCGATCCGGGTGTTCGCTGCTGCTGGCGAGCAACTGCGCCACCAGGTTCAGCCCGGCGGCGTTGATGTCGCGGGCGGCGTGGCTGTAGTTGCTGCTGACGTAATCCTGCTGGGCCGGCGCGCTGTTGAGCAGGCTACCGGGCTGCATGAAGAATTGCTCGATGCGGATGTTGGACGGCAGGCTGTCGCGGTGCAGGTCGGCGAGGAATTCCAGCTCCGGGTAATCGCCGAACACCCGCTCGACGAAGGGTTCGATGAAGCGCTTCTGCAAACCATCGCCCAGGGTCGGACGGCCAAGGCACAAGGCGGTGTAGATCGTCAGCTGACGTTCGGGCAATCCGGCAATCCGCCGGTACAGCGCGTTGACGAAGGGATTGGGTTTGCCCAGGCCCAGCGGCAGGCCCATGTGGATGTGCGCCGGCAACCGCGCCAGCACGTCGTCCACCGCCTGTTCGATCGAACACAACTGCACCATCTGAAGCCTCCTGCCCGTTCCGTGAATAGAGGTACGACCGAGATTGCCGGTTGTTTGCTGCAAAGAACAGCCTCAGGCCTGAATCGCGGGCACAAAAAAACCGTCCGGAGACGGTTTTTTTCGTCAGAAGCGCGGCTTATTTCAGGCCGGACATCTTCTGGATCGCGCCCTTGAGCTCTTCATCGGAGCAGTCGGCGCAGGTGCCTTTTGGCGGCATCGAGTTGATGCCGGTGATGGCCTTGGCCAGGATGCCGTCGAGGCCGCCCTGGTGATCGGCGCGCTCTTTCCAGGCTGCGGCGTCACCGATTTTCGGGGCGCCCAGCAGACCGGAGCCGTGGCAAGCGTTGCAATGTTTGGCAATCACTTCGTCCGGCGTCTTGGCGCCGCCACCGCCGCCTGCCGAAGCAGCGACTTCCATCCCCTTGCACTCTTGCCCTTGAACACACACCTGGCCGACCGGCTCAAGGCGTTTGGCAATGTCGTCATTCGTCGCAGCTTGAGCGCTGACAGCCCAGAGGGCCAGTACGGTTGCTGGTGCAGCCAGCATTTTCATAATTAGGTTCACGCGTTCACCCTCAATGGTGGCTATTCACGCCTGCGGCCACGGTTCGCAGGCGGGCGCAAGTATAGCGGTTAGCCCGCTTCACTGAAACAACCCCAAAGTCGAAGGGGTTATATCGCGCTGTGGAAAAACGTTTCGGGTGCCTTTGCCGTATGGCCTGGCGCCTCTTGGTTTAAAAATTCGCCGGCGTGGCTGCGCTGATTAGTCGCGCCGGTGCATCGAACGGGTTACGGAAACGATGCGGCTTGGTACTTTCAAAGTAGTAGCTGTCGCCGGCTTCGAGGATAAAAGTTTCAAGGCCTACCACCAGTTCCAGGCGCCCTTCCACCAGAATCCCGGTTTCCTCGCCTTCGTGGGTCAGCATTTCTTCGCCGGTGTCGGCGCCCGGCGGGTAGATTTCATTGAGGAACGCGATGGCCCGACTCGGGTGCGCGCGGCCGACCAGTTTCATGGTCACGGCGCCGTCGGAAATGTCGATCAGCTCGTTGGCCTTGTAGACGATCTGGGTCGGTTTTTCCTGCAGGATCTCTTCGGAAAAGAACTCGACCATGGACATGGGAATCCCGCCCAGAACCTTCCTCAGCGAACTGATCGAAGGACTGACGCTGTTCTTTTCGATCATCGAAATGGTGCTGTTGGTGACGCCCGCGCGCTTGGCGAGTTCACGCTGGGAAAGCCCTTTGAGCTTGCGGATCGATTGCAGTCGTTCACCGACGTCCAAGGCTGGAGCCTCCTGATGTTGTAGAAATATTGAGCGTTATCATGGCGACAGCGTTCAGTATTTACAACACTTGGGCCCCGCTAGCGCTTCAACCCTCGGAATAGAGCCTTGGCACCCGGCGCAGATTGCAGAAGATCTGGTACGGAATGGTGTCCGCCCACTTCGCCACATCGCTGGCGAGGATGTTTTTGCCCCACAACTCGACGGTCGAACCGAGGCCGGCTTGCGGCACGTCAGTCAGGTCGATGCACAGCATGTCCATCGACACCCGCCCAAGAATGCGGCTGCGCTGGCCGGCCACCAGCACCGGGGTGCCGGTCGGCGCCTGACGCGGATAACCGTCGGCGTAACCCATGGCGACCACGCCGATGCGCATCGGTTTGTCGGTGATGAACTTCGCGCCGTAACCCACCGGTTCGCCGGCCGGCAGTTCGCGCACGCTGATAACTTTCGATTCCAGCGTCATCACCGGCTGCAGGCGCTCGGCCACGGCGTTGGCTTCTTCGAACGGGGTGGCGCCGTAGAGCATGATGCCCGGGCGCACCCAGTCGCTGTGAATCTGCGGCCAGCCCAGCACCGCCGGCGAGTTGCGCAGGCTGACTTCGGCCGCCAGGCCCTGACGCGCGGCTTCGAACACCGCGACCTGATCGGCGCTGCTCTGCTCGTGCAGTTCATCGGCCCGGGCGAAGTGGCTCATCAGCACGACTTTGGCCACTTTGCCGCTGGCCAGCAAACGTTGGTAAGCCGCCGGGTAATCCTTGGGATGCAGGCCCACGCGGTGCATGCCCGAATCGAGCTTCAGCCACACGGTGATCGGCTTGCTCAACGCCGCCTGCTCGATCGCTTCGAGCTGCCACAGCGAATGCACCACGCACCAGAAATCGTGCTCGACGATCAGCGCCAGCTCATCGGCCTCGAAAAAACCTTCAAGCAGCAGCACTGGCGCGCGAATCCCGGCGGCACGCAGCTCCAGGGCTTCTTCGATGCACGCCACCGCGAAGCCGTCCGCTTCAGCCTCCAGCGCCTGGGCGCAACGCACCGCGCCATGGCCGTAGGCATCGGCCTTGATCACCGCCAGTGCCTTGGCACCGGTGACTTCACGGGCGATACGGTAGTTGTGACGCAGGGCTTGAAGGTCGATCAGGGCACGGGCAGGACGCATGGCAGCAGACTTCTTGGCGGTCATGGGAATAAAAACCGGCGCTGGCTGACGGCGTGAACCGCCAACAGCACCGGGAGAGGGATCTTTACAACGGGTTACGGCAACGCGGCGACGATAGAGATCTCGACCAGGATGCTCGGCTTGGCCATCTTCGCTTCGACGGTGGCGCGGGCCGGGGCGGCGCCTTTGGGCAGCCACTGATCCCACACCGAATTCATGCCGGCAAAGTGCGCCTCGATGTCGTTCAGGTAGATCGTCGCCGACAGCAGATGCTGCTTGTCGGTGCCGGCCAGATCGAGCAGGCGCTCGATGTTGGCGAGTACGTCGCGGGTCTGCTGTTCGACACCGGCGTTGAAGTCATCGCCGACCTGCCCGGACAGATACACCGTACCGTTGTGGCTGACGATCTGACTCATGCGCTCATTGGTGAGCTGGCGCTGGATTGCCATGCTTTGCGGACTCCTGGGTGGTGTTGCCATAACGGGAAATATCGAGACCTTCGGCGCTGATCTGCGGCTTTTTCTTCGCCATCAGGTCGGCCAGCAAGCGACCGGAGCCGCACGCCATGGTCCAGCCGAGAGTGCCGTGACCGGTGTTCAGGAACAGGTTCTTGAACGGGGTGGCGCCGACGATCGGCGTGCCATCCGGGGTGGTTGGACGCAGGCCGGTCCAGAAGCTCGCTTCGGCCAGATTGCCGCCCTGAGGATAAAGGTCGTTGACGATCATCTCCAGGGTTTCGCGCCGACGCGGGTTGAGCGACAGGTCAAAACCCGCGATCTCCGCCATGCCGCCGACGCGGATGCGGTTGTCGAAACGGGTGATCGCGACCTTGTAGGTCTCGTCGAGAATGGTCGAGGTCGGAGCCATGGCCGGGTTGGTGATCGGCACAGTCAGCGAGTAGCCCTTCAACGGATACACCGGGGCCTTGATGCCCAGCGGCTTGAGCAGTTGCGGCGAGTAGCTGCCGAGGGCCAGCACGTAGCGGTCGGCGGTTTCCAGCTTGCCGTCGATCCATACGCCGTTGATGCGGTCACCGGCGAAGTCGAGGCGCTGGATGTCCTGGCCGAAGCGGAATTCCACACCGAGCTTGGTAGCCATTTCGGCGAGGCGGGTGGTGAAGATCTGGCAGTCGCCGGTCTGGTCGTTCGGCAGGCGCAGGGCACCGGCGAGGATGTCGGTGACACCCGCCAGCGCCGGTTCGACGCGGGCAATGCCGTCGCGGTCGAGCACTTCGAACGGTACGCCGGATTCTTTCAGTACGGCGATGTCTTTGGCGGCGTTATCCAGTTGTGCCTGGGTGCGGAACAACTGGGTGGTGCCGAGGCTGCGGCCTTCGTAGGCGATGCCGGTCTCGGCGCGCAATTCGTCGAGGCAGTCGCGGCTGTACTCGGACAGACGCACCATGCGCTCCTTGTTCACCGCGTAACGGTTGGCGGTGCAGTTGCGCAGCATCTGCGCCATCCACAGGTACTGGTCGATGTCGGCGGTGGCCTTGATCGCCAGCGGCGCGTGGCGTTGCAGCAGCCACTTGATGGCTTTGAGGGGTACGCCCGGCGCAGCCCACGGCGAGGCGTAGCCTGGCGAGACCTGGCCGGCGTTGGCGAAACTGGTCTCCATGGCCGCAGCGGGCTGCCGGTCGACCACCACCACTTCAAACCCGGCACGGGCCAGATAGTAAGCACTGGCGGTACCGATGACGCCGCTACCCAAGACCATAACGCGCATTTTGTATCCCTCATCGCGGCGTGCCGCGTACGTCTGTTGTTAGAGCAATGATGCGCGCAGTGTAAAAAAGATTTGCCAGTGCTTTTCACTGTATAAGCGCCTATATTTGGCGACAATTCTCGGCAAAAACCCTTTTCACGGAGGCGCATCCCCTATGCGTACCAACACTCAGACCAAACGTGAGCTGGACAAGATCGACCGCAACATCTTGCGGATCCTGCAGGCGGACGGGCGTATTTCATTCACCGAACTGGGCGAAAAGGTCGGGCTCTCCACCACGCCGTGCACCGAGCGGGTGCGGCGCCTGGAGCGCGAGGGGATCATCATGGGCTACAACGCCCGCCTGAATCCGCAGCACTTGAAGGGTAGTCTGCTGGTTTTCGTCGAGATCAGTCTCGACTACAAATCCGGCGATACTTTCGAAGAGTTCCGACGTGCGGTGCTGAAATTGCCCCACGTGCTCGAATGCCACCTGGTGTCAGGGGATTTCGACTATCTGGTGAAGGCGCGGATTTCCGAGATGGCTTCGTACCGCAAATTGCTGGGCGACATCCTGCTCAAGTTGCCGCACGTGCGCGAATCCAAGAGCTACATCGTCATGGAAGAAGTAAAGGAGAGCCTGAGCCTGCCGATTCCGGACTGATCGCTCAAACCAGCACTTGCCGATTTTCGGCCATGTACTCGAACACTTGCTTCTCGACCCGCGGGTGAATCAGCTCCACCGGTCGTCGGCCGTTGGGGCACGGCAAGGTCTGCGTCGTACCGAACAACCGGCAAATCAGCGGCCGCTCGTCATACACCGTGCAGCCATTTGGCCCCAGATGCACACAGTTGAGTTCTTCCATGGCCGCATCCTGCTCGGCGCGGGTCTTGCGCGGCAGGCGGGACATTTCCTCGGGCGAAGTGGTCACCGGCCCGCAGCAGTCATGACAGCCCGGCACGCACTCGAACGTGGGAATCTGCTGACGCAGGGCGCGGATTTTCTGACTGTTGCAGCTCATTGCAGCGGTAACCGGAGCGGAATAGGCGGCAATTGTGCCGCAAAAGCCGTGATCCAGACACCACGGGCCGACCAATGTTGCCCGTCCTCGGGCCTGCGGCTTATGCTCCGTCAAATTTTCTCGACACCCGCTCAGGATGACGCCCATGAATGCCCGCGCCCACGCCTCCGCGAGCCAACCCCACGTTGCCTCTTATTACGCCGCCAGCAGCCTGCCGCACCCCGACCATCCGGTGCTGCAAGGTGAACTGATCGCGGACGTGTGCGTGGTCGGTGGCGGCTTCTCCGGGCTGAACACGGCGCTGGAATTGGCTGAACGGGGTTTGAGCGTCGTGTTGCTGGAGGCGAACCGGATCGGCTGGGGCGCCAGCGGTCGCAACGGCGGGCAACTGATTCGCGGGGTCGGTCACGGCCTCGATCAATTCGCCAACGTGATCGGCACCGACGGCGTACGTCAGATGAAACTCATGGGCCTGGAAGCGGTGGAAATCGTCCGCCAGCGCGTCGAAAAATTTCAGATCCCCTGCGACCTGACCTGGGGTTACTGCGACCTCGCCAACAAACCTTCCGACCTTGAAGGTTTTGCCGAAGACGCCGAAGAGCTGCGCAGCCTCGGTTACCGCTACGAAACCCGCCTGCTGCAAGCGAACGAAATGCACACCGTGGTCGGCTCCAAACGCTACGTCGGCGGCCTGATCGACATGGGCTCCGGGCATCTGCACCCACTGAACCTGGCACTCGGCGAAGCCGCAGCAGCGCAGCAACTGGGGGTGAAGCTGTTCGAACAATCGGCGGTCACCCGCATCGACTACGGCCCTGAAGTCCGGGTGCACACCGCACAAGGTTCGGTGCGCGCGAAAACCCTGGTGCTCGGCTGCAACGCCTATCTCAATGACCTCAATCCGCAACTCAGCGGCAAGGTGCTGCCGGCCGGCAGCTACATCATTGCCACCGAACCGCTGAGCGAAGAACAGGCTCACGACCTGTTGCCACAGAACATGGCGGTCTGCGACCAGCGGGTGGCGCTGGATTACTATCGGCTCTCGGCGGACCGGCGCCTGCTGTTCGGCGGCGCCTGCCATTACTCGGGGCGCGATCCGAAGGACATCGGCGCGTACATGCGGCCCAAAATGCTGGAAGTGTTTCCGCAACTGGCCTCGGTAAATATTGATTATCAGTGGGGCGGGATGATCGGCATCGGCGCTAACCGTCTGCCGCAGATTGGCCGGCTCGCGGAGCAGCCGAACGTGTATTACGCCCAGGCCTATTCCGGCCATGGCGTGAATGCCACGCATTTGGCGGGCAAGCTACTGGCCGAAGCCATCAGCGGACAGCACAGCGGCGGTTTCGACCTGTTCGCCAAAGTGCCACACATCACCTTCCCCGGCGGCAAACATCTGCGTTCGCCGCTGCTGGCGTTGGGGATGTTGTGGCATCGGCTCAAAGAGTTGGTCTGATGTTTTTGTTGAGGCTCTGAATACGCCTTCGCGAGCAAGCCCGCTCCCACAGGTGACCGCGCTTCGACTGGAGAACACGGTCGAATTCGGGAGCGAGCTTGCTCGCGAAGGGGGCCGAAACAGGCATCGAAGATTTCAGATCCGCCAGAACGGCTTCAATCCCTCCTCCAGCGCCTGCTCCCGGGTCAGCCCGATGTCCTTGAGCTGTTCCGGCGTCAGGCGCAGCAACGCCTTGCGCGTGTGCAGACGATGCCAGAACAGGTCCCAGCGACTCAGGCCGGACGGTGCGTTGCACATGCTCTCGTTGCGCGCATTGTCCTGTTGCCCTGCCTCCAGTTCCTGACTGTGTAACGTCAGCCGCACATCGCTCAAGCCGTTCATTTTGATTGCTCCTGTTTACTTGGGTAGCCAGAGATTCCATGATGCGCGGGCGGGCAAAAGCATTACAGATTCAACAGATCTGTATTAATTCCATACAGATTGATCGTCTCAAGCTCTGAATTGTCGATTTTTGCCGCATCTGTACCGGTTTACCGAATCACCTGCACCGAGGCAGTGTCATGACCCTGTATGTAAACCTCGCCGAACTGCTCGGCACGCGCATCGAACAAGGCTTCTACCGCCCCGGCGACCGACTGCCGTCGGTGCGCGCCCTGAGCGTCGAACACGGGGTCAGCCTGAGCACGGTGCAGCAGGCCTATCGCATGCTGGAAGACAGCGGCCTGGCCACGCCGAAACCCAAGTCCGGGTACTTCGTGCCGGTCGGTCGCGAGTTGCCAGAACTGCCGGCGGTGGGGCGTCCGGCGCAGCGGCCGGTGGAAATTTCCCAGTGGGATCAGGTGCTGGAACTGATTCGCGCCGTGCCGCGCAAGGACGTGGTGCAGCTGGGTCGCGGCATGCCGGACATCTCGTCGCCGACGATGAAACCGCTGCTGCGCGGACTGGCCCGTATCAGCCGCCGTCAGGACATGCCCGGTCTGTATTACGACAACATCCACGGCACTCTCGAATTGCGTGAACAGATTGCCCGGCTGATGCTCGATTCCGGCTGCCAGTTGAGCGCCAGCGATCTGGTGGTCACCACTGGTTGCCACGAAGCGCTATCCACCAGCATCCACGCGATCTGCGAGCCCGGCGACATCGTCGCGGTGGATTCGCCGAGCTTCCACGGCGCCATGCAGACCCTAAAAGGCCTGGGCATGAAAGCCCTGGAAATCCCCACCGACCCGCTCACTGGCATCAGCCTCGAAGCGCTGGAACTGGCGCTGGAACAATGGCCGATCAAGGTCATCCAGCTCACGCCCAACTGCAACAACCCGCTCGGCTACATCATGCCGGAGTCGCGCAAACGTGCCCTGCTAAACCTGGCCCAGCGCTTCGACGTGGCGATCATCGAAGACGATGTGTATGGCGAACTGGCCTACACCTACCCACGCCCGCGCACGATCAAGTCCTTCGACGAAGACGGCCGTGTGCTGCTCTGCAGTTCGTTCTCCAAGACCCTGGCGCCGGGCCTGCGCATTGGCTGGGTCGCGCCCGGCCGCTATCTCGAGCGGGTGCTGCACATGAAATACATCAGCACTGGCTCCACGGCACCGCAACCGCAGATCGCCATCGCCGAATTTCTCAAGGCCGGGCACTTCGAACCGCATTTGCGGCGGATGCGCACGCAATACCAGCGCAATCGCGACGTGATGATCGATTGGGTGACGCGCTACTTCCCGGCCGGCACCCGCGCCAGCCGCCCGCAGGGCAGCTTCATGCTCTGGGTCGAACTGCCGGAAGGTTTCGATACGCTGAAACTGAATCGTGCGCTGCACGATCAGGGCGTACAGATTGCCGTCGGCAGCATCTTTTCCGCCTCGGGCAAATATCGCAATTGCCTGCGCATGAACTACGCGGCCAAACCGACGCCGCTGATCGAAGAAGCAGTGCGCAAGGTCGGCGCGGCCGCCATCAAGCTGCTGGCTGAAAGTGACAACTGCTGACGCGGAGGTGCTTTAGCGCAGACGCAATCCCAGATCAGTCTCGAAGCGGGTCAGGTCACTGACCCGGCTCGCCGCAGATGGAATCCGCGCGTCCAGTTCCAGCTCGACCTCCATGCCCTGCCCCTCTATCCCGACTCCGGCGAGCGCAGGTATCAGTCTGGAACCAGGACGCAGGACATCAGCGTCCGGCCCGTCTACCAGCCCCTCGCTGAGCCACTGCGCCGGTTTGCCGTCGACCCGCACACTCATCACACGCACCTTGAGCGTACCGGCGCCGAAACGGTAAAGCCCGGCAGCCGCGGCGGGCCCGACCAGTTCCAGTCGCAACGGGCCTGACCGGCTGCATTGGACGGAGGCCTGAGCGCGACGAAGACCGAAACTCAACGGATCACCCTGGACAGACTGCGCCAGTAATTGCCCGCGCGTCGTGGTCCCGAAGTCGATGACGACCGGGCCAAGTCTGACGGTGCAATCGGGGTTCGCCTCTACCCGGGCCATGGCTGTCAAAGTGCCCGCCAGCAGTACGCATGTAGCGCCGTTCTTCAATCCTTGCATGATGTTTTCCTTTTTCAGGCAATCCGGCAGATAGCCGATGCAGTTTCATACAGTGCGTCGGCGTCAGGCTCCAGGCTCAGGGCGAACTCCAGGCGACAACGCTGACCATCCGGCAACAGCACGTGCAATTGAAGGCCTGGCTGCAAGTCGGACAGGAAAATCCGCCCGGCCTCCAGCACGCTGGTGACGTACTGTCCCTGCCCGTCAAACACGCCGACACCCTTGTAGACAAAATCGTCATCCGGCATGCGCGCCTGCAACAGCACGCGCCGTGCGGTCACCATCTCGAACGCCAGGTGCGGCACCGCGCCACGTCCGGCCTCGACCTCCTGATAAGCGTTGTGCACATCGACATTGCGCCGCAGGCTGGCCGTATCGAGTTCGACCCGTGCCTTGCTGTACGCCGGCAGACTGGCCGCCACGGCGTGTCCGGAGCCATCGGTCCAGACCGGACCGCGCGGGGTATTCAATTTGACGCCAGCACTGTCACCGGCCTTGAGCAAGGCGAAGGTTTCGCGCAGCGGATAGGGCGACAGGGTCACGCCGCCACCGTGCACCAGTGCACCGCCACGCAGGCCGATGTCATAGCTCTGGTCGCCGGCACCGCTGCGGGCATAGCCCATGTCCATCTGACTGTAGCGGGGCAACAGATTGACCCGCCCGTTGAACCCGGCACGGCCGTCATCCGGTCGCTCGGCGCCGATGCTGTAAGCCAGGGTATCGCTCAGTTGTTCGTTGAACCGCAGACCACTGCGGGTACCGCTCACGTCGTCGCTGCGCACATAGCCGTGCACGGTCCGGCGCTTGCCCAGCGGCAAACTGACGCTCAGATAGGCCGCTGTGCCGCGGGCATCGTCCGTGGCCCCCGCGACAGCGCGCTCAACCGTCAATGTCACGTTGGCCCGGCGAATGCTCTGCGACCAGGCCAAGGCAACTCTTGAGTTGGCCGTCCCGTCAAACATGGAAAACCGCGAATAGCTGCCGGAAAACCCACCGAACATCGGGCTGCTGGTGCTGAGGTTGGCCGTCAGTTGATTGCGCATCCGCTGGAACGGTCGATCATTGCGCGCATCCCAGGTGGTATCCGAGAGTGTGCGAAAACCCTGGGTCTGCTGGGTCAGCGCGACACTTGCCGATAACCTTTCACTCAACAAACCGCTCGCGGTCCACTGCAACTGCGTGCCGGTCAGTGCCTGGTCCTGCGCCCGGGAAAGCACCTGACGACCACTGACTACCAGGCGATCGCCAACGCCGCCCTGCAGTGCCCAACCGAGCGACTGATAGCCGCTGCCGAGCATCGCACCGGCCGTGGCCTGCCAGCGTGGGCTCAGTGGCCAGTCCTTGCTGGCTGCCGCAAACGCCGGAGCATCGCGCTCATCACCGGCATAGCGTCGTACCTGACCGACCGCCAGCCCATAACCTGGCGCCCGGCCCGTCATCCCACCCCGCAATTGTGTCGCCGGCACAATAAAACGCCGTTGCTGCCCGTCTTCCTCGTGGACCGTCACCTCCAGATCCACGCTCTGACTGAGCAGCGGCAAACCCACCAGCGTGAACGGACCACTGGGCACCACCGTGGTGTAGATCAGCGCACCGTTCTGGGTGACTTCGATCCGGGCCGCGGAATAGGCAATCCCTTCGACCCGCGCACCCGAACTGTCTTCGTCCAGCGCCATCAAGGCGAGCTCCGGCTGCACCTGAAAGCCATTAAAAGCCTCACCGGAAAACAGTGGCGATACCAGGTTCAACTGACCCAGTTGCAAGTTGGCCTGATAGTGTTCCGAAGTGTGCGAAGCGTAGGTATACAGGTGCTCGATACGCTCCTGACCGGCAAACTCGCTGTACACCTGACGACTGCGAAACAACCAGTCCGCCGCATTCAAGCCCAGCTCGGCGTTCAGGCTACGGTACTGCGAAGACTGTCTGGCGTAACGGCTGCCAAGCAGCAAGGCGTCGTAGTTGAACAGGCCCGCCGTACCACCGTTGACGAAGCTGCGGCGAGCCGGACGCTCGGGCAACAGTTTATCGGTGGGCATCAACAACGCGACGTGCTCCTGCGACGGATCGGCCTGCACCACTGCGTCCGGAAAATACCGGGCAAACAGCTCGCACCCCGTTTCACCCGTCGACTCGACGTGATCCGTCGCCCTGATGCCACCCCGCTCCAGAAGTGACGGCGCGAAACACAACTCGCCCTCGGCATCGAACGCGACCTGTACCCGCCCCTTGGGGACGCCGTTGACCGAGAGTGTTACGGCCTGCACGCCCTCGCGAAAGCGCGGTGCCTGGCTGAAATACTCGGCCAGGCGCGGATCCAGTCCACGTGATTTCAGTACATCCTCATTGAACTGCACCCCCCCAAGCTCTGCGCTTTCGGCGCTATGAACGAAACTCAAAACCACCATCAACACAGCGTCGGCATAACCACGCCAATGCATCAGTCCGTCACCAACGGAGCGTCAAAGTGCGCGATGGCGAAACCATAGGTGGTGACCGGGAACAGCCGCACCTGAGTTGGCGAATGGCTCGGCTCAGCCGTCCCGCTCAAGGTCAGTTGCTCACCGGGCAGTACATAGGTGCGACCCAGATCCATTTCCTTTTTGCCTGGCAACAAAGTCACCGAATGCCCCAGCCGCACAACATACGGACTGGGGTTGAGAACTTGTACTTCAGCGCCCTTTCGCGACCAGACCAGATGCTTCCATGGCTCTCGGTCGACCGGCAGGCTCGCCGGGCGCAGGATCGCTGGAATGTTTTGCCTCACGCTCAGACTGACCTGGGCTTTACTCGAGGAGTCCTGCGGTGCGATGCCCTCGAACACCACACGCTTGAGGCGCTCGGTCTTCAAAGGTTCGGCGCTGCGAAGGATGAAGCGCACACGCTGCGTGGTGCCGGGTTCGACCCGGGCGACCGGGGGCGTCAGCAGCAACAATGACTCGGTGTCCTGCGGTACGTCTTCAATGGACGTGTGCAGCAGTGCTGGATGCGGCTCGCTATTGAACACGTTGATGCCCGCTTCCCCAACGCCTTCGTCCAGCACCACGACAGGGGTCTCGGGAACCATTCCCGCTGCGTGGATCGGCTTTGGCACCCACAAAGAAACCAGCAACACGCTGGCGATGGCATTTCGCACAATGGCGTTCATGGAATTTTCCACAGGCAAGCACGCAACCGGCATCCATGCCGGGCTACGGACCAACCGATCGGGTTGATTGGAAAGGACAGGCCTCGGAAGCGACCGAAGCCTGTCGATGGTTGCGCGTTGCGCGCCCTGTCAGAGGTAGAGCAGCTCGAAAGTCGCCGAGCCTCTGAGCGCGATTTCAGAAGTGATCGGAAGGTTCGACGCCGGCCCGATCACCGGCACCAGCGTCATGGGAAAAGTGTGCACCACCCCTGGCAATGGACCTGCAGCCAGGCTGCGCCCCCAGGAATAGCGAAGATTGCCTTCGTAGTTTTTCCCGACCAGCGTGGCAGGCGCCGGGATATCCCAATTGGCGTTTGCACCCTGTTTGTACATCACGATAGAGGTCTGGCCATCGACGGTCGGCGTGCCGAATCGCAGGCCATACCCACCGATCTTGGTACCCGCCACCTCACCTATCCCGTAGATGTACATGGCCCAATCCGAGCCGTCGACGACGATACCAGGCAATTGAGTATGGGCCTGATTGTCATGCACCTTGATGGCCATGGGTGCGGACGCCGAACAACTGACACTCAGGGTGACGTTGTGGTTGGTCAGTTCGGTCTGACTGTCCCGGTTCAGTGCGGCGGCGGAAATATTGCCCAGATCCACCGTGTTGCCGCCGGCGAAGGCCGGCGTACACGAAGTCGGGATGATAGTACCGGTGATCGTCAGATCCGCACCGTCGGCCATGGCCAATGCCGGGCACAGGGCGCTTGCGACAGCTATCGCACGAAAGGTCTTGCGCATGAAAATTCTCACTCCATAAGAATCAAAAAATTACAGCCAGCTGCGCCTTTTCTGAGTGAAAAACAGAAATGTCCTTCCTCAAAATCAGCACGGCGATTATTCCGATTGCGCCATGGGAGTGATGTAAGGCGAGGGCTTAATCGGCACCGGAAAAATCGCTGCAAGGTGTAGCTGATGTGAGCCGGAAAAATCGTCAATTCGTTTAAGAACTCTCGCTTTCCCGACAGTCATAAGCTACAAGCCGCTCTGGTCCAGGGCTCGGATTGACTGACCGTCGAACGGATAACACGCTGCGTGCGCCGTGCCATACTCCTGACCTCGCCCACACCCGGAACGATCCGACTTGAGCTCAAGACATTCCCTGCCATTTGCACTGATGTTCGTCCTGCTGCTCGCCGGGTGCGCCTCACTGGATGTTCCACGAGAACCCAGCCAGACCCTGCCAGCCAACGGATCGGCATTCGGCCGTTCGATCCAGGCCCAGGCGGCGCCCTACAAGGGCCAGTCCGGTTTTCGCCTGCTGTCCAACAGTACCGAAGCCTTTACCGCCCGCGCCGAGCTGATCCGCAACGCCCAAAGCAGCCTCGATTTGCAGTACTACATCGTCCATGACGGCATCAGCACCCGAATGCTGGTGGAAGAATTGTTGAAGGCTGCCGACCGTGGCGTGCGGGTGCGGATCCTGCTGGACGACACCACCAGCGACGGTCTCGACCTCATCATCGCCACCCTCGCGGCGCATCCACAGATCCAGATCCGTCTGTTCAATCCGCTGCACCTGGGGCGCAGCACCGGTGTGACCCGTGCGGCCGGGCGGCTGTTCAACCTGTCGCTGCAACATCGGCGCATGCACAACAAGTTGTGGCTGGCGGACAACAGTGTGGCGATCGTCGGCGGGCGCAATCTGGGCGATGAATACTTCGATGCCGAGCCCAACCTGAACTTCACCGACATCGACATGCTCAGTGTCGGGCCGGTCGCCGAACAGCTCGGGCACAGTTTCGACCAGTACTGGAACAGTGCCCTGAGCAAGCCGATCGACGAATTCCTTTCCAGCAAACCCACGGCCAAAGACCTGCAGAACACCCGCACGCGCCTGGAAGAATCCCTGGAAGAGACCCGCAAACAGAATCACGCGCTGTATCAGCAGTTGATGACTTACCGCACCGCTCCGCGCATGGACGTCTGGCGCCGGGAGCTGATCTGGGCCTGGAATCAGGCGTTGTGGGATGCGCCGAGCAAGGTGCTGGCCAAGGGCGAACCCGACCCGCAGCTGCTGCTGACCACACAACTGGCGCCGGAGCTGACCGGTGTCAGCAAAGAACTGGTGATGATTTCTGCCTATTTCGTGCCGGGACAACCGGGGCTGGTCTACCTGACCGGCCGCGCCGATGCGGGCGTGTCGGTAAGCCTGCTGACCAACTCGCTGGAAGCCACCGACGTGCCGGCGGTGCACGGCGGTTATGCGCCGTATCGCAAGGCGTTGCTGGAACATGGCGTGAAGCTGTTTGAGCTGCGGCGCCAGCCTGGGGATAACGACGGCAGTGGCCCGCACCTGTTTTACAGCAAGTCCTATCGCGGCTCGGATTCGAGCCTGCACAGCAAGGCGATGATCTTCGACGGCAAAAAATCGTTCATCGGCTCGTTCAATTTCGACCCGCGCTCGGTGCTGTGGAACACCGAAGTCGGGGTGCTGGTGGACAGCCCCGAACTGGCGGCGCACGTGCGCGAACTGGCCTTGCAAGGCATGGCGCCGGCGCTCAGCTACGAAGCGAAACTGCAGGACGGAAAAGTGGTGTGGGTCACCGAGGACAATGGCCAGATGCACACGCTGACCAAGGAGCCCGGCAACTGGTGGCGGCGCTTCAATGCGTGGTTCAGCACCACCGTGGGACTGGAGCGGATGCTGTAGCAACCCGCTCCAGCCGCCTCATCAAGCGGGCTCCGGCACCTTGCCGAACGCCCCTTGTCGCGACAGCAGAATCACCAGCCCGAACGCGCCGGCCGCCATCAGCCACGGCAACGCATGTCCGCTGATCCACTGGCTGCCCGCGCCCGCCATCAACGGCCCGATCAGACAACCGACACCCCACAGCTGCGCGACATGCGCATTGGCGCGCACCAGCGCATCGTCGCGGTAACGCTCGCCAATCAGAATCAGCGAAAGCGTGAACAGACCACCGGCACTGGCGCCGAACAGCACCCACAGCGGCCAGATCAGCAAGGTGTCGAGCAGGATCGGGATCGCCAGGCTCGACAGCATCAACACCACGGCGCAGCCGGTGAACAGGGTCCGTCGCGACAGGTAGTCGGCCAGCGCACCGATGGGCAATTGCAGCAGCGCATCGCCCACCACCACAGTGCTGACCATCGCCAGCGCGATTTCAGCGGTGAAGCCCTGTTGCAGGCAATACACCGGCAACAGCGTCAGGATCATCGCTTCGAATGCGGCGAACAAAGACACCGCCCAGGCGATGGCCGGCAGTTCGCGAGCGAAGCCCCACAGATCGCCGAAGGTCACGCTGCTGGCCTCGCTGCTCGGCGCGCCACTGCGGCCCAGCAGCAGAAACGGCGAAGCGATCAGCAGACCGACACCCACCCAGAAGCCGTAATCGTGATCGGTGCCAAGCGCACCCAGCAGTAATGGACCAGACAGTTGGCTCAGCGCATAACTGCTGCCATACAGTGCCACCAATCGTCCGCGCCAGTGCTCGACCACCAGTTGATTGATCCAGCTCTCGCCGAGGATGAACACGATGGTCAGAACCACGCCGATCATCAGCCGCAATACCAGCCAGATCGGGTAGCTCGGCAGCAGCGCCAGCAGGCCGATGGACAGCGCCCCGGCCCACAGGCACAGGCGCATCAGGTTCGCCGTGCCGAAGTGCGCGGCCAGATGACTGGAAACCTTCGCCCCCAGCAACACGCCGATGGCCGGCATCGCCGCCATCACACCAATGGCAAACGAACCGTAACCCCAACCCTCCAGGCGCAACGACACCAGCGGCATGCTGACCCCCAGGGCCAGACCAACACTCAAGACAGACGCCAACACGGCGAAATACGTCGCCCAACGCATGGTCCACGCTCCTGTGGATAATTTTTATGTGCACCACAAAACCAATGTGGGAGCGGGCTTGCTCGCGAATGCAGTCTGACAGTCGACATTATTGCTGACTGACACACCGCCTTCGCGAGCAAGCCCGCTCCCACAAGGGATCTCTGTTTCGTCAGGGTGCCTGGAGTGACCGGGCTACCGCTAACTGTTTACAGCTTGATCCAGGTCGCCTTCAGCTCGGTGTATTTGTCGAACGCGTGCAGCGACTTGTCGCGGCCGTTGCCCGACTGCTTGAAGCCGCCAAACGGTGCGGTCATGTCGCCGCCATCGTACTGATTGACCCACACGCTGCCGGCCCGCAGGGCCTTGGCGGTCAGGTGTGCCTTGGAAATGTCCTGAGTCCAGACTGCCGCCGCCAGGCCGTAAGGCGTGTCGTTGGCGATGCTGATCGCTTCCTCGGCTGTATCGAAGGCGATAACCGACAGCACCGGGCCGAAGATCTCTTCCTGGGCAATCTTCATCGCGTTGCTCACGCCGTCGAAAATCGTCGGCTCAACGTAGGTGCCACCGGTTTCCTGAAGAATGCGCTTGCCGCCGGCCACCAGTTTGGCGCCATCGGTGTGGCCCGACTCGATGTAGGACAGCACGGTGTTCATCTGCTGAGTGTCGACCAGCGCGCCAACGTTGGTGGCCGGATCCAGCGGGTTGCCCGGTTTCCAGGTTTTCAGCGCCTCGATCACCATCGGCAGGAATTTGTCCTTGATCGAACGCTCGACCAGCAGACGGGAACCTGCGGTGCAGACTTCGCCCTGGTTGAAGGCGATGGCGCTGGCGGCGGATTCGGCAGCGGCTTGCAGATCCGGCGCATCGGCAAACACGATGTTCGGGCTCTTGCCGCCGGCTTCCAGCCAGACGCGCTTCATGTTCGATTCGCCGGAATAGATCATCAGTTGCTTGGCGATCTTGGTCGAACCGGTGAACACCAAGGTGTCGACGTCGTTATGCAGCGCGAGCGCCTTGCCGACGGTGTGGCCGTAGCCCGGCAGCACGTTAAGCACGCCTTTCGGGATGCCGGCCTCGACCGCCAGTTCGGCGATGCGGATGGCGGTCAGCGGGGATTTTTCCGACGGTTTGAGGATCACCGAGTTACCGGTCGACAACGCCGGCCCGAGTTTCCAGCAGGCCATCATCAGCGGGAAGTTCCACGGCACGATGGCCCCGACCACGCCAACCGGCTCACGGGTTACCAGACCCAGTTGATCGTGCGGGGTAGCGGCGACTTCGTCGTAGATCTTGTCGATCGCTTCACCGCTCCAGCTCAGCGCTTGCGCGGCACCCGGCACGTCGATATACAGCGAATCGCTGATCGGCTTGCCCATGTCGAGGGTTTCGAGCAGGGCCAGTTCTTCGGCATGCTGCTTGAGCAGGCCGGCGAAACGGATCATGGTGGCTTTGCGTTTGGTCGGCGCCAGGCGCGACCAGACGCCGGAGTTGAACGTGGCGCGGGCGTTTTCCACGGCGCGCTGAGCGTCGGCGGCGTCACAGCTGGCAATCTTGCCCAGCAGGCGGCCATCGACCGGGCTGATGCACTCGAAGGTCTCGCCGGAGACGGCATCGGTGTACTCGCCATTGAGGAAGGCGCGGCCTTCGATCTTCAGGTCGCGAGCGCGTTGTTCCCAGTCGGCACGAGTCAGGGTGGTCATTCGAGTGTCCTCCTCTTGTTCAATACGAGCGCCGCGATCGTCGCGGTCGTCCTCAGGAATACTGCCCGGCCAGCCTGCTTTTCGGCCCGAGGCATCCGCCACCCTAAACCAGCGGCCGGGGTTGTTTCAATATATTTGACATAAGGCGGTTATACCGCCTTGCGGCGTTCAATTTAATCAACATAGACTTTGCCCCTTTCAAGCCACCGCGCCGTCTTCACGGGAGAAAACAACAATGAACATCCAGAACGTCGTCGACATCAGCCTGACCACAACCGAAGCCGAACGCTATCGCCCGGACCCGGCCAAAGTGCTCAAGGGCGATCCCGAGCAGGCGGTGTTCAATCAGTACGAAAGCCCTTGCGGGCAAATGGGTGTCGGCGTGTGGGAAGGTGCGGTCGGGCAGTGGACGGTGAATTACACCGAACATGAATACTGCGAAATCCTGCAAGGTGTTTCAGTGCTGCGTGACGGTGAAGGCAATGCAAAGACCCTGCGTGTCGGCGACCGCTTCGTGATTCCGGCCGGTTTCCGTGGCACCTGGGAAGTGCTGGAAGCGTGCCGCAAGGTCTATGTGATCTTCGAACAGAAGGCCTGATCCGACACAAGTGGTGACTACACGAGTAAGACGCGTGCAGTGCTTCTGAGTGAAACTTCGCGGCAGCGCTCATACATCGGGCAATTTCCTACCGAGGCAGGATGTCTCGGCAGGACTGACCGGCGAGCGCTCCCAACCGAATGGAACGCAAGGAGGCACCATGCCTGATTTCTGCAATATCAACGCCGCGCAATTTGCTGTCGGCCAAGTCGCCACCCCAGAGACCCTGAGCGCTATCCGCACTGCGGCCGGAGTTCAGAAACATCGACTGGAACGGCCGGAGGACTTGTTCAATCTCCTGCCCAAACCTGACCGGATCAGGGTGCTGGTCAACGATCGCAATGAGATCGATGAACTGATCTGCGGCTGATTGCTAATCGCCAGGCAACAAAAAAGGCCCGTATCGTGAGATACGGGCCTTTTTCGTAAGTCGGGAAAAATCAATTACTTGATTTTGCCTTCCTTGTAGATCACGTGCTTGCGAACAACCGGATCATATTTCTTGATCTCGATTTTGTCCGGGGTAGTACGCTTGTTCTTGTCGGTAGTGTAGAAGTGACCAGTACCGGCGCTCGAGATCAAACGAATCAATTCACGCATGATTAGCTCCCTTAAACCTTGCCGTCGCGACGCAGCTCGGCCAGCACAACGCTGATGCCACGCTTGTCGATGATACGCATGCCTTTGGCGGAAACGCGCAGGCGTACGAAACGTTTCTCTTCTTCAACCCAGAAGCGGTGATGCTGCAGGTTCGGCAGGAAACGACGACGGGTTTTGTTGTTTGCGTGGGAAATGTTGTTCCCAGTCACCGGACCCTTACCGGTAACTTGACATACTCTAGACATGCCTCAGCCCTCTAAAACCACATGCCCAACCCGGCATGGGTTGGCCGCTTAATCTCTAGTCATTGTGGCGCCAGGCGCCGCGATTCTTTAGAGGTCTTACCGGCTACACCTACAAGCGAAGGAACCGGGCCCCTAGAAAAGAGCGCTGCTTTATACCAGAAAGACCACGGAGCAACAACTTTCCGTGCGCAAAGAATGGCTAAAAAGCCGCTTTTCCCGGCCGCAAGCGCCTTGGGCAAAGGCTGCCGGCAATTTTTACCATTCGTCGAAGAAAATCGGCCATGCCCGCAATCGAGACTTTTCCCGCCACCTCTTCCGACAAATCCTTAACCCCGCAGCCCCGAAAATGCAAAAAGGGGATAGTCATTTGCAATCGCGACCACTAGGGTAGGCCTTTTCCAGACTGCACTTGCAGATGGGCCTTCGATCTGTAAAGGAAGCCGACCATGCGCCTCGCTGCCCTCCCCCTGCTCTTCGCCCCGCTGTTACTGAGTCCACTGGCCCAGGCCGCCGCCCTGAGCATCTGCACCGAGGCCAGCCCCGAGGGCTTCGACGTGGTGCAGTACAACTCGCTGACCACCACCAACGCCTCGGCGGACGTGCTGATGAACCGTCTGGTGGATTTTGACACCGCCAGCGGCAAGGTCGTCCCGAGTCTGGCCGACAGCTGGGAAGTCAGTACCGATGGCCTGAGCTATGTCTTCAAACTGCACCCGCAGGTGAAGTTCCACACCACCGACTACTTCAAGCCGACCCGCGAACTGACCGCCGAAGACGTCAAATTCAGTTTCGACCGCATGCTCGACCCGGCCAACCCGTGGCACAAGGTCGCCCAGAGCGGCTTCCCGCACGCCCAGTCGATGCAGTTGCCGAGCCTGATCAAGAAGATCGACGCACTGGATCCGCTGACCGTGCGCTTCACCCTCGATCACCCGGACTCGACGTTCCTCGCGACCCTGAGCATGGGCTTCGCCTCGATTTATTCTGCTGAATACGCCGACAAGCTGTTGAAGGCCGGCGCCACCGACAAGCTCAACAGCCAGCCGGTCGGCACCGGCCCGTTCGTCTTCACCCGGTTCCAGAAAGACGCCTCGATCCGCTACAAGGCCAACCCGGATTACTTCCGCGGCAAACCTGCGGTGGACCCGCTGATCTTCGCCATCACTCCAGACGCCAACGTGCGGCTGCAAAAGCTGCGGCGTAACGAGTGCCAGATTGCCCTGTCGCCAAAACCGCTGGACGTACAGGCTGCCAGGCAAGAGCCGACGCTGAAAATCGAAAAGACTGACGCGTTCATGACCGCCTTCGTCGGCATCAACAGCCAGCATCCGCCGCTGGACAAAGCGGAAGTGCGCCAGGCGATCAACCTCGCCTTCGACAAGGCCAACTACCTGAAAGCCGTGTTCGAGGACACCGCCGAAGCCGCCAACGGCCCGTACCCGCCGAACACCTGGAGCTACGCGAAGAACCTGCCGGGTTACGCCCACGACGTGAACAAGGCCAAGGCCCTGCTGGCCAAGGCCGGATTGAAGGACGGTTTCCAGACCACCATCTGGACGCGCCCGTCCGGCAGCCTGCTCAACCCGAACCCGAGCCTCGGCGCGCAGCTCCTGCAATCGGATCTGGCAGAAATCGGCATTCAAGCGGAAATCCGCGTGATCGAGTGGGGCGAACTGATCCGTCGCGCCAAGGCTGGCGAACATGACTTGCTGTTCATGGGCTGGGCCGGCGACAACGGTGACCCGGACAACTTCCTCACGCCGCAGTTTTCCTGCGCGGCGGTCAAATCCGGCACCAACTTCGCCCGCTACTGCAATGCCGACCTGGACAAGCTGATCAGCGCCGGCAAGACCACCAGCGAACAAGGCGTACGTACCAAGCTCTACGAACAGGCGCAGGCGCAGATCCAGCAGCAGGCACTGTGGCTGCCGCTGGCGCATCCGACGGCCTATGCGCTGACGCGTAAGGACGTGCAAGGTTACTCGGTGAGCCCGTTTGGGCGGCAGGATTACTCCAAGGTCACCCTGAAGTAACCCGCCACAACACAAAACCTGTGGGAGCTGGCTTGCCAGCGATAGCGGACTGACAGACAACATTGTGCTGAATGTGCCGCCGTCATCGCTGGCAAGCCAGCTCCCACAGGGTTTTGCATTCTCCCTTCGGAGCTACATCCAGCCACACTCCGCCATCGACAACGGTTCCCCATCGCCAACGATGAAGTGATCGAGTACCCGCACGTCGATCAACTCCAAAGCCTTCTGCAAACGCTTGGTCAATAATCGATCAGCCTGACTGGGATCGGAGTTTCCCGACGGATGGTTATGGCACAGGATCACCGCTGCCGCGTTGTTGGCCAGGGAACGCTTCACGACTTCCCGGGGATGCACGGCCGTGTTGTCGATCGAGCCGCGAAACAGCGTCTCGAAAGTCAGCACCTGATGTTTGGAGTCGAGAAACAGGCAACCGAACACCTCGTGCGGCTCGTGGCGCAGCATGGCCTTGAGGTAATCACGCACGACCTGCGGATTTTCCAGCGCCGTTTTCTGGCGCATGCGCTCGGCCAAGTGTCGCCGCCCCATTTCCAGCACGGCCTGCAACTGGGCGAACTTCGCCGGGCCCAGGCCCAGTTGTTCACTGAACGTTGCGAGATCGGCCTCAAGCAAAGCACGCAAGCTGCCGAACTGACTCAACAGATGCCTTGCTACATCCACCGCACTTTTGCCGGATACGCCGGTACGTAGAAAAATCGCCAGCAATTCGGCATCGGAAAGACTTCCCGAGCCCTGTTCCAACAGCTTCTCCCGCGGCCTTTCCGCCGCCGGCCAATCGCGAATACTCATACACCTTCCTTGTCTGTGGGCGCCGCTGTTCCGTAGCGGTCGCTGTGATATCGTAGCCCATCTTTTTTGCGGGCGAATTCACCCTGGGGAGGGGGTTTCGCCACGTATGTCACCAACGAAATGAAAGGCAGACCTATGCAGCGGCTGTATCGGAAACGCATCGTTCTGGGCGTCGGCGGCGGCATTGCTGCCTACAAGAGCGCCGACCTTGTGCGCCGCCTGATCGATCAGGGCGCCGAAGTGCGCGTGGTCATGACCCGTGGCGGCAGCGAATTCATCACCCCGCTGACCATGCAGGCGTTGTCCGGTCACCCGGTTCACCTGGACTTGCTCGACCCGGCCGCCGAAGCGGCGATGGGCCACATCGAACTGGCCAAATGGGCCGATCTGGTGCTGATCGCCCCGGCCACCGCCGACCTGCTCGCCCGTCTGGCCCAAGGCATTGCCAACGATTTGCTGACCACCCTGGTGCTGGCCACCGACGCGGTCGTAGCGGTCGCCCCGGCCATGAACCAGGCCATGTGGCGCGACCCGGCGACCCAGGCCAACCTGCAACTTCTTGAAAGCCGTGGCCTGAAGACCTTCGGCCCGGCCTCGGGCAGCCAGGCCTGCGGCGACGTCGGCATGGGCCGCATGATGGAAGCCACCGACCTGGCCCAGCTCGCGGCGGACTGCTTCCAGCGTCAGGCATTGACCGGCAAGCACGTGGTGATCACCGCCGGCCCGACCCAGGAAAACATCGACCCGGTGCGCTACATCACCAACCACAGCTCCGGCAAAATGGGCTTCGCCCTGGCTGAAGCGGCGGTGGAAGCCGGCGCCCGAGTCACGCTGATCAGCGGCCCGGTGCACCTGCCGACGCCGGATCGCGTCACCCGGATCGACGTGGTCAGCGCCCGAGACATGCTCGCCGCGTGCGAAGCCGCGATCCCTTGCGACATCTTTATCGCCTCGGCGGCGGTTGCGGACTACCGTCCGGAAGTCGTCGCCCCGCAAAAATTGAAGAAAGACCCTACGAGCGGCGACGGCTTCGTCCTGCAAATGGTGCGTAACCCGGACATCCTGGCCACCATCGCGACCCGTCCCGACCGTCCGTTCAGTGTCGGCTTCGCCGCCGAGACCGAACACCTGCTCGACTACGCTGCACGCAAGCTGAAGGACAAGAATCTCGATCTGATCGTCGCCAACGACGTCGCCAACCCGAGCATCGGTTTCAACAGCGAAGAAAACGCCTGCAGCGTCATCGACCGTGCGCTGCACGCCACGCTTTTCGCCCAGACCAGCAAGAGCAAGATCGCTCGCCAACTGGTCACTTTTATCGCCGAACGTCTGAACCAGGTTTAATTTACATGCACGCTTTGCAAGCCAAGATCCTCGACCCACGCATCGGTACCGAATTCCCGCTGCCGCAATACGCCACACCGGGCTCCGCCGGCCTCGACCTGCGCGCCATGCTGCAAGAGGACATCGTGATCAAGCCGGGTGAAACGGTGCTGATCCCCACCGGTCTGTCGGTCTACATCGGCGACCCGAACCTCGCCGCGCTGATCCTGCCGCGCTCGGGCATGGGCCATAAGCACGGCATCGTGCTGGGCAACCTCGTCGGCCTGATCGACTCCGACTACCAGGGCCCGCTGATGGTCTCCTGCTGGAACCGTGGCCAGACCGAATTCACCATGCCGGTTGGCGAGCGCCTGGCGCAGCTGGTGCTGGTGCCGGTGGTTCAGGCGCACTTCGAAATGGTTGAAGAGTTCGTCGAAACCGAACGCGGCGCTGGCGGTTTCGGCCATTCCGGCACCAAGTGATTGGTTTTGTGGCGAGGGAGCCTGCTCTCTCGCCATAAAAATACGCAGATTCATCTGCAAGCTTTACCGCTGAAAATCAAGGCATTGGCAGGCCAAAGCCACGCCGTACAAGGCGTCATGGCCCTTTCACACCACGAACTCTCTGTGAAAACCGCCGTCATACCCTTCAGTTTGAGCTTGCCGTCGAATAGTCGTCGGTGTGTCCAGCCACTTTCGAGATGGAGCATTTTCGCAGATGAGCACCCCCGCCCAAGTCGCCCCGAAGCTTCCCGACAGCATCTTCCGCGCCTACGACATTCGCGGCACCGTGCCGGAATTCCTCAATGGCGAAACCGCCTACTGGATCGGTCGCGCCATCGGCTCCCAGAGCCTGGCCCAGGGCGAACCGAACGTGTCCGTCGGTCGTGACGGCCGTCTGTCCGGCCCGGAACTGGTTGCCGAACTGATCCGCGGTATCGCCGAAAGCGGCTGCCATGTCAGCGACGTCGGCCTGGTGCCGACGCCTGCGCTGTACTACGCCGCCAACGTGCTGGCCGGCAAATCCGGCGTGATGCTCACCGGCAGCCACAACCCGTCGAACTACAACGGCTTCAAGATCGTGATCGCCGGCGATACCCTCGCCAATGAACAGATTCAGGTTTTGCATGAGCGTATCAAGACCGGCAACCTGAGCAGCGGCACGGGCAGCGTGACCCAGGTCGAGATCCTCGACCGCTACACCACTGAAATCGTCCAGGACATCAAACTGGCCCGGCGCCTGAAAGTCGTGGTCGACTGCGGCAACGGCGCGGCCGGCGTGATCGCCCCGCAACTGATCGAAGCACTGAACTGCGAAGTCATCCCGCTGTTCTGCGAAGTCGACGGCAACTTCCCGAACCACCACCCGGACCCGGGCAAGCCTGAGAACCTCGTCGACCTGATCGCCAAGGTCAAGGAAACCCAGGCTGACATCGGCCTGGCTTTCGACGGTGACGGCGACCGCGTCGGCGTGGTGACCAACACCGGCACCATTGTGTTCCCGGATCGCCTGCTTATGCTGTTCGCCCGTGACGTGGTGGCGCGCAACCCGGACGCGGAGATCATCTTCGACGTCAAATGCACCCGTCGCCTGATCCCGCTGATCAAGGAATATGGCGGTCGGCCGCTAATGTGGAAGACCGGTCACTCGTTGATCAAAAAGAAAATGAAACAGTCCGGCGCGCTGTTGGCCGGCGAAATGAGCGGGCACATTTTCTTCAAGGAGCGCTGGTTCGGTTTCGACGACGGCATTTACAGCGCCGCACGGCTGCTGGAAATCCTCAGCAAGGAAAAATCTTCGGCGGAGGAGCTGTTCGCGACCTTCCCGAACGATATTTCCACGCCGGAAATCAATATCCATGTGACCGAAGAGAGCAAATTCAGCATCATTGATGCACTGCACGATGCGCAGTGGGGCCCAGGCGCCGACCTGACCACCATTGACGGCGTGCGGGTCGACTACGCCAAAGGCTGGGGCCTGGTGCGCGCGTCCAACACCACACCGGTGCTGGTGCTGCGCTTCGAGGCCGATGACGAGGCTGAATTGCAGCGCATCAAGGCTGTGTTCCATGCCCAACTGAAACGCGTTGCACCTGATCTCCAACTACCGTTCTGATTGCTGATTCACCCGGAGCCCTGAATGACCCTCGAACGCGATGCCGCCGCCAACACTGCCAAGGTCCTGTCCGAAGCGCTGCCTTACATCCGCCGATACGTCGGCAAGACCCTGGTGATCAAATACGGCGGCAACGCGATGGAAAGCGAGGAGCTGAAAACCGGCTTCGCCCGCGACATCGTGCTGATGAAGGCCGTGGGCATCAACCCGGTGGTCGTGCACGGCGGTGGCCCGCAGATCGGTGATCTGCTCAAGCGCCTGTCGATCGAAAGCCACTTCGTCGACGGCATGCGCGTCACCGACGCCGCGACCATGGACGTGGTGGAGATGGTCCTGGGCGGTCAGGTCAACAAAAGCATCGTCAACCTGATCAACCGTCACGGCGGCAGCGCCATCGGCCTGACCGGTAAAGACGCCGGGCTGATTCGTGCGAAGAAGCTCACCGTCACCCGCCAGACCCCGGAGATGACCCAGCCGGAAATCATCGACATCGGCCATGTGGGCGAGGTTGTCGGGATCAACACCGAACTGCTGAACCTGCTGGTCAAAGGCAACTTCATCCCGGTGATAGCGCCGATCGGCGTGGGTGAGAACGGCGAGTCGTACAACATCAACGCTGACCTGGTGGCCGGCAAGGTTGCCGAAGCACTGAAAGCCGAGAAGCTGATGCTGCTGACCAACATCGCCGGCCTGATGGACAAGTCGGGCACCGTACTGACCGGCCTGAGCACCCAGCAGGTCGACGACCTGATCGCCGACGGCACCATCTACGGCGGCATGCTGCCGAAGATCCGCTGTGCACTGGAAGCGGTTCAGGGCGGCGTGGGCAGCTCGCTGATCATCGACGGCCGTGTACCGAACGCGATCCTGCTGGAAATCTTCACCGATACCGGTGTGGGTACGCTGATCAGCAATCGCAAGCGTCCGTAAGCGCTCGCGCAAACAAAAAGACCCCGCTCAGCCTGGCTGAGCGGGGTCTTTTTTTGCCTGAAGCTGCGATCAGACGCCGAACTGGGCGCGATAGGCTTCAACGGCTGGCAGGTGCTGCTTGAGCTGCGGATCGTCAGCCAGGAATTCCAGCACCTGGTTCAGCGACACGATGCTGATGACCGGGATGCCGAAATCACGCTCGACTTCCTGGATTGCCGACAGCTCGCCGTTACCGCGCTCCTGACGGTTCAGAGCGATCAGCACGCCAGCGGCCTTGGCGCCGTCCTGGGAAGCAATGATCTGCATCACTTCACGGATGGCGGTGCCGGCAGTGATCACATCGTCGATGATCAGCACATCACCGGTCAGCGGTGCGCCGACCAGGCTGCCGCCCTCGCCGTGGGCCTTGGCTTCCTTGCGGTTGAAGCACCATGGCAAATCACGGTTATGGTGTTCGGCCAGCGCCACGGCAGTGGTTGCCGCCAGCGGGATGCCTTTGTAGGCCGGACCGAACAGCACGTCGAACGGAATACCGCTCTCGGCGATGGCTGCGGCGTAGAAACGGCCCAGCTGCGCGAGCGCGGAACCCGAGTTGAACAGGCCGGCATTGAAGAAGTAAGGACTGGTGCGCCCGGACTTCAGGGTGAACTCACCGAAGCGCAAAACGCCGCGATCGATGGCAAAACGAATGAAATCGCGCTGATACGCTTGCATGAAAAAAACCCCAAATACCACGGATTTAGCTAATTAGCTTGACGCCGTGTATCATACACGCACGCGATTTTTGGGGCCATTTATGCGGATCATCAGTGTGAACGTCAATGGTATTCAGGCTGCAGTCGAGCGCGGTTTGCTCAGTTGGCTGCAGGCACAGAATGCCGACGTCATCTGCCTGCAGGACACCCGTGCCTCCGCCTTTGAACTGGACGACCCAGCCTTCCAACTGGATGGCTACTTCCTTTATGCCTGCGATGCTGAAGTCCCTGCCCAAGGTGGCGTGGCTTTGTATTCGCGGTTGCAACCGAAGGCTGTCATCAGCGGTCTCGGATTCGAGACGGCCGACCGCTACGGGCGCTACCTGCAAGCAGATTTCGACAAAGTCAGTATTGCCACCTTGCTGCTTCCTTCGGGGATGAACGGCGATGAGGACTTGAACCAGAAGTTCAAGCTCATGGACGATTTCGGCAAGTACCTGGACAAACAGCGGCGCAAACGTCGCGAGTACATTTATTGTGGCTCGCTGTACGTCGCGCAGCAGAAGCTCGACATCAAGAACTGGCGCGACAGCCAGCAATCCCCGGGTTTCCTGGCGCCGGAACGCGCCTGGATGGACGAGATTGTCGGCAACATGGGCTACGTAGATGCCCTGCGCGAAGTCAGCCGCGAAGGTGACCAGTACAGCTGGTGGCCGGACAACGAACAGGCCGAGATGCTGAATCTGGGCTGGCGCTTCGACTACCAGATCCTGACTCCAGGGCTGCGGCGCTTCGTGCGCAGCGCACGCCTGCCACGTCAGCCACGGTTCTCGCAGCATGCGCCGCTGATCGTCGACTACGACTGGACGCTGACCATCTAAGCGCAGTTTCGTAGTTGAAAAAATGCCCGTATCACAAGATACGGGCATTTTTTTGTCTGCGTTCGAAGTGAAATCGAACTCAGATGACGGCGAAGAAAGGCAGCATCAGATACAGCTTGATCACGATGACATTAATAATGTCGATGAAGAACGCCCCCACCATCGGTACGACCAGAAACGCGATCTGCGAAGGCCCATAGCGTTGCGTAACCACTTGCATGTTAGCGATGGCAGTCGGCGTGGCACCGAGACCAAAACCGCAGTGCCCCGCCGCCAGTACGGCAGCATCGTAGTTACTGCCCATCATCCGGAACGTCACAAAGATCGCGAACAGCGCCATGACCAGCGCCTGTACAGCCAGAATGATGAAGATCGGCAACGCCAACGCCGCCAGATCCCACAATTTGAGCGACATCAGGGCGATCGCCAGAAACAGCGAAAGGCTGACATTCCCCAACACCGAGACTTCACGTTCAAACACCTGATACAACCCCAGCGCTGAAAGACCGTTGCGCAGCACCACGCCCACGAACAGCACGCAAACGAACGTCGGCAATTCGAATGCCGTGCCGTGAAGCAGGCCATTAAGAAGATTACCCGCCAGCAAGCTGACCGCGATCAGAGCCAGGGTTTCGATAAAGGAAAATGGCGTGATCGAGCGCTCTTTGTTCGGCTGCTCGAAGCCCCGTGGCAGGCTTTGCGGCGCCTGGGCGTTGCAGCCAGGCACTTCCACACGCTTGATGAGTAAACGAGCAACCGGACCGCCTATCAGACCACCCAGTACAAGACCGAACGTCGCAGAGGCGATCGCCAGTTCCGAGGCGGAGGCCAGGCCGTATTTTTCATTGAATACCGCACCCCATGCAGCGCCGGTACCGTGACCGCCCGCCAGGGTAATCGACCCCGTCAGCAGCCCCATCAGCGGATCAAGGCCAAGCACTTTTGCGAGTCCGATACCCATGGCGTTTTGCAGAATCAGAAGGCCGATGACCGCTAACAAGAACATTCCGACTACGCGACCGCCCTTCTTGAGACTGGCGAAATCGGCACTCAGACCGATAGTGGCAAAAAACGCCAGCATGAGCGGTGTCTGCAATGAGGTATCGAAACGAACTTCTATATCAAGCGCTCGCAATACCAGAAGAACCAGCGCAACCAGCAAACCACCCGCAACGGGTTCGGGAATATTGAAATTGCGCAGTACACCAACACGGGCAACAAGGCCACGCCCCAGCAGAAGTACGAGTGAAGCGGCCACGAGCGTGCCGTAGAAATCGAGCTGAATCATCTGGATTATTCTTGGCTATATATTCAGAGGCGAACTTTCCCTGGATACGCCTCATGAACCGGCGAACTTTTCAACACCGGAAACACTGGAATTCAAAAGCCTTCGATGGCTTGAACATATCGAAATATTTCTGAAGGAATATAACGTGCGACAACCATACCAAGCATAAAGTCATGCTGCCAATGTTCTTCGACAACATAAAGGCATCGTACTTGTGACTAAAAATGTAAGGCTGATGAATATATTAAATACCATCTACCATTCATCGCAGAAAGATTATTCCTACAAGCATTACAGGCTTATTGAGTTGCAAAAAAGCCCTGGCAAGTCAGGGCTTTTAAATATGCGGAATGATTATTCCAACATGCACCTTGCGGCCGGATGCTATTTGATCAACCGCCAAGTGAACGGATAGCGATACGGGAAACCTTCGTTGGCTTTCACACCACCGATAATCGTCAACACCAGCGCCGCGATGGCCAGCAGGCCAAACAGCACGAACCCGATCAGCAACAGCATCAGCACGAAACAGATCATCGAAGCGATCGCCACGGTGATCTGGAAATTCAGCGCTTCCTTGCCCTGGGCGTCGATGAACGGATCGGTCTCGCGCTTCATCTGCCACAGGACCAGCGGCCCGATCAGCGTACCGAACGGAATCCAGATCCCCAGCAAGGCGGACAAGTGACAAAACATGGCCCATTGGCGAACCTCCTGGCTCGGTTTGGGCAGCAACTCTTGCTCACCACTCATTGCGTCCTCCTTGCGGGTTACGAACCTGCTCAGTCGGCCAGTGCAGCCTTTTGCAGTTCGAAGATCTCGTTCATGCCTTTCTTCGCCAGCTCCAGCATCGCGTTCAGCTCTTCAGGCTGGAACGGCGCGCCTTCGGCGGTGCCCTGCACTTCGATGAAACCACCGGTGCTGGTCATCACCACGTTGAGGTCAGTCTCGGCGGCAGAGTCTTCAAGATAGTCCAAATCCAGCACCGGCTCGCCCTGGTACATGCCCACGGAAACGGCACCGATCATTTGCTTGAGCGGGTCGCCGCCTTTCAGGCCGCCGCGCTTCTTGATCACTTTCAGTGCATCGACCAGCGCAACCATGGCGCCGGTGATCGACGCAGTGCGGGTACCGCCGTCGGCCTGGATCACGTCGCAGTCGACGTACAGGGTGACGTCGCCCAGCTTGGACATGTCCAGCGCGGCGCGCAGGGAACGGCCGATCAGGCGCTGGATTTCCAGGGTACGACCGCCCTGCTTGCCACGGCTGGCTTCACGCTGGTTACGCTCGCCGGTGGCGCGCGGCAGCATGCCGTATTCGGCGGTCAGCCAACCCTGGCCCTGGCCTTTGAGGAAACGCGGCACGCCGTTTTCGACGCTGACGGTGCAGATGACTTTGGTATCACCGAATTCGACCAGTACCGATCCCTCGGCGTGTTTGGTGTAGTTGCGGGTAATGCGGATCGAGCGGAGCTGATCGGCAGCGCGACCACTTGGACGTTTCATAGGAGATACCTGTACTGGGGACGGAAAACTGCGGACCATTATAGAGCCGCGCACCGCGCCTGGGCACTCGTTAAAAAATCCGGCCGACGACCGAAGGCCCTGAAACGCGCATTGCCGACGGCCTGCAGCCCTTTGTCACACCGTGTGTTTGGGCGCATCTGCCGCACTGCGCTACAATCCTGCGCCTTTGCTGCCAGTCGGCTTAAATTCATTGATATCGAGCTGCGGAGCTTCAATTCGCGCCGATCTGTATCGCGAGGTCACCCCATGGTGCACAGCATGACCGCCTTCGCCCGCGTCGAAAAAGCCGGCGTCCAGGGCACCCTGAGCTGGGAACTGCGCTCGGTCAACAGCCGTTACCTGGAACCCCACCTGCGCCTGCCGGAGTCGTTTCGCGACCTCGAAGGCGCTGTCCGCGAAGCCCTGCGCCAGGGCCTGTCGCGCGGCAAACTGGAATGCACCCTGCGCTTCACCGAGGAAAGCACCGGCAAGCCGCTGCAGGTGGATCGCGAGCGCGCTGCACAACTGGTCGCCGCGGCCGAAACCGTCGCCGGCCTGATCAAGAACCCGGCCGCGCTGAACCCGCTGGAAGTGCTGGCCTGGCCAGGCGTACTGGTCGCCGACGCCACCGACCCGCAGGCGCTGAACGCCGAGGCGCTGGCCCTGTTCAATCAAGGCCTGAAAGACCTCAAGGCCGGCCGCGAGCGCGAAGGCGCGGAGTTGGCCCGCCTGATCAACGATCGCCTGACCTCCATCGAGGAAGATGTGGTGACCCTGCGCGAACTGGTTCCGCAGATGCTCGCCACCCAGCGCCAGAAAGTCCTCGACCGTTTCGCCGACATGAAGGCCGAACTGGACCCGCAGCGCCTGGAACAGGAAATGGTCATCCTCGCGCAAAAGAGCGACGTGGCCGAAGAACTGGATCGCCTGAGCACCCACATCATCGAAGTTCGCCGGGTGCTCAAGTCCGGCGGTGCCGCCGGCCGGCGCCTGGACTTCCTGATGCAGGAGCTCAACCGCGAAGCCAACACACTGGGCTCCAAGGCCTTCGACCCGCGCAGCACCCAGGCGGCGGTCAACCTCAAGGTGTTGATCGAGCAGATGCGCGAACAAGTGCAGAATATTGAGTAAGGCTACCCCCGACATGACCCACAGCACCGGCACCCTGTACATCATTTCCGCCCCCTCGGGCGCGGGCAAGAGCAGTCTGGTCAAGGCCCTGACCGACGCCGATCCGGAAATCCGCGTCTCGATTTCCCACACCACCCGCGCCATGCGCCCGGGCGAAGTGGACGGCGTGAACTATCACTTCGTGACCCGCGAAGAGTTCGTGAAGATGGGTGAGCACGGCGACTTCCTGGAACGCGCCGAAGTCTTCGGCAACTTCTACGGCACCTCGCAAAGCCGCCTGCAGCAGACCCTGGACGAAGGCCACGACCTGATTCTGGAAATCGACTGGCAAGGCGCCGAGCAAGTGCGCAAGCTGATGCCGCAGGCCCGTTCGATCTTCATTCTGCCGCCATCGCTGCAGGCCCTGCACCAGCGCCTGACCAACCGTGGCCAGGACAGCGACGACATCATCGACGGCCGGATGCGTGAAGCGGTCAGCGAGATGAGCCACTATGTCGAGTACGACTACCTGATCATCAACGACGATTTCGCCCACGCGCTGGACGATCTGAAGGCGATTTTCCGCGCCAATCAGCTGCAACAGAAACGTCAGCAAGTGCGTTTCGGCAAATTGCTGGCTGAATTGCTCGGCTGAAACAGCACTTCCCAAAACCGCTGCAAGGGCTTTACATTGGCACTTGCAGCGCGTTGAAGAGTCTGGTCAAAAAATCAGCGCTTCCCTAATCGCTGGTGATTTTTTAAACTGTTGAGTCCGCTCGCCCAACCGGGCAGCGCGCATATTGCATTCGCTCCGAGGAATACCATGGCCCGCGTAACCGTTGAAGACTGCCTAGAACACGTGGAAAACCGCTTTGAGCTGGTCATGCTCTCTACCAAGCGTGCCCGTCAACTGGCCACCGGCGGCAAAGAGCCCCTGGTTCAGTGGGAAAACGACAAACCGACCGTAGTTGCGCTGCGTGAAATCGCTGAAGGCCTGATGAGCTACGAGTTCATCGCCGAGCAGGAAATCGTCCACGAAGACCCGGTCTTCGCTGCGTTCGAGGACGAGTCCAACGAGGCCGTCTAAGCCTATGCCTGGTCGACGTAGCACGGCGCGGGATCACAGCTTACGGCAGGAGACATCATGCCGAGCATAGACGCCCTCGCCGATCGCTTATCGACCTACCTCGGCAACGACCAGGTCAACCTGGTCCGCCGAGCGTATTTCTACGCCGAACAAGCCCACGACGGCCAACGCCGCCGCAGCGGCGAGGCGTATGTCACGCATCCTCTTGCCGTGGCGAATATTCTTGCCGACATGCACATGGACCATCAGAGCCTGATGGCTGCGATGCTGCATGACGTGATCGAAGACACCGGTATCGCCAAAGAAGCGCTGCAAGCGCAGTTCGGTGAAACCGTGGCCGAACTGGTCGACGGGGTCAGCAAACTGACCCAGATGAACTTCGAAACCAAGGCTGAAGCCCAGGCGGAAAACTTCCAGAAGATGGCGATGGCCATGGCACGCGACATTCGCGTGATCCTGGTCAAGCTCGCCGACCGTCTGCACAACATGCGTACGCTGGAAGTGCTGTCCGGCGAAAAACGCCGACGCATCGCCAAGGAAACCCTCGAGATCTACGCACCCATCGCCAACCGGCTGGGCATGCACGCGATCCGCATCGAGTTCGAAGACCTCGGCTTCAAGGCCATGCATCCGATGCGTTCCGCGCGGATCTACCAGGCGGTCAAACGCGCCCGGGGCAACCGCAAGGAAATCGTCAACAAGATCGAAGAATCCCTTGGCCACTGCCTCGCCATCGACGGCATCCAGGGCGAAGTCAGCGGTCGCCAGAAACACCTCTACGGCATCTACAAGAAAATGCGCGGCAAGCGTCGGGCCTTCAACGAGATCATGGACGTCTACGCGTTCCGGATCATCGTCGACAAGGTCGATACCTGCTACCGCGTGTTGGGTGCCGTACATAATTTGTACAAACCGTTGCCGGGGCGCTTCAAGGATTACATCGCTATCCCCAAGGCCAACGGCTATCAGTCGCTGCACACCACGCTGTTCGGCATGCACGGCGTACCGATCGAGATCCAGATCCGCACCCGTGAAATGGAAGAGATGGCCAACAACGGCATCGCCGCCCATTGGCTGTACAAATCCAGCGGCGACGAGCAGCCGAAAGGCACCCATGCCCGCGCCCGTCAGTGGGTCAAGGGCGTGCTGGAAATGCAGCAACGCGCCGGCAACTCGCTGGAATTCATCGAGAGCGTGAAGATCGACCTGTTCCCGGACGAGGTCTACGTGTTCACGCCCAAAGGCCGGATCATGGAGCTGCCCAAAGGCTCCACGGCGGTCGATTTTGCCTACGCGGTGCACACCGACGTCGGCAACAGCTGCATCGCCTGCCGGATCAACCGTCGTCTCGCACCGCTGTCCGAACCGCTGCAAAGCGGCTCCACGGTCGAGATCGTCAGCGCTCCCGGCGCACGGCCGAACCCGGCGTGGCTCAACTTCGTGGTCACCGGCAAGGCGCGGACCCACATCCGCCATGCGCTCAAACTGCAACGCCGCTCCGAATCCATCAGCCTCGGCGAACGCCTGCTGAACAAGGTGCTCAACGGCTTCGACAGCGCGCTGGAACAGATTCCGGCCGAACGCGTGAAGGCGATGCTCACCGAGTACCGCCTCGAACTGATCGAAGACCTGCTCGAAGACATCGGACTGGGCAACCGTATGGCCTATGTCGTGGCGCGCCGCCTGCTCGGCGAAGGCGAACAACTGCCAAGCCCGGAAGGTCCGCTGGCGATTCGCGGCACCGAAGGCCTGGTTCTCAGCTATGCCAAATGCTGTACGCCGATCCCGGGCGACCCGATTGTCGGTCACCTGTCGGCGGGCAAAGGCATGGTCGTGCACCTGGACAACTGCCGCAACATCAGCGAAATCCGCCACAACCCGGAAAAATGCATCCAGCTCTCGTGGGCCAAGGATGTCACCGGCGAATTCAACGTCGAACTGCGCGTCGAGCTGGAACACCAGCGCGGCCTGATCGCCCTGCTGGCCAGCAGCGTCAACGCAGCCGACGGCAATATCGAGAAAATCAGCATGGACGAACGCGATGGCCGCATCAGCGTTGTCCAGTTGGTGGTCAGCGTCCACGACCGTGTGCACCTGGCCCGCGTGATCAAGAAACTGCGCGCCCTGACCGGGGTGATCCGCATCACCCGCATGCGTGCATAACTCAAACATTACAAGGAGTCATACATGACCAAGACTGTTATCACCAGCGACAAGGCCCCGGCCGCCATCGGTACTTACTCCCAGGCGATCAAGGCCGGTAACACCGTTTACATGTCGGGTCAGATTCCCCTCGATCCAAAAACCATGGAACTGGTCGAAGGCTTCGAAGCCCAGACCGTCCAGGTGTTCGAGAACCTGAAAGCCGTGGCCGAAGCCGCCGGTGGTTCGTTCAAGGACATCGTCAAGCTGAACATCTTCCTCACCGACCTGAGCCACTTCGCCAAGGTCAACGAGATCATGGGCAAGTACTTCGACCAGCCGTACCCGGCGCGCGCCGCCATCGGCGTGGCAGCCCTGCCAAAGGGTTCGCAGGTTGAAATGGATGCCATTCTGGTCATCGAGTAATGCGCACGGCGCGGCCTCACGCCGCGCCGACTGCTCTGCGGTAAAGAAAAGGTTTTGAAAGGATTCCACCATGCGCAAAGCGCTTGCTCTCTCGCTGCTCGCCATTTTCCTCGGCGGTTGCGCCAGCAACCCTGCCGACCGTGACATCAGCGGCACCTGGATCAATCAGGTCGCCATCGATGCCGCTGCCAAGGGCGGCCCCCTGCGCGAAGCGCTTCAGGCTTACGGCCCGAACCTGGAGTGGGACGTCAACACCAAGGCCGGTCAGGCCCGCTACACCAACGGTTTCGAAAACGTCGAAGGTCGCTTGCTCGGCGAACAGTCCGGTGCCTGGAAAGTCGACTTCTATGGCAGCTCCGCCAGCGAGCTGAAACGTGACGGTGGTCAACTGCAACAAGCCGCCAACGAAAACGAACCGGAACAGGTCTTCGACCGCGCTCAGATCCCGGTGCCAGACGGCGCACCGATCGGCGCCAGCTTCGAACGCGCGCTGTATTCCGCTTATCTGGGCGGTAACTGGACGATCACCAGCGGCCAGGGCGAAGGCGCCACCGTGCAGTTCCAGGCTGACGGCCAAGTCTCCGGCCTGCCGGGTGCCGATCGTTATGCGCTGTGCCTCGCAGGCGATTGCGCGTCGATGAGCAGCGGCAACGACAGCATGTGGTTGCAGCAGAACGGTCAGGGCAACAACTGGATCTTTGTGCGCAAGGGCAAAGAGCTGGAAATCCTGCAGGCCGTGAACACGGCACTGGCGGATGAACAACCGCAGTTCACCCCGGGTGAGCGCAAGTGGTTGCTCGAGAAGCAATAACCCACCTTTGAAAACACAGTAAATCGAATGTGGAAGCGGGCTTGCTCGCGAATGCGGTCTGTCAGGCAATCAAGATGCCGCCTGACGCGACGCCTTCGCGAGCAAGCCCGCTCCCACATTTACTGTGCAATGCCGGAAGTCAGCAGCGCCCCTCAAGAATCGCGGCATACCCCTCGCGATAACTCGGATACTTCGGCACCCAACCCAGCGCCTTCGCCCGGGCATTGCTGCAACGTTTGCTGCCGGTGCGACGCACGCTCTCGTCTTCCGACCATTCGGTGACCCCCAGATACTCACGCAACCAGGCCACCACCTCGGCCAGCGGCGCAGGCGCATCGTCCACGCCGATATAGATGTCATCCAGCGCCCCGCCTTTGCGAGCTGCTTCCAGCAGAAAAGCCATCAATCCCGCCGCGTCATCGGCATGGATGCGATTGCCATACAGCGGCGGATCGATCGCCACCCGATAACCACGCCGCACCTGGGTCAGCAACCACTCACGGCCGGGGCCGTAAATGCCGGTCAGGCGCATGATGCTCGCGGGAATGCCGCTGTTGAGCGCAACCTGCTCGGCCTCCAGCATCACCCGACCGGAATAACCCGCAGCGACGGTTTCGGATTTTTCATCGACCCATTCGCCGTTCTGCTGCCCGTAAACACTGCTGCTGGAAACGAACAGCAGCCGCTCAGGCTCCTGACCGTAATCGTTCAGCCAACCCAGCACATGCTGCAAACCCTGCACATACGCCGCGCGATAACCGGCCTCATCGTGATCGGTGGCCGCCGCGCTATACACCAGGTAATCGATAGCGCCCACCGGCCACGTCTCGGGGCAATCCTCATTGAACAAGTCACCGGCCACACCGATAACGCCGTCCGGCAAACGTGAAATATCACGGCGCAGGCCGTAGACCTGGAAGCCGGCAGCCAGCAATTGCGTGGCCAGACGACTGCCGACATCACCACAACCGGCGATCAAAACAGAAGGCGCGGACATCAAAAATCTCCCATCGGAAAGCGACAGACTAGCCTCGGCAAGGGACGAGCGGCTAGCAATCAAGGAAAAAAAGCAACTCTATTACTTTTGTTAACAAGAATTACTTGCAATAATGCATGCCACTTTTGTTCTCGGCCTCACGAGGCCTGGAAGAGCATCACCGTTTTTCTATCTCAGGTCCGGCCAGCATGACACGCATTCAAAACTCCGCTTCGCCAACCAACCGACCTCGCGCCTGGAGCGCCGTGGCTGCCCTGCTGGTCAGCCTGATGCTGGCGCCGGTCGCCGCCTTCGCTGACGCACAAGCCCCGGCCGCGCCAGCTGCCACCGAGCAAAGCGCTCCGGCCGCCGCACCTGCCGCGACCGACCCGGTGCAGGCCGTAGACGCCAGCGCCGCCGACGCGCCGGAAGTCCTCGAAGCCGACAACACCCTGGGCATGGCCCACGACCTGTCGCCATGGGGCATGTACCAGAACGCCGACGTGATCGTTAAAGCCGTGATGATCGGCCTGGCCATCGCCTCGATCATCACCTGGACCATCTGGATCGCCAAGGGCTTCGAGCTGATGGGCGCCAAGCGTCGTCTGCGCGGCGAGATTGCCGCCCTGAAAAAAGCCGCCACGCTCAAAGAGGCCAGCGCCACCGCCGCGAAGGAAGGCACCCTCGCCAACCTGCTGGTACACGACGCGCTGGAAGAAATGCGCCTGTCGACCAACGCCCGCGAAAAAGAAGGCATCAAGGAGCGCGTAAGCTTCCGCCTCGAGCGCCTGGTCGCAGCCTGTGGCCGCAACATGAGCAGCGGCACCGGCGTCCTCGCCACCATCGGTTCCACCGCACCGTTCGTCGGTCTGTTCGGTACCGTGTGGGGCATCATGAACAGCTTCATCGGCATCGCCAAAACCCAGACCACCAACCTTGCCGTCGTAGCACCGGGTATCGCTGAAGCGCTGCTGGCTACCGCACTGGGTCTGGTTGCCGCGATTCCTGCCGTGGTCATCTACAACGTCTTTGCCCGCTCCATCGCCGGTTACAAGGCTCAGGTGTCCGATGCGTCGGCGCAGGTGCTGCTGCTGGTCAGCCGCGACCTCGACCACCAGCCTGAGCGCAACAGCTCGCAACCGCACATGGTGAAAGTGGGGTAATCGGCCATGGGCCTGCATTTGAAAGAAGGCGCAGACGACGATCTGGCCGAGAACCACGAAATCAACGTCACGCCGTTCATCGACGTGATGCTGGTGCTGTTGATCATCTTCATGGTGGCCGCGCCGCTGGCCACCGTGGACATCAAGGTTGACCTGCCTGCCTCGACCGCCAAACCGGCGCCGCGGCCGGAGAAACCGGTGTTCCTCAGTGTGAAGGCTGACCAGCGCCTGTTCATTGGCGATGACGAAGTGAAAGCCGAAACCCTCGGCGCCGTCCTCGACGCCAAGACCCAGGGCAAGAAAGACACGACGATCTTCTTCCAGGCCGACAAAGGCGTGGATTACGGCGACCTGATGAGCGTGATGGATAACCTGCGCGCTGCCGGTTACCTGAAGGTCGGTCTGGTCGGGCTCGAGAGCGCAGTCAAGAAATGATCACCACGCGCCATAAGCTGACGCGTTACAGCGGTAGCCTGGCCGTGGTGCTGGGTGTTCACGCGCTGGCCATCGCGCTGGCGCTGAACTGGAACGTCCGCCCGCCCATCGAATTGCCGCCGCAGGCAATGATGGTCGAGCTGGCACCGGTTCCGGCCCCGCCACCGCCTGCACCGCCGAAAGTCGTCACGCCACCGCAGCCACCGGCTCCGGTTGAGGAACTGCCGATCCCGAAACTGGCCGAAGCGCCCAAAGCCGAGATCGCGGTACCGAAACCGAAGCCCAAGCCGAAACCCAAACCGCCGAAGCCGATCGAGAAGAAACTGCCCGATCCGCCGAAGGAGAAACCGTCCGAAGAGAAGCCGGCCGATACCCAGCCGACTCAGGCCCCGACGGAGAAATCCGCCCAGCCTGCACCGGGCCCGTCGCCTGCACAATTGGCCGCCAAGGCCAGCTGGCAAGGCACCCTGCTCGCGCATCTGGCCAAGTACAAGAAGTACCCGGCCAGTGCTCAGGCACGGGGCAAGGAAGGCTTGAACCGGTTGCGTTTCGTGGTCGATGGCGAAGGCAACGTGCTGTCGTTCGAACTGGTGGGTCGCTCCGGCAACGCCGATCTCGACCGGGCCACCCTGGAAATGATCCGCCGTGCCCAGCCGCTGCCCAAGCCACCGGCGGACATGCTGACCAATGGCGCGATCGAAATTGTTGCGCCGTTTGTGTACTCGCTGGAACGTCGCCGCTGATCAAGTGTGGGAGCAAGCCCGCTCCCACAGGGTTAAGTGCTCAGCCGAGAGAACCAGGCAAAAAAGGCACCGCAAGGTGCCTTTTGCTTATCCATCCACGGCAAACCGGCATTGCCCGGTGTCGCATTCATCACTCAGTCTGATAACGTGCGTCTATCGATTGCAGCCGGTATGCTTGGCCCGCATCTTCATGGACGCTTGCTATGACTCTCACAGAATTACGCTACATCGTTACCCTCGCCCAAGAGCAGCATTTCGGCCACGCGGCCGAGCGTTGCCACGTCAGCCAGCCGACCCTGTCGGTGGGCGTGAAAAAGCTTGAAGACGAACTCGGTGTGCTGATTTTCGAGCGCAGCAAAAGCGCCGTGCGCCTGACCCCGGTCGGCGAAGGCATCGTCGCCCAGGCGCAGAAAGTGCTGGAGCAGGCCCAAGGCATTCGCGAACTGGCCCAGGCCGGCAAGAACCAGCTGACCGCCCCGCTGAAAGTCGGCGCGATCTACACCGTCGGCCCGTACCTGTTCCCGCACCTGATTCCGCAACTGCACCGGGTCGCCCCGCAGATGCCGTTGTACATCGAAGAAAACTTCACCCACGTGCTGCGCGACAAACTGCGCAACGGCGAGCTGGACGCAATCATCATCGCCCTGCCGTTCAACGAAGCCGACGTGCTGACCCTGCAACTCTACGACGAGCCGTTCTACGTCCTGATGCCGGCCCAGCACCCGTGGACCCAGAAAGAATCCATCGACGCCGCGCTGCTCAACGACAAGAGCCTGCTGCTGCTCGGCGAGGGCCATTGCTTCCGCGATCAGGTGCTGGAAGCCTGCCCGACCCTGACCAAGGGCAACGACGGCGCCAAGCACACCACGGTCGAATCCAGCTCGCTGGAAACCATTCGCCACATGGTCGCGTCCGGCCTGGGCATCTCGATCCTGCCGCTGTCGGCGGTAGATAGCCATCACTACGCTCCGGGCGTGATCGAAGTGCGTCCGTTGTCGGCACCGGTGCCGTTCCGCACAGTGGCCATCGCCTGGCGCGCCAGCTTCCCACGGCCGAAAGCCATCGAGATCCTCGCCGACTCCATTCGCCTGTGCTCGGTCGCCAAGCCTGCCGCGCCGGTCACGGCCGGTTAAGCCAGCGTCATGACGGAGCTGTCGCAGGTGTCGGTCACCGCACTCAAGGGTGTCGGTGAAGCCATGGCCGAGAAACTGGCCAAGGTCGGCCTGGAAAACCTCCAGGACGTACTGTTTCACCTGCCACTGCGTTATCAGGATCGCACCCGCGTGGTGCCGATCGGCGCGTTGCGGCCGGGGCAGGACGCCGTGGTCGAAGGCACCGTCAGCGGCGCCGACGTGGTCATGGGCCGACGCCGCAGCCTCGTCGTGCGCTTGCAGGACGGCACCGGTGGCTTGAGCCTGCGCTTCTACCACTTCAGCAACGCGCAGAAAGAAGGTCTCAAGCGCGGCACGCGGATTCGCTGCTACGGCGAAGCCCGGCCCGGCGCCTCGGGGCTGGAGATCTACCACCCGGAATACCGCGCCATCAACGGCGACGAGCCGCCGCCGGTGGATGAAACCCTGACCCCGGTCTACCCGCTGACCGAAGGCCTGACCCAGGCCCGTCTGCGCCAGTTGTGCATGCAGACGCTGACCCTGCTCAAGCCGGCCACCCTGCCCGACTGGCTGCCGACCGAACTGGCCCGCGACTATCAACTGGCGCCGCTGGCCGACGCGATCCGCTACCTGCACAACCCGCCCGCCGATGCCGACGTCGACGAACTCGCCCTCGGCCATCACTGGGCCCAGCATCGCCTGGCTTTCGAAGAACTGCTGACCCACCAGCTATCGCAGCAGCGCCTGCGCGAAAGCATGCGCTCCCTGCGCGCGCCGGCGATGCCGAAAGCCACCAAGCTGCCGGCGAAATACCTGGCCAACCTCGGCTTCAACCCGACCGGCGCCCAGCAACGAGTCGGCAACGAAATCGCCTACGACCTCAGTCAGCACGAGCCGATGCTGCGGCTGATTCAGGGCGACGTCGGCGCGGGCAAAACCGTGGTCGCCGCCCTCGCCGCGCTGCAAGCGCTGGAGGCGGGCTATCAGGTCGCGCTGATGGCGCCGACCGAGATCCTCGCCGAACAACACTTCATCACCTTCAAGCGCTGGCTCGAACCGCTGGGCATCGACGTGGCCTGGCTGGCCGGCAAGCTCAAGGGCAAGAACCGCGTCGCCGCGCTGGAACAGATCGCCAGCGGCACGCCGATGGTGGTCGGCACCCACGCGCTGTTCCAGGATGAAGTGCAGTTCAAGAACCTCGCGCTGGTGATCATCGACGAACAACACCGCTTCGGCGTGCAGCAACGTCTGGCGCTGCGGCAGAAAGGCGTCGGCGGGCGCATGTGTCCGCATCAACTGATCATGACCGCCACGCCGATTCCGCGGACGCTGGCGATGAGCGCCTACGCCGACCTCGACACCTCGATCCTCGACGAACTGCCCCCCGGCCGAACCCCGGTCAACACCGTGCTGGTCACCGACACCCGTCGCGTCGAAGTCATCGAGCGGGTGCGCAGCGCCTGCGCCGAGGGCCGTCAGGCCTATTGGGTGTGCACGCTGATCGAAGAGTCCGAAGAGCTGACCTGTCAGGCCGCCGAAACCACTTTTGAAGACCTGACCGCCGCCCTCGGCGAGCTGAAGGTCGGGCTGATCCACGGCCGCATGAAGCCTGCCGAGAAAGCCGCCGTCATGGCCGAATTCAAGGCCGGCAACCTGCAACTGCTGGTCGCCACCACCGTGATCGAAGTCGGCGTGGACGTACCCAACGCCAGCCTGATGATCATCGAAAACCCCGAGCGCCTGGGCCTTGCGCAACTGCACCAGTTGCGCGGTCGCGTCGGCCGGGGCAGCGCCGTCAGCCATTGCGTGCTGCTCTACCATCCGCCGCTGTCGCAGATCGGCCGCCAGCGCCTGGGCATCATGCGCGAGACCAACGACGGTTTCGTCATCGCCGAAAAAGACCTCGAACTGCGCGGCCCCGGCGAAATGCTCGGCACCCGCCAGACCGGCCTGCTGCAATTCAAGGTCGCCGACCTGATGCGCGACGCCGATCTGCTGCCCGCCGTGCGCGATGCCGCCCAGGCCTTGCTCGAACGCTGGCCTACCCACGTCAGCCCGTTGCTCGACCGCTGGCTGCGACACGGGCAGCAATACGGCCAAGTGTGAGCACCGTCGCAGTTTCTGACAGCTCGTTCCAACCAAGCTGGTTATACTCCTGCAATTGTTTCAAAAACGGATACAGACCATGACCGAAGCTGCTCTCGCCCCCGAATCACCGCACGCTCCGTCTGTTATTCGGCTGCTGCTCAACAAGCTGGGCGTCGCCTACGAAGAAGTGCTCGACCACCACGGCCTCAACGCCTCGCGCAAAGTGCAGGCAGTGTTGCTGGACGACGCGGTCGGTGCGCTGATGGTGCTGTTTCCACAGAGCCAGTTGCTGGATCTCAACCGCCTCGCCGAGCTGACGGGCCGTCGCCTGACCGCCGTGTCCACCGAGCGCCTGGAAAAGATGCTCGGCAAACACAGCCTGAGCCTGCTGCCGGGCCTGCCGGCGCTGACCAGCTCGCCGTGCCTCTACGAAGAAGGCCTGCTGCGAGAGCCGAAGTTGCTGATCAACTCCGGCGAGCCGGGCCTGCTGCTGGAAATCGCCAGCGAAGACTTCAAGACCATGCTGACCAAGGCCAGCGCCGCCAACTTCGGCGAAGCCCTGAGCAGCATCCGTCCGAACCTCGACCGCCCGGACGATGACCGCGAGGAAATCACCCAGGCCGTGCAGGCGTTCACCGCGCGGCGTATCCAGCAACGTCTGGAAGCGACCATCGAGATTCCGCCGCTGGCCGAAACCGCACAAAAAATCATCAAGCTGCGCGTCGACCCGAACGCCACCATCGACGACATCACCGGCGTGGTCGAAACCGACCCGGCACTGGCCGCGCAAGTGGTGAGCTGGGCGGCGTCGCCGTACTACGCCTCGCCGGGCAAGATCCGTTCGGTGGAAGACGCGATCGTCCGCGTGCTGGGCTTCGACCTGGTGATCAACCTGGCGCTGGGCCTGGCCCTCGGCAAGACCCTGAGCCTGCCCAAAGACCACCCGCAACACACCACGCCGTACTGGCAACAGTCGATCTACACCGCCGCCGTCATCGAAGGCCTGACCCGCGCCATGCCGCGTGCCCAGCGCCCGGAATCCGGCCTGACCTACCTCGCTGGCCTGCTGCACAACTTCGGCTACCTGCTGCTGGCCCACGTGTTCCCGCCGCACTTCTCACTGATCTGCCGCCACCTGGAGGTCAACCCGCACCTGTGCCACAGCTATGTCGAGCAACACCTGCTGGGCATCAGCCGCGAACAGATCGGCTCCTGGCTGATGCGCTACTGGGACATGCCGGACGAACTGGCCACCGCCCTGCGCTTCCAGCACGACCCGAACTACGACGGCGCCTACGCCGAATACCCGAACCTCGTCTGCCTGGCCGTGCGCCTGCTGCGCAGTCGCGGGATCGGCTCCGGCCCGGATGAAGACATTCCGGATGCGCTGCTGGAACGCGTTGGCCTGAGCCGCGACAAGGCCAATGATGTGGTCAGCAAAGTGCTTGAGGCGGAAGTGCTGCTGCGGGAACTGGCTTCGCAGTTCAGCCAGGCTTAAAGCATTCTTCGGAACGTCAACCAGGGCCTGTGTTGATTGCAGATAGGGCCCTGGCTCCACAGATTTCGGCCACTTTGCCAGCAACGACAGCAAACAAGCGCCCTGCTATGATTTGACGGCAATCAGAGGAATTTCCGATGACCCAAACAGATGCTGTCAGCGTTGCAAGCGAAGTGCGCAAGCTAGCCAAAGACAACAAGGTTACAGCCAGTCGTGACGGCATGAGTCGTATGGCCGTGGGGATTACCCGTTTGGCTGGCGATGTCGTCGAGCTGGATGGCATCGAACAGTTGCTCGTCAATCTCAAGCGAAAAGGCGTTCTGAGCAAATCTGAAATCCTGGCGCTCCAAGGGCGCTATCTTCAAGAAAGGCGCGCACAGAAACGTAGCGCATGACTTTTGATCCGTTCGGCGACTTCGACACGGCTGGATATCTTCAAAACTCGCTGCAACTGAAAGATCCCGTTGAAGTAAAAGAGTCAGAGCATCTTTCGTTCGAATTGAGTATCGAAGAGGCGCTTGCCTATCTGGCCAAGAAAAAGCCAATCGATTACCAGACTGTACTCAAGGTTCACGAAATCCTGTTCTCCGGCTTCTATCACTGGGCAGGAAAAGACCGGAACGAGCTTGTCCCCCACCTGGCAGTCTTCAAGGGCTCTCTCGACGACCCTCGCAGCACCGTCTTCGAGCGCCCGGACTCCATCAAAATGTCTGTCGACTATGCGCTCAAGCTCGCATCAGACAAAAAACGCTTCAGAGACCATCCCGGTGGAGTGATGGGCCAACTGGCTTTCGCACACCCCTTCCTGGACGGCAATGGACGCGCGATTCTATTGGTCTTCATGGAACTCTGTTATCGAGCCGGGTTCGCCATCGACTGGTCAAGAACAAACAAAGACGACTACTTGCGGGCACTCAGCGACGAGATCCGAGAACCTCGCGAAAGGCATCTCGATAACTACCTCAACCCGTTCGTAGTCGATATATCCAGTCGTGACGAATGGCCAGAGACCATCAGTGGCATCAGAGGCCTGGATGGCCTGGACAAGGAAGACATCGCTTACGAGAAGCTGGACAACCCGAAAGTCCAGCAGATCTACAAGACGTACCGGGGCCAGCCACTGGACGCCGAGCCCCCTGAACCGGACAGCTGAAAACGCTGAACTGTCCCGGCAAGCTACCTGAAAGCCCTATGACTTCGGCTTGGCCTTCCTAGGCTTCAAATACTTCATCAACCCCTGAAACCACATGACCAGCGCCGGGTTGCCCTTGAGCTGAATCGACTTGTCCTGAATCCCCTGCATGAATGCCAACTGCTTGTTCTTGGCCTGCATCGTGGCAAACCCGAACGCCGCGTCTTTAAAGGCAATCGCAAACGCCGGCTCCGCCACCACCCCGGACTTGCTGGTAATGCGCTGGTCCTTCACCACGAAATGCCGCGCCACTTTCCCGTCCAGAGTCTGTAGCTGAAACACCAGATCCTTGTCACCCAACTGCTGCTGGAACGCAGGATTTGTCCGACTGGCCTTACCCATCAACAGACCCAGCATCCACAGAAGAAAACGAAATTTCATGCGCACAGCCTCAAAAGGGAAATGAACGGCTGGGGGAGTGTAAGGGATTCGGATAGATTCGCCACTATCCAAGACTGATAGAAGACGATGCAGCGATTTTCCTGCCAGATGACTACCAAGTCACGAATTCCAACCCCTGAACCCGATCGTTCCCACGCTCTGCGTGGGAATGCATCCCGTGACGCTCCGCGTCACACCATCCTCCCGTCCTACACCTGAAGAAACACATTCCTGTAGGAGCTGCCGAGAGCTTTGGTTTCTTGTTCCTCGACCCCGCAAATCCTTGGGAAATGTCCTTCAAACTGCGGTGCTGTCCATGAACTAGGCGTGCTTGAGGTTCATCGATAACCTCTTTCCGTCACCGCAAAATCGGTGACTCGGACGTGCAAGTCCGGAATCGATGCACATCAGTTATAGCCATTCACCGAGTGTTTTCTTATGCTCGCGAATCGTTATGGCGGCTGTGTGTGGGAGATCTTCGGGTCTGCCGGGTTTATCGATTACCGGTCTTGCACACCTATACACAGCTGCCACCTCATTCGAAGTGCAAGCGAGAGGTTGCTAGCTCCATCAATCGGTAAATTCCAATGATCAAACCAACACCCAACCCTCCTGAAATCCCAGAAACCTCCCCCTACGAATCTCCCGATTCGAAGAAACTCCACGAAGCCGCCGAACGCGCCCTCGACCACCATTTCAAACCCACCACCCCACGCCCCAAACGCCTGGGCGGCCTGTTCGCCCTCTGCCCCAACGCCGACGCCGAAGCCCTCATGGCCAACGCCTCCGAAGACCTGCTCTCCATCAGCGCCTTCGCCGCCAACCTGGCCGACGACCTCGACGGCCCCCGCCGCTCGATGGCGCTGGGCCTTAGCAGAATGGCGGACGGCGTTCGATTGATGGTGGAAGGCACGCTCGATCACATTGAGTTTCGGGAGTATCAAGCCAAGCCGTAGCTGAATCGCGGGCGGCAAAAAGGGGACGTTGAGTCCCCTTTCCTGATCTTCGGCAGCAGCGACTAACGAAAGTCCTCTGCGCTTTTGGGTCGCGACTCCAACCCAAGAAGCGCCGCCCGGTTTATGAAGGAATAACTTCCTGAGTCGCATCGCTGCCTGAATACAACTTTGTCCTCCTTGAGCACTGTCAGAAAACTCACGAAGGCCTGACTAACGAGGTAGGTATACGCACCGCTTTTGAACTTGATGATGTTCAGGTTCACGCTGCCTTCCGACGCATCTACAACAAAGAATTTGCCCTTGGGTGGCGTAGCGTTCTTCGGGTAGACCATCTCGATGTTCCCCGGCACACCGTAGCGATACTGAACAGAACCGGCCGTGGGCTTGCTGTTTCCCCGCGCACAAACGGAAACCGTCTTGCCGCCCTCCAAAGGGCAGCTGAAGTAGATGTCTTCGTCATCCGAGCACAACGTTTCATCCTGCCCGCCCTTCAACAGCGCCGTCTCCTGAGAAACGCGCTCCGGCGTTTGCGCGACATCAGCACAGTTGGACAGGCAAACCAGTTTCGAAAGATCCGGGACATCGCTTTCAGCAAACAGGTACGTCGCTGACCCCTCACGGTTGCGGGCGTGATAAACGGGAACACTGACGGCCAGCCCCTTGGCCGACACCGGCACCTTGGCATCCCCGCCCGAGACGACCCAGCCTTCGGCCTCCCCGCATAACGCCTCCAAGGCGACTTCACTGAACGAGTCTTTCGTTGGCACGGCAAGCGGCTTGGCATCACCTCGGCAGTCATAGCCATGCCAGTAGGGCCCGGTGTTCATATCAATGTCGATCGAGAAAACATAAGCGCCGTCGAGCACCACTTTGCCGCTGTCGTAGGTGAAAACCAGCCAACGACGCGACTTCGCCTGGGAGTAGTTTTCTTCCTGAAGGATGTAGCGTTCACCATCTCGGTACAGCCAAAAGCCACTCATCGCCCCTGCCGGTTCCTCCATCTCGGAGAGACGCTGCCCGGAGTGTGAGTCCACCAGAAAGTTGTCCTTCAGCGCCAGCGCACAGTCGCTGTCAGCATCCCTGCACGACGTGAGAGACGGGAACATCGGCCCCGCCACCGCAGAGAAAGAACACAGCAATAACGCGATCAAGCCTAATCTTTTCAACTTGCCACCTGTTTCAAAGCGAGTAATCCATGACTTCTTCAAGCTGCCAGCATTGCCCACGGACAAACCGATACTCGAAGACATAATCGGTATCCGGTTTCTGCAGGATGGCGACGGCGTGATCACCCTGCTCTTCCTTGATGGTCAACGTCAGGCCCTGGGCCTCTCGCTTCGCCGCATCCGGAATGATCGGGAACTTGAGCTGATCGCCGCTGAGGCTGCTTTTTTGCATCTCGGGCTCGGGATCACCGGCCACGGTCGTGACCATTTTCAGCGGCTGCTGGACGAAGGCTTTCTGCACGTCCGCGCGTTCAGAGAAGGCTGAGAGGAACGTTGAAAAGTTGGGTGAGGGGCAAGCAACACTGGTCACGTCATCGTCGGTCTTTAACGCTGTCTGGCGGATCTCCTTTTGCAGTTTCGAATCGGCAATGATCTTTGCATCAAGGTCTGCCAGACGCTTTTTGATACTCGCTGCATCCTTGTAGGCACACACGACTTCTACGCCGTCTTCCCGATTTATACCGTCAAGGCAGTTCTGCAACTCAGGGTCTGCCGGGTCACCCCAAAAGAACTGCAAAGCCAAATGATCGCCGTCCTTGAAGAGTGGAAGTTCCAGCACCGAATAGGAATCTCCTTCGAAATGCTCATGCAGGACTTTGTGTTTTGTCAGGACAAACATGGATTTCCCCGCTCGCTCAGGGAATTTGCGCTCGAAGAAGAACACCGAGGCAATTTGTTCGCCCTCAACCTTCCACACATAATTTAGCGAAGGTTTCACTGCATTCATGGGAGCGTAGAAAATCTCGGCACCAGGCACGTGCACGTCCCTGACCTGATCCTTAAGATTGTTCTTCAAAAAGAACACCGTGATCTTTTGATCACCCAACGAAGCAACCACCGGAGGATGCAGTTCTCCGATGGTTTGTGGGTCGCTTGCCGATGCCGGCTGAGTCGACAAGCCGACGATGAGCCCGAGCACACCAAAACAACTTGAAAGCCTGGTCAATTCCAATCACTTCCCTGCTGATCAATCTTCTAAATATTTACGCTGATGGTTTCATCGATGACTCAGGTGCGCCGCATTTCAGCTCTTTGATCTGCTCGTTCTGAATCGGAATCACACAGGCGAGGCGCTTCTCTGCCTCCTCACGAAGCTCGAACAAGCTGAGCGTCAGCTGTAAACCATCCGAAGTGAATGCATGATCCTCAAACAAGGCACTGGCGTAACCATCCCAAAACGATTTGCCGTTAAAACTGCAAAACCGTTTTGAGGAGAGCACCCGCCAATTGCCCTCGGGCGCAAGGATCTGAACATTGAGGCAGGGGCTGCCAAACGTAGTGACATAACGAGCCACCACATCGCCGTATCGTTGCGAAGCAGAACTGGAAACCTTAGCGACATCGACCACTTCACTCGGACCATCCGGAACGACCGCATCCAGGAAGGCTGCACGCTCTAGACTCATTCTGGCGATGCACTTATTGAGCACCAAGGTATATGCCTGCGATCCGGGTTCGACATCCGTGGCATCGAGGGGGCAAGTGGTATCGCGCAATTTGATCCAGGCCCGCTGCGAGTCTTTGGCCATGGCCATGTAAGCCTTTCCTTGCTCGGGCTCAGGCTTCCATCGAGATTCGAATCGCGCCATCAGCTTTTTGTAGCTGGCATTGAGTTTTGCGTCGGCACTCTTGCGATCGGCTTCCACACACTCATCGTACTGCCAGCTCACAGTGATGACTTTGCAAGTGTCCTCTGCGAGCGCGGCTGAAGCGGACAGCAGTCCTAAGGACAACGCAATAAAGCGCACAAACATATTCAATTTTTCATTCCCTGAATAACGGATCGCTCAACTACGCGTTGAGGTATTTTCTGCGCCTTGCCGTCGGCGCTCATCGCGTCGCGGTACTGGCTGTAATAACGCTGCGCTTCGTCTTTGCGATCAAGGCGCCAGAGTGAATCGGCGATGTTCAACATCAGCACGGTGCGCTTACCGACGGCCTCAACGCCGCGATAAAACTTCAGTGCAAGCTCATCGTTACCGCCCTCGGCCAAGTAGAAGGCCAGGTCGTTGAGAGCTTGAACATTCCGCGCCGGTGGGTGACAAGCCATATAGGCGTCTGGACTTATAGTGCGAAGATTGAATTCGAGTTCTTCCACGCGGGATTGCGACATCTCAATACTTGAGACTTGATTCAACAAATCCGTTGGAGATGGTGTCGTCAAGGCAAGGTCAAGAACCTCCCCCTCACCGGAAGTCCATCGGTTGCCCTCCCACTTGCCGTAGCAAAACGTGGCTACGTGCTGACTCAGTACGCAACCGGTCTCCATCGAAATGACACCGCAACCCGTCTCCTCTGTTGGAATTTCTTCGCCCTCTTGACCAATGACAACGCCATACAGAGTCTGAAGAAGCAGCACTGTTTTTTTGTCAGGGCTTAGCCAATTGTCATGCGCTTCGGTACCAACGTCGGAAACATAGAGGGGGAAAGTTTTGCCATTCGCGGTAAACGAGGCGACCGCAGACTCCGGAACAGGCCTGCTCCATTTCTTATCCTTCAGCGTCAACATGTGCCCGCCAACCCCGACGATCTGAATGTTCTCAGCCAAGGCATAGGCAGAAACGAACAGGCTCATGACTATCATCACCCATTTAAGGCTGCCCATAGTCGATCCTTTTCACTGACGGACTTTCCGACTGCAACTGCCTCTTCGTCACGCCATAAACCTTGATCAGCTCTTCCCAGGAACCCTTCGAACCAAATGAGCGCTGGGTATTATCGAAGCTGTATTGCTCCAATCGCCCCCAGATAGTCAAGAGCCAGATCGTTCCACAACTCTCTTTGGAATTTTCGCAACCTTACCTGACTGCTGCATCATAGAACTATATTTCTTGTAGCTCTCCGCCGCTAATTCCTTTCGACTTAGAGCCCAGTAAGCATCCGCTATATTTAAGTAGGCGACCGTTCTTTCTGGATTTTCAGAAATGACTTTTTTTAGCAGCTCAACAGATTCCGCATAGTACCCAGCCTCAGCAAACAAAAAACCAAGATCGTTAGACCAACTAACTTTATCAGGGTAGTAGTAAGCCTCAGCTATATAACTCTCAGGCGCGCACGATTCGCTATCGCCCCCATCGGCAACAAGACCCCCCATAGATTTGATTAGTTTGTTTTTGTCATTCCCTTTAAATGCCGCTAGTGCTTGATCAGCTGTCGACACTACAAATGACGACATGAGCTTCTGCCGCTTAATTCGACCTTCTTGAATTTCAAAATTTAACTTCTGAAGATACTCAAATGCACCAGCCCCATCAAAACTCACGAGAGATCTAGAAATCAAGTCATTTACAGGTAAAACATAGGCACTCTTAAGAGACCGATCACAAGAGTCATTATTAACTGTATACACAAGCTGACTAACCGCAACGATTTTACGAGCGGCATCATATTGAAACTGAACGTTAAAATTATGTATGACCTCATCTTCTTTTTTGGTAATCAAGCTCACAACATCTCCTACAACGTGCGAGTCTGAATTAAACGTATAAGTTTCCGCCTGAGAGTCCACAACACTTATAGTTTTATCAACACCTTGAAGAACCGACACTTCAAAGCCATCAAAACTATTAGGTGAATAAGCATTGTTAATTTTAGCCAATGCGGAGCTTGCGCTAAAGATAACTTTTCTTCCCCCCGACACATCAGCAAGCAAAACTAACCTATCGGGAAGTGATGCATTATCATTCCTTTCAACTATAAGCTTTTGAGCCCCCATTCCGGGAATCAAATTTATAGCAAGCTCTTTTTTTACTCTTTCTGGAGAAGGAATAACTTCGCTCGGATCTGCCCACGAGAACTGACTAGCAAAAGTTGCAAACAAAAAAATCTGTAGCCCAAAAACATTTTTTGAACTAATCACTTATTAAGCTCCTGATAGATAGCGGTAAAATTAGTTCTGCGCTCCCCATAGCTGTCAGTATGCTTGTTAACAACTTCCGTAATTTTATTAGTGGAATCCGTGTCCGGTGCGACTAGATTATTTATATTATTCACATCCCAAAATCCCATAGCCGATAAGAGCCCTATTTTCGTATCCAGCAATTGATCTGGATTAGAAACCATTTCAATGGTTTCTTCAGGAATTTTTTGTTTTAAGCGGTCTTCTACCGCCTGATAGTTCGACTTCCATGTTAGCTGTATAAATCCTTTACCTTTATATTTTTTACCTTCTTCGCAGCCACCCGCAGTCAACACAAATGCACCTTGAGCCGAGTTGCAGCAATAGATACGCTTTGCTATCTCATCTTCATTGGGAAACTGAGAATAAGCCTTATTCTTTCTAATCGTATAGGCACTTTTCGCCGCGGGACTTAACGCATTATACTGCGCCATCGTAATACGTTTATACCCATACAATTCTGCTTCGGCAGGATAGGTATTAAAATATCTTCCAAACTTAGATCTGAGAGCTTCAGCGGAATACCAAAGATCTTCCACTTTTCCTACCAACGCACTACCAACCTCAGTTTTAACTTGGGCAAAAAATTGTGCCATTTTCGGTGCAGTGTTGATTTCAAAACGATCAGCATACTTATTAAATACCCCCCTAACCTCTTCACGCTTTTCCTCAGAAGAGTCCGGAAACATTTTCTTCATTTGATCGAAAGAAATTAGCTCCGAAACAGAGGAGGTAAACCCTGAGACAAACTCTATAGGATGAAAATGCCAAACCAGACTGGTTTCAGGTGAAGCCTTTCCAGATAGCTCCTCCCAGAAGATAAGATTATCGATCCTCTCTTTCTCATGGGCTTTTAGTTTTGGCGAATGAGCCAAAATATCATCCAGCCGACTCCATTTTGGTTGATTAGCCTTATCTTTCCACTCAGTTGGGTGCCTGGCGACAAGCTTTGACCATTGGGAGCGCGTATCAGTATCCTTCAACGCATCAGCCAACTCTGAAGCATCTATTTCTTTATTATTGTCCTTATCGATCTTATCAAACAATTTCTTGAAGAAAATGGGCATATCGTTCGGATCGAGAAAACCATCAGCAGTGGCGTTCGACTCTTCAACTACTTGAAAACCGAGCTTCTCCCAATCATGCTGCGAGATTAACGGCGCGCCGGCTTTTTTTATCAATCCAGCCACGCTTTGACCTTCGTCTTTGACATTAACCTCGTACCACTCTTGCGAGTCCTTATAAATTGCTATCTTGCTTAAATCGATAGCGTGCGACTCCTTGAGAATCACTTCTCCCGCCGCTGGTGGTTTTAGCCTAAGGGAGGTGCCTTTTACCACGGACAAATACTTCTTCCCAGTTTTCAAACCAGCAGTATTCTTTAAAAAATCTTCAACACTTGCATCCGCAGTAAAAACCTCTACATGAACCTGAAATTTCTCGCTGACATCTCCTGCCTCAGTAATATTTTCTATTTGGCCTAGATACCCTACCGGATCTCCTGCCTTAATTCCGACACCAACATTTAAAACAGAATCAACAGCCGCCGGCTCAGTTACATTCCACTTCAACACATTGTTTTCCGGCGTATTTTCGACACACGCCCAAAATTTAGGCGGTATATTTCCAGCAGCAACCAGATCGCCACTTATCAAAGTACATTCAGCCATTCGCTTCACTGACGTGCCTAGTACTAAATTAAGTACCTTCTGACTGTCGAATTCCACGACACTATTCATAATCAACTGCATAGTGCCGTGCGGAGCGCCTGCCGGTTTTCCATTGCTTGCATCTAGGGGGGCCTCATAAAGAGGAAGTTTATTAACAACTGTCCCCTTCACTTTCCCCTGCCAATAATTAGGGCGCTCCCGTTCCGGCACCTTATCAGCAGTCCAAATTCTATCGCCAGCGTTATTTTTATACGGCTCACCGCCCTTCAAATAAGCAAACCAAACTTCACCGCCTACCTCTTTTGTTTTCTGAGAACCTAGTTTCACATCACCAGAAATGATCTTGCCTTTAACATATATACGATCGGTATCAGCAATAGGCTTTTGATCTAAAATTTCCAGCTTGGTACCTTTAGCCAACTTACCTAAAGAAACTATACTGCTGGATACAGGAAGCTCCTCGTATGCATTAAAATCACCAACCATCATCGTTACTTTGGGCTTAGGTACATCCGCAGACGGCAAAGGATAACGATCGAAAGGCAAAAGATGCATATACAGACTAAAAAATACTAGCTTGTTTTGCTTATTCTTATTTGCACCTTCCTCTGGATTAGGTGCGGACTTATATTCGTGCCGAACCAAACAAAATGAGTTTGAATATTTTAGTTTTTTGTTATCACCGCCGGCGTCAAATATTGACTCCAGATAGTCTTTATTAAGCCGATAAGCAACCACCTCACCATCTGCAATGCAGCGTATTGGCTCATCTAATACGCATTGCGGAGCACTTGCACTGCTGATATGAATTCCGCCATGCCAGAATTTATTACTGCCAAGCAAGAAGTGACCAGAAGTTTCGTTTTCAAGTGCTTTGTATACTTCATCTGCTCCAGTGAACTGCTTACCATCTGGTTTTCTGAATGGATATTGAAAACTCATCAATGGTGCTGCAGCTGCGGGTGCGGGAGCGGGAGCTGGAGCTCCCCCCCCCGTCCGAGTCGACTCTTTAACCCTTAAGAATTTTGTAGGCACTGGCCAATACCAAGCCTTCCCAAGGGCACCGAATTTGGCAGTGGCTGGCCCAGAACTTTGTGCTCCGAAGAATTCTCCAAACTCAGAATCCAGCGTACTGTCATAACTTTCTACAATACCTGTATGGTTCAACGTCTTATTTTGATGATTTGACGTGGCATTAATCCAGAGTACGATATCTCCCCGCTTCACATTAGCCGGGCTTATTACATCGTAATATTTGAGCGCTTCCTGGCTATTAAGCCCAGCGGTATTCTGGTAAGGAACTTCGTAGCCCGCCCCCGTCAGCAACAAGTTAACCATATGAGAACAGTCGACAACCTTTTTACCATTCTCTACGGCGTAACCATCCCCGCCCTCCTTATAGCTATAATTCGCGCTGGTGTAATTTCCAGATAAATCCAGTGGTTCTGTCATTTCTGCTTCCTGCAATAATCAATAGCAATAGCTGGCTTTAGCAATTCCAGCAGGCTGCTTACTCAGACGTTCCAAATGTGCGATAGACCCTTTGCTGCCTTTTTGAGCAGCGAGTTGGTAGCAGGCAATCGCCCTGGACATGTCCTTAGTAACCAGTTCTCCAGTTTCAAAGGCTCGACCGAGTGCATTTGTTGCAAAGGCGTCTCCCATACGGGCCGCCTGCGTCAACGCTTCTTCAGCCTCTGCTGGATGCTGGCATGGAGCATCAGAGGAAACATTGTTTCCATCGCAGTAAAACAACGAAAGGCTCATCGCACCCTCAGGCAAAGTGGTCGCTGCTGCCTTGAATAGCTGTTCAACTTTATTAGTTTCTAGCTGCGGGGCCATGCCAGAAAGGCTCAAACTTGCAGCATTCAAACTAGCCTGAGGATCACCGGAAGCTGCTGCGCATAGGTAGTTTTCCAAAGAAGCTTCAAATAACTCACCTGTGAGTCGGTACTGCTCTAGCCCCCCCAGGCCTCTGAAGGCTTCTGCACGCTGGAAGCAAAAGTTCTCTGCCTCGCTCATGTGGGCATTGCTCGCCTCTACGAGATCTTTCTCTCTGATCGACCAATCTTCAACACCCTCAAGCACCCAACACGCTTGGCGAGAAAAGTTGAAGATCTTGATGTGGCTGTTACCTGCTCGCTTGTCCACAACGTTGAAATGACTTTCGTCAATCGCTTCGACCTCTACGCCGTCAGTCTTATCTGTGCCGACAGGCGCCAATAGCGGAAACCGCAAATTGGAGCTCTTGACTCCCGTCGTTTGCGGCTCAAAAACACCATGTTCTCCCACCGGTTTCAAAACCAGCGACTTCACCGTCATCGCAGTCAACCGCTGCTGAGTTTCAGCATTCGCAGAGAACGCCGGCAGGAACTGGGAAAAGTCCTCAGACGGACACTCATCTGCATAAGCGCTGCCATGAAACAGGCTCAGCAGCGAGGCGGTGAACGCCGCTACCGCGAAGCCGTGCCTCTTCTTCAAAAAACCATTCATGTCGATCACTCAGAAAACACAAAAAAAGCCTTCGGCTTAACCTTCTCAGGCGGCGCATTCAACAACGCCTGATCCATCAAACTCCCCGCCTTATCCTTATCCGCCGCCCCCGGCAGCACCGGCGGCTTAATCCCGATCCCGGTCCCCGACCCAGCCGACCCGCCAGCATTAATCTTCACCACCGGCCCAACCACCGTCACACCACCGCCATCGAGCTTGATGAAACTGCCACCGCCGAGAATCGTCAGCTCAGTCCCCGCCTCAATGACAATCTTGTCCCCAGCCTTGATGTGAATCTCTTTCCCGACACTGGTCAGTTGCGCCGTCCCGAGCTTCACATGCTGGCTCTCGCCAATAGTCAGGTGGTCGTCCATCCGCGCTTCGATCTTGCGGTCGCTGATGGTGGTGCGGTGTTCTTCTGCCTTGAGCTCGGTGTAGCTGTTCTTCACCACCGTGTCGTGACGTTCATTCCCGACGCGAATCTTCTGGTCGTGTTCGACGTTTTCGTCCCAGTCGCGCTGGGCGTGGATGAAGATTTGTTCGGCGCCTTTTTTGTCTTCGATGCGCAGTTCGTTGTAGCCACCGCCGCCCGGGGAGCTGAGGGTTTTGAAGACGCTGCGGGTTTTGTTCGCCGGCAGGGCGTACGGCACCGGGTTTTCCTTGTGGTACAGGCAGCCGGTGACGAGGGGTTGGTCGGGGTCGCCTTCGAGGAAGGTGACGAGGACTTCCATGCCGATGCGCGGGATGGAGATGGCGCCATAGCGGTCGCCGGCCCAGGAGCTGGAGACGCGCAGCCAGCAGCTGGTTTTGTCGTCGGCCAGGCCTTCGCGGTCCCAGTGGAATTGCACCTTGATGCGGCCGTATTGGTCGCAGTGAATTTCTTCGCCTTTGGGGCCGGTGACCATGGCGGTCTGGCTGCCGAGCACGCGGGGTTTCGGGTGCTCCAGCGCGGGGCGGTAGAACACGTCCCACGGGGTGGCGAGGAAGCGGTTGCGATAGCCCTGGTGGAAGTCGTCCTTGTTGTCGGTGGTGTCGCTGGTGACCGACTCTTCGAGGACTTGCGGCTGTTTGCCTTCGTGGAAGATTTCGGTGAGCAGCCACAGGTCGTTCCACTCGCTGCGCGGGTGGTCGGACATTTCCATGAAGTGGCCGCTGACCAGTCTGGTCTGGTCACCACGACCTTCGGCCTGGCGGTAGTCGGCACGGTGGCGTTCGAGGGCGCGCTGGCTGAGGAACTTGCCGCGCGCGCGGTCGATGAAGCGGCCGGGGTAGTCGTAGTCTTCCAGATCCGGTTCAGCGTCTTTGCTATCGAGAGCGCCGTCCGGTTTGTACGCCGCCTCCATTTGCAGGCGCGGCTTTTCGAAGTCGTAGTCGCGGCGGGTGGTGCGGCTGGTGCGGGTTTCCAGGCGCAGCTTGAAGCCTTTGATCACCGGTTCTTCGGCGACCATGCCGCTGCCCTGTACATACGCGGTCGGTTGGCCGAGGTTGGGGAACACGGTCTGGTCATCGCCGAACACCAGCAGGTGGCCTTTCTTGCTGTGCTGGAAGTGGTAGTGAATGCCTTCTTCTTCGCACAGGCGCTGGACGAAGTGCAGATCGGTTTCGTCGTACTGCACGCAGTAGTCGCGATCCGGGCACGGCTGGCTGAGCTGGAAGCTGTAGGCGTTGCCCTTGATGCCATGCTCGTCGAGGATCAGCGCGATGATTTTCGGCGCCGACATCTGCTGGTAGATGCGCTGGTTGGTGCGGTGATGCAGGTATTGCAGCTGCGGCACCAGCGAAACCTTGTAGCGGGTCAGGCGCTTGCCGGCATCGCCCTGGGCCACGCGGTAGATCTGGCCGTGGATGCCCGAGCCCTGCGGATCGAGGGCGAGGAAGGCCTGTTTGTGCAGGAGTTTTTCCAGGTCCAGATCCGGGTTTTCGCTGACCAGTTCGATGTCGAAACGAAACGGCTGGCTGATGCCTTCGGTGCCGGTGAACGACAGGACTTGCAGGTCGCCTACGTAATCTTCAACGGTCAGGCTGAAGTGCGTTTCGTTAGCTGGGTTGAACATAAAGTGCTCCCTGTTCGAATGTCATCCGTTACGCCCTCAGCCGCAAACGCTGCAGCCAGGACGAAGTGGCGCCCAAGGCGTCACGCAATTGTTCGGCAGAAATGTTGCGCTCTGCCGCGTCAAAGGCCAGCGCGGTGCGCAGCGCGGGCCAGCAGTGTGTCGGTAGATTTGCCGGGGCTTGCAGCTCGCGCTCCAGGTGTTCGTCACGGGCCTGGGTCGAGGGCAAGCGGCGGAACGGGTGTTTGCCGCCCGCCAGTTCATAGATCACGCAGGCCACGCCGTACACGTCCGCGCTGGCCGACAGCGGTTGGCCCTCAAGCAGTTCGGGGGCGGCGTAGCCCGGGGTCCAGGCGTTGAAGCGCTCGCGGCTCAGGTGCGGCAGGCCGGGCAGGATGCCCTCCTCGGCCTGCCCGAGACCGAAGTCAAAGAGGCGCACGCCGTCTTCGCTGAGCATGACGTTGCTCGGTTTCATGTCACCGTGCAGCACGCCGCGACGGTGGGCGTAGGCCAGCGCGTCGAGCAGCGGCAGCGCGATGTCGCGCAGTTCTTTCCACGGCAGGCCCAGCGGCCGCTCGCAGAGCAGTTTGTCCAGGGTCAGGCCACGCATGAGTTCCATGGTGATGAAGGCCCGCTGGCAATCGGTGTCCACTTCGAACGTGTGCGGTCGCAGCACATTGTCGTGGCGCAGGCGTCGGGTCAGGGCGAACTCGCTGTAGAGCAAGGCACTGGCATCCGGCGACTCGGCAAATTCTTCGCTGAGGATTTTCAGCGCAATGTAAGGATCGGGATCGCCGAACTGCTCGTGCAGGAGATCCCGGGCCCGGTAAACCGCACCCATGCCACCGGCCCCGAGCAGACGCTCGAGGTGGTAGCGGCCTGCCAGAACATCCGGCAGTGCGCCGACGCTGGCCTTGGTTGGCGCCAGCGCGGGTTCGGCGTTGTGCTGCTTTGCAAAAGCGAAATAGGTCAGGTTGTTGGCCTGCTCTTCGCTCATCAGCAAGTCGTCGACTGAGGATTCGATTTCAGTCATTGGCGAATCACCACGGCCGTCAGGTTGTCGCGGGCGGCGCCCCGCAGGGCACCGTCGAACAGACGTTCCAGCGCCACATGTGGCGCCGCCAGGCTGAGGGCGTTGCCGAGGGCATCGCTGCTCAGGCCTTGATACAAACCATCGCTGCACAGCAGGAATACATCGCCCGGATACACCTCAAGCTCCAGCACATCCAGCGTCAGTTGTTCCGCCGCGCCGACCGCCCGGGTCAGGGCCTGGGCCGCCGGGTGCGCCGCTGCCTGTTCGACGCTCATCTGTTGCTCGTCGATCAATTGCTGTTGCAGCGAGTGATCCTTCGACAGCTGATACAACCGCTGCCCGCGCCACATATAACAACGACTGTCGCCGGCCCAGATGCAGGCCGCGCGATTGCCTTCCACCAGCAGCGCCACGACGGTGCTGCCCATGATGCTGTCGTGGCGCCCGGCGGTGACGGTCAACTCTTGCCCCAGGCGCCGGTTCAGCCAGTGCAGGCACTGGCGGATGGCTTTGAGGCGTTCGTCGAAGTCTTCGTGCTGCGGCAGTTCAGCCAGGCTGGCGACGATCAACTGGCTGGCGATGTCGCCACCCTGATGACCGCCCATGCCGTCCGCGACCACCCACAGCCCATGCTGCGGGGTGTCGAGGAAGGCATCTTCGTTGCGCGACCGCACCTTGCCCGGGTCGGTTCGCGCCGCGCTGCGCCAGGGACTGGCCACCAGCATCAGAGCTGCACCGGCATACGGAAGGTACGCAGCACGCCCATGTCGAACGGGTTCGGCGTGCGCTGGCTGGTCAGCAGGTAGTTGGCGCGCAGGCCACCCACGTCGGCTTTGAGCACCAGCACGTCGCGTCCGGTCAGGTACTCGGTCTGCATCAGGTCGAACAGACGGAACAGCGACCACGGGCCGGAGTTCTTCTCGATACCGATCGGGCGCCCGGCCATCTTGTCCATGACCAGGCTGGTGCGACCGTCTTCAGCATCGGTCGGCCACTTGAAGCTCATGGGCAGGATCGGACCGTGGCGGTACTCCATGGTCTTGTCGCCGAACTTGAACTCGGAACGGCTGACCGCCGGATCGAGGGTGTACGGCTCCAGCTTGAACTGCACGGTCGGCTCGGCCGGGTTGATCGAGAAGAAGCTCTGGCGAATGTTCAGGGCCGCCGCCATCTGGTCGAGGAAGACCTTGGACACCGGCAGGCTGCGACCGTCGATGCTGCGCATCCGGTAGTTGCCCGGATCACCGCTGACGAACGGACGCATGTAGCTGTCGAAGAAGCGGTCGATGGTGCCTTGAGCCCGGAAGAACTCGCGGAAATCGCTGATCGCCACGTCGCTGGTGCTCGACGCGCTGAACGGATAGCGCTTGCTGATGGTTTTGCCATACACGCTGTACAGCTCGTTCTGATAACGGCCGTTCAGGTATTGGTAGGCATCGTTGAGCACCAGGCGCCACGAGTCTTCGGCCAGCACGTTGAACCACACGCTCAGCGGACGCGGCAGACGACCGGACGCATTGCGCAGATTGGTCAGCGCATCACGCTGGCCGCTCATGCGGGTCTTGGCCAGTTCGAACGCGGCTTGCTCCGGTGTGCTGGAACGGGCAAGGCCCGCCAGTTGCAGTTGCAGGTCGTTGAGCGCGGTAAAGGCCGGGGTCAGGTCAGCGGCCGGCCCGTTGTTGTCGTCGAGCAGTTTATGCAGCGGCTCGAAGCGACGTTGCAGGGACTTCTTGGCCGTGTCCGGCAGGTTCTTCGCCACGTTCATGGCCGCAGCCTTGTCCGTCAACGCCGAAGCGAGTTTGCCGACCTTGCCCAGTTTGCCCTTCTGCCCCGCCAGCGCATCGGCAGCGTCACCGGCTTCATCCACCGGTTCAGGAGCTGCCGGGAAGCGGGTGTTCTCACGCACTTCGGTCAGCAGCGCCAGCACCGGCGAGTTGGCCGAGGTCAGGCCCGCCAGTTGCTCGGCGCCTTCACCGGCATCGCTGATCGGCGGCAGCGCCACCTGGCCAACGGCCTCGCTCCAGTAGTTGGCATAGTCGCGGAAGTACAGTTGCTCCAGCTCGACCATCAGGCGACGCAAGTCCATGTCGCTGATGCCGGCGCCTTCGCCCAGCACCCAGTTGTCACGCAGGATGTCGGTCACCAGCGATGCGCCTTGGACCGAGAAATACTGCTGATAGCCGGTCTGGGTGTAGAAGCCCGGAATCACGTATTCAGTGCCAATGAACAGCGAGCCCTGCGGCCCGAGGTGCTGGCTGAAACGGTAATCCGGCAGGTTGCGCGCCTGCTCGCGGAGCATGCGGTAAACCACGGTCGCCAGCGACTCGCTGCGCAGGATCTGACGCGCCTGGGCCACCAGTTGCTCGTTGAGCGGATAGATAAACGGCTGCTGCAACAGACGCTCGAGGTGCGTGTTCAGACCGTTCTGCACTGCGGTGTTGCCGGTGTAACGCTGCGACCAGTCCGCCGCGATCCAGTCCTTGAGCCATGCCGCGTCGCGACGATCCTTCATGTTCAGCATCAGGTACGCGCGCAGGCTGTTGATCAGCTTTTCGCGGTCCTTCATGTTGGCGCGGATCTGGCCTTCAAGCATCGTTGCAACGCGCGGCAGCAGTTGCTTTTCAAGCTCGTGCTCGTAAGCCTCCTTGACCACCGGATTGACGTCCTGGCCCTGATACAGACCCATCCGTTCGTGGTACGCCGCGTCGCCTTTTTTCGGGAACACCTGGGTGGCAGCGTAGCTGGTGTCGAGGGTTTTCAGTGCGCCCATGGCGTCATCGCGCGGCGACAGTGCCGTGCGTTGCTGCGTCCAGTTCTGCGCCAGATTGCGCAGGTTTTCCAGACGCTCGTAGTTGGCCGAGAAACCACCGGCCCAGAGCATGCCGAACAGCACCAGCGCACCCAGTGCGCCGACGTACAACGCACGCTGGCCCCAGTGGATGCGGCTGCGCTCGCGCTTGTCCAGACCGGCCAGATCGGCCTCGGGGAAAATCACCCGGCTGAGCAAGTGATGGATGAAACGCGAACGACCGCTGCGCAGCGTCGGCAGCACGCCGGCGCTCATGCCCAGACTCGCGCCGATGCCGGCGGTGGTCGAATCCATTTCCTGAGTCAGGTGCGGTGCGCTGGTCAGGTAGAAACCACGCAGTTGCGTCGCACGCTGGTAGCGGTTGCCGGTGAACGCCATGTCGACCAGCAGGCAGAGACGCTCGCCGATCTGGCCCATCTGGTGCGGGAAGTCGAGGATGCGGCCACGGCGCTGGGTGTCGCGCTCGGAGTGCATGCGCATGATCACCTGGCTGTTGAGGCGACGCAGCAGCTCTTCGAACTCGTTGCGCAGCACCGTCACGTCGGTGCCGACCTGATCCTTGCGGAAACTGGTACCCAGCACCTGATCGCTTTCTTCGCGAGTCAGTTGGTCGAAGAACTCGTCGAAGCCCAGCAGCTTGTCGGCCTTGCTCAGCACCAGATACACCGGCACATCGACGTGCAGCTTCTGATAGACGTCTTGCAGACGCGCACGCACCTGGCGGGCCAGGGTTTCGATGTCCTGTTCGCTGCCACCGGTCAGGGTTTCCACCGGAATGGTCACCAGCACGCCGTTCAGCGGACGACCGCGACGACGCTTGCGCAACAGTTCCAGCAAGGTGGTCCAGGCGCTGCCGTCGACTTCTGCATCCGGCTGGGTCAGGTAGCGGCCGGCGGTGTCGATCAGCACACCGTGGTCGGCGAAGTACCAGTCGCAATGACGGGTTCCGTGGGTGTCACGGGTCAACTTGCGGTCGATCTTGTTGATCGGGAATTCCAGCCCGGAGAAGTCCAGCAGGCTGGTCTTGCCGCTGGCCTGCGGGCCGATCAGCAAGTACCACGGCAAGTCATTGCGCCAGCGTTCGCTGCGGCCGCGATACAGGCTCGAAGTCTTGAGGGTTTTCAGGGCGTCCTTGAAACGCTCCTTCAACTCTTTCTGCTCTTCGTCGATCAACTCTTCGCGGCGGATACGGTCCTGGCCGTCTTCGGTTTCTTCGACGGCTTTCTTGCGGATACCGGCGCGCCAGCTGACGAAGACCATGGTCAGGCCCCAGATCAGGAACAGCACGCTGATGGTCAGCAGACGCGAAGTCGCGCTTTCCCAGAACTTGTAGTCATCCACTGCCAACAACGGGCCGACGAACCACACCAGCAGCGCCACGAACAGCACCAGCAGCAAGGTCCAGACCCAGGTCTGGCGCAGGAAGGCGCCGACTTTCTTGAAAAACTTTTTCATCACACGTCCCTGTTTACGGCTGCGACTGCGGCGAGGCCGCGGCCGGATCAAGCGGCTGATATGGTTGCAGAACGGTGTCGCGCTGCTCGCCCAAGACCCAGGCGAAGCCCGAATACATCATCACCAGACAGACGAAGGTGAACAGCACCACCATCCACGCCGGCACGATGCGCACCAGATTGCGACGCTGATCGTTGAGGCCTTCCCACTGCGGCGACAATTCGCGCGGCACGTCGCCACGCAACTGACGGATCTGCCGGTACAGGGCGTCGCGGATGCCTTCGAGCTCCAGCATGCCGCGCGCCTGTACGCGGTACTTGCCCTCGAAACCGAGGGACAGGCACAGGTACATCAGCTCCAGCATCGGCAGGTGCTTGACCGGGTTTTTCGACAGCCGATCGAGCAGCTGGAAGAACTTCTCGCCACCGAAGGTTTCGTTGTGGAAGCTGCTGAGCAGGCTCATCTGCGACCACTCGCTTTCATTGCCCCACGGCGTGGTCACGACGGCTTCGTCGACCACGGTGCAGAGCACGTAACGGGCGGCCATCACCTGGCTGCTTTCGGCGCCGTTGTGCAGGGCGCGCACTTCGAACAGCTTGAGCCCGGCGGTCAGGCGCTCGTTGAGCGCGTAGAGGTCTTCGCGGGTTTCGCTGTGCTTGAGGCGCACCACTTCCGACAGCAGTTCGGACGACGCCGCCACCAGCGAATTGAGGCTGATGTTGAAGGCCTCCGCCGGGCGCAGGCGCGCGGCGTAGATCATCCGTTCTTCCAGTTGCTCGAAGCGCGGTGGCGCGGCGAAGTCGGTCAGCGGACTCGCCGCCGGGCCATGGCCCTGACGGTCGAGCAGGACGGTTTTGTCGTCCTGGTTGTGTTCCATGTCCTTGATCATGTCGGTCAGTTCCTGATGGCCCAGAATTTCAGTTCAAGCTCGGCGAATTCGCCGGACACGTGGAACGCGAAGCCGCCGGAGCGCTCGAGTTGTGCCAGGTCTTCGGAACTGAGTTCGAGGATGAAATAGGTTTTGTTGGAGTGGAACGCGATCTGCCGCGGGGCCACCGGCAACGGTTTGACCTTGATCCCCGGCAGGTGCAGGTTGACCAGTTGGCGGATGCGCTCCACCGGGCCGACCTTGAGGTGCGCAGGCAAGCGGTTGCGCAGTTCTTCGGAGTCGCAGTTGGCACTGGCTGCCAGCACGAACGACGCCGAGCCCAGCAGTTTGTGGTCGTGCAGCGGCGACACGATGATCCCGTACTGACGCGCTTGCAGGATCAGTTCGATGGCGTGCTGTTCCAGCACCATCGACAGTACCTGACGGATCGACTCCATCAGTTTGCGGAAGCTCGCACCCTGGTCAGCGTGGGAGTAACGGCTGTCCAGACGCGGGCGTTTGCTGTCGCTGGAGAAGGTCGCCAGATCGCCGAGCATGGTCAGCAGCGTGCGGTACAACTCTTCCGGGTGAACCTGCTCCAGACCCAGGTAGTGGCGCAGCAGCAGTTCGGTGCGGTTGATCAATTGCAGCATCATGAAGTCGCCAATTTCCGCGCCGCCGACCTTGCCGTTCGAACGGATGCGCTCGGCAATGGTGTCGCCCCGGTGACCGAGCATGCTGATCACTTCTTTCAGGCACGACAGCAGGTAGCTGGAGGCGTGGGCCTGAATGTAGGTCGGGACGAAATCCGGATCGAGGCTGATCACGCCGTCCGGCGTGGTGTCGAGCACGTCGCAGATCTTCAGCTTCACGTAGGCCTGATCGCTCTGCTGCTCGCCGAGCAACAGCTTGAAGTCCGGGCGACCGCAACTGACCTGGCTGGCGGAATCATCACCGGCGTTGGAGTCGGCCACTTCGGCGTCATACGCGGTGTAACGCGCCAGCACGTCGGACTGCTCCGGGCGACGGGCCTCGATGTGGTTACCGGTGACCAGTGGCAGCGCCAGGTAGATCGGCGTGTTGCCGGTGTTCGGCGGCACGTCCAGCGCCAGCGGCTCGGTGTTGCCGCCGAGCTCGAACAGGCTGCCGTCCGGCAGGATCCCCGAGGCTTCACTGATCACCAGTTTGCCCATGTTGAGGAACTGCAGGTCGATCTCCAGATTCAGGAAACCCCAGGTGTAGCCGCCCAGCAACCGGGTGCGGGTCTTCATCTGGTGATCGTAGTAGCGGTCGTTGTGCTGGAAGTGCTGCGGACGCAGCAGCATGCCTTCCTGCCAGATGACTTTATGGGTATTCATGATCAGTCATCCGCCTTGGCGAGCACTTCGTTGGTCTTGCGGATACCGGCCTGATCCAGGGTCAGATCGGCTTCGGTGACTTCCAGCGGTGTGATCGGGAACGTGTGGCGCCATTTGGTTTCCGGCAGGTCGCGGTACGCGGCGAGGATACCGATGAAGCGGCTGCCCTCCTCCACGCTGAGCTTCAGTTCCACGGTTTCACCCGGGCGCAGTTCGAGTTCTTCGCTGGCCACCAGATCCGGGTTGAGGGATTCCTTGGCGCGCTCGTAGAGGCTGAAGAAATCGGCGTTCTCGAAGGTCACCGGGTGCTTGAGCTCGAACAGGCGCACCACGATCGGCGACGGACGACCATTGAGATCCGGGTTCAGCTGATCGCTGCCGGTCAGCTTCAGGTTGATCTTGGTCACTTTCGAATACGGCGACAGCGACGAACAACCGGCGAGCAGCACCAACAGGGTGAGCGCGGTCAGCGTCTTGAAAAAAGCGGTCGAGCGGCGAGACATGCGCATCATCCTTGGTGGTCGGTGTGGAGGGTGGAGATCAGGCGGATCTGTTCTTCGTAGGCCTGGGCGAAGTCTCGAGCCAGCAGGCGCTCGCTCCAGTCGTCGTCCTGACGCAGCGCATGGTGGTAACGGTTGAACGCTCTCCAACGCCCGCCGGCGGTGGCGAGCAACGGCTTGTTGTCGCGCTCGAAACGCAGGGTCAACTGCTCCGGCGAGAAGTGCTCCAGAGTGCCGCGCACCGCCGCGCGGCTGGCGGTCAGCAGCGCCACCTGATGCGCCTGCAAATCGCGGAACGCCCGGGAGATCGCCTGCTCGGCCGGCAAATGGCCCGGCTTGTGCGGTTGCAACAGGATGTCCAGCGCTTCGCTCGGATCGACGGCGAATTTCAGCGGATTCTTGTTGGTGCCTTGTACGGTGGTCTGGGCCAGACGCAGTTCGTTTTTCAGCTCCGAACGGGTGCGCAGGCTCTGTTGCAGACCGCCGATGCTCTGGCGCAGCAGACGTGCAGCGTTCAGCGCAAGCGCTTCACGCTCGTCGTGGCTGAGGTTCTTCACGTTCACGCCAAGGGCCGCGCCGAATTTATCCCAGAAGGTTTCGCTCTGACGCTCCACCGCTTTCGGTGCCGGTGCGGGCTCAGGCGTGGGCTCGACGATCAGCTCCGGCACCATCAGGCTTTCCATGTCGATGCGCGCGTAGTCGGCGCGCTGACGGGAGTCTTCAGGGTCGGTCACCGGTGCGAGCATTTCCTCGAATTCCGAGTACACGCGCTCTTGCTGCTCCAGCGACTTCAGCGGGTCGAGGTCGAGGAACGCGTCGTCCGGAATGATGCTGCCGGCGGCACGCGGCAGGCCGACTTCACCGTCGAACGTCGCCGGGTCGCGCACCAGTCGTGCGCGAATCTCGAAGTCGCCCAGCACGTAGGTGCTGCCGTGCTCGATGCGCACCGGTTCGCCCTTGTGCAGGCGTGCGCCGCTGTCGCCGTCCTGCACACCGTTGCTGCTGGTGTCGGTCAGGAAAAACGTGCCCTCACGATAGCTGACAATCGCGTGGTGATTGGACAAGTGACGCTTGCGGTCAGGGATGATCCAGTCGCAGTCCTCGCCCCGCCCGATCACGCCACCGGCCTGTTTGAAGGTCCGCTGGCACAGCTCGGTGGGCACGAACTGCTTGGTGTTCAGCATTTCGAAAACCAATTCCATGTTTGATGCTCCTTGCGGTCACTTGCCGCGATTGACCGCCTGCGGATCACCCAACGGGCGGTAATCGTTATCGTTGAATTTGTAATTGCCGCTGCAACCGCCGAGGCCGCATAGAACGACGAGGGTCAGCAGGACAGCGTGCCAGTGACGAACAGACATCAGAGGGTCTCCAGGTGTAGACAAAGCACAAAGCGCCGACCCTCGCGGGCGGCGCTGAAATAGGTGTTCGAGGTGAATCCGACGGACTTTCGCCTACCCATCGAAATCACCCAGATTGATGTTCAAGCGGCCGAGCCGGTACAGCAGCGTGCGGCGCGGCAAGCCCAGTTCGCGGGCGGCGAGCGTCTGGTTGCCGTCGTTCTTGCGCAGGCAATCGAGCAACAGATTGCGTTCGACCGCTTCCAGTCGTTCACGCAGATTGAGGCCGCAGTGGTCTTCCGGCACCGGCGCCGATTCCAGGCGCAGCGAGAAATGTTCGGCCAGCAACTCGCCGCCCTCGCACAACAGCACCGCCCGCTCGACCAGGCCTTTGAGTTCACGCACGTTGCCGGGGAAGGTGTAACCGGAAAGGTGTTCCAGCGCTGCGTCCGACCAGCGCACCGGGTCACGTTGCAGGAAAGTGCAGGCCTTGTCAGCAAAGTGCTTGGCCAGGTCGAGGATGTCGCCTTCGCGCTGACGCAGGGCCGGCAATTCGATCGGGAATTGCGCGAGACGGTAGTACAGGTCCTCGCGGAATTTACCTTCGCTGACCAGCACCGACAGATCGCGGTGCGTCGCAGCGATGATGCGCACGTCGATCTTGTGAGTGTCGTTAGAACCCAGCGGACGGATCTCGCCTTCCTGCAATACGCGCAGCAACTTGGCTTGCAGCGACAGCGGCATATCGCCGATTTCATCGAGCAACAGAGTGCCGCCGTTGGCCGCGTCGAACAGCCCGGCGCGGTCGCGATCGGCACCGGTGAACGCACCCTTGCGGTAGCCGAACAGCTCGCTTTCCAACAGGTTTTCCGGGAACGCCGCGCAGTTCTGCACGATGAACGCCTGGGACCGGCGCGGGCCGCAATCGTGGATCGCCCGCGCGACCACTTCCTTGCCGGTGCCGGTCTCGCCACGCAACAGCACGGTGTACGGGCTGTGCAGGACTTTGCTGATCAGCGAGTAGGTCTGGCGCATCGCCGCGCTCTTGCCGATCAGGCCATAGCCGCTGGCACTCGGCAGGCTGCGCACGACCGGCGCGGCCGCATCCACTGGCTGGCGCAGACGCTGCAGCAAGTGCAGTTGACCAAGCACGAACGAGCCAAGCTGGCCGAGGGAATCGGCAAACCCTTGCAGGTTGATGTGGCGACGGCTGGCGCACAGCAACAGGCCTTCGACGGCCTTCTGCTGATTGACCAGCGGCACGCACAACAGCGACTGCCACGGCGTGGACGACGCCGGCAGAAAACTGGTTTCGTGCAAGCTGCCGCCCAGGTCGTCGAAGCACACCACGCGGTTCTGGCACAGGGCGAACTGCAACAGTTGCTCGCCGTTGTAGTCGGCCGGCAGGCTCGCCGCGCTGCGCGGTTGCAGCACGCCGTCGAGGCATTCGGCGTTCATCCCCAGCGACGTGTGCGTGGCATCCAGCAGATACAGCTGGGTCAGTTCGCACCCGCTCAGCCCGGCCAGGCCGCGCACGAAGTCACCCAGCAGCGCAGCACCGTCCGCCGCGCGCGACAGGCTGGCGAACTGCGCCAGCAAGGCTTCGGCATAGAGCAGTGGCTGCGGCACTTGAGTGAACATCACACTCACCTCAGGCGAACTCGCAGGTCACGCTGGCTTCACCGTCGAGCGTCGCATGCACGCGCTTGAGGCTTTCACCGGTGGCCATGGCGTCGAGCAAACGGTCGGCCACCAGCGGCAGCACGTGCTGATCGAGCAAGTGGTCGATCAGGCGTGCACCGCTTTCGCTTTGCGTGCAGCGCTCGGACAGGTGATCGACGAGGTTCTGGCACCAGGTGAAATCCAGCTGGCGACGGTTCAGACGCTCGCCCAGACGGCCGAGCTTGATCTCGATCAGCTCGCGCAGCACCGGGCCGCCGACCGGGTAGTACGGCACCACTTTCATCCGCGCCAGCAGCGCCGGTTTGAAGTGTTTGCTGAGCACCGGGCGAATGGTTTCTTCCAGCACTTCGGCGGTCGGACGCGCGCCGTCTTCGCAGAGGTCGCTGATCTTGTCGCTGCCCAGGTTCGAGGTCATCAGGATCAGCGTATTGCGGAAGTCGATCTCGCGCCCTTCGCCGTCGTTGGCCACGCCTTTGTCGAAGATTTGGTAGAACAGGTTGAGCACGTCCGGGTCGGCTTTCTCGACTTCATCGAGCAGCACCACCGAGTACGGCTTTTGGCGCACGGCTTCGGTGAGCATGCCGCCCTCGCCGTAACCAACGTAGCCTGGCGGTGCACCGATCAGGCGGGAAACGGTGTGCTTCTCCTGGAACTCGGACATGTTGATGGTGGTGATGAAACGGTCGCCGCCGTACAGCAGGTCGGCGAGCGCCAGGGCGGTTTCGGTCTTGCCGACGCCGCTCGGGCCGACCAGCAGGAACACGCCGACCGGTGCATCAGGCTTGTTCAGGCCGGCAGCGGTGGCGCGCATCGAGCGATCCAGTGCATGCACGGCTTGTTCCTGACCACGGATGCGGGTGCGCAGGTCGGTGGCGAAGCTTGCGACTTTGGCGTTGTGTTCGCGGGCCAGTTGCGCCAGCGGCACGCCGGTCCAGGCGCTGATCACTTCAGCCACCAGACGCGGGCAGACTTCGAAGCTGACCAGACGCTCCTTGACCTGAGCGGCGGTCAGGGCGCTGTGGGTTTCGTTGAGTTGTGCTTCCAGCGCTTCGACGCTTTGGCCTTCTTCAACCTCAGCAGCAACGGTTTCGATCACCGTGCCTTCGGCGTCTTCTTCAACGGTGACCACCGGCTCGACCGCAGCGGCTTCACGGGCCTTGGCCAGTTGCTGGCGCAGTTCCAGCAGACGCTCGGCCAGTTGTTTCTGCTCGGTCCACTGGGTTTCCAGTGCGACCCTTTCCGCTTCGGCTTCGTCCAGACGCGCTTCCAGTGCCTCCAGCGCTTCGTGGTCGATCAGCAGACCGGCTTCGGCATCGCGACGCAGGGCCTGACGCTGACGACCGCCTTCAGCCAGTTCGCCACGCAGGCGCTCCAGGCTTTCCGGGGCGGCGGCGAGACTGATGCGAACACGGGCGCACGCGGTGTCGAGCACATCGACAGCCTTGTCCGGCAGTTGCCGACCGGCCAGGTAACGGGCGGACAGTTCCGCCGCGGAAACCACTGCGTCATCGCGCAGGTAGATGCCGTGGCTCTTTTCGTAGACCTGAGCCAGGCCACGCAGGATGGTGACGGCTTCGCTCACGGTCGGTTCGTGCAGTTGAACCGGTTGGAAGCGACGGGCCAGCGCCGGGTCTTTCTCGAAGTATTTCTTGTACTCGGCCCAGGTGGTCGCGGCGATGGTGCGCAGTTCGCCACGAGCCAGTGCCGGCTTCAGCAGGTTGGCCGCGTCGGAACCGCCGGCATTGCCGCCCGCACCGATCAGAGTGTGGGCCTCGTCGATGAACAGGATGATCGGCTTCGGCGAGGCTTTGACCTCGTCGATCACGCCTTTCAGACGACGCTCGAATTCACCTTTGACGCTGGCGCCAGCCTGCAACAGGCCCATGTCCAGCGACAGCAGCTCGACGCCCTTGAGCACCTGCGGCACTTCACCGGCAGCGATGCGCGAGGCCAGGCCTTCGACGATGGCGGTTTTACCGACACCGGCTTCACCGACCACGATCGGGTTGTTCTTGCGGCGACGGGCGAGGATGTCGACCATCTGGCGGATCGCGCCATCACGGCACAGCACCGGGTCGAGTTTGCCGTCGCGGGCCTGTTGGGTCAGGTTGTGGGTGAAGCGCTCCAGCAACGACTCGCCTTGAGCGGCCGGTTTGCCGTTGGCCGCTGCCTGAGGCTGTTGCGACAGGGCAAACTCCTTCAGGCGATCGATGTTCAGTTTGGCGAGCAACGGCTGGTAGCGGCTGCCGGCGTAGCGCATCGGGTTGCGCAGCAGCGCGAGGATCAGCGCCGCGTCTTCGACCGAGGTCTGGCCCAGCTCAAGGTTGGCCACCAGCAGCGCGTCTTGCAGCCACTGCACCAGTTCCGGGGCGAACACCGGGTTGCGCGAAGCGCTGTGCTCGACCCGCGATTGCAGGGCGGCGCTCAGTTCGCCGGCATCAACGTCGGCATCCTGCAGCGCACGGGAGAGCAGACCGTTCGGGCGCTCCAGCAGGCCGAGCAGCAAGTCTTCGACCAGAATCTTGCTGCCGCCACGGGCCACGCAGCGCTCGGCCGAACGCTCCAGATCGCGACGGGTTTCGGCGTCCAGCGCCTGGATGAGTTGTTGCAGGTCTACGTTGATCATGGCTCACGTCCTTAATGAATTTTGCTGCCCAGGGTCACCACGCCGTCTGCTTTCTCGCAGCCCAGCCAACTGGTCCACCCCAGGCGACAGTCGTTCTTCTCACCAATGCGCAGTTCGCGGATTTCTTCCGGGCGCAGCACCAGGCGAATGTCGTAATCGAGCGGGTCACGCAGGGTGAACCGCACCAGCGCGCAGAGCGGCTGGTAACCGAAACCGATGGGCAGGAATTCGTGGAAGCGTTCCCAGTCGAGTTCGGTGATGTGAATGCGGAATTTGCCGCTGCGATCGCGCACGCGTTCGCCCAGCACCAGGTCTTCACCGAGCAGGCTGTTGGCGAAGCCGAGGCGGTTGCGCTGCTCTTCGAGGATCTCCACGCGGCGCTCGATGCACTGCTCGATGACCAGGTCTTCGTGCTTGAAGTAGTAACGCAGCACCGCTTCGATCAGCGCCGCCGAGTGCGCCCGCAGACTGAGCAGGCCGAGGTACGGCAGCAGGCGTTTCCAGTTCAGTTCCTTGGCCTTGCGGATCTCGTCGCCGCCGAGGCCGATCAGGGCGAACAGCTGTGACGAGAACGGGTCGACCGCGCCGCTCTGGAAGCTCGCGCGGTAACGGTATTTGCGCCAGATCGGCAGCATCAGCCGTTGCAGGCGATGGTGGAACAGGTCGAGGAAGTTGCGCGTCGGGTTGCCGTCTTCGCTGTCGCCCAAGGCCTGCTCGCCATAGAACGCCGGCAACGGTGAACCGGAACCGACCAGACCGATCAGGTTGAACCGCAGGCGCGCGCGCATCTGCCCGTGCTCTTCGAAAAACTCCACGCGATCGACGTCGCTGCGCGGAAATCCGAGGCTCGGGTTGGCCTGGAATTCCAGCTGGTCGTACAAATCGTCTTCGCTCAGGTACGGGTGCGCATCGCGCAGCCGGTCGATCACCAGCAGCACGGCCTGAAACAGCGAGTACTCGCGTATTACCTTCGTCAGCCCGCTTAAAGCAGGGGCTGCAGGCCCATACGTGGTGTCCATTGGTACACCTCTCCCTGTGTGCTTTTTACCCGCAGCTCATGGAATGAATTGAGACTGGCGTAAAGCGCGAAAAACTCGTTGAGAACCGAGGCGAAGACGAACAGGTCGCCCTCACCGATATACCCTTCCGGGTCGATGGTCAGTTCGGTGCGCAGACCGCGTACCGGCAGACCCCGGTGCAAGCGGTCCACGTGGTGATGCTTGATGTGCTTGAGGCCGCCGAGCAGGCGTTTGCTGACCTTCTCCGCGTGCTGGTCGTAGTAGCGCGGCAGGTCGTAGGTTTCGAGAATCACCTTCAGTGCATTGACGTCGGCCAGCGACAGATAGTTAAGCGACATGTTGCTGATCAGCTTCCACAGGAAGTCACGGTTCAGCGGCGGCGCGAAACTGGAAGTGGCCGGGGTGATGTTGCGGAAACTCAGGAACTCCGGGGTCTCTTCGCAGGCCATGCAGATCTGCCCGAGCTTGAGTTTGCGCGGCAGGTTCTGGTTGGTGCAGACCAGCTCGATCGACAGGGTTTCATGGGCTTCGGTGTGGCGGATGCCGAAGCTCAGGTAGGTGTCGAGGCCGTCGTGCAACAGCGACGAACGCTGGCGGATGCTGTAATGCGGACGGCTGTTGGGCACGTCGAAACTCGGGTCGTGCTCGAAGGATTCGAACGGCACGTACTCCTGATAACCGAGGCCGCCGGGTTTCCAGCCGGTTACGGTTTCCACCGAGAACACGCCGCAGTTTTCCAGATCGTATTCAGCCGGCAGCAGCAGGTATTCGTCCTGTTTGCCGTCGAGGCGGATCGGCAGTGCGTCGTGCTTGAACAGATTGACGATCGGCGTGCAGAACAGCTTCACGTTATCCAGGGTCGGACGCATGCGCATGATGCCGCTCTTGCGGATGTCGAAGCGCAATTCCAGGCCGCGCATCTGCTTGAGCGTGTCTTCCGGCAGCGCCTTGAGAATGTCCAGACCGTGGACATCGACAAACAGGAACTTGTCCTGGAAGGCGAAGTATTCCTGCAGATAGCGATAGCCGCGGAAGGTGTTCAGCGGATACGGGATCAACGCTTCTTCTTCGGCAAAGCCCACTGGTTTGACCCGGTCACCCGGAATCTTGAACGCCATCGGCTTGCCGCTCACGCCATCGATAGGCTTGCCGGCGCCGTCAAGCGGGATCAGTTCGATGCCCTCGAGGTTGCGCAGCAGGCTCAGGTAGAGCATCTGGCTGATATAGCGCTCGCCGGCAAAGTGCAGGCGCAGCTTGCTCAGCTCCAGCTCGCCGAGGTGGCCGTCGGCACTCATCTCAAGACGCAGGCTGAGCAGCGAACCGTCACCCTTCACCGAGTAGTTCAGTGCGGCCAGATCCAGTGCCATGACTTCGGTCGGGTAGCAGGTGCGGAAGCGGCAGCGCACGTCTTCGATCGGCACGCTCTCGATCGGCGTGTCACGCTCGACCTTCAGCGCCGGCCCGGAACGCTTGAGCGGATCGAACTGCAGAATGCTGAACGCCGGCAGCGGACGCATGTAGTTCGGCCACAGCAATTGCATCAGCGAATGGCTGAGCTCCGGCAGCTCGTCATCGAGTTTCTGGCGCAGCCGCCCGGTCAGAAACGCAAAGCCTTCCAGCAACCGCTCCACATCCGGATCCCGCCCGGCCTGCCCCAGGAACGGCGCCAGCGCCGGGCTACGCTCGGCGAAACGGCGGCCCAGTTGGCGCAGTGCGGTGAGTTCGCTTTGGTAGTAGTGGTTAAAGGACACGGGTTACCTGCCTGGTAGTGGAACTCATGAAAAAAACAGTGCTTTATAACGAACGCTGAGTTCAATCATTCCCAATGACTTCATAAGGGGTATTGCTGATAAAACGGTTGAGCCAATGCGTTTTCCATTCCGGCATGCGAATGCCGAAGTGCTGATCACGCTTGTAGAAATCAATCCAGACAATGCCCACAACCCCTGCGTCTTCGTGAGAGCGCATGTCCACTGAGCTACGGTCATACAAAGGAGAGCGAAATACTGCATTCGAATCTCTTTTGTCGGTAATTCGCAAGTAAGCCAGGTCATCAAAAGGTACGAGAGGGCCTCTGACGGAAACATTTTCAATAAGATAGTTCCCTGACTCACTAAGTACAGAACTGCTGGCTTCGCGCTCCAGCATACTTTTCAAGGAAATAATAAAAACACTGATCGCAACAATCAGGAAAAGGAGTACCCATGCATGCCTTCTGATTCGCATCAACTTCTCACCAGCTCAATGGAAACAGGAGCGATACTTTCGTAAAAAATATCGGAAAAAAGCTTGAAGTCCCCACCTTTACCGTGAAGCTTTCTGTATTCCACAAAATGTTTGTTTTGAATAAAGAAAAATCGCTTGTTAGCCATTTCCACAAACCGCTTTTCTGACGTTTCACTCATCCCAAAAATGGATGACTGCATAATCCCGGCGGTTTCTTGATCAATCGCTATATTCTGCGCGTTGGCCTCGACAACTCCGGCGACACCATCGAAATTCCAGTACCCGAGCGGCTGACTGATGAAGTCGTCACCGTCATTAAAGTCATAGTTGTCTTCGACGTAATAGCCCAAGCGGTCTGCAACAAACACGATTTTTTTGTCAAAGACGTTTACAACGCCTTCGGCGATAACGCGCATGTTGAAATTCGCCAATGCCCCACGCAACTCGTCCAGCTCACCGCCACCCATCTGACTGAACGTAACGGCGCGTGAGTTGAAGTAGCCAAACTTCTCGGCTGCACGCCCCTTGCCATTGAACTTTACTGGATAACAACCAGGCCCGGACTTGCCAAACGCCCGCAAGATATTTGTCTTGATTTCAGGCATGGCTTTTTCGTTATTCCATGCCCCTTTCAACTCTTGTCGAGTATCACTGGGCTTCTTGAACTTAAGCACCCAGTCCATCTTGACTATATCTTCCTCAATATATTGTTCAGGCATTGGCCGGGTGTGTTCTTTCTCCTCTTTCTCCATCCCGCCACTGGCATTTTTCCAGGGTTCACCTTTAAACCAATGGCGCATTAGTGCTGCAGCCACTGGCCACTTCATCTTGTCCATCGCAGCTGGGATATCGCTCACTTTGAAATGGCGCACGACGGTAGACTTTCCAGTTTTATTGCTCGCCGGAGTCAAACTAGATGCCACTACTGTGTCTGCCATTTCAGAATCCTCAACTCACACCAGAATCAAAAGTTCATTTCCAGAAACCAGCCTGGCGTTCAGCCAATCATTACTTCTGTTTGCTGCTCAATCACCAACTCCAGGGCTTCAGCTTGATCTGAAGAAATTTTCTGGGTCTTGCCATCGGCACCGGTAACACCGTTGATGATTTTTCCTGAAGCGGTTTTCAGCGTGTATGCAACGCCAGCCAGTGGTTTCCCGCTGTCCTGACAATTGATTACGAAGTGCTCGTTGAACGGCCACTGAATCTCCACCGGCAACGGCGGCACAAACGGCGCCGGCGAATGCGAATTGCCGATAATCACCGTCCCGGATCCAGCCGTGACTTTATTGCCATGAGATCCAACCGAACCGACCGTGGCGGCCGGTTTGCCGTTGATCAGAACCGTGGTCGCCAGATCGCCGACCAACGCACCACCACACGCGGAGGCATCGCCTTCGCGGGCGGCCGCGAGGCCGTCGAAGAACACGTCGCCGGAACCGGCGGCGATCGGGTTGGTGCCGTGGCCGGGGAGCGGGCAAGCGGTGGGGTCGGATACGCGTGCTGCAGGTTTGCCAGACATCGGGGTTCTCCTTAGTTGACCTTCACTTGACCGCTGCCATCCAGGCGCGCGGAGAAACTGACCTGACGCTTGAAACCCTCGACTTCCAGCAGGCCTTCGATGCTGAAGGCCAGGCGGAGCTGATCGTGGTCACGCGGCAGGGAAATGACACGCACGTTGCTCAGGCGCGGCTCGTAGGCTTCGATGAAGCTTTCGATGGCCAGGCGGGCCTGACTCAGGGAGTCGTGCAGGCTCAGGCGCATGTCATTGAGATCGGGCAACCCGTAGTCGGACAGCGTTTGCACGCTGCCGGCCCGGGTGCTGAGCATTTTGGCCAGATGGGCAGCCACCGACGCCATGGCCGAAGCCTCGAGGCTCCTGCCCTTGCGTAGTTCCGCGTCGCCGTTGAGGCGTTCGAAAAGGCTGCCGTATCCGTCCATGAGTCGCTCTTACTCTTTGTCCAGCTTGCCAACCAGCGACAGGGTGAAATCGGCACCCATGTACTTGAAGTGCGGACGCACGTTCAGGCTGACGCGGTACCAGCCCGGCTCGCCTTCAACGTCGCTGACGATCACTTGCGCAGCGCGCAGCGGACGACGGCCACGCACTTCGGCACTCGGGTTTTCCTGGTCGGCCACGTACTGGCGGATCCACTTGTTCAGTTCCAGCTCGAGGTCGGTACGCTCTTTCCACGAACCGAGTTGCTCGCGCTGCAGCACTTTCAGGTAGTGAGCCAGGCGGTTGACGATCATCATGTACGGCAGTTGGGTGCCGAGTTTGTAGTTCAGCTCTGCAGCCTTGCCTTCTGCGCTGATGCCGAAGAACTTCGGCTTCTGCACGGAGCTTGCGGAGAAGAACGCCGCGTTGTCGGAGCCTTTACGCATGGTCAGGGAGATGAAGCCTTCCTCGGCCAGTTCGTATTCACGACGGTCGGAAACCAGAACCTCGGTAGGAATCTTGGTTTCGATTTCGCCCATGCTTTCGAAGTGGTGCAGAGGCAGGTCTTCAACCGCGCCGCCGCTCTGTGGGCCGATGATGTTCGGGCACCAGCGGAATTTGGCGAAGCTGTCGGTCAGCTTGGTGCCGAACGCGTAAGCGGTGTTGCCCCACAGGTAGTGCTCGTGGCTGTTGGCAACGTTTTCCTTGTACACGAACGATTTGACCGGGTTTTCTTCCGGGTCGTACGGGTTACGCAGCAGGAAACGCGGCACGGTCAGACCAACGTAGCGGGAGTCTTCCGAGGTACGGAAGCTCTGCCATTTGGCGAATTGCGGGCCTTCGAAGTGATCTTTCAGATCCTTCAGGTCCGGCAGACCGGTGAAGCTTTCCAGGCCGAAGAATTTCGGGCCGGCGGCGGCGATGAACGGTGCGTGGGACATGCAGGCTACGCTGGACACGTACTGCATCAGCTTCACGTCCGGCGAGCTTGGGGACATGTAGTAGTTGGCAATGATCGCGCCAACCGGCTGACCACCGAACTGGCCGTATTCAGCGGTGTAGATGTGCTTGTACAGGCCCGACTGCATGACTTCCGGCGAGTCTTCGAAATCGTCCAGCAGGTCTTCTTTGGAGACGTTGAGGATTTCGATCTTGATGTTTTCGCGGAAGTTGGTGCGGTCGACCAGCAGTTGCAGGCCACGCCACGACGATTCCAGGGCCTGGAAGTCCGGGTGGTGCAGGATTTCGTCCATCTGACGGCTGAGCTTGGCATCGATCTCGGCGATCATGCGGTCAACCATGGCTTTCTTGACCGGCTCACCGTTGTTCTGCGGCTTGAGCAGCTCTTCGATGAACGCCGACACACCGCGCTTGGCGATGTCGTAGGCTTCGTCGTCCGGCGTCAGGCGGGTTTCGGCGATGATGCTGTCGAGGATGCTGTATTCGCCGTTTTCTGCGGCGTTCTGTTGTGCTGCGCTAGTGCTCATTGTGTTGGCTTCCTTGGCTGCTGGAGTCTCAAGCGTCCGGAGCTGCGGCGTTCAGGCCCAGCTCACCGAGTACGCGACCGCGGGATTCATCGTCGGCGAGCACGCCTTCGATGGCTTTACGGAACGCAGGTGCGTTACCCAGCGGGCCTTTGAGGGCCACCAGCGCGTCGCGCAGTTCCATCAGTTTTTTCAGCTCGGGCACTTGCTCGACCAGACTGGCCGGGTTGAAGTCCTTCATGGAGTTGACGCGCAGTTGCACAGCCAGCTCGTCGGCCTCGCCATCTTCCTGCAGACGGTTCGGCACGCTCAGCGTCAGACCCAGCTCTTGCTTGGCCAGCACTTCGTCGAAGGTCATCTTGTCGATGCTGATCGGCTTGCGATCCTCGATCTTGCGATCGTCCTTGCGGTGGGTGTAGTCACCGATTGCCAGCAGCTTCAGCGGCAGTTCAATCTCTTCCTGAGCACCGCCGGTGGCGGGTTTGAAGGTGACGTTGATGCGTTCCTTGGGGGCTACCGAGCCTTCTTTGGCCATGGCTTTTCTCCTTGCGGTTGTGGCCCTGGGGCCTATTCGAGTACCACTTCGAGGTCGAGGTGGCACAGCCTGCGATAAATCTCTTCCTTGCGTTCACGTACGGCATGGTTCTGCGGTAACAACTCGCAGCAACTGTGCAGCAGGTGCAGCACTTCCAATGCAAGATCGGGCTCCCAGGCGTGCAGGCCTGAGTCCTGTAATGTCTGATCGAGGGTTTCGAGCTGGTTCTTGGCCAGCTCGTATTTCTTGGCCAGGAAACACAGCCGCGCGAGGGCGAACTGCCAGAAGAAGCGTTCGCGGCCGCCGTGCGCCGATTGCAGCCCCTGCTTGAGGATCTGCACCGCGGGCTTGAGGCCTTCCTTGCGCAGGATCGGCTGGACTTCTTCGAGGGCCTTTTCCCAGGCCGGCTGGGTTTCGGCGTTCTCGGTCTCGACCTTGCGCGGCGCGCTGGCGCTTTGCAGGTGCGGCATGACGTTGCCGGCGATCCACGCCCGGGTGGACGGATCGGCGAACGGCGCGCCGTCATGGAAACGCAGCTCGATGATGCCGGGCAGGCGTTGAATCAAAAGCGCGAAGTGGATTTCCACTTCGCGCATGGCCAGCTCGGCGTTGAGGTTCTGGAGACATTCCCAGACCATCCTCTGGCCATCGAACCAGAACGGCGCCTTCGCCAGGCTCGCCTCCAGTTCCACCAGCAGGTCGGCGTATTTGCCCTGATCGAAACGGTCCTGATACTGCTTGAGCTTGTCCACCGGCAACCCGCGCAGCACGGTGATCTGCTCGGCATTGCGCTCGGGCACCGCGTCGATCGTCATCCACAGCAAAGTGCGGTTGAGGCGCAGCGCGCGCAGGTCGGTGGCTTTCTGCTTGAGCCACCAGGCGCACAGCGGGCGGGCGCTTTCCTGCTGCGCGCGCAGGGCCTTGTGGGCTTCTTTCTCGTTGTCGATCGGCGCGCCGGGTGCCAGCAACTGGCTGGCGGCCTGCTTGACCTGCGCCACCGCCGCGCCCACCACGCCGGGTGCCGGCTGGTTGTCGGCGGCGCGCTGGATCATGGTTTTCAGACGACGGGAGAGCGGCAGCAGCAGCGGCGCATCATCGCCCAGATGCTCGGTGCAGGCGGCGTCGAGACCGGACAGATGCTCGGACAACTGCCGGAACATCGGCAGCTGTTCCTTGATCGCGATGTTCTCGGTGATGACCTGCTCAAGACGCGGCACCAGCCAGCCGATGGCGGCGGCCCGGGTGCGGGGTTTGAGCGGGTGAACCTCGGCCCAGTGGTTTTCCGACAAATGGTGCAGAAAACCGAGGCCGGCCAGCAGGCCGGGGAAGGATTCACGCTGGTACAGCGACCAGGTCAGCCAGGCGCCGACACGTAAATCCTTGGATTGGGTACGCAGGAGGTTTTCACTGTTTTCGCGAATTTTCAGCCAGTCGATCTGCCCGCTTTCGTGCATCGACGAGGCTTTGGCCAGCTCGCTTTCCAGGGCCTCGAATTCGCTCGAGAAACGAACGTCTTCGCCCGCAAAATTCTCTTTGGAAACAGAGACTTTAGCGAGTTCGAGGTAATGGGCGGAAAGTTTGCTTGAGTAGGACATCCATGGCCTTTATCAGGATTACGGTCGTGCGCCTATTGGAGTTGCAGCGGCGCGGGACAGTATCGAAGAGCAGTCGGAAGACTCATCCAATTGAGTGTTTGCTCTTTCAAGTGCGCGCATCGTAATCACTATGATGGCCACTAGCAAGCATCCGTTTAAACAACAAGACGAACTGTTCATTGGGCGGTGTAGGAGATCGCCCTATATGTGACAGGGGTTTCCCTGATGTCCCTTTATATTTCACTTTTTCGCGTATCCATTCCGAAAGCATTGGTCCAGAGCGGCCGGCACGCGGCATCGAGAACATCTGCACGCTCGTTCCACAAGTAAGCGGCGAAAGCATGACAAACCCCGAAAAAATTTGAAGTAGGACTCTTCCGAAAATACACCGCCATTTATTAACAAATGACTGGCGACAACAGACACCATTAAAAGTGCCATCAATTTGATGGCATTTATATGTTTAATAGTCCTGGATCCTTGCCTGCATAAGACTATTACGCAGGATTCCAATCATTCGCCGTCACTTTCTCACAGCCATTTCCCACAATTTCTACCTTGTTTTACAACCCGGAAAGCTCCGACTTAAACAAGCGATCCTTCTTACATAAATCTGTTTAACACCTTGTTAGCGTGCCGGCCAATGTTCGCGTGCGCTGACCAGGGAGGGTTTCGACATCACGCCGTCTTCCCCTCTCTGCTTAAGGACAAGCGTATGCCTGGAGCTGTCAGTTCTGCGCACTTTGCGTTGCTGATTCCTGCCGTTCGCAACGATTTCAAGGTGCTGGCCTTCGAAGGCACCGAGACCATCAGTACCCTTTACTCCCTCCACATCGAACTGGTCAGTGAAGACGCCGACTTCGATATGGAAGGCTTGCTCAGTCAGCCTGCCTTCCTGCAGTTCGGCCTCAACGGCGAAGGCATTCACGGGCGCATCGAAGATGTGTTGGCGGGTGAGTCGGAAAAACGCCTGACCCGCTATCGCCTGACACTGGTGCCGAGCCTCCACTATTTGCAGTTCAGTCACGATCAACGGATTTACCAGGAGCAGACTGTCCCGCAGATCATCACGCAAACGCTCAAGCGACACGGCATCCTCGCCGATGCGTTCACCTTTCATGTCCAGCCCCTCGCGGCACGGGAGTACTGCACCCAATACGGCGAAAGTGATTTCGAGTTCATTCAGCGCTTGTGTGCCGAGGAGGGCATCGCCTGGCATCACCAGCACTCCGCGCAAGGCCATTTGCTGGTGTTCACCGATGACGCGGTGTTCCTCCCGACTTTGCGCGCCACACCCTATCGCCGGGATAGCGGGATGGTCCCGGAATATACGGTGGTCAGCAGGTTTTCCTTGCGCGCCGCCGCTCGGACAAGCCGGGTCACGCGACGCGACTACGACCTGAGGCGACCGACGCTTTTACTCGAAAGCCGCTTCAGCGCTGAATTCACGCCGACACTTGAGGACTACCGATACCCGCTGCTGCTGGAGAACGAAAAGCGTGGCAAGCAGCTGGCCCGTCAGGCTCTGGAACGCCATCGCGCCGACTATGAAATGGCCGAGGGTCAAAGCAACCAACCGACCCTGCGCTGTGGCCATCTGCTTGAACTGACCGAACACCCTCGCCAGAAATACAACGGTCTGTGGCTGCTGCTCGGTGTCACCCACACCGGACGGCAGCCGCAAGTTCTGGAGGAGTCGGCCAGCAGCGAAACTCAATCGGCGGACGGTTTTACCCAAGGCTATCGCAACACCTTCCGCGCGATTCCTGCCGAAGTAGTGTTCCGCCCGCCACTGCCCGCACGCCGGTCACCGCTGGTCAGCCAGACCGCTCGAGTAACCGGCCCCAAAGGGGAAGAGATCTACTGCGATGAGTTCGGCCGCGTAAAAGTCGAATTCCACTGGGACCGCGCCGAATTCAACAGTGAGCGCAGCAGTTGCTGGGTGCGGGTGGCGTCGAGCTGGGCCGGTAACGGTTTCGGTGCCGTCATCCTCCCTCGCATCGGGATGGAAGTGGTGGTGACCTTCGAGGAAGGTGATCCCGACAAGCCGCTGATTACCGGCTGCGTGATCAACAAGATAACCCCCGCGCCGTACAAGCTTCCCGAGCACAAGACCCGAACCGTGCTGCGCAGTCGCAGCTCGCCTGACACGGGTGGCTACAACGAACTGACGCTTGAAGATCGCGCCGGTCAGGAACTGGTTTACCTGCGCGCCCAGCGCGACATGGAGCGGCAGGTTCTCCATGACAGCCGGCTGGCGGTCGGGCGTGATCGTTGGGAAAGCATCCAGGGCAGTAGCCAGACGACGGCCGGGAAAATCATCACCGTCGAGGCGGGCCAGCAGGTGCAGATCAAGGCCGGCGCCAGCGTAGTGCTGGATGCCGGCGCCAGCATCACGCTGAAGGCGGGCAGTCACCACATCGTGATCGACAGCGGCGGGATCTTCAGCAGTACCGAGATGGTGGCGAGTGGAAAGACGTCCGCCAGCGGAGCCGCTGATCATCCAGAAGCCGCGATGGCGGGTGCCTTGGCCGCAGGACCAGCAACTGCTTCCACTCAAGCAGCGGAGGAAGGAGAACTCGAAGAAGAGGAGGAAGAGGTCGAACTGGAAGACGAGTTACCTGCTGGCATCACCTTGCGGATCGGCGTGTTTTTCGATGGGACGGGGAACAATCTGTTCAACAGCGAACAGGTGAAAGGCTGCTATGCGCGGGATGTGAATCTTGAGGAGGAAGCCGAGGACATTCGACAGTTCTGCCAGATGCATGGTTATGACGGACAGGGCAATGTGCCGGATAACAGTTATGGGAATGATGCGAGCAATGTGGCGAAGTTGTATGGGTTGTATCGCGATGACCAAAACCGGCAACTGACAGAGGGAGAAAAGATTGGATACATCCCGGTCTACCTTGATGGCATCGGTACAAGTGGTAATGAGGACGACTCGGTTTTCTCGCAAATGACCGGCACAGGTGCACAAGGTGTATTGGCGAAGGTTGAACAAAGCCCAACTAGCATCTTTAAAGGAATTCGACTTTTCGAGTTGGCAAACCCGACCCGTAAGGTTGAGTCAGTTGAGTTCGATATCTTCGGCTTCAGCCGCGGCGCCGCTGCCGCGAGACACTTCGCCAATGAAGTGATGAAAGGCGATCAAAACCCGCTGGCGCAGCTATTGCCGGCGGACTCGCCACTCTTCCCTGAAAGCTTTTCTTGGCGGGAAAACACTGATGTCAGCATCAACTTTATAGGCATCTTCGACACAGCTGCCGCCATAGGCAGCATGGCTGACGGCGACTTCAGCGTCCATGACGCCAACAATCCCGGAGTCAACCTGTATCTGGCGCCGGACATTGCGAAGAAAGTCGTGCACCTGGTTGCGCGGGACGAACGCCGCCACAACTTTTCGCTTAACAGCGCCGGAAACGCCGACATTGTGTTGCCGGGCGTCCATTCCGACCTGGGCGGCGGATACTTACCGAATCTTGTCGAACGGGTACTGCTTAGCAAGCCGCGCTGTAGTCGCGACGTGGACTTCAATACCCCTTCGTCTTCGACCAACGCTTATCGATTGGCTGAGCAAGAGCTCGGCAGGCTTCAGGACCAACTGCATTTCTATGGACTGACGCTTCAAGTCAAAACCTGGGCGGTGGAAACGGCCAGCAACGTCAAGGGTGATCGGCGCAAATCAAAAAATGTCTATGCAGCGGTCTACAGCGAACGAGTCGTGCGCAATGACCTGTCCCTGATTTACCTGCGAATCATGCGGGAGTTGGCGACCAGGCACGGGGTCGAGTTCCAGACAATTGATGAAGAAGATCAGAAATACGTGCTACCAGAAGAACTCAAGAGTATCGCTAAGAAACTGATGACTTATGCGTTGGGCGAAACCCGCAGTATCGATCTGAACCTGAACGAGCAAGCGCTACTCGCGCAACGCTACATTCATCTGTCATCCAACTGGAATGCTGCGAAGGGATTCAACGAAACCGGGCTGAACATCCTGTTTATCAATCGCCCCGCCGACAAGTCCGCTCGTGTGGTGCACCCCAATGCGTGAGAACTCGTACATGCTCAAGATTGTCTTCGCTCTGACATTGGCTGTTTTGCTGGGCGGCTGCGCGTTCGCCGACAGAAAATCACTGCCTTACGACGGCTGGATGCTCAGATTTTTTGCTCCCGATTACATGGAGGTCTGGATCGAAACTGCCGACGTTGTGGACGTCAACAAGCGCGTGTTTCGAGGCGCAGCCTTTGGAATTCCGGCCATTTCCTACCCTCGGCCACTCAGTAAAGGTGTACCCACCAAGTTCCGGGGGAAACCAATTGGGTGGCCGGAACATCCCGTAGGCAAAGGCCGATATGTCACGGGCGCCGCACTGCCACGTCTGGTCTACGTGCGCTGGCAATCCATGGCCGAGCCGCAAACCTACGAAGCCTACATAGAGATTCCGGAGTCGGCGCGCCAAGTTATGCTCAAGAGTGAAAAAGCTTTCTGTGGGGCAGACGGCAAATGGATCACGGATTACCGAAACATGGTGATCATTGGCCTTGTGCCCGGCGGCATCGCCAAGGTCTGGCTGGGCGGCCAGTGTCTTCGGTCAACTGAAATCATGCGAGTCCAGGCCACGATCAACCCCAAAGGCCCCTACGATGGGAGGTCCAACGGAAGACATCGACAGCTCCATGAGGAATCCAAGGCCTACATCGAAAAATACGGTATCCCATATAACAGTTGGTGAAGCCCGCAAGAGCCTTCGTCGTCATGTCATCGATACCTCGACAAGCTAGATGCCATCCAGATTAAGAAGCTTTGTACTATTTAACCGTAGCAAGAAAAGGCACCGCATTCATGACAGATCGACTCCATGATAGATCAGGACTTCTCCGCAAATATTGTTGGGTTGTCGTGGTAACTCTCGCGGTAAATATCTCCGTTCGAGCTGAAGGCTGTGTTGGGTTTGGATGCGCAGTAAACGGCGGTCCCCTCGAATTCTCAATGCTGACTGGGATTGGTTTTCTCTACACAACGGTCAGGCCGATCATTACAACCTCAGAGGCCAGTGACGACGGTCCGTCGAAACACTACACCCAGGCCTTGATAGATGATGCTGCAGCGCATCTGGCAACTGACGGCGTTCATGAAGGTCCCATATTGGAGTCTGAATGGCGCGATTACCTGAAACAGTATGGACCTCAGGCAAGCAAGAAAGAGTTTGCCAGGATGGTATTGGCTACCTATGGCTGATCCGGACGAAATCATCGAGCACAAAAAATGGGCATCCGACCGCAATCGGTATGCCCATTTTTCATGCAGCGCGCCCGGCTGACCGGGCGTTTACCGCCATTATGGATTGACGCTGTCTTTCAACGATTTGCCTGGCTTGAACGCAACGGTGTTGCTGGCCTTGATCTTCACCGGTTCACCGGTCTGCGGGTTTTTGCCGGTGCGGGCACCGCGGTGGCGTTGCAGGAAGGTGCCGAAGCCCACCAACGTGACGCTGTCCTTGCGGTGCAGGGCGCCGGTGATTTCTTCGAGAACGGCGTTGAGAACGCGGTTGGCCTGCTCTTTGGTCAGATCCGCTTTTTCAGCGATTGCAGCGGCGAGTTCTGGTTTACGCATTAGTGAAGCCCCTTTGACGGTTTTTTGTTGTTATGTCCGTGCTGTTCTCGTTGGAACAGCGCCCAAGGCGCCGCAGGCTCTACTCTGCGGCAGACGGGAGTGAGGATGGCACGCGGATAAGGGCGGCGCCAGTCTCCCCGCGACCTTTGTGGGGGCAAAAGCGGGGTGATTCCGACAGAACGACCGGTATTTACGCCAGCAAGGCCGGAAGCTGTTTGTTCAGCGCAAGTTTTTCCATCACCGCCGTGCCGGTCAGGGCATAACCGAGCAATTGCCCTTCGGCGTCGTGGCACAGCACCTTGATGTCAGCGCCCTGCCCTTCGACCGTCCAGACGCCTTCGCGGCCCCGTGGCGGCGGGGAAACCACCAGCGGGCAGACCGGGGTTTTTACGGTGATCGGCATCGGTCCGTAGTTCACCATGGTCGGGTTGCCGGCCAGGGTCTGTGCCAGCGCTCGCGCACAACTCATGAGGGGCATGACGTACAGAAGATTCAGCCCGTCGACCTCGGCGCAGTCGCCTAGGGCGTAAATGTTGGCGTGAGAGGTTTGCAGATGACGGTCGACCACCACGCCGCGATTGGTCTGGATGCCGGCAGCCGCCGCCAGATCGATCCGCGGGCGCAGGCCGATGGCCGAAACCACCACATCGCACGGGACAACCTGACCGTCGGACAGGTGCGCTTCCAGTCCGTCAGCGACTTTTTGCAGGCGGGTCAGCACCGGGCCGAGGTGGAAACGCGCGCCGAGACTTTCCAGCCCGGCCTGCACCGCAGCCGCCGCAGCGGGATGCAGCAGGGTCGGCATCACCTGCTCGCACGGTGCAACCAGTTGCACCTCGTAGCCACCGAGAATCAGGTCATTGGCGAACTCGCAGCCGATCAGCCCGGCACCGAGCAACAGCACCCGACGCTTGCCGGCGGCCGCCGCGCGAAAGCGCGCGTAGTCTTCGAGATCGTTGATCGGGAACACCAGATCCCCGCCGTCGCCTTCGATCGGCACACGCACGGTTTCCGCGCCCCAGGCGAGGATCAGGTCGCGATAGCTCACCGCTTCCTCGCCGATCCACAGCCGCTTGTGGCCCGGATCGATGCCGCTGATGCGGGTATGGGTGCGGATCTCGGCCTTCAACTGCTCGGCCATCGCGCCCGGCTCGGCCATGCTCAAGCCGTCGGCGTCCTTGTGCTTGCCGAAGCCGGTTGAAAGCATCGGCTTGGAGTAGGAGCGACCGTCATCGGCGGTAATCAGCAGCAACGGGGTTTCGCCATCGAGTTTGCGAAACTCGCGGGCCAGGTTGTAACCCGCAAGCCCGGTGCCAATGATGACGACAGGTGCGCTCATGCCCTACTCCTCAGTGTTTTCTCAGTTGATTTCGATCATTTCGAAGTCCATCTTGCCGACGCCGCAGTCCGGGCACAGCCAGTCTTCCGGCACGTCCTGCCACAGGGTGCCCGGCGCAATGCCGTCATCCGGCCAGCCGTCGGCTTCGTTGTAGATCAGGCCGCAGACCACACATTGCCACTTTTTCATTCAGGTACTTCCTCAGGGTTCAGGCTTTAGCCGGCGCGGACGGTCGATGGTGCAGCGTTGCCGTCCGGCTCAGGGCGTTTTGTACTGATCGGGCCGGGCAGATGCAAGCCTGTTCGGCGCAGCGGCGACCCGGATCAATCAAACTCGCGGCTCGCCATGGTAAGCTCGCCGCCTCATTTGCTGCCAATAATGACTCATTGTGCAACACACAAACGCTCCGCTGTGGCGCCCGCAAAGCGAACTGACACCCCTCCCCGACACATCCACGCTCGACTGGCTGTTCGATGAAGGCTCCCTGACCCGCCGGCTGACGCGCCTGTCCGATGACGGCTTCAGCGTGACGCCGCTGTTCGAAGGCTGGCAGACCCTGCGCGACGACGAATGCGCCGCGCTGGACCTGGCCGAAGGCAGCGAGGGCTGGGTGCGCGAGGTGTATCTGCGCGGGCATGGCGAGGCCTGGGTGTTCGCCCGCAGCGTGGCGTCGCGCAGTGCCTTGCAGGGCGACGGCTTGCACATGGATGAACTGGGCAGCCGCTCGCTGGGCGAACTGCTGTTTTGCGATCACGCCTTCCAGCGTCGCGCCATCGAAGTCTGCCATTACCCGAAACACTGGTTGCCGGAAGGCTCCCAGGCTGCCGGCCTGTGGGGACGGCGCTCGCGGTTCGACCGTGGCGCCTTGAGCGTACTGGTGGCGGAGATTTTCCTGCCTGCGCTGTGGGAAGCTGTCCGCGCCCGTCCGGAGAACTGCTGATGTACCAAAGCCTGCTCAAATCCCTGAATCGCTTGAACCCGCGCGCCTGGGACTTCATCCAGCTGACGCGGATGGACAAGCCGATCGGCATTTACCTGCTGCTGTGGCCGACGCTCTGGGCCCTGTGGATTGCCGGTAAAGGCTCGCCATCGCTGGCCAACATCGTGATTTTCGTCCTCGGCGTGATCCTGACCCGCGCCGGGGGTTGCGTGATCAATGACTGGGCCGACCGCAAGGTCGACGGCCACGTCAAACGCACTGCGCAGCGACCTATTGCTGCCGGCAGGATCAGCTCGAAAGAAGCGCTGGTGTTTTTCGCGCTGCTGATGGGCGTGAGTTTCCTGCTGGTGCTGTGCACCAACGCCGCGACCATCTGGCTGTCGCTGGGCGGTCTGGCGCTGGCGTTCACTTATCCGTTCATGAAGCGCTACACCTACTACCCGCAAGTGGTGCTGGGCGCGGCGTTTTCCTGGGGCATGCCGATGGCGTTCACCGCCGAAACCGGTGAGCTGCCGGCCACCGCCTGGCTGCTGTGGATCGCCAATCTGCTGTGGACGGTGGGCTACGACACTTATTACGCGATGACCGACCGCGACGATGACCTGAAGATCGGCGTGAAATCCACGGCGATCCTGTTCGGCGATGCAGACCGGGTGATCATCCTGACCTTGCAAGCGCTGTCGCTGGGCTGTCTGGTGCTGGCGGGGTCGAAATTCGAGCTGGGAATCTGGTTCCACCTCGGCCTGCTGGTAGCCGCCGGGTGCTACGCCTGGGAATTCTGGTACACCCGGGACCGGGACCGGATGCGTTGCTTCAAGGCGTTCCTGCACAACCACTGGGCCGGGCTGGCGATTTTCATCGGGATCGTGCTGGATTACGCGTTACGCTGAAACACAAAACCTGTGGGAGCGAGCTTGCTCGCGAAAGCGTTGGGTCAGTTGCCACATAGGCTGACTGAAAAGACGCCTTCGCGAGCAAGCCCGCTCCCACAGGGGATTTGCGTTTATTTGTGCTCGTGAACCACGTGCCACACGTCCTTCATCTTGTCGCCGGTCATATCGCCCGGCTTGGCATCTTTCACGAAGGTGTACAGCGGCTTGCCGTCGTAGGCGTACTGCATCATGCCGTCATCGCGTTTGATGACTGTCCATTTACCTTCAGCCTTGGCATCTGCCGGCGCCATCAACGGCGGCCAGTTCTTGGCGCAGTCGCCGTTGCACATCGACTTGCCGCCACTGTCCTTGTCGAACGTGTAAAGCGTCATGCCCTTGTGGTCGACCATCATGCCGTCTTTCATCATGGCCGGCTCGGCCGCCATCGCCAGTCCAGGCAAGGTCAGGGCGGCAGCCATCAGCAAAGCCTTAAAGGAAGCAGTCATTTGAGTCATGGAAACCTTCTCTTGTGGTTGTCAGGATTCGGACTTAGAGCTTAGTTCAGGATTCGCACAATCGCCGCCGGACTAAAATACTGTCACACGACTGCAATAATTCCGTTATCTAATGCGGCGCAAGACAGTTAAATGACAAGAGGATTAAGGCATGGTTGGCAGGAGCATTCTGATCGTCGACGACGAAGCGCCCATTCGCGAAATGATCGCCGTTGCGTTGGAAATGGCCGGCTATGACTGCCTCGAGGCAGAGAACTCGCAGCAGGCCCACGCCATCATCGTCGACCGCAAGCCGGACCTGATCCTGCTCGACTGGATGCTGCCCGGCACCTCCGGCATCGAGCTGGCCCGCCGCCTCAAGCGTGACGAGCTGACCGGGGACATCCCGATCATCATGCTCACCGCCAAGGGCGAAGAGGACAACAAGATCCAGGGTCTGGAAGTCGGCGCCGACGACTACATCACCAAACCGTTTTCCCCACGCGAACTGGTCGCACGCCTCAAGGCTGTGCTGCGTCGCGCCGGCCCGACCGATGGCGAAGCGCCGATCGAAGTCGGCGGCCTGCTGCTCGACCCGATCAGCCATCGCGTGACCATCGACGGCCGCCCGGCCGAGATGGGCCCGACCGAATACCGTCTGCTGCAATTCTTCATGACCCACCAGGAGCGCGCCTACACCCGTGGCCAGTTGCTGGATCAGGTCTGGGGCGGCAACGTCTATGTTGAAGAGCGCACCGTCGACGTGCACATCCGGCGCCTGCGCAAGGCCCTCGGCGATGCCTACGAAAATCTGGTACAAACCGTGCGCGGCACCGGCTACCGGTTCTCCACCAAGGCCTGAGCCGAGCGCCCTCACCGTAGACAAGGACCGCATTTTCCGTGAACCAAAACTGGCATGGCACCCTGATTCGCCACATGCTGTTGCTGGTCACCGGCTGCCTGGTGATCGGCCTGATCACCGGCTACTACGGCTGGAGCCTGGCGGCGGGCCTGGGCCTGTACCTGGCCTGGACGCTCAAGCAACTGCTGCGCCTGCACGAATGGCTGCGCCTGCACCAACCCGATGAAGCACCGCCCGACGGCTACGGCCTGTGGGGCGAGGTGTTCGACAGCATCTACCACCTGCAACGCCGCGACCAACGGGTACGCGGACGCCTGCAAGCGGTGATCGACCGCGTTCAGGAGTCCACCGCCGCGCTGAAAGACGCGGTGATCATGCTCGACAGCGACGGCAACCTGGAATGGTGGAACCGCGCCGCCGAAACCCTGCTCGGCTTGAAAACCCCGCAGGACAGCGGCCAACCGGTGACCAATCTGGTTCGCCATCCGCGCTTCAAGGAATACTTCGAGCAGGAAAGCTACGCCGAACCGCTGGAAATCCCCTCACCGACCAATGATCGCGTACGCATCCAGCTGTACCTCACGCGGTACGGCAACAACGAACACTTGATGCTGGTCCGCGACGTCACCCGCATCCATCAGCTGGAACAGATGCGCAAGGACTTCATCGCCAACGTCTCCCACGAGCTGCGCACCCCGCTGACGGTGATCTGCGGCTACCTGGAAACCCTGCTCGACAACGTCGAGGAAGTGAACCCGCGCTGGAGCCGCGCCCTGCAGCAGATGCAGCAACAGGGCGGACGCATGCAGACCCTGCTCAACGACTTGCTGCTGCTGGCCAAACTGGAAGCCACCGATTACCCGTCGGACAACCAGCCCGTGCACATCGACACCCTGCTGCAGTCGATCAAGAGCGATGCGCAGCAGTTGTCAGGCTCAAAGAATCAGCGCATCACCCTGGAAGCCGATACCAGCATCCTGCTCAAGGGCAGCGAGGCGGAATTGCGCAGTGCGTTTTCCAATCTGGTGTTCAACGCCGTCAAATACACCCCGGCCGAGGGCAATATCCGCATCCGCTGGTGGGGCGACGATCAGGGCGCGCATCTGAGCGTGCAGGATTCCGGGATCGGCATCGACAGCAAACACCTGCCGCGCCTGACCGAACGCTTCTACCGCGTCGACTCCAGCCGCAACTCCAACACCGGCGGCACGGGCCTGGGCCTGGCCATCGTCAAACACGTGCTGCTGCGCCATCGCGCCCGGATGGAAATCAGCAGCGTGCCCGGTCATGGCAGCACCTTCACCTGCCATTTCGCCCCGGCCCAGGTCGCTCAGGCACGGGTCATCAGCGCCGCTGAGTAATGCCGGACTAGGCAATCGCCAGGTCAGCCGCTACATTGGCTGACTTGCGCCTGCCTTTCAGGTGCGGATTTTTCTTTCTTTCGAATCACACGGAACCCGCAAAACTCCATCATGGACCCTTCCCCTGGCTTGTCCCTCGCAACAATATTCGCCGATTTCGGCATGATTCTTTTCGCTCTGATCCTGGTTCTGCTCAACGGCTTCTTCGTTGCGGCGGAATTCGCCATGGTCAAACTGCGCTCGACCCGAGTCGAAGCCATCGCTGAGCAGCACGGCTGGCGGGGGCACATCCTGCGCACGGTGCACAGCCAGCTCGATGCTTACCTCTCGGCGTGCCAGCTCGGTATCACCCTCGCCTCCCTGGGCCTGGGCTGGGTCGGCGAGCCGGCGTTCGCGCACATTCTCGAGCCGCTGCTGAGCGCGGTCGGCGTGCAGTCGGCGGAAGTCGTCAAAGGCATCTCGTTCTTCACCGCGTTCTTCATCATTTCGTACCTGCACATCGTGGTCGGCGAGCTCGCACCCAAATCCTGGGCGATCCGCAAACCCGAGCTGCTGTCGCTGTGGACGGCGGTGCCGCTGTACCTGTTCTACTGGGCCATGTACCCGGCGATCTACCTGCTCAACGCCAGCGCCAACACCATCCTGCGCATTGCGGGGCAAGGTGAGCCCGGCCCGCATCACGAGCACCATTACAGCCGCGAAGAACTGAAACTGATCCTGCACTCCAGCCGTGGCCAGGACCCGAGCGACCAGGGCATGCGCGTGCTGGCCTCGGCGGTGGAAATGGGCGAATTGGAAGTGGTCGACTGGGCCAACTCCCGGGAAGACCTGATTACCCTCGAGTTCAACGCCCCGCTGAAAGAAATCCTGGCGATGTTCCGCCGCCACAAGTTCAGCCGTTATCCGGTGTACGACAGCGAGCGCAAGGAGTTCGTCGGCCTGCTGCACATCAAGGATCTGCTGCTGGAGCTGGCGGCGCTGGATCACATTCCCGAGTCGTTCAACCTCGCCGAACTGACGCGCCCGCTGGAACGCGTGTCGCGGCACATGCCGCTGTCGCAGCTGCTGGAACAGTTCCGCAAGGGCGGCTCGCACTTCGCTGTGGTCGAAGAGGCCGACGGCAACATCATCGGCTACCTGACCATGGAAGACGTGCTGGAAGTGCTGGTCGGCGACATCCAGGACGAACACCGCAAGGCCGAGCGCGGCATCCTAGCCTACCAGCCGGGCAAGTTGCTGGTGCGGGGCGATACGCCGCTGTTCAAGGTCGAGCGCCTGCTGGGGATCGACCTGGATCACATCGAAGCCGAAACCCTCGCCGGGCTGATCTACGAAACCCTGAAACGGGTGCCGGAAGAGGAAGAAGTGCTGGAAGTCGAAGGCCTGCGGATCATCATCAAGAAGATGAAAGGTCCGAAGATCATTCTGGCCAAGGTGCTGATGCTCGACTGACGGGGTTTACTGCTTGCCCAGCGCAAAGTTGGGCAACGCCCCCAGCGGCTGGTTGAACTGATACGGAATCGACACCAGCCCCATCCCGGTATTGCGCTGCACCACAAAGTGCAGGTGCGGGCCGCTGCTGTTGCCGGTGTTGCCGGACAGCGCCAGCGGACTGCCCACCGCCACTCGCTGCCCCTCGCGCACACTCACCGACCCTTGTTTGAGATGCAGGTACACGCCCATCGTGCCGTCGTCGTGCAGGATCCGCACGAAGTTGCCGGACGGATCGGTGCCGCGCCCGTTCTGGGAATTCTCGGTCTTCACCACCACCCCGGCGCGCGCCGCGATGATCGGCGTGCCGACCGGCATGGCGATGTCCATCGCATATTTGTTCTTCGGCCCGAAGTGGCTGTAATCGCCATTGGCGCCCTGGCTGAGGCGGAACGGCCCGCCACGCCATGGAAACGGATAGCGATAGCCCTGAGCCGCGCCAGCCGGGTCGCCGAGGGAATACTGGAACATCGGCGTGTACACCAGCGGTTTGCCACCGGATACCGGCGTCAGCAACGCCAGCCGCGTATTGCTGCGCGCCGGCAGCACCCGGCGAATCGTTTGCGCCGGTGCGCCGCGCACGTTGCTCATCCCGGTAAACGCCAGGGCAACCTCGACCGGCGCATACAGGTCGTTGCGCACGAACACCACGTCCGCGCCCTTCTGTTTCTTGATGTCGAGATAGACCTGGCGCTCGAGGCGCTCGACCATCCGATCCTGAAACACGAACACCTGGGAGCCTTTGCTCGGACGGTCGCTGTACGAAACCACTCCGTTGGCATCGGTGGACTTGTAGATCGTCATGGCCACCGTCGAGGTGGAGGCCATGAACAGACCACAGAAAAACAGCAGGCGCAGGGGCATGGGCAAAAGTTCTGTCGAGTAAGGCCTGGGAATGAGCCTAGCAGCTGAAGCAGACCAGGCTAGTCGACAGATGTTTCAAAATGGCGTGAATGATCGTCCCCACGCTTTGCGTGGGGGGACGCGGAGCGTCCCTTGAGGCATTCCCACACGGAGCGTGGGAACGATCAATGTCTGGCGACGAAGATTATGCGCCCGGAACGAAGTGCTTCTGCGCCGTGCCGCGGGCGATCAGGCGGGAGATGTAGTCGAGCTTCTGCGCGTCCTGGTCGACGAAGCGGAAGGTCAGTTGCAGCCAGTCGCTGTCGGGTTTCGGCTCGTGGGCGACGACGGCGTGCAGATAGCCGTTGAGACGGGCGATTTCGGCGTTGTCGCCCTGCTCCAGATCGAGCACGGCGCTGTCGAGGATCTGCGGCAGGGTGTCGGTGCGTTTCACCACCAGCAGCGCTTCCTTGATGCTCAGGGCCTTGATCACGCATTGCTGAGTGCCGCTAGGGAGGCGCAGTTGGCCCTGACCGCGACCGCCGGCCGGAGCGCTTGAGGCTGCAGGAGCCTTCACCGGCGGGCTGTTGAGCAGGCCACGCTGTGGCGCGGCGGCAGGTGCCGGGGCTGCAGCGGCAGGCTTGGCAAACGGGTTGGCCGCAGCAGCAGCCGGAGCGGAACCGACCACGGCAGCCTTGCCGCCGGTCAACGCGCTCAGGGAGTCGTTGCCGAACGCCGAGTTCATCTTGGTTGGAGCGCTGTTCATCAGAGTGTCGAGCTTGCCGACCTTGTTCAGAGCCTGCTTGACCTTGGTCAGCAGTTGCTCGTTGGTGAACGGCTTGCTGACGTAACCGGTAACACCGGCTTGGATCGCCTGCACGACGTTTTCCTTGTCGCCCCGGCTGGTGACCATGATGAACGGCATGGTCTTGAGGTTGTCCTGCTCACGGCACCAGGTCAGCAGTTCGAGACCGGACATTTCCGGCATTTCCCAGTCGCACAGCACCAGGTCGAAGGCTTCCTTGGCCAGCATGGCCTGGGCCTTCTTGCCGTTGATGGCGTCCTCGGTGCGGATCCCCGGGAAGTAATTACGCAGGCACTTTTTCACCAGGTCACGAATGAACGATGCATCGTCCACGACCAACACACTGATCTTGCTCATCCAACACCCCTATTAAAATCCCGGCAAGCATAACGCTGGCTGATGGCACATTGCCAAAACTCTTCAGTCACGCCGGGACTTTTCGTTCGCGGGTGCTGCTTTTTATTTCGGTTCTGCCTATGAAAAGCAGAAACAAAAACGCCCGGCCAAAGGGCCGGGCGCTTTTCTCAGGCAATCTTACTTATCGTCAGCATCGCCCGGAACATTAGCGGTTTCGCCACTTGTCCCTTCAACTTCTTCCTTCATGCGCTTGAGGCCCATGTGCCGCACATCGGTGCCGCGCACCAGATAAATCACCAGCTCGGAGATGTTACGGGCGTGGTCGCCGATCCGTTCCAGCGAACGCAGGACCCAGATAATGCTCAAGACACGCGAGATAGAGCGCGGGTCTTCCATCATGTAGGTCGCCAGCTCACGCAGGGCGGTCTTGTATTCGCGGTCGATGATCTTGTCGTATTGCGCCACCGACAGCGCCAGGTCGGCGTCGAAGCGGGCAAAGGCGTCCAGCGCATCGCGGACCATGTTGCGCACCTGGTCGCCGATGTGGCGAACCTCGACGTAACCGCGCGGCGCTTCGCCTTCTTCGCATAGCTGGATCGCACGCCGGGCGATCTTGGTCGCTTCGTCGCCGATGCGCTCAAGGTCGATCACCGATTTGGAGATGCTGATGATCAGACGCAGGTCGGACGCCGCCGGCTGACGACGGGCCAGAATGCGCAGGCATTCTTCGTCGATATTGCGTTCCATCTGGTTGATCTGGTCGTCGATCTCGCGCACTTGCTGGGCCAGGCCCGAGTCGGCCTCGATCAGCGCGGTGACCGCGTCGTTGACCTGTTTCTCGACCAGCCCGCCCATGGCCAGCAGGTGGCTGCGCACTTCTTCCAGTTCGGCGTTGAACTGCGCGGAAATGTGATGGGTAAGGCCTTCTTTACTAATCATGTTGGCGTCCTTGGAGCGTCCGGTAAGGTGCGGCGGGCCGCAGCGTCAATTCTGTGAATAACCCGCAACTGTCAGCCGTAACGACCGGTGATGTAGTCTTCGGTCTGCTTCTTGGCCGGATTGGTGAACAGGGTATCGGTGTCGCCGAATTCCACCAGTTTGCCCATGTACATGAACGCCGTGTAGTCGGACACCCGCGCCGCCTGCTGCATGTTGTGGGTCACGATGACGATGGTGAACTTGGATTTGAGCTCGTAGATCAACTCTTCGACTTTCAGGGTCGAGATCGGGTCGAGTGCCGAGCACGGTTCGTCGAGCAGCAGCACTTCCGGTTCCACGGCGATGGTACGGGCGATCACCAGACGCTGTTGCTGTCCACCGGACAGGCCGAGGGCCGAGTCATGCAGACGGTCTTTCACTTCGTCCCACAGGGCCGCGCCTTTCAACGCCCACTCGACGGCTTCGTCGAGGATGCGCTTCTTGTTGATGCCCTGGATGCGCAGGCCGTAGACCACGTTTTCGTAGATGGTCTTCGGGAACGGGTTAGGCTTCTGGAACACCATGCCGACCCGGCGACGCAGCTCGGCCACGTCTTCGCCCTTGCGGTAGATGTTGTTGCCGTACAGGTTGATCGCGCCTTCGACGCGGCAGCCGTCCACCAGGTCGTTCATGCGGTTGAAGGTACGCAGCAGCGTGGACTTGCCGCAGCCGGACGGGCCGATGAAGGCGGTCACGCGCTGTTTCGGGATGTTCATGCTGACGTCGAACAGCGCCTGTTTCTCGCCGTAGTAGAGGCTCAGGCCCGGCACTTCGATGGCCACGGTTTCCTGCTCGAGGTTCAGGCTCTGCTTGTCGCGGCCCAGGGCAGACATGTTGATGCCGTGGGTATGTGTTTCGTGCTGCATGGGAGATCCCCTGTGCTAACAAATTCGGTTCGGTTTGCCGCTTGGTGCGGCTGTACGCAATCTAGTGTGGGAGCGGGCTTGCTCGCGAAGAGGTCGGCCCATTCAACATCAATGCTGCCTGACCCACCGCTTTCGCGAGCAAGCCCGCTCCCACAGGAAATCAGCTATCCAATGCTTTGTACTTCTCGCGCAGGTGGTTACGGATGTACACCGCCGACAGGTTCAGGGTGGCGATCACCAGCACCAGCAGCAGCGCCGTGGCATACACCAGCGGCCGCGCGGCCTCGACGTTCGGGCTCTGGAAGCCAACGTCATAGATGTGGAAGCCCAGGTGCATGATCTTCTGATCCAGGTGCAGGTACGGGTAGTTGCCGTCCACCGGCAGCGACGGCGCCAGTTTCACCACACCTACCAGCATCAGCGGCGCCACTTCACCGGCGGCGCGAGCCACGGCGAGGATCATGCCGGTCATCATCGCCGGACTGGCCATCGGCAGAACGATCTTCCACAGGGTTTCAGCCTTGGTCGCGCCGAGGGCCAGCGAGCCTTCGCGCACGGTGCGCGGGATACGCGCCAGACCTTCCTCGGTGGCCACGATCACCACCGGCACCGCCAGCAGCGCCAGGGTCAACGAAGCCCAGAGCAGACCCGGTGTACCGAAGGTCGGTGCCGGCAGCGCTTCAGGGAAGAACAGACGGTCGAGCGAGCCACCGAGCACGTAGACGAAGAAGCCCAGACCGAACACGCCGTAAACAATCGCCGGAACACCCGCCAGGTTGTTCACCGCGATCCGGATCACCCGGGTCAGGGTGTTCTGCTTGGCGTATTCACGCAGGTACACCGCCGCCAGCACGCCGAACGGGGTCACGATCATCGCCATGATCAGGGTCATCATCACGGTGCCGAAGATCGCCGGGAAAATCCCGCCTTCGGTGTTCGCTTCACGCGGGTCGTCGGACAGGAATTCCCAGACCTTGCTGAAGTAGAAACCGATTTTGGTGAACGTCCCCATCGCGTTCGGCTGGTAGGCGTGAACCACTTTGCCCAGGCCGATTTCGATTTCCTTGCCGTTGGCATCACGAGCGGTCAAAGCGTCACGGTTGAACTGCGCGTGAAGGTCGGCCAGACGGGCTTCGATGTCCTGATAGCGGGCGTTCAGCTCGGCGCGCTCGGATTCCATGTCCGCTTGCGCGGTGGCGTCGAGCTTGCCTTCCAGCTCCAGCTTGCGACCGTGCAGACGGATGCGCTCGAGGCCGGCGTTGATTGCGCCGATGTCGGTTTTTTCCAGCGACTTGAGCTGCGCGGCGAGGCCGTTCACGCGGTTGATCCGCGCTTGCAGCTCAGGCCAGGCGGCTTCGCCTTCGGCGATCACCTTGCCGTCCTGTTTGACGTTGACCAGGTAGCCGTAGAAGTTGCCCCACTCACGACGCTCCAGCGCCATCAGCTCCGGCGGATTCTTCTGGTCGGTCAGCCACTCGCCGACGATCCAGGTGAAGTCGTTGCCGTTCAGGTCACGGTTGCCGACCTTGATCAGCTCGCGGGTCATGAATTCCGGACCTTCGTCCGGCACCGGCAGGCCGGCGCTCTTCAGACGGGCGCGCGGCACTTCTTCTTTCTGCACCACTTCGCCCACGACCAGATGCTGGCCCTGGCCCGGTACGTCATAGCTGGCGTGGATCAGATCCGCCGGCCAGAAGTGACCCAGACCGCGCACGGCGATCACCGCCAGCAGGCCAATGGTCATGATGACCGCGATGGACACCGCGCCACCGCTGATCCAGACGCCGGGGGCGCCGCTCTTGAACCATCCTTTCAGGGAGTTCTGTTTCACAGACTTCTACCTTTGCTTAAAGCGACGAGTATTTCTTGCGCAGACGCTGACGAATCAGTTCCGCGAGGGTGTTCATGACGAAGGTGAACAACAGCAGCACCAGCGCCGACAGGAACAGCACGCGGTAGTGGCTGCCGCCGACTTCCGACTCCGGCATTTCCACCGCGACGTTGGCGGCCAGGGTGCGCAGGCCTTCGAACAGGTTCATTTCCATGACCGGGGTGTTGCCGGTGGCCATCAGCACGATCATGGTTTCGCCGACCGCACGGCCCATGCCGATCATCAGCGCCGAGAAGATGCCCGGGCTGGCAGTCAGGATCACCACGCGAGTCATGGTCTGCCACGGCGTGGCGCCGAGGGCCAGCGAGCCCAGGGTCAGGCCGCGCGGCACGCTGAACACGGCGTCTTCGGCGATCGAGTAGATGTTCGGGATCACCGCAAAACCCATGGCCAGACCGACCACCAGTGCGTTGCGCTGGTCGTAGGTGATGCCCAGGTCGTGGGAGATCCACATGCGCATGTCACCACCGAAGAACCAGTTCTCCATGAACGGGCTCATGTACAGCGACAGCCAGCCCACGAACAGGATCACCGGGATCAGCAGCGCACTTTCCCAGCCATCCGGGACTTTCAGGCGGATCGATTCAGGCAGGCGGCTGAAGGTGAAACCGGCGATCAGGATGCCGATCGGCAGCAGCATCAGCAGGCTGAAGATGCCCGGCAGATGCCCTTCTACATAAGGCGCGAGGAACAGACCGGCGAAGAAGCCGAGGATCACCGTCGGCATCGCTTCCATCAGCTCGATCACCGGCTTGACCTTGCGGCGCATGCCCGGGGCCATGAAGTACGCGGTGTAGATCGCAGCGGCGACGGCCAGCGGTGCGGCCAGCAGCATCGCGTAGAACGCGGCTTTCAGGGTGCCGAAGGTCAGTGGCGACAGGCTCAGTTTCGGTTCGAAATCGGTGTTGGCAGCTGTCGATTGCCAGACGTATTTAGGCTCGTCGTAGTTCTCGTACCAGACCTTGCTCCACAGTGCGCTCCACGAGACTTCCGGGTGCGGGTTGTCGAGCAGCAGCGGTTGCAGCTTGCCGCCGGCTTCGACGATCACGCGGTTGGCCCGTGGCGACAGACCGAACAGGCCCTGGCCTTCGACGACTTGATCGACCAGCAAGGTGCGGTGCGCGGTGCTGTGGAACACGCCGAGCTTGCCGCTGGCATCCAGGGCCAGGAAGCCCTTGCGACGTTCTTCGGCGGAAATTTCAACGATCGGCGTGGTGCCCATCTGGAAGGTGCGGATCTGCTTCAGGCGCAGCTCGCCATCGGTGTCGCGGGCCATGAACCACTGGGCCAGGCCACCCTTGGAGTCACCGACGATCAGCGAGATACCACCGACCAGTTGCGTAGTCGCAGTGACTTCAGCGTCAGCGTTTTCCAGCAGCTTGTAGCGACCGTTGAGGCTCTTGTCGCGCAGGCTGAACACGTCGGCCTGAGCACGCCCGTTGACCACGTACAGCCATTGCTGGCGCGGGTCGACGAAGATGTTTTTTACGGGCTCGGTCATCTGCGGCAGATCGATACGCTTCTGCTCGTTGGTGACTTCGCCGGTCATCATGTTTTCTTCGCTGGTCAGCGACAGCACATTCAGTTGCGAACCGGTGGAGCCGACCAGCATCAGGGTCGAATCGGTGGCATTGAGGCTGACGTGCTCCAGCGCACCGCCACTTTCGTTCAGCGCGATCGGTGTCTCGCCGTACGGGTACTCAATGGCCGGGGTGATGGTCTTCTTGCCATCCGGGTAGCTGACTTTATAAGTGTGACGGAACACCAGCGCCTGGCCGTTGGACAGGCCCACGGCCACCAGCGGATGGCCCGGCTGGTCTTCGCCGATGGAGGTCACACTGGCGCCTGCCGGCAGGGGCAGATCGACGCGCTTCAGTTCAGCGCCACTGTCGATGTCGAAGAACAGCGCCTGGCCCTTGTCGGAAACGCGCATGGCCACCTGATTCTGCTCTTCGAGCGAAATCATCAGCGGCTTGCCGGCGTCCTGCATCCAGGCCGGGGTGAGTGCATCTTTCGCGGTCAGGTCCGCACCCTTGAACAGCGGCGCGACCACGTAGGCGAGGAAGAAGAAGATCAGGGTGATGGCTGCCAGTACCGCCAGACCGCCGACGAGGACGTACCAGCGAGTGAAGCGATCCTTGAGCGCGCGAATGCGGCGCTTGCGTTGCAACTCAGGCGTATTGAAGTCAATGCGCTTGGGAGGGTTCGTAGTCATTTTGGAATTGGCCAGATCATTCATGCGCACACCCTAGCGATCCTGTATGACAGAAAGATGACAATGCAGTGACGCACCAAATCCGCCGCCAGCAGGGCACTGGCAGTGGATAGAAGAATTCGGGGAGTGTGGGGGCCGGGCCGCTTGCGGGCCGGGCCCCACACGTGAGTCAGGCGGGGTTCACCCCTGACTCAGTTTGTTACTTTTTTGCGACTTCAGCGCCGCCTTCCTGCAGACCCAGGTCAGCCAGTGCTTTTGCAGCAACCTTGGCTGGCAGCGGGATGTAGCCGTCTTTCACGACCACTTCCTGACCCTGTTTCGACAGAACCAGTTTCACGAACTCGGCTTCCAGCGGGGCCAGAGGCTTGTTCGGGGCTTTGTTGACGTATACGTACAGGAAACGCGACAGCGGGTACTTGCCGTTCAGGGCGTTTTCTTCGGTGTCTTCGATGAAGTCCGAGCTGCCTTTCTTGGCCAGGGCCACGGTTTTCACGCTGGCGGTCTTGTAGCCGATGCCCGAGTAACCGATGCCGTTCAGCGAGGAGCTGATCGACTGCACGACCGAAGCCGAGCCTGGTTGTTCGTTGACGTTAGGCTTGTAGTCGCCTTTGCACAGGGCTTCTTCCTTGAAGTAGCCGTAGGTGCCGGATACCGAGTTGCGACCGAACAGTTGAACCGGCTTGTTGGCCAGGTCGCCGGTCACGCCCAGGTCGCCCCAGGTTTTCACGTCGGCTTTGGCGCCGCACAGGCGGGTGGACGAGAAGATCGCGTCAACCTGTTCCATGGTCAGGTGCTGGATCGGGTTGTCCTTGTGCACGAAGACAGCCAGGGCGTCCACTGCAACCGGGATAGCGGTTGGCTTGTAGCCGTATTTCTGTTCGAAGGCCGCCAGTTCGGTGTCCTTCATCTTGCGGCTCATCGGGCCCAGGTTGGAGGTGCCTTCAGTCAGCGCAGGAGGCGCAGTGGCGGAACCAGCGGCCTGAATCTGGATGTTTACGTTCGGGTATTCTTTTTTGTAGTTCTCGGCCCAGAGGGTCATGAGGTTGGCCAGGGTATCGGAACCGACGCTGGACAGGTTGCCCGACACACCAGTGGTCTTGGTGTAGCTCGGGATAGCAGGGTCAACAGCGGCAACCGCGTTGGCAGTCGCAACGCCAGCAGCGACAAAAGTCATTGCCGCCATCAAACGCTTCAGTTTCATGCCTTACTCCTAGCAGATAGGGTGTGTTAAGTCGGGGCCAAGTATCAGCAGGCCGTGTGAACACTCTATGGCTGAAATATGACAATTGGATGAAAGGCCAGCATCCCTGTCGGAAGGCTGGCCTTTCAGTTGTAACCGCAAGTGTGAAGGTGGCTTAGCGACCTTTGCTCCACAGCCACGCGCCGACCAGGATCCCCATCCCGCACAGCACCGCCACATAGTAGGCAGGCCCCATCGCGCTTTCTTTCAGCAGCAGGCTGACGACCATCGGCGTCAGGCCGCCGAAGATCGCGTAAGCGACGTTATAAGAGAAGGACAGACCGCTGAAGCGCACCACCGGCGGGAAAGCCTTCACCATCACATAAGGCACCGCGCCGATGGTGCCGACCAGAAAACCGGTCAACGCGTACAGCGGGAACAGCCAGTTCGGGTGATCGGCGAGGCTGTGGTAGAAGGTCCAGGAGCTGGCCAGCAGAGCCGCGCAGCCGAACACAAACACGCGACCGGCACCAAAGCGATCCGCCAGCGCGCCGGAAATGATGCAGCCAAAGCTCAGGAACACGATCGCCAGGCTGTTGGATTGCAGCGCGGTGGTCGGCGAGAAGTGATAGACCGTCTGCAGCACGGTCGGGGTCATCAGGATCACCACGACGATGCCGGCGGACAGCAACCAGGTCAGCAGCATCGACACTGCAATGGCCCCGCGATGGTCGCGCAGTACGGCGCGCAGCGGCACTTCTTCGGCCAGCGCCTTGCGTTGTTGCAGTTCGGCGAACACTGGGGTTTCGTGCAGCCAGCGACGCAGATAAACCGAGAACAGGCCGAACACGCCACCCAGCAGGAACGGAATGCGCCAGGCGTAATCCGAAACTTCCGTTGGCGTATAAATGCTGTTGATCGCGGTGGCGACCAGCGATCCCAGCAGGATGCCTGCCGTCAGGCCGCTGGTCAGGGTGCCGCAGGCGTAGCCGATGTGCTTGCCAGGTACGTGTTCGGAAACGAAGACCCATGCCCCCGGCACCTCACCGCCAATCGCCGCGCCCTGGATGACGCGCATCAACAGCAGCAGGATCGGCGCCCACAGGCCGATCTGCGCGTAGGTCGGCAGCAGGCCCATGATCAGGGTCGGCACCGCCATCATGAAAATGCTCAGGGTGAACATCTTCTTGCGCCCCAGCAGGTCGCCGAAGTGCGCCATCACGATCCCGCCCAGCGGCCGCGCGAGGTAACCGGCGGCGAAGATGCCGAAGGTCTGCATCAGGCGCAGCCACTCGGGCATATCGGCCGGGAAGAACAATTTGCCGACCACGGTGGCAAAGAACACGAAGATGATGAAATCGTAAAACTCCAGCGCGCCCCCCAGGGCCGATAGCGACAGAGTCTTGTAGTCATTGCGGGTCAACGGTCGTGCGGGTTGGTCGGGCTGCGCGAGGCTCGAGGGCGCTGTGGTCATGGCAAGGTCTTCTCTTATAGTCGGATCTGCCGCCACAACAACGCTGGCTGTGGCTCGGGCAGGTTCGGCACCATAGCAAATTGTTCGAAAAAGCACATAGAGGCGCGTATTTGCCGGTCGAAATCAGAACCGGACGGTCGTCGCGGAGTCTACCGACCGATATACTCGCAACCTTGCTCCGGTTTGTAAGGGGTTGCTGTGCGAAAACGTCGTTGGCCCGACCCTTGCTCGGGATTAGCCGGTTTCGCAGAGTTTCTCCTTAGGCGCCTGATGGAAAACGTGACGAACGTAGTATGTTCGGTGCTGAATCGTTTTTCCCGAAGACGGCTACCACCAGCAGCACCAACGAAGAGTCACGGGTCAGAGGCCCCCCCGGCATGATAGAGCTCGAACAAGAAGATCCGATCCCGCAAGGCGACCTGGCCCTGCAAATCACCGCGCTACCCCGCGAAACCAACGGCTTCGGCGATATTTTCGGCGGTTGGCTGGTCGCACAGATGGACCTGGCCGGCACGGCCATGGCCAGCCGTGTTGCCGGTGGCCGTGTCGCGACCGTCGCCATCGACCGCATGGCGTTTCTGGTGCCGGTGGCTGTCGGCGCGCAATTGTCCTTTTATACCCAGACCCTGGAAATCGGCCGCAGCTCGATCCAGATGATGGTCGAGGTGTGGAGCGACGACCCGCTGTCCAGCGAGTGGCGCAAGGTGACCGAAGCGGTGTTCGTGTTCGTTGCCATCGATGGCAGCGGTCGCACCCGCTCGGTTCCGCCACGCGCACGTTAAACCTCGCGACCGTTTCACGGTCGATAGTCGTCCAAGTTGCTGATCGAGAGTTGTCCCATGAACACGCCCAACGTTGAAGCCGTGAAACTGGATGAACTGAACTGCTGGCGCATCCGCCACGGTCAGGCCGAAGTGCTGGTGGCCCAGCAAGGCGCGCACATCCTCAGTTATCAGGTGGACGGCCAGCCGCCGATCATCTGGCTGAACGACAAGGCCGTGTTCAAGACCGGCCAGAGCATCCGCGCCGGTGTGCCGGTGTGCTGGCCGTGGTTCGGCAAGTTCGAACGCAACCCGCAGAGCGTGCAGGCCATGTACACAGGTGCGCAACCCGCCCCCGCGCACGGGCTGGTGCGGGCAATGGATTGGGAGCTGGGCGGCATCGAATCAGAGGCTGACGGCGTCAAGGTCGAATTCAGGCTGCCCCACCCCGAAGGCGGACTGCCGGGCTGGCCGCATCAGGTCGACCTGACCCTGACCCTGCATTTGTCCGAGCAATTGCAGTTCAGCCTGACCAGCCACAACCGTGGCAACGACACCGTCAGCCTCAGTCAGGCGTTGCACACGTATTTTTCCGTCAGCGATGTGCGCAACGTGCACGTCGCCGGCGTCGATGGCTTGAATTACATCGAGACCCTGGACGACTGGAAGACCTGCACCCAGCAAGGCGACCTGCACTTTGCCGGCGAAACCGACCGCATTTACCTCGACGCCCCGCCGCAATTGAGCATCGTCGACCCGGCCTGGGAGCGGCGCATTGTGCTGACGGCTACCGGCTCGCGCACGGCGGTAATCTGGAACCCGTGGATCGACCGCGCGGCAGCACTGGCCGACATGGACAACGACGGCTGGCAACGCATGCTGTGCATCGAGACGGCGAACGTGATGGACGACATCGTGACCCTCGCGCCGGATGCCAGCCACACCATGGGTGTAAGCGTCGGTTCAAAATCGCTTTAAACCCTAGCGCAAAATAACTGTGGGAGCGGGCTTGCTCGCGAAGGCGTTGTGTCAGACAAATCGATGTAACTGGCACTCCGCTTTCGCGAGCAAGCCCGCTCCCACATTGGGTTCTGCGCCAAGTCTTAGAGATCGGACTCTTGCACCACCCGCACCTTGTCCGCTTCCAGCGCATACGCCGCATCGGCCAGGTCGTTGCTGACCTTTTCGATCTTCAGCGTGCCGGTCACCCATAACGGCGTGTAGATATCGTCCAGCTTCAAACCCTTCGGATAGCGCACCAGCACCAGTTGATTCGGTGGCGGTGGCGGCACATGGATGCAGGCGCCCGGGTACGGCACCAGGAAGAACAGCGTGCTGCGACCCTTGGCGTCGGATTCCAGCGGCACCGGATAACCGCCGATGCGGATGTGTTTGTCATTCATCGACGCTACGGTCTTGGTCGAATACATCACCGCCGGCAAACCTTTGGCCTGCTTCATCCCGCCTTTCTGGGTGAAGGTGCCGGTGGCTTCCGGGGAGTTGTGGTCGATTTCAGGCATGGCCTCGAGGGCTTTCTGGTCCGACTTGGGCATCAGTTCCAGCCAGTCGGTTTCCGGCAGTTCGCCGGCGTGGGCCAGACCGCTGCCCAGCAAAAGGAGAGTCAACAGAAGACGGCGCATGAAGGTGCTCGGTAAAGGATGCTCGAAAAGGGAGGGGACGCTGAATCGCCGAGCATTTTAGCCCTCCCCGCCGGATTGGCGGAGAGGACTTTGTCGCTTTGAATCAGTTCTTTTTGATCAGGCCGTAGATCACCAGCAATACGATGGCGCCAACCAGCGCACCGATGAAACCTGCGCCCTGACCGGCCTGATAAATGCCCAGAGCCTGGCCGCCATAAGTGGCTGCCAGCGAACCGCCGATACCGAGCAGGATGGTCATGATCCAGCCCATGCTGTCATCGCCCGGCTTCAGGAACCGCGCCAGCAGGCCGACGATGAGGCCGATAAAGATGGTTCCGATAATTCCCATGGCATTTCCCTCTGAATGGTAGATATGCGATGAAGCCTAGCCAGACTTTCGCATCCTGCCATCAGAGAACGGCGGCCCCGCAATGGTTCCGCCGTTGCCAGATGAAACTGTCGTTACTCGGCGATCAGCGCTTCGACCTTGAGGATCTGCTGCTCGAGGGTCGCCTTGTCCTTGCAGCGCAGGTTGGCGTGACCGACCTTGCGCCCGGCCTTGAAGGCCTTGCCGTAATGATGCAGGTGGCAATCGTCGATGGCGATGACCTTCTCGACCGGCGGCACCACACCGATGAAGTTGAGCATCGCGCTCTCGCCGACCTTGGCGGTCGAACCCAGCGGCAGACCGGCAACGGCCCGCAGGTGGTTTTCGAACTGGCTGCACTCGGCGCCTTCGGTGGTCCAGTGCCCGGAGTTGTGCACGCGCGGGGCGATTTCGTTGGCCTTGAGGCCACCGTCGACTTCAAAGAACTCGAACGCCATCACACCGACATAATCCAGCTGCTTGAGCACGCGGCTGGAATAGTCTTCGGCCAGCGCCTGCAGCGGGTGATCGGAGCTGGCGACCGACAGCTTGAGGATGCCGCTGTCGTGGGTGTTGTGCACCAGCGGATAGAACTTCGTCTCGCCATCACGAGCGCGAACAGCGATCAGCGACACTTCACCAGTGAATGGCACGAAGCCTTCCAGCAGGCAAGGCACGCTGCCCAGTTCGGCGAACGTACCGACCACGTCTTCTGGCTTGCGCAGGACTTTCTGGCCCTTGCCGTCGTAACCCAGGGTGCGGGTTTTCAGCACGGCCGGCAGGCCGATCGACGCAACGGCGGCGTCCAGGTCGGCTTGCGACTGGATGTCGGCGAACGCCGGGGTCGGAATCCCCAGGTCCTTGAACATGCTCTTTTCGAACCAGCGGTCGCGGGCGATGCGCAGGGCTTCGGCGCTCGGATAGACCGGCACGAATTGCGAAAGGAACGCCACGGTTTCCGCCGGAACGCTTTCGAACTCGAAGGTCACCAGATCGACTTCATCGGCCAATTGACGCAGATGATCCTGATCGCCGTAATCGGCCCGCAGGTGTTCGCCCAGCGCAGCGGCGCAAGCGTCCGGCGCAGGGTCGAGGAAAGCGAAGTTCATGCCCAGCGGAGTGCCCGCCAGGGCCAACATGCGACCCAACTGGCCGCCACCGATTACACCGATCTTCATCTCAACAACCTCAGGCAATACGTGGGTCTGGATTGTCCAGGACGCTGTCTGTCTGCTCGGCACGGAAGGTTTTCAGTACCGCGTGGAATTGTGGATGCTTGGCGCCCAGGATGCTCGCCGACAACAGCGCGGCGTTGATCGCGCCGGCCTTGCCGATGGCCAGGGTGGCGACCGGAATACCGGCCGGCATCTGCACGATCGACAGCAGCGAGTCGACGCCCGAAAGCATCGCCGACTGCACCGGCACGCCCAGCACCGGCAGGTGGGTCTTGGCCGCACACATGCCTGGCAGGTGGGCTGCGCCACCGGCACCGGCGATGATCACCTCGATGCCGCGGCCTTCAGCCTCTTCGGCGTACTGGAACAGCAGATCCGGGGTGCGGTGGGCAGAAACCACCTTGACCTCGTACGGGATGCCGAGCTTTTCCAGCATATCGGCGGTGTGGCTAAGGGTGGACCAATCGGACTTGGAGCCCATGATCACGCCAACCAGTGCACTCATCGTCGCGCCTCTTCTCTCTGGGCGCCCGCAGGCGCGTCAAAAACAACAAGCCACGCAGGATGCGTGGCTTGTTGTAGGAAAAATGGCCGGACGAACCGGCCGAAGGCCGCGCAGTATACCGCAAAGAAAGCAATAAACAGCCCCCGTTGCGACCATCTGTCATCTGAGCGTAACCACACATTTTGCTGACTCAAGGTTCAGGAATATTGCTTCGTTTTTCACGCGGGATACATGATCAACAGGTCGAATGGAGAGCGTACTCAAACTTCCGAATAACTTCATGTAATAAAAATCAAAACATTCCAAAGAGCCATAACAAGAATTAAATGATATACAACCAAACACGAACTTAAAAACAAAGAAGCCACCAAACAGCCAACAACAAACAACTTATATTGCACAGAAACAAATCCATATTATAAGCACTTCCAAAGCCGCAATGGCAAGACGGCCGGCACCATCACGCTTGCCCATCACACTATCAAGTCAATTGAAATCATCCAAAGGATTCGAACATGGCCAAACAGCCTTTAACATTGAATGTCTTCATCCATGAGGACTTATCGGACGGCAGCAGACGAGACTTGTACAAGACCCATTTTTCCTGGTTTACCGACGAAATCCAGGAACTCTCCGGCCGCAAGCTATTAGTCAATATGTTCACCCCGTCAGAAGCAGAAACCTTGAGTGGATTTGATTATAAAAGACTACCTGCCGCCCGTTCTTTGGACGCTTGGGCAGAAAAGCTAAGAAACCATTTCGGCCACAAGCTTCTGCAAGACGCGCACACTAGATTCAACAAGTATTTATTACTGACCCGCGACAATATAAACCCTGGCACAATGGGAATTGCACAAAGCAAGGGTTACGCGTGTATATCCTCGATAAGAAGCGACATGGTCCCTGCTCACGAAGCAGGCCACATGTTCGGAGCGACTCATGAAGACAGCGAAATCCTGTACAACGGATGGTGGAGCGAAACAATCATGAGGGATGATGACTTCTCACCACTTCGAAGCAACGCCAACCGTTTCAGTGATAAAAATAGAGAGAACATTCGCAATTACCTGGACAAACCGATTGCACAGCGAGCTGTGCCGCGCCCCGAAGACGACGGGGACGACGATTGAGATTGATGCAAACCTGGCGCATCCCACGAGCTCTCGTATTTTAATCAAGCTCACCCGACTTGGCAGAGGCGAAAAACAAGATTCGCCTCTGCTTTCATTCAGTTGCTGCCACTCGCCGCACCGCCTTCGAGCTTGCGCCACAACAACCGCACATTGGCCTTGCGTACCAGCGCGCAGCGATACAGGCGAATCTCCAGCGGCACGTGCCATTGCGCACCGCCGCAGACAACCAGTTCGCCACGGGCCAGTTCGGCCCGCACGCTCAGTTGCGGAACCCAGGCGATACCAAGGCCTTCCAGCGCCATGCTTTTCAGGCTGTCGGCCATGGCGGTTTCATAAATCGTGGTGAAGCGCAGCTGACGCTGGCGCAGCAAGCCATTCACCGAGCGCCCGAGAAACGCCCCGGCGCTGTACGCCAGCAACGGCACACTGCCCTCGCCTTCCAGATCGAACAGCGGTTTGCCATTGGCATCCGCCGCACACACCGGCAGCATCTCGGTCTGGCCCAGGTGCAGCGACGGGAAAATTTCCGGGTCCATCTGCATGGCCGCGTCCGGGTCATAGAACGCCAGCATCAAGTCGCAGCCACCTTCACGCAGCGCGTGCACCGCGTCGCCAACGTTGGTCGCGACCAGCCGGGTGGCGATGTTCAGGCCTTCATTGCGCAGTTGCGCGATCCAGCGCGGGAAGAAACCGAGTGCCAGCGAGTGCGCCGCTGCGACCTGGATCACTTCGCCCTGCCCGCCTTCCAAGTGATGAAGGTGGCGCAACACTTCACCGAGCTGTTCGACCACGGTGCGCGCGGTGACCAGGAACAATTGCCCCGCCGCCGTCAGCTCGATCGGCGTGCGCGAGCGGTTGACCAGCGTCAGCCCGAGCGCCGCTTCCAGGCTGCGGATCCGCCGGCTGAAGGCCGGCTGGGTCACGAAGCGCCGTTCGGCCGCCTGCGAGAAGCTGCGGGTGGCGGCCAGAGCACTGAAGTCCTCGAGCCATTTGCTTTCCAGATTCATCACGTCCTCCCGGACACGCACCAAAACAGGTCACACGTCTGCCGCGCACGCGGCGTCACACGGGCATTATGCCGAATGTGCATAGGGCAGTGTTTAACAGCATTGGCCCAAAAATTCCCACAAGCCTAGCATTCGCAGCGTTCCGGCACAGACCGGGTCCCTATCGAGATGATTTCTATCATGTCCTCCGCTGCATCATTCCGCACAGAAAACGACCTGCTTGGCACCCTCGAAGTCCCTGCTCAAGCGTATTACGGCATCCAGACCCTGCGAGCGGTGAACAACTTCCGTCTCTCGGGCGTTCCGATTTCGCACTACCCGAAGCTGGTTGTCGGTCTGGCAATGGTCAAACAGGCCGCTGCTGACGCCAACCGCGAGCTGGGTCACCTGAGCGAAGCCAAGCACGCTGCCATCAGCGAAGCCTGTGCCCGTCTGATCCGCGGCGATTTCCACGAAGAGTTCGTGGTCGACATGATTCAAGGTGGCGCCGGTACCTCCACCAACATGAACGCCAACGAAGTGATCGCCAACATCGCGCTGGAAGCGATGGGTCACCAGAAAGGCGAATATCAGTACCTGCACCCGAACGACGACGTGAACATGGCGCAGTCGACCAACGACGCCTACCCGACCGCGATCCGCCTGGGTCTGCTGCTGGGTCACGACGCGCTGCTGGCCAGCCTCGACAGCCTGATTCAGGCATTCGCGGCCAAGGGTGAAGAATTCAACCACGTCCTGAAGATGGGTCGTACCCAGCTGCAAGACGCCGTGCCGATGACCCTGGGTCAGGAATTCCGTGCTTTCGCCACCACCATGGGCGAAGACCTGGCCCGTCTGAAGACGCTGGCCCCGGAACTGCTGACCGAAGTGAACCTGGGCGGCACCGCGATCGGCACCGGCATCAACGCCGACCCGCGCTACCAGGCCCTGGCCGTACAGCGTCTGGCCCTGATCAGCGGTCAACCGCTGGTTCCAGCCGCCGACCTGATCGAAGCCACCTCCGACATGGGCGCCTTCGTACTGTTCTCCGGCATGCTCAAGCGCACCGCAGTCAAACTGTCGAAGATCTGCAACGACCTGCGCCTGCTGTCCAGCGGCCCGCGCACCGGCATCAACGAAATCAACCTGCCGGCGCGTCAGCCAGGCAGCTCGATCATGCCAGGCAAGGTCAACCCGGTGATCCCGGAAGCCGTGAACCAGGTGGCGTTCCAGGTCATCGGTAACGATCTGGCGCTGACCATGGCAGCCGAAGGCGGCCAACTGCAACTGAACGTGATGGAGCCGCTGATCGCCTTCAAGATCCTCGACTCGATCCGCCTGCTGCAACGCGCCATGGACATGCTGCGCGAGCACTGCATCGTCGGCATCACCGCCAACGAAGCGCGCTGCCGCGAACTGGTCGAACACTCGATCGGTCTGGTCACTGCACTGAACCCGTACATCGGCTACAAAAACGCCACCCGCATCGCCCGTATCGCCCTTGAAAGCGGCCGCGGCGTGCTGGAACTGGTGCGCGAAGAAGGTCTGCTCGACGAAGCCATGCTCGCCGACATCCTGCGCCCGGAAAACATGATTGCTCCGCGTCTGGTTCCGCTCAAAGCCTGAGCCGCCGCGTGACTTGTAGCACCGCTCACCAGGTCGAGGGACTAGACACCTCTCACCTTTTGAGGGCTTGGGGATGATTCCCCGAGCCCTTTTTTTTAACTGTTTGCCAGAGAAAAACGTATGTCTGGGAACGGCTTTATGTGGGAGCGGGCTTGCTCGCGAAGGCGTCATATCAGTCGGCATCAATGAACCTGACACAGCGCTTTCGCGAGCAAGCCCGCTCCCACAAAAGAGCAGTCCCCATACAAGCCCGACGCCGGTAACGTCGGGTGTTTCAAAGCTTCGTTTCGTCGCTTGCACCACAACCGTGCAGACGGGCGCCGCACTGATCGGTATAGTGCCGCCCCTCTTCGCGTGAGCGGTCGTCGGTAACGAGGCCATAACCCATGCGAAACCCGAACTAATAACAAACCCGCGATATGGATCCGGGACGAACCCTCGCCTCGCCCGTTGTGCCGCACGCACACCAGTGTAACGCGATGTTTCCGACCATCCAGCATTTGCTTAAACAATAAACAGCGAGGAAAAATCCATGCTCGAAGTCATCAACGACTTCCTCTCAGGGAAAGTACTGATCGTGCTCATTGTCGGGCTCGGTAGCTACTTCACGATTCGCTCGCGTTTCGTTCAATTGCGCCACTTCTTCCACATGTTCGCGGTGTTCCGCGACAGCCTCAAGGGCAGCGCCGGGCAACTCAGCTCGTTCCAGGCCCTGATGCTCAGCCTCGCCGGCCGCGTCGGTGCAGGCAACATCGCCGGTGTCGGCATTGCCGTGACCCTCGGTGGTCCGGGTGCGGTGTTCTGGATGTGGGTAACCGCACTGGTCGGCATGTCCAGCAGCTTCTTCGAATGCACCCTGGCCCAGGTCTACAAGCGCGCCGATGGCGACGGTTTGTACCGTGGCGGCCCGGCCTACTACATCCAGCACGGCCTGAAACTCAAAGGCATGGCGGTGGTGTTCTCGATCCTGCTGCTGGTCACCTACGGCTTCGCCTTCATCGGCCTGCAGTCCTACACCGTGACCCACTCGCTGCAAAACGCCTTTGCCTTTGATCCGCAACACACCGGCATCGTCCTGGCAGTGCTGCTGGCCATCACCTTCATCGGCGGCATCAAGCGCATCGCTTCGGTGTCCGACCTGCTGGTGCCGATCAAGACCCTGGCCTACATCGGTGTGACCCTGTACGTGATCGGCACTCAGATCGAACACGTGCCAGCCATGCTGGTCACCATCTTCAAAAGCGCCTTCGGTCTTGACCCGGCTTTCGGCGGCCTGCTCGGCAGCGCGATCGTGATGGGCGTGAAGCGTGGCGTGTTCGCCAACGAAGCGGGCCTGGGCAGTGCGCCGAACGTCGCCGCCGTGGCCGCCGTGAAACACCCGGGTGCTCAGGGCGTGGTTCAGGCGTTCAGCGTGTTCCTCGACACCTTCGTGATCTGCACCTGCACCGCGCTGCTGATTCTGTTGTCGGGCTTCTACACCCCGGGCTTCGAAGGTGACGGCATCGTCCTGACCCAGAACTCGCTGGCCGCCGTGGTGGGTGACTGGGGCCGCATGTTCGTCAGCGTCGCGCTGTCGCTGTTCGTCTTCACGTGCATCCTCTACAACTACTACCTGGGCGAAAACAGCCTGCAGTTCCTCACCCGCAACCGCGCTGCGCTGATGACGTTCCGCGGTCTGGTGCTGGCGCTGGTGGTCTGGGGTTCGATGCAGGATCTGTCGACCGTGTTCGCCTTCGCCGACATCACCATGACCTGCCTGGCCTTCGTCAACCTGATGGCCCTGGCCCTGCTGTTCAAGGTCGGCATGCGGGTGATGCGCGACTACGACGCGCAGCGCCGCGCCGGCGTCGACCAGCCTGTGTTCGACTCCAGCAAGTTCAGCGACCTGGATCTGGACCTGAAAGCCTGGCCTGCCAACCCGTCGGCCGACACCCAGGCCGACGCTCAGCCGCAAGGCATCCCGGCAGCGCAACGCTGACGGGAGAATGACGGGCGCATCCCCTGCGCCCGTCAGTTAAAGTGCAATGCATTACCTGTGGGAGCGGGCTTGCTCGCGAAGACGGTGAATCAGTCGAAACATCTTTAGCTGACACACCGCATTCGCGAGCAAGCCCGCTCCCACCTGTCATCTCTTGTGGAGACCTTCAGATGATTGCCAATTCCTACCCTGCCGCCCAGCACGTCATGGTGCTGTACACCGGTGGCACCATCGGCATGCAGGCCAGCGCCAATGGCCTGGCCCCGGCGTCCGGTTTCGAAGCGCGGATGCGCGATTACCTGCACAGCCAGCCGGAGCTGGTGGTGCCGCAGTGGCGCTTTCGTGAAATGTCGCCGCTAATCGACAGCGCCAACATGACCCCGGCGTACTGGCAGCAACTGCGTGAAGCGGTGGTCGACGCCGTCGATGTGCAAGGTTGCGACAGCGTGCTGATCCTGCACGGCACCGACACCCTGGCCTACAGCGCCGCCGCCATGAGCTTCCAGCTGCTCGGCTTGCATGCCCGCGTGTGCTTCACCGGCTCGATGCTGCCGGCCGGCGTCACCGACAGCGACGCCTGGGAAAACCTCAGCGGCGCACTGGTCGCCCTCGGCCAAGGCCTGGCGCCGGGCGTGCATCTGTATTTCCACGGCGAACTGCTGGCCCCGACCCGTTGCGCGAAAGTGCGCAGCTTCGGCCGTCATCCGTTCAAACGTCTGGAGCGTCAGGGCGGCGGCGTGAAAGCCACGTCCCTGCCGGCAGCGCTGAACTACAACCAACCGAAGCAACTGGCCAAGGTTGCGGTGTTGCCGCTGTTCCCGGGCATTGGCGCCGAGATCATCGACGGCCTGCTCGACAGCGGCATTCAGGGTCTGGTGTTGGAGTGCTACGGCAGCGGCACCGGGCCGAGCGACAATCCAGAGTTCCTCGCCAGCCTTGGCCGGGCGCGGGACAACGGCGTGGTGGTGGTTGCAGTCACGCAGTGCCATGAAGGCGGTGTGGAACTGGATGTGTATGAAGCCGGCAGCCGCTTGCGTGGTGTTGGCGTGTTGTCCGGTGGCGGCATGACCCGCGAAGCAGCGTTCGGCAAGTTGAACGGCTTGCTCGGTGCAGGTCTTGAGACAGCTGAAGTTCGGCGACTGGTCGAACTCGACCTGTGCGGCGAGCTCATCTGATGGCAACAGGCTGTGGGAGCCCCTCTGCTCCCACAGCCCGGCATGCAACTTGCTGCCGTTTCCGGCATCCCAAGGCTGGAAGATCCCATGCTCCACTCCCACCTCACCACTCTCAACGCCGTCTCCCTCGTGCTCAACACCTTCAGGGATCAAGGCCTGTCCAGCGAAGCACTGCTCGCCGGCAGCGGTATCAGTGCGGCGGATCTGAGCCGGGCCGACACCCGCATCACCACCAATCAGGAGATGCAGGTCTGCGCCAATGCGGTCGCGCTCAAGCACGACATCGGACTGGAACTGGGCCGGCGCATGCATGTTTCCTGCTACGGCATCCTCGGTTACGCGCTGCTGACCTGTGCCACCTTCGGTGACGCTTTGCGGCTGGCGATCCGTTATCCGGCGCTGCTGGGAACACTTTTCGAGCTGAGCCTGGAGGACGACGGCGAGCGCGTCTGGTTCGTTGCCGCCGATTACCGCGAAAGCCCGGCAATGGCGGTGTTCAATGCCGAGTTCTGCCTGGTGTCGTTGAAAGTCATCTGCGACGACCTGCTCGGCCATCCGCTGCCATTGCTGGCCGCTCGCTTCGAACACGCTGCGCCGGACTATCGCGACAGCTACGCCGAGCACTTCAAGGCGCCCGTGCATTTCGGCGCCAAAGACAACGCCTTCGCCTTCGACCGACGCTGGCTAGACCAGCCGCTGCCACTCGCCGACATCATCACCCATCAAGCCATGGCCGAGCGGTGCCGCAAGCAGAACATCGAGTTCACTGGCCGTCAGGCGTGGCTCGGGCGGATCCGTCAGTTGCTCAGCGCACAACTCAACGCCGCGCCGGGGCTGGAAGGTCTGGCGCAGCAGATGAACTGCTCGCCGCGTACATTGCGTCGGCATCTGAAGGACATGGGTTGCAGCTACCAGGAGCTGCTCGACGAACTGCGTTTCGAGCGGGCCAAGCAGATGCTTTGCGAGGATCAGTTACCGATCTACCGCATCGCCGAAACCCTGGGTTTCAGCGAGACGGCGAGCTTCCGTCACGCCTTCGTGCGCTGGAGTGGCGTGGCGCCGAGTCAGTTCCGACCACACGGTTAAACCTTCGAGGGGCGATATCAGGTCAGTATTTTTGGCCACATCAATCCCCTTTTGGCCTCTCTGGCCGTTCTCCGATTCGCCCCACGCCGCAACACTGGAGCCAACCGAATCAGCCCCTGCGGAGAACAACAAATGCTGACGATCTACTCTGACGATCACCACCTGCACCATGGCCGCTGCGAGTTGATCGACGGGCAACTCAAGCCTTGCTTCGAGATGCCGTCGCGTGCCGACCACGTGCTGCAACGGGTAAAAAATCAAAACCTCGGCCCGGTCGAGGCGCCGAAGGATTTCGGCCTCGGGCCGATCGAGCGCATTCACAGCCGCGACTACCTCGACTTTTTCAAAGGCGCGTGGGCGCGCTGGACCGAATTCAACACCGACGGCGATTTGCTGCCTTACACCTGGCCGGCGCGCACCCTGCGTCAGATCAAGCCGACCAGCCTGCACGGCCAGCTCGGCTATTACAGCTTCGACGGCGGCGCGCCGATCACCGCCGGCACCTGGCAAGCAGCGTACAGCGCGGCGCAAGTGGCGCTGACCGCACAAGCGGAAATCCAGCGTGGCGCCCGGGGTGCCTTCGCCCTGTGCCGTCCGCCGGGACACCACGCTGCCGGCGACTTGATGGGCGGTTATTGCTACCTCAACAACGCCGCCATCGCCGCGCAGGCATTCCTCGATCAGGGCCACAAGAAAGTCGCGATCCTCGACGTCGACTACCACCACGGCAATGGCACCCAATCGATTTTCTACGAGCGCAGCGACGTGCTGTTCACCTCGATCCACGGCCACCCGGAAGCGGAATTCCCGTTCTTCCTCGGCTACGAAGACGAACGCGGTGAAGGGGCCGGCGAAGGCTTCAACTTCAACTACCCGCTGCCGGCCGGTTCCGGCTGGGATGTCTGGAGCGCAGCGCTGGATCAGGCCTGCCAGGAGATCGATAACTACGGCGCCGACATCATCGTCGTGTCGCTGGGCGTCGACACCTTCAAGGACGATCCGATCTCGCAGTTCAAGCTCGACAGCCCGGATTACCTGGCGATGGGCAAGCGCATCGCGGCCCTCGGCAAACCGACCCTGTTCGTCATGGAAGGTGGCTACGCGGTAGAAGAAATCGGTATCAACGCGGTGAATGTGCTCGAAGGTTTCGAGCAATGAGCCGCTTCAAGTCCGCCACCTGATACCCCGACCCGCACACGCGGGTCTTTTTTTGCCTGCGATATTTATGTACCGCAACCGCTCCCGTCTCGCCCGCTACCTTGCTCGACCCGGCGCCGCTTCCGGCCGCCTGAGGTTCAATCAAGGAGATGGCCATGCCTGAAATCCCGACGCCCAGCGCTGTCGACGTACTGACCCAACTGGTGACCGGTCCGTCACTGTGGGAGGTCGCCACGAATACCTTGCGCCCGGCACTCAAGACCCTGTATCCGGAACTGGAGCTCGACCCGCGCCAGACCCTCGTGGTGACTCCGGTCTGGCAAATCGACGGAGATCGCGTGATTCCTGGCCGAAGCCGCTCCGAATCCCTGACCAATGTGCTGGTGCGTCTCGCACTTGGCGCGACCACCGTCACCTGGATCGATGGGGAGCATTACCTTGTCCGGCGCTCGACGAATGAGCAACCGGTCACGCTGGCGGTCAAGATCGATGCGCTCGCCCGCTTGATCAATGAACTCGCGCCACTGCTGTTCGTGGCTTATCAGGAACAACAGATCGATTACTGGAACGAACCCACAGGCCTGTCGCATCCGCGCTGGTATTCGTTGTCGGACGCCTTGCGTGCACTGTGGGACGTCAAGGATACAACCGACTGGGACGAACATCGGCTGGCCATGGCCCGGGCCGTTTTCGCCGATCCTGACAAAACGCAGCGCCTGCCCCGGGACAAGTACAAGACCCGCGCGTACCTGATCGATGTCGACGCGGGTGACGAGGTGCAACGCCGCCATCTCCACGTCCTCGACACCGCCGTGCTGGTCGGCTCGGTAGCCGGGCGCACCCTGATCCTGAGCCACTCACTGCCGCTGGGTTTCCAGCGCTTCGACTCTTTCGAGGAACTGGGCGAGGCTATCAGGAACGCGTATCCGGCGAAGGCTGTTCCGGTCTCGCTGAACTGGCGGCTGATCGAGCCGGAGGGCAATTTTTTTGATCGCCAGGCCTGCATACTCATCGCTCTGGAAGCAGACGCCATCGGCACGCTCGGGTCGCAGCCCTCCATCGGGCCGGACGTTTTCCCGCATCCGGGCATGCGCGGCAGACACACCGCAGAGCTGCCACCGCAACTCCAACCCCAGGCCGAGCACTTGCGACCACTGCTGCCGTCCTGGCTGGACCAGGCCAGGGCCGATGACCAGACCTGCTACAGTCGCCACCTTCTGGATCTGGTGCTGATACAGCGCCAGAACGCCGGCAAGACGTTCCAGAACGAAGTCCCCGACCTGCGCACTTTCACCCTCGAAGCCCTGAGCGCACAGATCCGCAGAGAACAACCCCAGACAAACGATGTAAGGGTCGACAACCTCGAAATCAGCATTACCAGCCTGGTGGTCTGGGGCACGTTCATGTGGCCGGGCAATACCGAGACCCTCACGCTGTCCCTCACCGATCTCGCCTTGCAGAATCTGGCCGGGCTGCCGCCGGGCAACAAAGTCGTGCGCTGCAAGGACGGCACTCCGGTGCCTGACTGGATGAGTGCCGATTATCTGGAAAGGCTCGTGACCACCGTCGACATCGGGGCCCGTTACCCGGCCATGCTGAAACGCTGCCTGGTCGAGGACAGCACGCGGGCCTCCACCCTGCAGCAGCTTTACACTCGACAGTTATCCGCCGAGCTGCCACTGCTGGCGTTGCAACACAAGATCCGTGGCGAAATGGATATCGACGAAAGAGGCTATCGGTACATTGTCGCTGCACTGGCCGACACCGCCAGCGAACGGCAAGTGGATGGGCAGCAGATCGTTGTCCGCCCGCTGGCTTTCATTGTCGGCCAGCGTCCGCGTGACATCGTTGCCAATATGTTCATCATCGGTCCGCGTCAGACCGATCAGGGCCCCTGCCTGCTTTACCGGCCTCTGCTCGATCCGCCACTGATCCAATACGCCAGCCCCGCCAACCTGCTATACGCAATCAAGCATTCACGCTCGATTCGCCAGGCGGTACTGGCCTGGTTGCCTGACGACGTGCGCTTCAATTACGAGCAGTACGTATTTCCCGCCAGGCTGCCTTCGATCTGGACGATTCCCCAATCGCTGGTCGATCCGAGCGCCGCCCTCGATATGAGCGGTCCTGTTTCGTTGGCCAGCGACGTGATCGAAGACCCGATTTTGCCAGCCCTGTTCAACGCCAATGTGCAAGCCATGCTCACCCAGTCGGACCGGCAGTCGGTATCCAACGCTGAAGCACGCTGGGCTTCGCTGAAGAATGGTGGCTGGCGGATTTTCAATGCGGCGCTGCCGTTCCTGGGGCGCAGCGTGGGGACGGCGGCGTGGATCTGGCAGATCATCGATGACTTGCAGGCAATGAATGACGCCGCCAATGAGGCTCCGGCCCGACTCGACTGGAGCGCGCTGGCCGACATCCTCCTGGCACTGGGCATGGTACTGGCCCACAGGGCCGCTGTTGGCAGAAGGCCGGTCCATGAATCACCGGCGTCGCCGCAAACCGTCGTTGAAACACCTGCCCGAACGCTATCCCCGGCCATCAAGGTGCTGCGCCTGCCGGACATCGGCGACCGCGAACTGTCCGCCAGCCATGACATCTCGGTCAACGCTATCGGCGCTCTGGACCGCTCGCAACCGGGGCTTGGCTCGCTGCTCGACAGCCTCCAGGTCCCCAGGCCCGAAGGCCTGGGTGATGCCCAGGGCGAGGGCCTGTACCGACACCTTCATGCCCATGGGCACGGCTGGTATGCAGCAGTCGGTCAGCGCTGGTTCGAGGTGATCGTGAATGACGACGAACGTGTCCAGATCAGCGATTCGCGCCAGCAGCCTGCGCGTACCGGGCCGCTGCTGACTCACAATGCCGACGGTCAGTGGTTCGTCGATCTTCGCCTGCGCCTCAACGGTGGCGGCCTGCGCAGCCGGCTCAGGAAACTGCAGGACGATAACCGGGCGCGGTTGATTCAGATGAAGGCAGCGCTCACCGACTTCGACGCCACCTTGCAGGCCAAACAGACCCAGCTCAAAGAGGTGCGCGAGGCCATGCTGCAGGCCACCCCCGATAACCGTCCGAGCGCCCGGGAGCAGTTTCTCGACACCCTGGAGGTGCAGATCAGGGCGTACGGTGAGCATATCCAGCAGCTCAAGGCCATGAACGTCGTCGAACCTATCCCCAATTACCGTACCGCCATGATCGAGCGGTTATCACTGCAGCTGTTTCTGGTGCAATCCTGGCTCGACGAACAATCGTCCGAATTCCGCAGCAGCCTGAGCACTACCCTGGCGTTGCTTGACGAGCCCTCGGCACCCTTGTCGGCAGAGCGCAACGCGCCTTTTACCAAAGCCAGTGACATGACCCAGGGCATGATCGACAAGATCGAATACGCCCGTAGCCGACTCGATGAACTGAGCCTGCTGGGCAGGGACGCCCTTGAAGTCACGCGAGACTACAAGGCGAAACTCCCCCGCTACACGATCGATGACCTCAAGCTGCTGCAAATCACGCTGGAGCAGGAGCTGTGCATCAGGCCGGACCTGACACAAGAGCCGGTCGATGCGCGGCTGGCGCTGGAAAACCTGATCGATGATGCGGCGCTGAACATCCAGAGTTCTCTGGAAGTGAGCAACGAGGAGAGTCTGCAAAATCTGAGTCAGCGGATCGAGACGATGAGCAATCTGGCCGAACAGTTCGTCGCTGTCGATCAGCGCTTTGCAGACCTGCTCGTCGAGTATCCGGAGCAACTGCTTGCCGATCGCATCGAACAGGTACGCCGGCGCGTTGCCGGATTTGCCGACAGGACGGTCGAGCGGCTGGTGAACCTGCTGCGCGACAAACGACAGTTCGATCCCGTACCGGGCCCTTCGAAACCATCGACGGCGTCGGCCAAAAAGGTCATCAAGACCCGTTACAAGGGCACGGTCGTCGGTGAACCACGCAAGGACGCCAGTGGCCGGGAAACCGATCTGGTCGACGTGCGCGCGCCCCTGACGGGCAAGATCATCGCCACCTTTCACGAAAAGAGTCCGGGTGTCTGGCTCGAAAGGGTCACACCCAAACCCGTGTCAAAAGGACCGGCACCCAGCCTGCACCGCTGTATCGAGGAAGGCCAGGCGCTGATCGATGGCCTGCTTGCCTTTCACCGGCGCACGGAGGCCCACATCAACCGGGCCGCGCGCATTCCGAGCGAAATTCAGGATCTCTACTACCTGCATGCCGACCGGTTGCGCGAAGCGCGGGATGCAATCGACCGGGCCCTGACCGCGCGCAATCTCACCGATGATCGCAATGCCACGGCCAGCACCCTGAACAGAGAACTCGCCGATGCCGCCACCGCGCTTTATCAACGCGGCCAAAGCGCACGCATCCGGATCATCAAGCAGCAACCACCCACCGCGGCCCGTGTCGAATGGCTCAAGAGCAAGGGCCAGGTAGACATCTCGAAAGCCACTGCCCGGCAGCGGCTCAAGGGCTCCGGGAAGGGTTACCTGGACGAGTACGAGGTGCTCGATCACGAAACCCACGCGGTTCTGTGGTACGCGCACTTCCACTACAGCGGAATCAATGATCCGGTGACCGCCTTCAACGCCGCGCACCTGAAAACCGTAGAGCAACGCCGACTGGGTGGACGCTTCGATCCACGCACCACCGGCAACCAGGAACTCATCGCCATTTACCGCGGTGAAATCAATCGTGCGCAGGCCGCTGCGCTGTTCTTTTCCTGACGCCGGTGCGCCGGTGCCCGCGAATTTGGGGCATCGGCGCACCGGCATATATCTATGCACCGCCCTGCCCGATGCCCGCACGGATAACGTGCGTCGCATCAGGGCCGCCAGCCGCGCTGCCCTTTCACACGGGATCTGAACCATGACTGAAACCGCCGCCGGCACCACGCCTGCCTCTTCCCCGTTTTTGCTCGAACAGAGCCGGCTGATCGATCTGATCAGCCAGGGCCCGACGCTGAATCAGGTGGCCTCGACGCTACTGCAACAGGCGCTGGGAAAGCACTATGCACACCTGCAGATCGACCCCGATCACACCATGCTCGCCACTCCGGTTTGGCGCGACGATGAACAAGGGTTCGCGATCGAGTCTTTCCGGTTCGAATCCCTGACCCACGCGCTCATCCGACAGAGTGTCGAGAAAACCCGAGCGAACCTGATCGAAGGCGAACATTTCCTGACGGTCACGCCGGACGCCCAACCGGCCACTCACCTGGCCGTCGACATGGATGAGCTGACATCGCTGCTCAACGAGCACGCCGCATTCTTTTTCATCGCCTTCGCACAGCAACAACTCGACTACTGGAATGGAACCGGCGCACATCGCCCCCGCTGGCAGAAGCTGTCCGACACATTGAAAACCGCCGTGGACGTGCAATCCGCTGTTGGCTGGGATGCCGACGCCTGCGCCCTTGGGCAGTGGGTGGCCAACCATCCGGAAAAGCCCATGCGTCAATCGACGCTAAACGGATTCAGCCAGATCCGCGCCTGCCTGCTGGATATCGACCTGGTCGAGGGCTCGAACACCACCCACTTGACCATCGCAGGCGCGATCGTGCTGACCGCGACCGTCAAACAGCGCGAACGGTTTTTGATGTACACCATCGGCGCCGGCCACGAATCGTTTTCGTCCCTCGCCGAACTGGGAGAGTCACTGCCCGGACGCCTTGACCTGGACCTGAGCGGGCGCAGCCTCGAGTGGCGACTGGTGGAGCCGCAGGAAAACATTTTCGACAGTTGTACGTGGGCATTGGTGAACATTCAGCTGGACGACATCAAGGCCCTTGATCCCGCCAACCGCCCCGTCGTTCCGACTGCCCTTTCCTCGCCATCGCACAACAGGCATTTAAGCGGCAGGGACCATGCCCGGCTCAGCCAGTTGAACCGGGCCATTCCCAAGTGGCTTTACACAGGATCGATCCGTGATTTTCAGGCTTACACACGCTACATCGTCGAACTCGGAAGGCTTCATAAGGAGGAACCGAGTGATAACGTCGGACAGCCTCTGCTTTCGATCAAGTCCTACGCCCAACAACAGATGCGCGAGGCGATTGTCGCCGACAAGGCTGCCGAAGACGCCGCCTCGCTGCCGCTCGACGATCTGCAGATAACCGTCACTCACAGCTTCGAGGTTGCCGGCCTGACCCTGCCCAACCCGCTGGAGCAGGAACATCAGACCCTCGGCGAGTTCGCCCTTGAAAACACCACGCCGTATCTCGCCAGCGTCGCGTTCACCAATGGCCATGGCGTGCCGGCATGGTTGACCGTCGACTACCTGACGCAGATGGCAGAGCAGGTCGATATTGGAGGCCATTATCCGGCACTGATAAAAAAGGCACTGATCGACGACCCGCAACAGGCCGCCCGCCACAGGGCCCGCTACCGGCGCCAGCTGCCGACCCTGTTGCCGCTGTTGGCCCTGGAGTGCAAGCTCCGGCATCGAGGCGATGTCGACGAGCGCGGTTACACGTATATCTGTCAACTGATGGCATCCATCAGCGCGGGGCAGTCCGACACCGAGCCCGGCGTGTACATCCGCCCTTTGGCCTTCAGGCCTCGATTCCGCTTGAGCAACGTGACCGACACGGTGGCCAACACGTTCATCATCGGGCCGCGCGAGCCGGAGCTGGGCCCCTGTCTGCTTTACCGGCCATTGTCGGACACCCCGCTGCGGCAGTTCGCTTCGCCGCAAAACCTGCTCTACGCCATTTATCAGCCTGGAGAGTTGCGAGACTCGGTGCTGGCCTGGCTGGCCAGCCCGTCGCTGAGTTTCGAATACGCCCAGTTTGTTTTTTCCAGCGGCATTCCGTCACCCTGGATCATTCCCCGGATGGCGTTCGAGCCCTTTATCCACTTCGACTTGATCGGCCCGATCGGACTGGACGATACGCCGCTGACCGGCGATATCCTCGACGCCCTTCACACTGCCAACAGCCAGGCGCTGGCCGAACTGGCCGACCGCCAGTCAGTCTCCAACAGCGAACGTCGGCGAGCCTTGCTCGCGAACAGCGGCTGGGCGGTGTTCAGTATCGCGTCCAATTTCATGGTTGGCGCAGCAGGCACCGCCGTGTGGGTCTGGCAAACCATCGAACAGATCCAGCAGGCAATCGATGCCCGGGAACAGGGAGACACACTGGTGGAGTGGCGCTCCGTCGGAGACATCCTGCTGACCCTCGGCATCATCCTGACGCAGCACATCGCCACGCTGCGCAGTCGTACGCCCCTGGCGCTGTTCGAGACCTCGGCTGAACAGACACTGGAAGAGATGCCCGCCGTTTCCGGTGCTTTCCCGCCAACGCCGCCGACCATCCGTTTCAACGCAAACGCCATGACCGACGTGATTGCCCCGAACCATCTGTCGAGCGTCGAGCCAGGCACTCTGGTACGCCCGTCGACCAGCGCCGGATTCACGGCCATGCTGGAGCGTTTCCAAATACCCGAACCGGATCTGGACGGACATTCGATTTCCCCGGTCAGCCACCTCTACACCCTCGGCGACCGGCTATGCGCACGCGTGGGAGCGCGCTGGTTTCAAGTGACGGCCCCCGACAATGAACCGGTCTGCATCGTAGACCCGGCCGACCCTTCGCATACCGGCCTGGCCATCAAATTCGATGACACGCTGGGTGAGTGGCACTGGGACCCGAAACTGCGACTGCGCGGAGGCAGCCCGACCGGGCGAATCGAGGCGCTGCGGCGCGCCAAGGCGCAAAACAAGGAAAAAGCCTGGACGGCCCTTCATCAGTTCATGGCGCAGGAAGTGACCCGCAAAAACGCCGTGAGCAGCGCCCTGCTCGAGTTGCCACGGGACGGTTCCTCGAGTGAATTCGAACCCAGGGCCCAACGCTACCTGGCGTTGGCCGAGGCGCTGGGTGACGAATACACCCAGGCGCTCGGACACCTGGAAACCTGGCGTCAGAGCGGAGGCGGTGGCGTGTTCTATCAGTCCCAACTGATGCGCCTGACCGCAGAACAACACCGATGCCTGGGCGGTGCACTGCGCCTGCAGATGCGTGTCTATGCACAAATGACCGAAAAATTCGCCAACAGTGCAAGCACAGATATCTCCCTGTCACGGGACGAACAGATCGATATCACCACCCGAGCCACGGCACTGAGCGACCAGATGATCGCCCGACGGCAGGTTCTGCGTCAGTCGCTGGACACCCTGGGACAACTGGCGGGGATTTCGAGCAAAGTGGGGCACGATCTGGAACGGCTGCTTCCGGCGTTCACCGATCTGGACCTCAAGGCCAACGAAATCAGCATGGCTTACGAATGGTGCGTGCGCGAACAGCCCGGCCCGGCCATGGAAGATGCCCGAGAAGCCGTCAACCTCATCACCGGCAACGCTTCGACTGCCAGCCATGACCTGATCGAGCTGACCAGGGCTGAACCGGTCGCCGGCGGGCAGCGCCAACGAATCGAGCAATTGGCCCGCTTGAACGACCGCTTCGCCAGCCTCGCGCAAGAGATCGAGCAATTGCCCGCCGCCCACCCGGGACTGTTCGTGCAGGCGCGACTGGATCGCATCCATGAGCTGATCGGTGAATTCCATGCGTTGGCCGGAGCGCGTCTGGTCGCAGAACTACCGGAGCGCACCGAGCAGCCGGTCGTGTCCGTTTCGCAGCCGGGACCGTCGACGTCGAGACCCAGGGTGAAGGTCAGCAAGAGCCGCCCTCGTCAGGGCGCCAGCGAATCGTCACGCGAGAGCGAAGAGTCCGGTGCCATCAGGGAAATCCCCTTTATCAAACTGTCGCGTTCGCGGCTCCCCAAAAAATCCGATGCCGTCGATGTCATCGCGCGGGCATTGGAACTGAATCTGAAAATCAACGAGTTCAACCGTACAACCCGGGAAGATGCCAAACGTCCCGGCCGCATTCCAGCGGACATTCGTGACATGTTCGAACAGCAATCGGTCAGGCTCACGCAAACGGCCAGCGACGTCGACGCTGCGCTCGCAGCCCAGCAAAGGGCTGGGCGCCCCCCTCTGCCGGTGGCCTCTCTCAGTCAGGAACTACGCAACGGAGCGCAACGCACCCGGACCGAAGGCATCAGCACCTATGCCGCGATGCTCAAGCAACGCAAACCCCGGGAGGCGTACTTTCACTGGCTGTATGACAACGGGCTGGTGGAGGTGGTCAAGGATGAACGCGGACGCATCCGCACCCGGCAACGCGGGGATTATTTTCAGGAATACCGGATCCTCGACAAAGCCCGCAATAATGAACCGCTCTGGGTGGCGCATTTCCATTACGACGCCCTGAAGGACCCCGACGCGAAATACACCACCGCCCACCTCAAACCCGCCGAGCCCTACTTGCAAACGCTCGACGCGGCGACGCGGCAATCCTTGAGCACGTTCGATGCGGTCGAGAATGCGCTGCGTAAAATTGTCGATCCGGTGGTTCGGGACCTGTTCCTGAAGCCGCAGCCCCGCGACCCGGTCGACGATTGACGTCACGTCGCAGGCTCACACCCGCCAGGCCCGGCGCAAACGGCCCAGCGCCGAATCGATCGCCGGCTCCGGGACGGCGGCGAAACCCAGCACCAGACCGGCTCGCCGATCGAGCGGGGTCAGCGAGTCGGGCAGCCAGTAGTTACTCAATCCGCTGATCTCAACCTCTATGCTGCGCGCCAGTTCGATCAGCTGGCGCTCGCGCTCGACGCTCTCCACCGGCACCGTCAAATGCAGGCCGGCGGAGACCGCGGGCAGCGGGCCGACACCCTCGACCTCCTGCGGCCAGCCACTCATCAAGGTGTCGCGCCGGCTCAGGGCGGCTCGGCGCATCCTGCGGATATGCCGCTGAAAATGGCCGGCGGCCATGAACTCGGCCATCACCGCCTGAGTGCTGACTTCGGAATGCCGTACGTCTACCGCGCGACGTTGCGAGAAAGCCTCGACCAGGCCCGGCGGCAACACCAGATATCCCAGGCGCAAGGCCGGAAACGCCACTTTGCCGAAAGTACCCACGTACAACACCCGTCCTTGCCGGTCGAGTGCAGCCAGAGGGGCCAGTGGCGCACCGGTGTAGCGGTACTCTCCATCGTAATCATCCTCGACGATCCAGCCCTGAGTGCGCTCGGCCCAGGCCAACAGTTCGAGACGACGGGCCAGGCTCATGACCACTCCGGTCGGGTATTGATGGGACGGCGTGACATACGCCACCCGGCAGTCTTCGGCGGCGGCCAGGGCCGTGCAGTCGATGCCCTCTTCGTCCACGGCAATGCCATGCAATCGACCACCGGCCAGCGCGAACGCATGACCCGCTGCGCGATAGCCGGGATTCTCGATGCCCACCCCGGCGCCCGGTTCCACCAGCAACTGTGCACAAAGGCTGATTCCCTGTTGTGCGCCACTGGTGATCACAATTTGTTCAGCCGAGCACTGCATACCCCGCGAACTGCGCAAATAAGCGGCAATCAGACCGCGCAGGCGCGCATCGCCTGCCGGATCGCCGTAACACAGCTGCTGCAAATCGGGTTTGCGCCAGAACGCCGCGTTCAGCTTGGCCCAGACGTCGAACGGGAACAGATCGAAGGCCGGAACGCCGACCCGGAATGCTCGCGGCGGACCGCTTGGTGGCGTCGGTAAATGGTTCTGTTCAAGCCGCTGCAACGCACCGCTGTGGATAACTTTGCTGGATAAATCACCAGTGGAATCTAACGAAATTGTGGATAAGGCTGTGGGTAAGCCTGTTGAAAACCCTGTGGATACTTTTGTGGATAGTTTTTTCGCGGGCGCCAGCGATTGCGGTAATTGCGCCACGTAAGTGCCGTCCCCGACCCGCCCTTCGATAAAGCCTTCGGCATACAACTGATCGTAGGCACGCACCACGCTGTTGCGGGAAATCGCCAGTGCTGCCGCCAGATCACGGCTCGCCGGCAACCGCGTGCCGCTGGCCAGGCGCCCGTCGAGTACCCGCAGGCGCAAGGCCTGGTAGAGCTGACGGCTCAGGCCTTTGCGGCGGTCGAGTTCGATACCGGCAGGGTTGAACGGCAGCGACAGTGTGGTCGGATCGGGCATGACAATGGACCTATGAAATTGGTCATCAATGGCTCTTACAACAGACCAATAGCCTGCCTACGATGCAGGCATTCGCCAAGGAAATTTTCTCCATGTACACACCCCGCGCCTTTGCCATCGACGACCTGTCCCAACTGCACGAACTGATCCTCGCCACCCGCCTCGCCATTCTGGTGACCCACGGCGGACAAGGCTTGCAGGCCAGTCATGTGCCGGTGCTGCTGCATCGTGAACAAGGTCCGAACGGTACGCTGTACGGGCATCTGGCCAAGGCCAATCCGCAGTGGAAAGACCTGCGCGACGGCGCCGAGGCCCTGCTGATTTTCCCCGGTGCCGATGCCTACGTCAGCCCGGGCTTTTACCCGAGCAAGGCCGAGCACGGCAAAGTCGTGCCAACCTGGAACTACGTCGCCGTGCACGCCTACGGTCACGCCGAAACCTTCAGCGATGGCGGTCGGCTGCTGGATATCGTCAGCACCCTCACCAATCGCCATGAAGCGGGCCGCGCCCAGCCCTGGTCGGTCGACGATGCCCCGGCCGATTACATCGACGGCATGCTCAAGGCCATCGTCGGGTTCGCCATTCCGATCGACCGCCTCGAAGGCAAGCGCAAGCTCAGCCAGAACCGCAGCGCCGAAGACATCGCCGGCGTGCGCGAAGGCCTGGCCGCCAGCTCCGACATCAACGATCAAACCCTCGCTCACTTGATGCGTTAAGGAAATCACCATGAGTCAGATCGACATCCGTCCGGTCAGCGCCGCCGATCACGCCGCCTGGCTGCCGCTGTGGCAGGCCTACCTGCGCTTCTACAACACGGAATTGCCGGACGCCGTCAGCCAAAGCACCTGGCAGCGCTTTCTCGACCCGAACGAACCGACCCATGCCGCCCTCGCCTGGGCTGACGGCAAAGCCGTGGGCATGGTGCATTTCATCTACCATCGTTCGAACTGGAGCATCGAAAACTCCTGCTACCTGCAAGACCTGCTGGTGGAGCCGCAAACCCGTGGCACCGGCGTCGGTCGCCTGTTGATCGAACACGTCTACGCCACGGCCAAGGCCGACGGTTGCTGCAAGGTGCACTGGCTGACCCACGAAACCAATGCCACGGCGATCCAGCTCTACGAGCGCATCGCCGAACGCCCGGGTTTCATCCAGTTTCGCAAAGCCATTTAAGGAGCCACGCGCATGACCATTTCTCTCGCTGACTGGAAAGGCGTGCCGCCGCCCTCGACCACCCTGATCGAAGGCCGCTTCATCCGTCTGGAAAAGCTCGACCCGGCGCGCCACGGCGACGACCTGTTCAATGCCCTGCAAGGCCCTGGCGCCGACCCGAAGCTCTGGGATTACTTGCCCTACGGCCCGTTCCCGGAACGCAGTGCCTTCAATGACTGGCTGAACAACCACGCCGCCCACAGCGATCCGTATTTCTTCAGCGTCATCGACCGCGCCAGCGGCCAGGTGCAAGGCATCCTCAGCCTGATGTCGATCGTCCCGGCTCAGGGCCGCATCGAAATCGGCCACGTCACCTTCGGCGCCCCGATGCAGCGCTCGCCGAAAAGCACCGAGGCGGTCTACCTGCTGGCCAGGGAATCCTTCGCCCTCGGCTACCGCCGCCTGGAATGGAAATGCAACAACGGCAACGCCCGCTCCAAATACGCGGCCGAGCGCCTGGGCTTCAGCTTCGAAGGCGTGTTCCGCCAACACATGGTGGTCAAGGGCCAGAACCGCGATACCGCGTGGTACTCGATTCTGGATTCGGAATGGCCGGCGATTGCGGCCGGGTTCGAACGTTGGTTGAGCGTTGAGAATCAGACGGCGGATGGGCAGGTGAAGGGGTTGGTCGAGTGCCGCGGTTGAGCCAGTGAACGTAAAAGAGCGCAGCCTGCGGCATCTCATTCAAACGATGTCCAAGGCTGCGATTTCGACTCTGCACCACCGTCGGATCTGCAATGAATTGCAGATGAACGTCCAAATCTGAGGCCTGAACTGCAAAAGAATGCACATAGGCCGTACATCATTCTGTAAAAACCCTCCGCTATACAGGACGCCCCGCTTATAACAAAAAGGACGTTCTGCCCATGCCCTTCCCGCCCCAGCGCCTGTCGTTTGCCATTGCCCTGCTGATCGCCACCAGCGCCGCCCACGGCAAGACCGTGCAGATCGACACCGCCACCACCGCGTCGCAAACATTGGGCGGTAAAGACACACTGACGATTTCGGCGCCGGGCAGCATCACCAACAGCGGCAAGGCTGTGAGCCTCAAGGACGGCACCAGCGGCGTCGGTGTGATCATCAATAACGCCGGCAAGATCATTTCCAGCGGCGGCCGGGCTATCGACAGCAGCGGCGATCTGACCCAGGCACGCAACTACGCGATCTACAACCGCAGCGGCGGGCAGATTCTCGGTTCCAACGACGCGATTCGCATCGACAGCAACTTTGTCAGCGGCAGCCTGTTGATCGACAACAGTGGCACCATTCGCTCGACTACCGGCCAAGGCCTGGATCTGGATGCGTTGCGCAGCGACGGGGTAAAAACCACGATCATCAACCGCGCGGGCGGGCTGATTCGTGGCGACGCCAGCGACGGCATGAAGACCGGTGCCAACGCGACCATCAGCAACTACGGCGAGATTTCCACTGGCGACTCGCACAACGCCGACCAGAAATTCGACGGCATCGATATCGACACCGCGACCGGCGTCAGCGTGACCAACTACGGCGTGATTTCCGGCGGCCGCCATGGCATCACCACCGACCTGGGAGCGACGCTGGTCAACTACGGGCAGATCACCGGGCGCAACGGCTCCGGTTTCGGCTCCGATGGCGACGGCACGGTGATCAACCACGGCACCATCACTGGCGCGTATTCCGGGCTGCAACCCAATGGCGACGGCGACGGCGTGGACATCGACAAGATCGCCCACATCGAAAACTACGGCACCATCCAGGGCGTCGGCGCCGGCGGTGTGGACAAGGGTGGTTTCGCCAATGGCAGTGAAGGCATTGCCCTGGGCGGCGGTTACATTCTCAACGCCAAGGATGCACTGATCAGCGGCGCCAACAGCGCCATTCTGGTAGATGACGGAAGCGGCGGTGCAGGGCTGGCGGCCACCACGCTGGAGAACTACGGCACTATCCAGGGCCTCAACGGCTTCGGCGTGAAATTCGTCGGAGAGTTCGCCGACAGCGTGATCAACGGCGGCACGATCAGCGGCAGCAACGGCCTGGCGCTGGACCTGGGTGGCGGCAATGACAGCCTGACCCTGCGCAGCGGCAGCCGCTTTGTCGGCGTGGTCGACGGTGGCAGCGGATATGACCGCGTGGTGATGGACGACGCGGCGGGCGGCAGCTTCGGTACCAGCCGCAATTTCGAATGGCTCGAGATCAAACAAGGCGCCTGGACGCTCACCGGCAGCGACGACTTCAGCGACGGCGGTGCCGTGCGCAACGGCGCCACTTTGGTCAACCAGGGTGGCATCGCCGGCAACCTGACCGTGGACGCCGGTGGTGTGTATGCGGGTGGTGGTTCGGTGGGCAACCTCAACGTCAATGGCACGTTGCGCACCGACACCCGCCTCGGCACCGCGACCATCGTGCACGACTTGAACATGGGCAGCGCATCCACCCTCGCCTACGGCGTCAACGCCGATGGCAGCAGCGCACCGGTTCAGGTTGGCGGCACGGCCAACCTCAACGGCGCGACGCTGGCGGTCAATCCCGGTAGCGGCACTTATCCGTGGCAGAGCCATTACACAGTGCTGCAGGCAGCGCGGGTCAACGGCACATTCGGTGCAGTCACCAGCGACTACGCATTCCTCACCCCGACCCTCGCTTACACGCCGACTCAGGTCGACCTGACTTACACCCGCAATGACGTAGCGTTCAATGAATTCGCCGCCACCGGCAACGGCAGCAACGCCGCCAACAGCCTGGCCTCGATCGGCAAGAACAATGCGCTGTACAACGCCCTGCTCAACACCACTCAATCCAGCGCGGGCGCGGCCATCGAGCAACTGGCCGGCGCCAGCAACGCCAACCTCACCAGCGCCACCCTCGGCGCCAGCAGCCAGGTTGGCAGCAGCATGCTCTCGGCCATGCAGCAAATGGGTGGCAGTCCCGGCTTGATGGTCGGTCTTGATCAGCGTGATACGCCGATCCTCGCGGCTAACGGCGTTCCGTCCGAAGCTCGAAACCTTAATGACCCGAATGCCCGGGGCCGGCTCTGGCTGCAGGCCATCGGCGGCTACGGCAAGCTGGATGGCGAACACGGCAGCAGCGGTCTGGAACAGCGCACCAAGGGCAGCGTGCTCGGCGCCGACTGGGCGCTGAATCCACAATGGCGACTGGGCGTGCTCGGCGGCTATTCGAAGACCGACCTGGACGCCACCGGCGTCGACGGCAATGTCGAGAGCTGGCACGCCGGTGTTTATGCGCTGCATCAAAACGGCCCGCTGGCCTTGCGCCTGGGCGCCGCGTACAGCGGCCATCAGGGCGAAAGCAAACGCACCATCGCATTCAATGGTTTCAGCGATCGTCCCAAAGGCGATTACGACGCCGACAGCCAGCAAGCCTTCGCCGAACTCGGCTATGCCATGGGCACTGGCCGGCTCAGCGCCGAACCGTTCGCCAGCCTCGGCTACCAGCGCTATCACCGCGAGCGCTATCAGGAAAAGGGCGGCGCGGCGGCCTTGCAGGTCGACAGCCAGACTCAGGACAACTTCAGCAGTACCTTCGGCCTTCGCCTGGCGCACCTCAGCTCGCTGGACAATGGCATGAGCCTCACCCCGCGCATGGCCGCTGGCTGGAAGCACACCTACGGCGATGTCAGCAGCTCGACCCGTCAGGCCTTCGTCGTGGGTGGCACGGCGTTCAACGTCGATGGCAGTTCACTGGATCGTGACAGTCTGGTGCTGGAAGCAGGGCTGGATCTGGGCGTTTCGGCACGACATACGCTGGGGCTGGGATACAGCGGCGAGATTGGCAGCAACAGCCGTAATCACGGGTTGATCGGGCAGTGGCAGATGAGTTTTTGAGATTTCGCCAATCCGGATTTCAGCGGGTGTTGTAGGTAAAAGCGTCTGGACGATTGGGTAATCATGGCGGGTTCACCTCCCGCCGGCGACCGGGCTACAAAAGCAGACGCTATCACCTGCATGTGGCTCGGAATTGCCCGGCATCGGAGGACCGGCGTCGACTTTTACAGTTTGGCCTCATTTCACCTGAGGCGAACGGAATGCCCATTCAATGCAAATACAAGCTCCAACATCTTGTCCTGGCGGTTGCGCTGGCAGTCGGTTGCGTGGAATTTTCTCTGGCGGAGCAGTCGGAGCCCGACGTGCCGGTGGTGAAAGAGGTGAAACCCAAGAACCCGCGCAAACCTAAGGACAAACCTACTCCACTCAAGGTCGCTGAAGAAACAACGCGTGAGGAAAGGATCGCTCCACCCTTGGAAAAAATCCCCGTCAGCACCGAGATTCCCGTGGTACCCGCTCACCCAGCCGACGACATTCCATCCAAAACAGTCGCCACGACAGAGAGTGGCAGCGCGCTCGAAGAAAGCCTGGAAAAACCAGCGCCCTTACCGGAACCGGTCCTGGCCGAAACGCCCGCAGCTCAACAAGCCCCAGTGGCTGACCAGCCACCGTCAACGGACTCCCCTTCACCACCGGGCAACTCAGCCATTGCGGCCGTGCTCGCCGCCGACGAAACCACGGCCGCCCTTGCCCTCGATCAACTGGCCGGTGGCAGCAACGCCAACCTCGCCAAGGCAACCTTGAGCAGCGTCACACCGGTCAGCGCCAGCTTGCTGTCGGCCATGCACCAACTCGATAACCTGCATGACAATCAACCAAACGCACCCCGCCACGCAGCCGGAAACGCTGAGAGCGGCAGGGTCTGGCTGCAGGCCCTCGGCCACAGCGGGAAACTGGATCGCGATGTGAAGCCCATGCAGCATTCCACCAAAGGCCTGCTGCTAGGTGCGGACTGGCGCCTCGACGAAGAATGGCGACTGGGCTTGATGGGCGGCACCTCCGACACGCGCATGGACAGCAAGGAACTGGACGGCGATCTCGACAGTTGGCACCTCGGCGCCTACGCCTTGCGCCAGACCGGTCCGTTGTCACTTCGGCTCGGCGCAACCTGGAGCCGCCATGAAGGCAGCACCCGTCGCGAAGTCGCGTTCGGCCGCTTCCATGACCGACTAAAAGGCAACTACCAGGCCACTACCCAGCAAGCGTTCATCGAGTCGGGATACAACCTGGGTCGGGCCAACGTCAGCATCGAACCCTTTGCCAGCCTCGGCTACCAGCGCTACCAGCGCGACAGCTACACCGAGAAAGGCGGGGCAGCGGCACTCAGGGTAGATGATCAATCCCAAGGCAACTTCAACACCACCGTCGGCCTGCGCATGGCGAAAGTCAGCACGCTGGATAACGGCATGCGCCTCACGCCACGATTCAGCGCGGGATGGAAACATGTTTATGGCGAGACCGACACCAGTACCCGACAACGTCTGGTCACCGGTGGCCATGACTACACCGTTTATGGCGCAGAGCTGGACCGCAACAGCCTGACGCTGGACACCGGGCTTGATCTGGCCGTCTCGGCCAACCACACACTCGGTATTGGCTTGTCGGGTGAGATCGGTACCGACAACCGAAACCACGGCGTATCAGGCCAGTGGCGAATGGCGTTCTGAGCCCAGACTGGCTGCTGCCGCACGTTGCGGCAGCAACTTGAAGGCAAAAAAAGGGGAGCACATGCCCCCCCGAGGTTTAAAGCGTTGTATCGAGGCCGTTATCTCAGCCTTCGATCTCGATCAGGATTTCGCCCGGGTTCACCCGGTCGCCCTTGGCAACGTGGATGGCAGTAACCTTGCCGGCAATCGCGGCCTGGACTTCGGTCTCCATCTTCATCGCTTCGGTGATCAGCACGGCCTGGCCCGCCTTGACGGTGTCGCCTTCCTTGACCAGCACATCAACGATGTTGCCCGGCATGGTGGTGCTGACGTGACCCGGTGCCGAAGCCTGCTTGCGCTTGCTGCTGCCGCCGCCGACGAATTCGTTGAGCGGTTCGAACACCACTTCTTCCGGCATGCCGTCGATGGACAGGTAGAAGTGACGCTTGCCTTCAGCCTTGACGCCAACACCGGTGATGTCCACGCGGTAGGTTTCGCCGTGAACGTCAATGACGAACTCGGTCGGTACGCCTTCGCCGCCGGCCGAAGCCACCTTGCCCGCTTCCGGGATCGGCAGCAGCACTTCCGGGGTGAGGGTGCCGGCGGCACGCTCTTCAAGGAACTTGCGGCCGATGTCCGGGAACATGGCGAACGTCAGCACGTCTTCTTCGGACTTGGCCAGTGCGCCGATATCGGCACGCAGCTTGGCCATTTCCGGCTTGAGGAGGTCGGCCGGGCGTACGTCGATCACCTCTTCGCTGCCAATGGCCTGACGACGCAGCTTCTCGTTCACAGTGCCCGGCGCTTTGCCGTAACCGCCTTGCAGATAGAGCTTCACCTCGTTGGTGATGGTCTTGTAGCGCTCACCGGCCAGCACGTTGAAGAACGCCTGGGTGCCGACGATCTGCGAAGTCGGGGTGACCAGTGGCGGGAAGCCGAGGTCTTCGCGCACGCGCGGGATCTCCGCCAGGACTTCGCCCATGCGGTTCAGAGCACCCTGCTCTTTCAACTGGTTAGCCAGGTTGGAAATCATCCCGCCCGGCACCTGGTTGACTTGAACACGGGTGTCGACGGCGGTGAATTCGCTTTCGAACTGGTGGTACTTCTTGCGCACGGCGTAGAAGTACAGGCCGATTTCCTGCAACAACTCCAGGTTCAGACCGGTATCGAACTCGGTGCCTTTGAGTGCAGCGACCATCGATTCGGTGCCAGGGTGGCTGGTGCCCGAAGCGAAGCTGGAGATGGCGGTGTCGATGTGGTCGGCACCGTTTTCAATGGCCTTGAGCTGGCACATGGCTGCCAGGCCGGCGGTGTCGTGGGAGTGGATGAACACTGGCAGCGACTGCTCGGCTTTCAGTGCACGCACCAGCTCACCGGTGGCGTATGGGGTCAACAGACCGGCCATGTCCTTGATCGCCACCGAGTCGCAACCCATGGCTTCCATTTGCTTGGCCTGGGCGACGAACGCGTCGATGGTGTGCACCGGGCTGGTGGTGTAGGCGATGGTGCCCTGGGCATGTTTGCCGGCAGCCTTCACCGCTTCGATCGCCACGCGCAGGTTACGCACGTCGTTCATTGCGTCGAAGATGCGGAACACGTCGATGCCGTTGACCGCGGCCTTGGCGACGAACGCTTTGACCACATCATCGCTGTAATGGCGATAGCCCAGCAGGTTCTGGCCGCGCAGGAGCATTTGCAGGCGGGTGTTGGGCAACGCAGCGCGCAGTTGGCGCAGACGTTCCCACGGGTCTTCTTTCAGGAAACGTACGCAGGCGTCGAAGGTTGCGCCGCCCCAGCATTCCAGTGACCAGTAGCCGACTTTGTCGAGCTTGTCGCAGATCGGCAGCATGTCTTCGGTGCGCATGCGGGTGGCGAGCAGCGATTGGTGAGCGTCGCGCAGGATGGTATCGGTGACAAAGATCTTCTTGCTCATTCTTGTATTCCTCACAGGCCTGCGTGGGCGGCGATGGCGGCGGCGATGGCCAGGGCCAGCTCTTCGGGTTTGCGCTTGATCGAGTAGTTGGTCAGTTCCGGATGGCTTTCGACGAAGCTGGTATTGAACTGGCCGCTACGGAATTCCGGGTTGCGCAGGATTTCCTGGTAGTACGCGGCGGTGGTCTTCACGCCTTGCAGACGCATGTCGTCGAGCGCGCGCAGACCACGGTCCATCGCCTCTTCCCAGGTCAGCGCCCAGACCACCAGTTTCAGGCACATCGAGTCGTAGAACGGCGGAATGGTGTAGCCGGTGTAAATCGCCGTGTCGGTACGCACGCCAGGGCCGCCGGGGGCGTAGTAGCGTGTGATCTTGCCGAAGCTAGGCAGGAAGTTGTTTTTCGGGTCTTCGGCGTTGATCCGGAACTGCAGGGCAAAACCGCGATGCTGGATATCTTCCTGCTTCACCGACAGCGGCAGGCCGGAGGCGATGCGGATCTGTTCGCGGACGATGTCGATCCCGGTGATTTCTTCGGTGATGGTGTGTTCCACCTGCACCCGGGTGTTCATCTCCATGAAGTACACCTCGCCCTCGGCGAGCAGGAACTCCACGGTGCCGGCGTTCTCGTAGCCCACGGCCTTGGCTGCGCGCACTGACAGGTCGCCGATGTAGGCGCGCTGTTCCGGGGTCAGTTGCGGGCTCGGGGCGATTTCGATCAGCTTCTGGTTGCGGCGCTGGATCGAGCAGTCACGTTCGAACAGATGCACGACGTTGCCGAAGCTGTCGCCGAGGATCTGCGCTTCGATGTGCTTCGGATTGACGATGCATTTTTCCAGGAACACTTCCGCCGAACCGAAAGCCTTGGTGGCTTCGGAAATGACCCGGGGGAAATTCTGTTCGAGTTCTTCGCGGCTGTTGCAGCGACGGATACCGCGACCGCCGCCACCGGAAGTGGCCTTGAGCATCACCGGGTAACCGATGCGGTCGCCCTCGCTCAATGCTTCCTCGATGCCGGAGACGTTGCCTTCGGTGCCCGGCGTGACCGGCACACCGGCCTTGATCATGCTGCGGCGCGCTTCGGTCTTGTCGCCCATGCGGCGGATGACTTCCGCCGACGGGCCGATGAATTTGATCCCGCGTTCGGCGCAGATGTCTGCCAGCTCGGCGTTTTCCGAGAGGAAACCGTAGCCGGGGTGCAGTGCATCGCAGCCGGTTTCCACGGCCAGGTTCACCAGCTTGCGCGGGTTCAGGTAACCGGCCAGTGGCTCGGCACCAATGCTGTGGGCCTCGTCCGCACGCTTCACATGCAAGGCATGCCGGTCGGCGTCGGAATAGATCGCGACCGAACGGATGCCCATCTCGGCGCAGGCACGCACGATTCGTACGGCAATCTCACCACGGTTGGCGATCAGGATCTTTGTTATCACTTGGAGGTTCCCTTGAGCCGGTGGCACCACGACCTGCTAGACCCAGGTCGGCACGTGACCAAATGTTTCAATCTGGTCTCGGCCCCACACTAGCGCTGACAAGGGATTAACAAAAATGAATAAAAATTGGGTCAGGCATAAGTAAAGACTTATAGTCAGCGCATCAGCCCGCGGCCAGAGTCGGTAGAAAATGCGTAAGTCCCTGATGCGTATGACATTGCGTCAATTGCAGATCTTCAACGAAGTGTGTGATTTACGTTCCTACAGCCGAGCGGCCGAGGAAATGTCGCTCACGCAACCGGCCGTCAGCCTACAGATTCGTCAGCTCGAAGAGCTGATCGGCCAGCCATTATTCGATTACGTCGGCAAAAAACTCTACATGACCGAGGCCGCCGAAGCACTGCAGCGCGCCAGCCGGGACATCTTCGGCCGCCTGGAAAACCTCGACATGCAGCTGTCGGACATGCAGGGTTCGCTGCAGGGCCAGTTGAAACTGGCGGTGGAATCCAGCGCCAAATACTTCGTGCCGCACCTGTTCGCGGCGTTCAAGCGCCAGCATCCGGAAGTGAACCTGCAACTGACAGTGGTCAACCGTGGCCAGGTGATTCGTCGACTCTCCGACAACCGCGACGATCTGGTGATCATGTCGATGGTGCCGCAGGACATGGGCCTGGAATTCCTGCCGTTCCTCAACAACCCGATCGTTGCCGTGGCGCGGCCGGATCATCCGCTGGCGCACATGGGCCCGCTGCGCTTGCAGGACCTCGAACCATACACCCTGCTGATCCGCGAACCGGGTTCGGGTACGCGGCTGGCCTGCGAGGAGTATTTCAAGGAGAAGCGCGTGCACTTCACCCAGACCCAGGAAGTGGCGTCGGCCGAAGCCCAGCGTGAATGCGTGGTGGCGGGTCTGGGCCTGGCGCTGTTGACGCGCCACGCCCTGAACCTGGAGCTGGCGACCGGCGGCCTGGTCGAGCTGCCGGTCGAAGAGTTGCCGCTGTTTCGCAGCTGGTGCCTGGTGCAAGCCAAAGCCAAACGGCTGTCACCGGTGGCCCACGCCTTCCTGGCGTTTATCCGCAGCGAACGGGTGCAGATCAGCGCGCTGGTTGAGCGCTTCGACGGGAAGCTGCCGGCGCTGCCTGCCAGTGATTGATGTCCTCGGGAAAACCGCCGATTTCGGCCTGAAGCTGGCGGAGTTCGAAGCGATCTTCGATAGCGCGGCGAAATTCCATGCGGCGCTGGTCTTCCTGCTGACGACGGGTTTTCGCGGCGCTGTTGCGTTCTTCGTAAGGCTGAGCCATTTCGAGTCTCCCAAGGCGATTACGGGAGTTTCACGATAGGCCCGGGGGATGACGGTTTGGCTTCGTCGGGGTTACAGGCAGATGAAGATTGCCTGCACCCCACAACAATCAGTCATCCAGCGCTTTCACCGATTTTGGCGACAGCCGCAAGCTGCGCAGGCTGCGCTTGACGCTCTTGAGGTGGTTGACCAGGCTCGGCCCGCGCGCCATGGCCACGCCCATCGCCAGCACGTCGATCACCACCAGGTGAGCGATACGCGAGGTCAGCGGGGTGTAGATTTCGGTGTCTTCGTGCACGTCAATCGCCAGGTTGACGGTCGACAGCTCGGCCAGCGGCGTCTGGCTCGGGCACAAGGTGATCAGTGACGCACCGCTCTCGCGAACGAGGTTGGCGGTGATCAGCAAATCTTTGGAACGGCCGGACTGGGAAATGCAGATCGCCACATCGGTCGGCTTCAGCGTCACCGCTGACATCGCCTGCATGTGCGGGTCGGAATACGCCGCTGCCGTCAGCAGCAGACGGAAGAACTTGTGCTGCGCATCCGCCGCCACCGCACCCGACGCACCAAAACCGTAGAACTCGACGCGCTGGGCCTGGGACATCAACGTCACCGCCCGTTGCAGCTCAAGAGGATCGAGCTTCTCGCGAACCTCCATCAGCGTGTGCAACGTGGTGTCGAAGATTTTCAGGCTGTAGTCGGCGACGGAATCGTCTTCATGGATCGCGAACTGACCAAAACTGGCGCCGGCCGCGAGACTTTGCGCGAGCTTGAGTTTCAGATCCTGGAAACCGGAGCAACCAATGGCACGGCAGAAGCGCACGATGGTCGGCTCGCTGATGCCGACGCTGTGGGCCAGGTCGGCCATGGAACTGTGCATCACTGCCGCAGGGTCAAGCAGCACGTGGTCGGCGACCTTGAGCTCCGACTTGCGTAACAGGTGACGTGACTGGGCGATGTGTTGCAGCAGATTCAAGGGGCTGGACTCTTGTTATGGAAAGATGTGCTTTGGCCAGATGCCAGGGATGTAGCAAGCTTGTAGTTATACTACATGAATCGGCTTTTTGCCTGCTCAATGCGTAACCGGATCCCCCCGGATCAGGCGACATGCGCTGCATGTAGCCCTTACAGCGGTTTTTCCTGTTCACGCAACAACGCGGCAAGGCCAACCGCCTCCACCGGACGACTGATCAGATAGCCCTGCACCTCATCGCAACCTTCAGCTTTCAGAAACGCCAGTTGCTCGGATCGCTCGACACCTTCGGCGACCACTTTAAGTGACAGCCCATGAGCCATCGCAATGATCGCCCGGGTGATCGCCGCGTCTTCGCTGCCCTCACCCAACCCGCGGATAAAGGCCTGATCGATCTTCACGTAATCCACCGGAATCCGCTTCAGATAGCTCAGCGATGAATAGCCGGTGCCAAAATCGTCGATGGCCAGTTTCACCCCCAGATCCCGCAACTGCTGGAACGTGGCGATGATGTGTTCGACGCTGTCGAGCAGCTGGCTTTCGGTCAGTTCCAGTTCGAGGTAGTGCGGCGCCAGGCCGGTTTCTTCCAGCACCTGGCGCACCAGACTGACCAGTTTGCCTTGGCGCAATTGATGCACCGACAGGTTCACCGAAACCCGGATCGGCGCCAGCCCCTGACGCTGCCATTCACACGCCTGCCAGCAGGCCTGACGCAGGACGAATTCGCCGATCGGCCCGATCAGCCCTGTTTCTTCGGCCAGACCGATGAAATCCCCCGGTGGCACCCGACCCATGGTCGGGTGATCCCAACGCACCAGCGCTTCGGCTGCATTGAGACGGCCGGTCGCCAGGCACAGTTTCGGTTGATAGAAGACGTTGAGCTGCTTGTCCTCGATGGCTTTGCGCAGCTGGTTTTCCAGTTGCAGGCGCTCCAGCGTGCTGGCCTGCAGACTGTCGGTGTAGAACTGGAAGTTGTTGCCGCCCAGGTGCTTGGCATGTTGCATGGCCATGTTCGACTGGCTGACCAGCGCGGAAATCTCCCGGGCGTTGTCCGGTAGCATGCTGATGCCCATCGAGGCGCTGACTACCAGCTCATGCCCTTCCACGGTCAACGGCAGGCGCAGCTTGCTCGACAGTCGCGTGGCGACCCGCGCCAGGCTCGACAGGTTGCCGTAGGCGTCGAACAGTACCGCGAACTCATCGCCGGACAGCCGGGCGATGGTGTCGGCTTCCGGAAGAGCATTGACCAGACGCCGGGACATTTTTTGCAGCAACTGGTCGGCAATCTCGTGGCCAAGGCTGTCGTTGAGCAGCTTGAAGCGATCCAGATTGATGTGCAGCAGCGCCAGACTCCGGCGCCCGCCCTGCCGCACGCGCTGATGGGCTTCGTGCAGGCGTTCGCGGAACAGCGAGCGATTGGCCAGGCCAGTGAGCTCGTCGTAGTGGGTCAGGTAGCGCATGCGCTCTTCGGATTCGCGGCGCGCCGACAGATCGGCGAAGAAACCGACGATATGGCTCACATTTCCCCGACTGTCGCGCACGGCATTCAGTTGCAGCCACTGCGGATACAGCTCGCCGTTCTTGCGGGTTTCCACCAGTTCGCCCTGCCAGCTGCCGTGCTGCTCCAGCGCGTGGCGGATCGCGACGTAATGACGGCGGGCGTCGCGACTGCACGGCAGTTCGACAACGTTGCGTCCGAGCATGTCGTCGATGTCATACCCGGTGACCCGGCTGAAAGCCTGATTGATGGCGATCAGCGAGTAATTCGGATCGAGAATCACGATGCCTTCGCTGGCAGCCTCGAACACCGTCGCCGCCAATTGCTGCTGGGCTTCCAGACTTTTGCTGACGCTGATGTCGCGGCGGGTGCCGACCATGCGGATGACCCGGCCGTTCTCGTCACGCTCCACTGCGCGTCCACGGTCTTCGATCCAGACCCAGTGGCCGTCGCCATGGCGCACGCGGTATTCGATCTGATAATCCTCGGTGCGCCCCTTCAAGTGCTCGATCAGCGCGCGCTTGAGCGGCGGCACATCTTCCGGGTGCAGCCGGGGCCGCAGATGCCTGAGCAGCCCGGTGACGTATTGCGGGTCAAGGCCGAACAGTTCCTGAATCTGTGTGTGGTGAACCTCGTCGGTCTGCAGGTTCCAGTCCCACAGCCCCAGCTCACTGGCCTTCAACGCCAGGGCCAGGCGCGCCTCGCTTTTGCTCAGCGCCTGGTTGGCGACGTCCAGCTCTCGGCTGCGCTGGGCGACCCGGTCCTCCAGCTCGACCTGCGCCTCGCGCAGCTTGCCCTCGGCGCAACGCCGCTGCTCGATTTCCTTCGCCAGCTCCTGATTGAGCTGTTCGCTGCGGGTTTGCGTTTGTTGCAGGTGCTCGATCAGGTGCTGGTTCTGGAAGCGCCGCAGCAAACCGCGATCGATCAGCCGATTGACCTGCCACGCCACCACGCTCAGGGAGCCGAGCAGGATCAGCCCGAGCCAGCCCCAACCCCGCGCCAGTTCGTCACCGCCCCAGAACAGGTAGCCGATGGCCGGCAGCAGGCACGGCAAGGTAAAGGAAAGAAACGCCGGAATGCTCACGGCGTAGGCCACGCTGGCCGACAGGGTTGCGGCGCCGATCAGGCCGAACACCCAGGCCTGCTGCATGAAGTTGTCGGCCGGGACCAGGGCGATGCCGGCGCCGGCCAGGGTCAGGCCGGTCATGCTCGAGCCGAGCAGGAACATGCGCCCCCAGATCGGCTGGGCCTGGCGATCGGGAATCGCCGAGTCGAACGCGGCGACCTGAATCACCCGCAACGCCACCAGCGACAACAGCCACACCAGCCAGACGCTGACCACGAAGTAACGCTGCGGGCTCCAGAGCAGAGCGGCGCAGACCAGACCGTTGATCAACATGAACAGGGTGGGCAACAGCGAACCCTGATAAAGAAGGCGCGTGCGCTCGACCGCCATCTGGGTGGCGTAAAGCTTGCGGATCACCCGAGGTTCCACAGAGGGGCCCGACAGGTCGAAGCTGAGGGTCATAGGCAACGTTCTTGTTCTTATAAGTGTGAGCATGCGCCCGGAAACGTGGACGGAGCATACACAAGCCGAACCACTTGCCAAACTGCCCCAGATCATAATTTCACCGAAACTTTTCCGCCGCCCAGCCCCCACCAAAGCCCTGAGCTCAGGCGGGCCAACGCCTGTAGCCGGTGACCGACCGGTCGTCACGGGCGGCACTTTCATCGGCTAATGCAAAGCTCGGTTTGCCCGGGCCTGCGGCGCACCCTAGAATGCCCCGATGCGCGATGATCTCTCCCTTCTGCTGAACTCCCTCAACGATGCCCAACGCCAGGCCGTAGCGGCTCCCGTTGGTCGTCAATTGGTCCTGGCCGGTGCCGGCTCCGGCAAAACCCGAGTGCTGGTGCACCGTATCGCCTGGTTGATCCAGGTCGAGAACGCCTCGCCCCACTCTATTCTGTCGGTGACCTTCACCAACAAGGCCGCTGCCGAGATGCGTCACCGCATCGAGCAGTTGTTGGGCATCAACCCGGCCGGCATGTGGGTCGGCACCTTCCACGGCCTGGCGCACCGCCTGTTGCGGGCGCACTGGCAGGAAGCCGGGCTGAGCCAGACCTTCCAGATTCTCGACAGCGACGACCAGCAACGCTTGGTCAAGCGGGTGATCCGCGAGCTGGGGCTGGACGAGCAACGCTGGCCGGCCCGTCAGGCCCAATGGTTCATCAACGGGCAGAAAGACGAAGGTCTGCGTCCGCAACACATTCAAGCCAGCGGCGATCTGTTCCTGGCGACGATGCGCGGCATTTATGAAGCCTACGAGGCGGCATGCCAGCGGGCCGGCGTCATCGATTTCTCCGAACTGCTGCTGCGCGCCCTCGACCTGTGGCGCGACCACCCGGGCCTGTTGGCGCACTACCAGAAGCGTTTCCGACACATTCTGGTGGACGAATTCCAGGACACCAACGCCGTGCAGTACGCCTGGCTGCGTCTGTTGGGCAAGGGCGGCGACAGCCTGATGGTGGTCGGCGACGACGACCAGTCGATCTACGGCTGGCGCGGCGCAAAAATCGAAAACATCCACCAGTACTCTTCCGACTTCCCGGACTCGGTGACCATCCGTCTGGAGCAGAACTACCGCTCCACGGCCGGCATCCTGAAAGCCGCCAACGCCCTGATCGCCAACAACACCGGGCGTCTGGGCAAAGAGCTGTGGACCGATGGTGGCGACGGCGAAGCCATCAACCTCTACGCCGCGTTCAACGAACACGATGAAGCGCGCTACGTTGTCGAAACCATCGAAAGCGCGCTGAAAACCGGCCTGGCTCGCAGCGATATCGCGATTCTCTACCGCTCCAACGCCCAATCGCGCGTTTTGGAAGAAGCCTTGCTGCGTGAACGCATTCCGTACCGCATCTATGGCGGCCAGCGCTTCTTCGAGCGGGCGGAAATCAAGAACGCCATGGCCTACCTGCGTTTGCTGGAAGGTCGCGGCAACGATGCAGCGCTGGAACGGGTGATCAACGTCCCGGCGCGCGGCATCGGCGAGAAAACCGTCGAAGCGATCCGCGATCATGCACGCCACAGCGATGTGTCGATGTGGGAAGCCATGCGCCAGCTGGTGGCCAACAAAGGCCTGACCGGTCGCGCCGCCGGTGCACTCGGTGCGTTTATCGAGCTGATCGAGAACCTCGCCGCCAAGTGCGCCGAGATGCCGTTGCACCTGATGACCCAGACCGTCATCGAGCAATCCGGACTGATCGCCTACCACGAAGCGGAAAAAGGCGAGAAAGGCCAGGCCCGGGTAGAAAACCTTGAGGAACTGGTCAGCGCCGCGCGCAACTTCGAGAATACCGAAGAAGACGAAGAACTGACGCCACTGGCGGCGTTCCTCGGCCACGCCTCGCTGGAGGCCGGCGACACCCAGGCCGACGAGCACGAAGACAGCATTCAGTTGATGACCCTGCACAGCGCCAAGGGCCTGGAATTCCCTTACGTGTTCCTGGTGGGCATGGAAGAAGGCCTGTTCCCGCACAAGATGAGCCTGGAAGAACCGGGGCGCCTTGAGGAGGAGCGGCGACTGGCCTATGTCGGCATTACCCGGGCGATGCAGAATCTTGTGATGACCTATGCTGAAACCCGACGCCTGTACGGCAGTGAAACCTACAACAAGGTGTCGCGTTTCGTACGGGAAGTACCGAAGGGTCTGATTCAGGAAGTGCGTCTGTCCAACAGCGTCAGCCGGCCGTTCGGCGGCAACCAGTCGATGGGCGGCAGCAACCTGTTCAGCGGCAGCGAGATTCCGGAAACCGGCCTGAGCCTTGGCCAGGCTGTCCGGCACTCGATCTTCGGCGACGGCGTGATCCTCAACTTCGAAGGCGCCGGCGCCCAGGCCCGGGTGCAGGTGAACTTCGCCGAAGGCAGCAAGTGGCTGATGCTCGGGTACGCGAAGCTGGAAGCCATTTAAGGGCAGCCCGTCGTTGCTCATCATTCCCACGCTCTGTGTGGGAATGCATCCCGTGGCGCTCTGCGTCACTGTGGACGCGGAGCGTCCATGGCGGCGTTACCACGCAGAGCGTGGGAACGATCGGACACGAACACTGGAGGCAACACCCATGGGCTCGGGCTTCTTTTCTTCGTGGACGTTCTGGGCCCTGCTCTCGGCCACTTTCGCCGCGCTGACGGCCATCTTCGCCAAGATCGGCATAGAAAACGTCAACTCCGACTTCGCCACCCTGCTGCGCACAATCGTCGTATTGGTCAGCCTGGCCTTGATTTTGTACGCCACGGGCCAATATCAGTCCTTGGGATCGATCTCCGCCAAGAGCTACCTGTTCCTGCTGTTGTCCGGGCTGGGTACTGGCGCTTCGTGGCTGTGCTACTTCCGGGCGTTGAAAGTCGGACCGGCATCTCTGGTTGCCCCGGTGGACAAACTCAGCGTGGTCTTCGTGGCGGTGCTCGGTGTGATCCTGCTGGGTGAGAAACTCGACCTGCGCCAGTGGGGCGGCATTGGCCTGATCACCGCTGGTGTGGTGATGCTGGCCTTGCGGCGCTGATCCATTTCCTGCTGAACCTATCTCCTTTTCCTACAGACAAAAGTACATGGCCTTATTGCCCCGACCGAGCTGAACGTAACCTGTCAGGCAAAAGCCCGAAACACTCTCTCGCTAGCCAGTAACACTTCAGCTGTGCAACATGGCGCGCGTGTCTCCACAAACGGGAATTCCCTTTATGAAACGTTTTCTTAGCATCGCCATGGCGTTGTGCATCGGCCTGACGATGAGCCTCGACGCCAACGCCAAGCGCTTTGGTGGTGGCAAAAGTGCCGGCGCTGCGCCGACACACCAGACCAGCCAGATGGCTCCTTCTTCCCCAGGCATGGGCGGCGCTGCGGCGACCGCTGGTGCTGCCGGTGCCGCGGGCGCTGCGGCCAAGGCCGGCGGCGCTTCGAAATGGCTCGGCCCTCTGGCCGGCATCGCTGCCGGTGGCCTGCTCGCTTCCATGTTCATGGGCGGCGGCTTCGAAGGCATGCAGATCTTCGACATCCTGATCATGGCCGTGATCGCGTTCGTGATCTTCCGATTCATTGCCGCCCGTCGCCGCAAACAGCAGGAGCAGTTCGCTCCGGCCGGCGCGCCGATGCAGCGTGAAGTGTTCGAACAGAAACCAGCGGCGATGGGTTCGATCTTCGGTGGTTCGGCGGCTCCCGCTGCCGCTCGTCCGGTGATCAACGCACCGGCCTGGTTCAACGAACAGCGCTTCCTTGAAGCCGCCCGCAGCCACTTCCAGGCGCTGCAGCAGCACTGGGACGCCAACGAAATGGACAAGATCGCCGAGTTCGTGACCCCGCAGATGCTCGAGTTCCTCAAGCGCGAGCGCGCGGAACTGGGCGACGCGTTCCAGTCCACCTACATCGACAACCTCCAGGTACAACTGGATGGCGTGGATGACCGTGCGGACAAGACCATCGCTACCCTGACCTTCAACGGCGTGTCGAAGACTTCGCGTTTCGACCAGCAGGGCGAAGTGTTCAGCGAAAGCTGGAACATGGAACGTCCACAGGGTGACAACCAGCCTTGGCTGGTCGCCGGTATCCGCCAGAACGGCTGATCACCTTCGACGTTTTACTCGCTGCAATAAAACCCCGGCCTCGGCCGGGGTTTTCTATTTCGCGGTTGCATCTATAGCGAGCTACTGTATAAACCGGCCCATATGAACCGCGCCATTCAAGCAAGAGGATCCCGGACGTGGAAGAAATCATCGAACAACTGCGCGAAGCCAACGAACCCGTACCGGTTCCTTTGGAATTGCCCGACGAAGACCAGTTGGTGGAAATCGAAGAAGAACTCTTCATCAACATCCCGTTCGTCTTCAAAGAGTTTCTGCTGACCGTCAGCGACGTGGTTTACGGCAGTCTGGAGCCGGTGACCGTCACCGACCCGCAATCCCACACCTACCTGCCGGACGTCGCCGCCAACGCCTGGGATGCCGGCGTGCCGCGCGACCTGATCCCGATCTGCCAGGACGGTGACGACTACTACTGCGTCGAAGAAGACGGCACCGTGGTGCTGTGGTCCGGCGAAGAAGAACTGATCACCGAAGAGTCCTGGGAATCGGTCTGGCACTGGGCGCGGGACGTCTGGCTGGAAAGCTGACACGCCCCGCCTCGATTGGTGGTCAGTGCCCCGACGGCTCCTTGTGGTTGTCGAGGGTTTCCAGCAAGGCCACCTGCATCCGCGTGTGCACCCGGATGAACCAGCGCCAGAGCAGCGCCGCCACGGCGGCAGCGACCACGGCGATCAGCACCAGCAACTTGTTGGTCGGCAAGATACTGGCCGACAAGGCTGCCAGCAGCAGGAAAATCACCAGCAGCGAGATGATCGGGATCACTTCGGCGATCACCCGGCGCACTCGCTGCGTGTGACGCCCGGCCATTTCCGGCTTCACGCCCATCTCCGCCAGCAGCATCGACAGCGCCTTGAGCTTGCGATAGGCCGCGATCAGGAACGGCAGCGACACCAGCAACGCCCCGCCCCAGATCAACGCTTTCTGCCAGCTCGGATCACTGATCCAGTCCTGCATCCAGATCGAGAGGCGCCCGGCAAAGAAAGCCCCGGCAAAGAAGATCGCGATCACCAGCGCCAGATTGACCCCGACCTGCAGCAGGATTCGCCGGATCATCGAGGCCAGCATCGCGCCCTCACCCTGCGGCTGAATGCTGCGCAGCCATTCGCCGTACATTCCGAACACTCGACCCAGGCGTTGCGGCATGGCGGCGGACAGCTTGATCGACAGCGGATCGGCAGCCCGAATCAGGTACGGTGTCAGCAACGTGGTAATCACCGAAACCGCCACGGCCACCGGATAGAGAAAGTTGCTGGTGACCTGCAGAGTCATCCCCAGCGCCGCGATGATGAAAGAAAATTCGCCAATCTGTGAAAGTCCCATCCCGACCCGCAGTGAGGTTCGCCCGTCATTGCCGGCGATAAACGCACCGAGCCCGCACGACAGCATCTTGCCCAGCACCACGGCGACCGTGATCACCGCGATCGGCCACGCGTACTGCAGCAGGATCATCGGGTCGAGCATCAGGCCGATGGCGACGAAGAAGATTGCGCTGAAGAGGTCGCGAACCGGCTCGATCAGGCGCTCGATTTTCAGCAGTTGCCGCGACTCGGCCATGATCGCGCCGATCAGGAACGCCCCCAGCACCATGCTGTACTCAAGCTTGACCACCAACAGGCAGAAACCGAAACACAGGCCCAGCACCGTAATCAGCAGCATCTCGTTGCTTTCGAATTTGGCGACGTAAGCCAACAGACGCGGCACCAGCAGGATGCCGACCACCAGGGCGACAATCATGAACAGAGAGAGCTTGCCGACAGTGGAAAACACTTCGCCGGAACTCACCGTGCCGCTGACGGCGATGCTCGACAACAAGGCGATGATGCCAATGCCGAGAATGTCCTCGACGATCAGCACGCCGAAGATAAGCTGCGCGAAGCGCTCGTTTTTCATCTTCAGGTCGTTGAGCGCCTTGACGATGATGGTGGTCGAGGAAATCGCCAGGATCGCGCCGAGGAACAGCGAATCCATGGTGTTCCAGTCGAACCAGCGGCCGATTTCGTAGCCGATCCAGATCATCAGGACAATTTCGAGGAATGCCGCGATGAATGCCGTGGCACCGACCTTGAACAGTTTGCGCAGGCTGAACTCCAGGCCCAGGCAGAACATCAGGAAAATCACCCCCAGCTCGGCGAGGGTCTTGATGGTTTCTTCATCGTGGATCAGGCCGAACGGCGGTGTATGCGGGCCGATGATGAAACCGGCGACGATGTAGCCGAGCACTACCGGCTGCTTGAAGCGATGGAACAGCACGGTCACCACACCTGCGACCAACATGATCACCGCCAGATCCTGAATAAAGCTGATGGCATGCATGGTGTGGGCTCCTTGAATGACGAGGCTCACGCAGGCATCGGAAATGTCTGGGTGAGCTGAGTAAAAATCCGCTTTGGGTGTAGGAATCGCCCTTGGGGAGGCGCTTTTGCAGGGTAACACCGCGACTTCCGGCTGAAAGGCGGTGCAATATATGGAAACAGATCGATTCGGGCGTGACGGCGGCCAGTTGCCTGGCGTCCCGATAACGGTGCTTTTGAAAAGCGACCAGGCACCCGCAGAGGTGTTTCTTCCAGCAACCCTGCCTTGACCCGTGAGAACGTTATGGAACCCGGAAACGCCCAGCTGTCGATGACGGTACTGATGACCCCCGACATGGCCAACTTCTCTGGCAATGTCCACGGCGGCACCCTGCTCAAATACCTCGACGAAGTGGCCTACGCCTGCGCCAGCCGTTATGCCGGCCGCTACGTGGTGACCCTGTCGGTGGATCAGGTGATTTTCCGCGAGCCGATCCATGTCGGCGAACTGGTGACCTTCCTGGCGTCGGTGAACTACACCGGCAACACCTCGATGGAAGTCGGCATCAAAGTGGTGACCGAGAACATCCGCGAGCGCTCGGTGCGCCACACCAACAGCTGCTTCTTCACCATGGTCGCGGTGGACGATCAGCGCAAACCCGCCGCCGTACCGCCGCTGCAACCGCAGAACAGCGAAGACAAGCGCCGCTACATGCAGGCGCAGCAGCGCCGGCAGATTCGTCAGGAGCTGGAAAAGCGCTATCAGGAAATCAAGGGCGACGCCTGATCAGCCCTTCGATCTACGGCGCTCTGTAGATAGCTTTCGCGAGCAAGCCCGCTCCCACATTTGGAATGCGTTCCCCCTGTGGGAGCGGGTTTGCTCGCGAATGGGGCGACGCGGTCTTACAGGCTGATCGGCGTGGCTTCGAATTTCACCCGCGGATGCGCAATCCGGTCCTGCGCCCGCACAAGTTGCAGCTCGTAACTGGCGCAGGCCTGGGTTTCCAGGAGCACTTCATGAACCGCTGCTGCGGTGAATTCAAAAGCCGCCACCAGGCTGTCACCGAGCAGCACTCTCGCCAGGAACAGACCGGACGTCAGATCGCCCACCCCCACCGGCTGACGCGGAAACGCCAGCAGCGGACGCCGCAAATGCCAGCTGCCCTCGGCCGTCACCAGCAACATTTCAAAGCCATCCGCCGGTTTACCCGGATAATCCAGATGCTTGACCAGCACCGCTTTCGGCCCACGCGCCAGAAGCGCCCGCGCCATCGCCAGGCAATCGAACAGCGACTGCGGCTTGCGCCCGGAGAAGCTGTCCAGCTCCAACTGGTTCGGGCACATGAAATCCGCAACGGCAGCGGCTTCGTCCAACAGAAAATCACTGACTTCAGCAGGAACGCTGCAGCCCTTTTCCGGATGCCCCATCACCGGGTCGCACAGATAAAGGGCTTTCGGGTTGGCCGCCTTGATCCGCTCGATGCCACTGAGAATCGCCCGCCCCTGCGCCGCACTGCCGAGATAGCCGGACAGCACCGCGTCGCAATTGCCCAGCTCACCGATGGCGGCAATGCCCTCGACCAGCTCGGGGATCCGGTGCGGTGCCAGCACTTCACCGGCCCACTGGCCGTACTGGGTGTGGTTGGAGAACTGCACCGTATTGAGCGGCCAGACATTCACCCCGACCCGCTGCATCGGAAAAACCGCAGCGCTGTTGCCGGCGTGGCCGAACACCACATGGGACTGGATGGCGAGCAGATGAGGCGTACGTTTCATTCGGGTTTTTCCGTAAAACGATTGAAATTCAAGCCGCGCAGTATGCGACGAAACGCAGCCTGTACGACAGACCGGCGACGCAGTTAAGCTGACGCCATCATTTGGAGTTTCGTATTGATGCTCACCCTGGAAAACATTTTCGTGCTGATGCTGTTCGCCGCCGCCGGTGCGTGGCTCTGGCACAACCACGGCTTGCGCGAGCGGGCGCTGGAGCGGGTTAAACAGCATTGCGTGAATGTCGGCGTCGAGTTGCTCGACGGTAACGTGGCGCTAAAGAAGATCGGCCTGATCAAGGACGCCAGCGGTCGGCGACGTCTGGCCCGGGTCTACAATTTCGAATTTACCGTGACCGGCGAAACCCGGCACAACGGCACCATCACCCAGTTCGGTGCGCACAGCGCGCAGATCGAACTGGCGCCCTACCCGGCGCCATTTGATGACACGCCGCCCGTGGTGGAAGTGACCAAGCCGCGTGGTGAAGTGATCGAGCTGAGCCAGTGGCGTCAGGAGCACACCAAGTGGAAGCCTTGAATCAGCTCGCCTGAAGCCGACACCGGGCCAGCCCGGCCTGTAATTCACCAACCGCCTGCGGCTCGTCGAAAATCAGCTCGATCCGGCAATCCTTGCGCCATTCACTGGGCAGCCAGCTGAGCTCGGCATTGTCCAGCGCATTGGCTGACTGCCAGCCGACCGGGCTGTGAATCACCAGTTTGGCCCGGCGCCAGTTCAGGCTTTTCAGCCATTGGGTTATCCCCGACACATCGAACACCTGGCTCGGATGCCAGCGCCAACCGATGCTCCAGCCACCCTCCTGCGCCTGACTCAGGCAGATCGGCAACGCCGGATCGCTCCAGATGGCCGGGATTTGTGCCAGCCCCTGAGGCACGACCAACTTATCAACACCTGCCTGCGCCTGTACGGCCAGCCCCGGCAGCTCGCTGAGCGACAACATCGCCTGTTGCGTCCAGATCAGTCTGACAGGCGGCAACTGTCGGGTGATTCGCTCACGCGTGGGCTCGTCGAGGTTTTCCGCCTTGTTCAACAGCAGCAGGCCTGCGCTGTACAAGGTTTCCTGCTGCGCGTCCGGCAGCGGTTTGCCCGCGGCAAGGGCCTGGGCGTCCAGCACCAGCACGCAAGGTTGTACGGCGAGTACGCCTTGCCACGGCGCCTCGTTCAGCTGCTTCAGCAACTGTGCCGGATGTCCGAGCCCGGATGGCTCGATGAACAAGCGATCCGGCCGCGCCTTGCGCAATAAACGCCCCAGACCAATCTGGAACGGCGCACCGTTCACGCAACACAAACAGCCCCCGGCCACTTCGCCCAGTGCGATACCATCGGCGTCGCGGGTCAACAGCGCCGCGTCGAGCCCGATCTGACCGAACTCGTTGATCAGCACCGCCCAGCGCTCGCCCGCCGGTCGCTGGGCCATGAGCTGGCGGATCAGGCTGGTCTTGCCCGCGCCCAAGGGGCCGGCGATGACGTGGGTGGGAATGTTCTGCAACATGATCAAGATTTCTGGAGGTCGAAGATGCGGTGGATGGGATGGTCGTTGCTGCTGACGCTGGTGTCGGGCGAGGCTTTGGCCCAGGCCTGCGTGGTGCACAGCCAGGCGGAGCGGCTCGACGTGAAAGTCTGCCAGCAGAACCGCAACATCCCGGAGAAACTGTTCAACGACGGCTTCTGCCAGCCGACCCTGGCCGGGCAGAAAGTCGAGGTTCAATACGCCGACCAGTGCCCCGCCGGCGCGTTCGGCGTGTGCAGCAACGCGCAAGTCGCCAATATGCCTTATCGCCAGGATATCCACTATTACGGCATAGCCACCGATGCGGCGTATTTGCAGCCCTATTGCGAGGGCCAGAGCCAGGGGAAGTGGCTCAAGCCCTGAGGCGCTATCCAAGCCAGTCGAGGGTCAGCAGCAGTCGCCGCTCTCCCGGCGTCGGTTGTGGCGAGCGATGGATCAGGCCGAAACCTTCGTTGCCGTGCCATTTTTCGCCCTTGAGCAATGCCACTTCGCCGCGATTCAATTGCTGAATCCGTGACGCTTCCTGCGGCTCGGCTTGCGGATTTCCCAGTTGCCGACGATCCATTTCCCCTTCCCTGAGCCATTCGCTGCCGACGCCTGCGTACGTGGTGATCAACCGCACCGGCACATGATCGACGTGAAAACGCGGACACATGGCCTTGTCCAATACCCGCAAGCGCAAGCCGATTCGCCGCGCGCCCAGCAGGCAGGCGAAGGCACTGACCAGCCATTTCAAGTCGGCGATAAACCCTTCGTAGCCTTCCAGATCGCGAAAGCCGCTGGCCAATCCCGTGAGATCCGGTTCTGCGTCTTCGTCCGGCAATTCCAGGCACAGTGCCTCGGCGTAGGGTTCGTTCAGAGACAACAACAAGTCCGCAAACTCGGCAATGTGCAGCGGAAGCTGCCGTTGCCAGACCGCGAGGTTGATCTCGTCGTCAAGAATGTCCGCCAGCGCCTGCGGGGTCTGGCCGAACGATTGATGACGTGTACTGCCTGGCAGAGGTTTCAGGGCGAGCATCAGGCCACCTCGTCGTGCCAGGAGCCAAACGGATCGGTCAGTTGAAGCCAGCCTTGAGTACCGAGCGCCATTTCATCATCGGTCAGCAGGCAATCATCCAGTTCCGACGACAGCTGTGCGAAATCGATGTTCTGCCCGATAAACACCAGCTCCTGACGACAGTCGCCTACGCTGGCGATCCAGTTTTCCATGATCGCGGCGGTACTTTCCTGATCCTGCGGCCACTGTTCTTTCGGCACGAAGCGCCACCAGCGCCCGGCGAAACCATGGCGCATCAAGCCACCTGCCTGGGACCAGCTACCGGCGTCCGTGGGTTTGCTGGCCAGCCAGAAGAAGCCTTTGGAGCGCAGCAGTTTGCCGTTTACCCAAGGGCGATCGATGAAGTCGAAGAAACGCTGCGGATGAAAGGGCCGGCGCGCCCGATAGGCCGTGGATGCGATGCCGTACTCCTCGGTTTCCGGCACATGTTCGCCACGCAATTCCTGCAACCAGCCCGGGGCCTGGGCGGCCTTTTCGAAGTCGAAACGACCGGTATTGAGAATTTTCTCCAGCGGTACCTCACCCATGACCATCGGAATGATCTCGGCCTGAGCGTTGAGGCGTCTGAGAATGGCCATCAACTCTTCCCGCTCGCGGCTGCTGATCAGGTCGATCTTGCTGATCAACAGGACGTCGGCGAATTCGATCTGCTCGATCAGAAGATCGGTGATCGAGCGCTCATCCTCTTCACCGAGGAATTCGCCACGGGAGGCGAGGTTTTCAGCGGCCTGGTAGTCCGGCAGGAAGCTCATACCGTCGACTACAGTGACCATGGTGTCGAGGCGTGCGATGTCGGCGAGGCTTTGCCCCTGCTCATCACGGAAGGTGAATGTCTCGGCCACTGGCAGCGGCTCGGAGATTCCAGTGGACTCGATCAGCAAATAGTCGAAGCGGCCTTCGCGGGCCAACTGACTGACCTCTTCCAGAAGGTCTTCACGTAACGTACAGCAGATACAGCCATTGCTCATTTCGACGAGCTTCTCTTCAGCACGGTTCAGGCTGACATCACGCTGGACTTCGCTGCCATCGATGTTGATCTCGCTCATATCGTTGACGATAACGGCGACGCGCAAATCATCTCTGTTACGTAGTACGTAATTCAAAAGTGTACTTTTTCCGGCGCCGAGAAAGCCGGACAAAACGGTCACGGGAAGTCGGGAAGACATTGGATAAACCTCATCAGACGGTCGCTAAACAGCGCTGGAGGCTCTCGGGGCGAGCGTTCTTGGGCTTCGATGGGGTCACCAAGGAAACGGACGCTTGAAATGGAAGCCACAGAAAGCCTTGTCCGATGAATGTTATAGTATAACAACAAAGTCAATCCACTCTCTTCTTGCCCAAACTGACAAAGGGCCGGAAGCTGTAATCAGGTCGTCGCCGAGTTACGTCATGAAAACCGCGTTGAAATACTCGTTTATCTGCCTGGCATTGCTAGCGGTTAATGCCAAAGCACAACTGCCGGGGCTCGCCAATTGCACGCGCAGCGCGAACTTGTTGGCGTGCATCGATGGCAACGGCAACGCCTACAGCGTCAACACCGTCGGCAGCACGATGTACCTGCGTGGATTTGAAAAAGCGGGAAACCGCTATTGGGCGCAAACCAACAGCCGCTATGGGCAACTGACCTTCTTCACCGGCATCGCTTCCGATGGGGAAGCCTGGGTTGGCTACAACCGGCGCGTGGGCTGGACGACGATCAACCGGTTTTCCAGCTCAGGCGGCAGCAGTGCGAAGTTCACCTGCAGCCGGATCACTGGCTGCTAAACCCGCGACCCTTTCTGCTCTTGTAGCCAGGCCATGTAGCTGTCGACAGGTGGATTCTTCTGGAAATAACGCTGCAACCCCTCAAACAAACCGTCTGCCACGGCTTGCTGATGACGCGCGGTCACCAAGCGCTGACTGTCCCGCGCGTTGGAAATGAACCCGGTTTCCACCAGGATTGACGGCACATCCGGCGATTTCAGAACGGCAAATCCAGCCTGTTCCACGCGCTTTTGGTGCAGCGTGGTGATGCCGGCCAGACTGCCCAGCACTGTGCTTCCGAGTTGTAGACTGGCGGCGATGGTTGCATTCATCGACATGTCGAGGATCACGCCAGCGAGCATCGGGTCCTTGTCTTTGAGATTGAGCAGGCTGGTTGCACCGAGCAGATCCACACCGTTCTCACGCTGCGCCATGAACCGCGCGGTGGCGGACGTAGCGCCACCTTCGGATAAGCAGTACACCGACGCCCCGGAAGCCGTCAGACGCGGTGCAGCATCGGCATGCACCGAGATGAACATGTCAGCCTTGTGCTGACGCGCGATCTCCACACGCTTGCGTAACGGGACGAAGAAGTCGTCATTACGCACCAGCTTCACATCAAAGCCTTTCTCTCGCTTAAGCCGACGTGCAAGCAATTGCGCAATGGACAAAACCACATCCTTTTCACGCTCGCCCTTGGCGCCAATTGCACCCGGATCTTTTCCTCCATGCCCTGGGTCCACCACCACCATGACGTCGCGCTTGGGGTGAGATTTTTCCTGAGGTGTTTCACGTGGAACGCTCGCAGGCAACCCCGGTGATGCACTCATCAAGTCCAAAACCAGACGGTGCCCTTGCCCATCTTGAGGCGCCAGCAAGAATGAATTGAGCTGAACCGGGCTGCTTAAATCCAGCACGATCCGGGTGTTCCCTTGGCCAAAATGGCCGGAGCGAATCGAATGAATAGGGGTGCCGGATAAGGCCAACTGGCTGAAATCTCCATTCAGGCTGGCACCGCTCAAATCGATGATCAATCGTTCCGGTGCACTCAAGGTAAACGTTTTGTAGCTCACGGGACCACTCAGATCGAACACCAGCCGAAGCTTGTCATCCGAACGCCAGAGCCGCGCATTGCGTATCTGCGTGGCGGACACCGAAAAAGGCAAAACAAAGGCCGCGCTGGCCAGCATCAGGTTGAGCAAATGGCGTCTGTGCATATGAAAGCCTGTTCATGAAAAAGGCATCGTGGTTTGAATTGTTATAATGTAACATTAAATTCAATCACCATGATGGAACTGCTCATGAACGCGCTGACTTTGCCGGATGTCGCGGCTCAAGCCGCCCGCCAGGCCCTGCCTCTCGAATGGGTGGGGATGTGCGGCATCGCATTACCTGTGTTTATCGAAGGCCAACGCCTGGCTGCCAAAGCGGATGCAGGCGTCAGTCTGGATGATGGAGACGCACGAGGCATTCACATGTCGCGGCTCTATCTGGGGCTGGAAGCGCTGGAGCAGCAGAACCTGTCTCCCGCGCTTCTGCGAAAAGTTCTGCAGCGTTTTCTCGATAGCCACGAAGATCTGTCCGAAGCCGCCTATCTCAATATCCACACCGATTTACTACTGAGAAGGCCGGCATTGATCAGTCCTTTGGCAGGATGGAAATCTTATCCCGTCACTGTTTCAGCCCACCTGAAAAGCAAAATGTTCCACGTGGAACTGAAAATGGAGGTGGCTTACTCGTCGACTTGCCCGTGTTCTGCAGCATTGGCGAGGCAACTGATCCAGCAACAATTCATCGACGACTTTGCAAACAAGCCACTGCAGCACGCCGACGTGTTGGCGTGGTTGGGTTCGACCCAAGGCATCGTGGCCACACCTCACAGCCAACGCAGTACCGCACAGCTGCATCTCCACCTGGATGAATTCGTCGACGAACTACCGCTGACGTCCATCATCAACGACGCCGAAGCAGCCCTCGGCACCGCCGTGCAAACCGCTGTGAAACGCGCCGACGAACAGGCCTTCGCCCTCGCCAACGGCCAGAACCTGATGTTCTGCGAAGACGCTGCTCGACGCCTGAATCTGGCCCTGCGTCGTTCAGCCGGTATCAGCGAGTTCCACGTCCGAGTCATCCACGCCGAAAGCCTTCATGCCCACGATGCGGTCGCCGAAAGTCACTGGCGCCGGGAGCAGCCATGATTCGTTGCCAGAACCTGAGCTGGGGAACACCCGGCCAACCGCTCACTGCGCCTCTGAACCTTCGGCTGGAAAGCGGCAGCCTGACCGCAATCATCGGCGTCAACGGCAGCGGCAAAAGCAGCCTGCTCAAAGTCATCGCCGGATTACAGCGACCGCTGGCCGGCAAAGTCGAACTGGGTGTTCCACGCCAAAGCGGTTTGTCCTTCCTGCCTCAGCAACAGCATCTGGATCGACAGTTCCCGATCAGTCTTCAAGAGTTGGTGGCCGCCGGTTTCTGGGGGCGACGACTGTCATCGCAACTCAGGGCCCAGCGTCTCGAATCCGCACTGGAAGACTGGCATCTGAGCGGTCTGGAGCATCGTCCCCTGATGGCTCTCTCCGGCGGAGAACTGCAACGCGCCCTGCTGGCCCGATTGAGTCTGGTCGACACTCCGTTGCTGCTGCTCGACGAACCCCATGCCGCGCTCGACGAACTGGGGCAGAAACTGTTGTGGCAACACCTGCACGCCTGGCATGAGCAGGGACGAACCCTGGTCGTGGTTTGCCATGACCTTGCCGCCGTGCGCCAACACATTCCACAGACCTTGCTGATCAAACAGAACGGCTGCGCATTCGGCAGCAGCACCGACCTCATCCAGCAAACGCCTCACACGCAGGTGGCTTGATGCTGACGCTCAGCCATTTATGGCAGCCGTTCCACGAGTTCGTCTTCATGCGCCGGGCCCTGCTCGGCGGTCTGGTCCTGGCGTGCAGCACGGCGCCACTGGGCGTGTTTCTGATCCTGCGCCGGATGAGCCTGATTGGCGACGCCGTTGCCCACGGCATCCTCCCTGGCGCCGCGTTGGGGTTCTGGTTCGCCGGGCTGAGTCTGCCGGCGCTGACCCTCGGCGGACTCGGTGCCGGCCTGAGCATGGCCGGACTCGCCGCGTGGATCACCCGCCGCACCGGCCTGCGCGAAGACGCCAGCCTCGCCGCGATCTATCCCATCTCACTGGCCAGCGGCGTGCTGATTCTCGGCATCGCTGGCAAGCGACTCGATTTGCTGCACCTGCTGTTCGGCTCCGCTTTGGCGGTCGATGGGCCGACCCTCAACGGCATGCTGTGGGTGTCGGCACTCAGCCTGATGGCCATGGCGCTGATCTACAAACCCTTGCTGCTCGACACCCTCGATCCGTTTTTCCTGCGCACAGTCAGCCGACTCGGCCCCGTCGCCCATGGCGTGTTCCTGACGCTGGTGGTGCTCAATCTGGTGATCGGTTTCCAGGCGATCGGCGCCTTGATGGTAGTCGGCCTGATGATGCTGCCCGCCGCCGCTTCACGCTTCTGGAGCCGACGCCTGCCGGTCCTGATTGCCATCGCCGCGCTCATCGGTTGCGCATCGGTATGGCTCGGCCTGTTGCTGTCGTTCTACTACTCGCTGCCCAGCGGACCGGCCATCGTGCTGGTCGCCGGTGGCGGTTACCTGTTGTCCGTGGTGTTCGGACCGGTGCACGGTCTGTTGCGCCGCCCGCCTTTGCTCACATCCCAATGAGGTGTTTCCCGATGCGCGCTCTACTCGTGCTGTTCAGCCTGATGCTGTCGATGTCGTTATCGGCGGCGGAAAAACTGCCGGTGGTCACCAGTTTCAGCATCCTTGCCGACATGGTGCATCAGGTCGGCGGCGAGCATATCCAGATCACCAACATGGTCGGCCCTGACGCCGATGCCCACACTTACGAACCGACGCCGGATGACGCCAAGGCCCTGCTCAAGGCGAAACTGATCGTCAAGAACGGGCTGGGCTTCGAGCCGTGGCTGGATCGGCTGGTCGCCAGCACCGACACCAGAGCTCCGGTAATCAGCGCCAGTCGCGGCGTGATTCCGCGCTCGCTGGATGAGGACGGCGAAACCGTCCCCGACCCTCACGCCTGGCACAACCTGGCAAACGCCGAACTGTACGTCGCCAACATCACCAAGGCGCTGATCGCTGCTGACCCGACAAACAAGACCGACTACGAGCGCAACAGCCAGGCCTACCTGAAACAGATCTACGCCCTCCTCGCCCAGGCGAAAGCCAGGCTCGGTTCATTGCCGCCGGGCAACCGCAAGATCGTCACCAGCCACGACGCCTTCGGTTATCTCGGTCAGGCCTACGGCATCGACTTCATGGCGCCACAAGGTCTGTCCACCGAACGCGAACCCTCCGCTGCCGAAGTCGCCGCGCTGATCACCCAGATTCGCCAGGCCAAGGTCAAAGCGGTGTTCATGGAAAACATCAAGGACGCACGCCTGCTCAAACAGATCGCCGACGAAAGCGGCGCACACATCGGCGGCACGCTGTACTCCGACGCCCTCGCCACCAGAGGACCGGCCAGCACCTTCACCGGGCTGTTCGAATACAACCTCAACACCCTCTACGAAGCCCTGAGCCAACCATGATTCGAAAAAATCCTTCCGGTGATTTGCCGCAGATTGCCGAGTCTGCCTACGTCGATAAAACCGCGATCATCTGCGGCAAAGTCATCATCGGTGAAAACGTGTTCGTCGGCCCGTACGCGGTGATCCGCGCTGATGAAGTGGACGCCACGGGCGAGATGGAACCGATCACCATCGGCGCCAATTCGAACATTCAGGACGGCGTGGTGATCCACTCCAAATCCGGCGCGGCGGTGACCATCGGCGAATTCAGCTCTATCGCCCACCGCTCGATCGTGCACGGCCCATGCACGGTCGGAGACCGGGTGTTCATCGGCTTCAACAGCGTGCTGTTCAACTGCGTCGTGGGCAATGGTTGCGTGGTGCGGCACAACTCGGTGGTCGACGGCCGGGACCTGCCGGACGCGTTCTACGTGCCCTCCACCACCCGCATCGGCCCGGGCACCGACCTCTCGCAATTTCCGCCGGTGAGCGTCAGCGCTTCGGAGTTTTCCGAAGACGTGGCGCGCACCAACGTCGACCTGGTGCGCGGCTACAAAGCCTTGCAGAACGAGTTCTGAATCATGAGCAGTGTGTTGATTCGCAATGCGCGGCTGGTGAACGAGGGTCGTGAATTCGACGCCGATCTGTTGGTCAGCCACGGGCGCATCGTCAAGATCGCCGGCAGCATCGAAGGTGAAAACGCGACCCGGGAAATCGACGCCAACGGTCAATGGCTGCTGCCGGGAATGATTGACGACCAAGTGCATTTCCGTGAGCCGGGTGCGCCGGCCAAGGGCAGCATCCACACCGAGTCCCGTGCGGCGGTGGCCGGCGGCATCACCAGTTTCATGGACATGCCCAACACCAACCCAGCCACCCTGACCCTTGAAGCGCTGGCCGACAAAAAGCGCCGGGCAGCAATCAACTCGGTGGCCAACTACGGTTTTCACTTTGGCGTCAGTCACGACAATCTGGACACGGTTGCAGCGCTGAATCCGAGCGAGGTGGCCGGTGTGAAAGTGTTCATGGGCGCGTCCACCGGCAACATGCTGGTGGACGACCCCAACACCCTCGAGCGTCTGTTCGCCGAAGTGCCGACGATTCTGCTGGCCCACTGTGAACACACGCCGAGCATCGAAGCGAACGCCACCAACCTGCGTGAACGGTTCGGCAACCAATTGCCAGCCGATGCCCACGCGCAGATCCGCAATGCCGACAGCTGCTTTCGTTCATCGTCTCTGGCGGTGGATCTGGCCAAACGTCATGGCACTCGCCTGCACGTCCTGCACCTGACAACGGCCCGCGAGCTGGCGTTGTTCGAAGACAAACCGCTGTCGCAAAAACGCGTCACCGCCGAAGTCTGCCTGCATCACTTGCTGTTCGATGACCGTGACTATCCGAACCTTGGCAACCTGATCAAATGCAATCCAGCGATCAAGTCCCAAGCCGATCGTGATGCCTTGCGTCAGGCACTGCTGAGCAATCGACTGGACGTGATCGGCAGCGATCACGCACCGCACACCTGGGCGGAAAAGCAGCAAGCGTATGAACAGGCTCCGTCTGGACTGCCACTGGTGCAACACGCGCTGCCGGCGCTTCTGGAACTGGTAGCGGATGGCGTATTGCCGATCACCACGCTGGTGGCGAAGACCAGCCACCGGGTGGCTGATCTGTTTGCCATTCCGGATCGCGGTTATTTACGTGAAGGGTATTGGGCGGATCTGGTGTTGGTTCAACCGGAGCCTGGGGGTGTCGCGGTGTCCCGCCAACCGGTTCTGTCGCAATGCGGCTGGACGCCGTTCGCTCAGCGCAGCTTTCGGCATCGGGTCAGCACGACGATGGTGTCGGGGCAGATCGCGTGGCATGACCATCGGATCCATGACAACTGTCAGGGATTGCCGCTGCGGTTCATGCGCTGAAAAAAACCGCCTCCACTCGATGTGGAGGCGGTTTGATTTACGCTCTCGGTTTGACGGTGCCGCAATCCTGCCCCAGCCAGACCGCCCGGGTTTCCAGACTGCCCTTCTGGTTGATCCCGATGGCGTTGAAAGTGCCGTTGGCGACGGTGGTGAACTCACGATCACTGAGGAACGTCGCGACGCCGGTGCCCTGGGCTTTCGGGCAACTGAAGCGGAATTTCCACTGGTTGCCGACGCGCTCGGTGATCTGCTGTTTGCAACCCGACTGCGGGTCCGCCAGCGGGATATCGTTGGTTGCTACCTGCTGTGGCGTCAGGCAGGCGCGGATGCCCTTGCCACCGATGTTGATCCCCTGCTTCTCCAGTTCCGCCCGCTGCTGCGGGGTGATCTGGCCCTGAATCTGACCGAGGATCGATTGCACATCCATCACCTGATCATCGACCTTCACATTGCTCGACGTCATTTCCCACAACCCCGGCTGCAGCATTTGCGCCTGAGCAACCACCGGCAAGGCCAAACCCAGGCCCAGCGCCAAACCCAGCAGACGAACGTTCATTGAAAAACTCCTGATCAGTAGTGGCCGTTAGACGCCGGCCGCCTGTTTCGGTTCATGGCAGGCGCTGGCGTCTTGAAAACAAATAGCGACAATCGCCATGGAACATGGTCTGTTAAGCATTGAATCTTCAGGAGCAAGGTTGCCCCATGGATTATTTCGGACCGCACATTTTCGGTTATCTGATCGCCCTGATACACACCCTCGGCTCGATCGCCGCGATCCATGCCGTGTTGACCGTCCGCACCGCCCAAGGCTCGATCGCCTGGGCGCTGTCGCTGATCTTCATTCCCTACCTCACCCTCATTCCTTATCTGGTGTTCGGCCGCAGCACCTTCGATGGCTACATCAAGGCCCGCCGCCAGGCCAACGAACAAATGCGCCTGGCGATTTCCGAGCTCAACTGGCGACCCTGGGTGGAAGAGGCCCTGACCGCCCGCGCCTCGAATGCTTACGACTCGTTGCGCGCAATGCCGAAGCTGGGGCGCATGCCATGCCTGGCCAACAATGAAGTGCGATTGCTGATCAATGGCGCGGCGACCTTCGAGGCGATTTTCCACGCAATCGACCAAGCGCGGAAAGCCGTACTGATCCAGTTTTTCATCATTCACGACGATCGCCTCGGCCAGCGTTTGCGTGACCTGTTGCTGAAGAAAGCCGCCGAAGGCGTGGTGATTCATTTGCTCTACGACCGCATCGGCAGCCACGCCCTGCCCCACAGCTACGTGCAGGCGCTGCGCGATGGCGGCGTCGAGGTCAAGGCGTTCGCCACCCGCAGCGGCTGGCTCAATCGGTTCCAGGTGAATTTCCGCAACCACCGCAAGATCGTGGTGGTCGACGGGCTGATCGGATTTGTCGGCGGCCACAACGTCGGCGACGAATACATGGGTGAAAAACCACCGCTGGCACCGTGGCGCGACACTCACGTCCAGGTGCGCGGCCCGGTGGTGGCGTGCATGCAGGAGTCTTTTGCCGAAGACTGGTTCTGGGCCGCGCGGTCATTGCCGCCGCTGATCCTGCCGGACGCTTACCCGGATGAAGGCGTGCTTTGCCAATTGCTCGCCAGCGGCCCGGCGGATGCCTACGAAACCTGCTCGCTGTTCTTCGTCGAAGCCATCCACGCCGCCGCCGAGCGCGTGTGGATCACCAGCCCCTACTTCATTCCCGACGAAGCCGTATTCGCAGCATTGCGCCTCGCCGTATTGCGCGGGGTCGACGTGCGCCTGTTGCTGCCTTCGCGCCCCGACCACCGCATCGTCTACGCCGCCTCCAGCCTGTATGCGTTCGAAGCAGTGCGCGCCGGCGTGCGGGTATTTCGCTACGAACCGGGTTTCCTGCATCAGAAAGTGGTGTTGATCGACAGCGAGATCAGCGCCATCGGCAGCGCCAACCTGGACAACCGCTCGTTCCGGCTGAATTTCGAGGTCATGCTGCTGACCGTCGACAGCGAATTCGCCGCCAGCGTGGAACAGATGCTCAACGATGACTTCGCCCAGGCCTACGAAGTCGCCAAAGAAGAAAGCCGGGAGATCCACCGCCTGCAACAGGTCGGTATGCGGATCGCCCGGCTGATTTCACCGATCCTCTAGGTTCAAGGGTGGTAGATGTCGTCCCTCGTCCACGGCAGTTCATGGCTGCCGTCGGCATGGGCCTTCACGGCGAGGATCTGGTGCAGGTTGATCCAGCCGCGAGCGAATGCATAAGCGCAGCCTGCCAAGTACAGACGCCAGATACGCAGCGCCTGATCCGGCACCAGTTTCGCGGCGGCTTCAAGGTTGTCCTCCAGCCGTTCGCTCCAGTGGTCCAGGGTGCGCGCGTAGTGCAGGCGCAGACTCTCGACATCGACGATCTCCAGACCCGCTTCGCTGATCTCGGCCGAGATCATCGCCAGGTGCGGCAGCTCGCCGTTGGGGAACACATATTTCTCGATGAAATCCCCGGCGCCGCGCCCCACAGGGCGGCCATCGGTGTGCTTGGCGGTGATGCCGTGGTTCATCACCAGACCGCCCTCTTTCACCGCGCCGAACAGGGTTTTGCAGTATTCGGCGAGGTTGGCGTGGCCGACGTGCTCGAACATGCCGACGCTGACCACTTTGTCGAAGCGCCCGTCCTGGGGCAGATCGCGGTAGTCAAGCAATTGCAGTTCGATCTGGTCTTCAAGACCTTCAGCTTTGACCCGCTCACGGGCCAGCGCCAGTTGCTCTTTGCTCAGGGTGATACCGAAGACCTTGGCGCCGAACTCTCGGGCGGCATAACGCGCCAGTCCGCCCCAACCGCAACCAACGTCCAGCAGATAGTCGCCGGGCTGCAGGCGCAGCTTGCGGCACAGGTGCCGGAACTTGGCTTGCTGGGCTTGCTCCAGGGATTCGCTGCCGGTTTCGAAATATGCGCAGGAATACGCCATGTCGCTGTCCAGCCACAGTTGGTAGAACGCGTTGGACAGGTCGTAGTGATAGGAAATGGCTTTGGCGTCGGTTTCCTTGTCATGCACGGTGCGCACCGGCTGACTGTCTTCGTCCTCGTCGAGCAGCGCCGTGCTCAACTCATCGCACACCCGGATGACCTCGCTGATCGAGCCCTCCAGTTCGAGTTTGCCCTCGACGAACGCCGCCCCCAGCGCGTCGAGACTTGGATGGGTCAACTGGGACACCATCAACGGGTCCTTGACCACGATGGTGACACTGGGCGTCGGGCCCAGATTGAATTCATGGCCGTCCCAGAGTCGCAGGCGAAGCGGAAGCTGCAGATTCTGTAAGGCCGGTGGAAGTTGCGCGAGCATGGAATATCCCCCTGGTTTCAGACGTCTGATCTGAGGGTAGACCATCCTTGAAAATTAGCAGGCTATCGATTTGATAGTCGCCGACTATCAGCCTCAGAGGCTATCATCGCGCTGTCATCCCTGGTTCAGTGCGCCTTCTCAAATGACTGCGAGAGCGGCGCACAGTTCGAAAAATGATCAGTCCGACGCTTTCAGCTTCAGCAGTGGTTCCTGAAAACGCAGCAGGCGTCCGGCGTTGCCCAGCACCAACAGCGTGCTCAGGTTGTGCAGCAACGCGGCGATCATCGCCCCCGCCGCACCGAGCCAGCCGAAGGCGGCGAAAACCACGATGGCCAGCGTCCAGCCCAGGCCGATGATCACGTTCACCTGCAAGGTCCGTCGGCACTGGCGGCTCAGGCGCACACAGGTGCCGAGCCGACGCAGGTCGCTGCCGATCAGCACGATATCGGCGGATGCCAGCGCAATATCCGCGCCGCCCGCGCCCATCGCCACACCCACGACACCCGCCTTGAGCGCCAGCGAATCGTTGATCCCGTCGCCGACCACCATCGGCCGAAAGCCGTTGTCGATTTCCTTGAGCACTCGATTGAGTTTGTCTTCGGGCAACGCCTGGGCTTCGACTTCGTGCAGGCCGACATCCCTGGCGAGGGTTTGCGCGACGCTCTGTCTGTCGCCGGTCAACAGCAATTGCCGCCCCAGCCCGAGGTCACGCAGTTCACTCAGCGCAAATCGCGCTTCCGGTTTGACCGTGTCGGCCAACAACAGCCAGGCAAGGAATTCTCCGTTCAATGCCAACCCGGCAATCGGGCCATCGTGGTCGGGGATGGCGGTGGTCGGGATGCCCAACTGCGCAAACAGCTCCGGACGCCCGAGCGCTGCTTCGCCTTGCGCAGTTCCGGCGACCACGCCCAACCCCTGCCGCTCATGAATATCGGTCAGCACCAGCACCTCTTCCGCGCTGACCAGTCCGGCCAGCGCGCGGCTGACCGGATGGCTGCTAGCCGCACCCAGGCTTGCAGCCAGCGCCATCACCGACCCGTGATCTGCTCGCGGGCTGTTGATCGACTGCAAGCGCAGCGTGCCGTACGTCAGGGTGCCGGTCTTGTCGACGACCAGCGAGGTGAGATCAGCCAGCTCCTCAAGGAACGCAGAACTGCGGATCAGAATCCCGTGCCGCGCCGCCACCGCCACCCCGGCAATCGCCGTGGCCGGCGCCGACAACACCAGCGCGCATGGGCATGCCGCCACCAGCACCGCGAGCATCGCCTGCGCATCGTTGGTGATAAACCAGGTCACCGCCGCGAGCAGCAACACCAGCACCATGTAGCTGCCGGCATAACGTTCGAGCAACCGGGTGATCGGTGGCTTGGAGCGTTCGGCGTTCTGCATCAGCGCGATGACCTTGCCGAGGGTGGATTCATCCCCGGTACGGGTCACTTCGATTCGCAGCAGCCCGTCGAGGTTGATCGCACCGCCGAACACCGCCATGCCGACGCCCGCCTCCATCGGAACCGACTCACCGGTGATCGACGCTGTATCGAGGCTGGCCTGGCCGGACAAAACCCGACCGTCCGCCGGCACTCGATCCCCGGCGCGCACTTCGACTTTGTCGCCGGCCTTGAGCGTGCCGTTGTCGACTTCGATGATCGAGCCGTCCGCCTGCACCTTGCGCGCGTGGCTGCGGGTCAATTGGCCGAGGGCATGAATCGCTTCCTGGGAACCGATCACACTGCGTTCTTCCAGCACGTGGCCGAAGATCATGATGATCGGCAACAGCGCCGCCGTGAGCAGATCGCCCGTGGCCCAGGCCCCGATCATCGCCAAAGCGATCAACTGATCGGTGATGCCGTGCAGGCTCGGATAACGCAGGCTGAACCACGCCGAACGCATTACCGGCACCGCGACTAACAAAGAAGCAAATCCGAGCAGCAACTGACTGACGCCCGTCTGTTCCGGCATCAACCAGCGCCAGATCAGCCCAAGACCGAGCAAGCCGAGGGCGAGCATCGCCAAGGTCAACTGGCGCGCGGCGCGGCGTTGCTCGGCCGAGGACAACAGGCTCGGTGCGGTGGTGGTGGCAGTCATTTGCTGGCTCCCTGAATGATCAGGCGTGAATCGTCTTTCGGATCGACCGTGGTGACCGAGCCGGCCTGACCGAGAATCTTCGGCATCCGCTCGCGGTACAGACGCAACAGCATTTGCGGGTCCGTGCCCTGCTGTTGCGCCTTGGCCAGGCTCAATACCGTCGCCGTGTCGGCGGAGGCTTTGGCCAGGCGCTCACCGGCCTGGGCGTGGGCGACTTGCAGCGTGCGGTCGGCTTGCTCGTTGGCGGACTGAGTGAGCTTCTCGGCCTCGGTGCGGGCATTGGCGACCGCTTTGTCGGCTTGCTGGCTGGCGGTGAGGACCGCGTTGAACGCACTCACCGCCGGCTCCGGCAGACTCGATTGCACATCGACCCGCGCCACTTCGATGCCGATGCCCTGACCGCTCGCCTTCAACTCGGCCAGACGTCGATTGATGCCTTGCACCAGATCGCCACGTAACCGTTCGCGACGTTCGGCCGCCTGATTGTCAGCGCCGATCAACTCCGGCCGCGCCACCAGAATCGTGTCCAAGTCCCGCGCGGCCGTCAGCGCCACCGCGCTGCGTGTCACCAATCGATCCAGCGCCGGTAGCACGTGCTCGCCTTGCAGCACGAAGTCATAGGGATCGGTGACCTTGTAGAACACCCGCACATCCAGCTGCACCACACCGGCGTCACCAGTGAGCAGATAACCGGAACCGGCGAGCGCATCACTCAGCGGCGTGGCGAAGGTTGCCACGCGATCCGCTTGCAGGGCCTGATCGCTGCGCAGCAAGTTTTCCACTCTGCGCTCGATCACCCGATCCGCCGCCGGCAACAAAACCACCTGTTCGAACGGCTGCGGCCACGCCAACAACAACCCGGCATTCTGAATACGATCCAGCGCTCCGAAATGCAAAACCACCGCGCGGTTTTGCGGGTCGATCTGCCGGACATTGGAAAACGCCCAGGCCAATGCCGCGAGCACTGTCACCGCATACAGAGCGAAAAACGCCAGACGTCCCGCTTGAATCCACGGACTGTTCAGCGAATGTGTTCCACGTGGAACTTCACTCATGGCTGCGATCCGCTCTTGCTGTCGAGATTGGGCGGACCGTCAACCAACACCCGGAACGGCGCGGCGTCGGTGCGCAGGATCAGTTTGGTGTCTGGCGAAACGATGGTGCCGAGGGTATCCAGCGAGCGCAGCAGGTTATACAGCTGCGGTGAACCGGCGTAAGCACGCCCGTAAATCTGCGCCGCTTCCACCCGCGATTGGGCTTCGATATCGGCAGCTTTCACCGTGGCATCGGCTTGCACGATTCGCGCATCGCGTTCGGCGGCGGAGCGAATTTGCGCTGCCTCTCGCTTGCCGATGGCCGTGCGCTCGGTGGCGATGGTTTCACGCTCGGCACGCATCCGGTCAACCGTTGCAGTGAGGGTCACCGATGGCAATGTCAGCCGTTCGATGCCCACCTGCACCACCCGCACGCCGTAAGTGGCGAGCAGCTGCTGATCGATTTGCTGGCGCAGCTGCGCTTCAAAATCGGCGATGCGAACCTGGCTGGCATCGGTATTCACCAGATTGGCCAGATCGAAACTGCTGGCCGTGGTTTCCAGTGCCGAGCCGATAAACGTGCGAATCTGCCGTGCGGCTTCATCCGGCTGGTTCTGCACGGCGCGCATGAAACGCTGCACGTTGTCGGGATCGCCCTGCACCTGCCAAGCCACGTACGCCTGAACGATGATGCGCAAACCGTCGCGGGTGCCGACGTCCTGCAAGCCGCTGGAGGTCGTGCGCAAACGCAGATCCACCGGAATCGCCGCTTCGAACGGCGCCGGCCAGCGCCAGCTCAGCCCCGGTTCCAGTAACACGCGGGACGGATTGCCGAACCGGGTGATGACCGTGGCTTCACCGGAGCGCACTTGCACCAGGCTCGCCGCCGCGATGGCGAACGCCACCAGCAACGCTGCCCAGCCCATACGCTTCCACGGAAAGGGCCCCGCCTCTTCCGGCGCACCGTGGTGATGGTGATGATGCCCGTGATGGTGATGACCGCCGCCATGAGCATGATCGTGGCCGCTGTGGTCATGGTGATCGTGAGTGTGCGACTGGCTCAATGGGTGGCTCCTGGCTGAGCGGTGGTGCGCGCCGGATCTACCGGCAGCGTGAACGTACGCAGGTCGATGGTCGGTGCGTTACTGCTGCCGCCCAGGCGATGGTCGAGTACCAACAGTTTGGCTTTGCTCAAACCCTGGCTGAGTTGGCTGAGGTATTGCTCCAGCACGAAGGCTTGGCCGGCGCTGGCGTAGGCTTTTTGTTCGGCGCTGAATTTCAGATCCGCCGCCCGGGCGGTGGCATTGATTTCATGGGCATTGGCACTGGCCTGATCCCGAGCGAGGCTGGCCTGCAACTGCGCCTGGTTACTCGCTTCGGCAGCGGCGCCGCGCTCGCGGGAGATCAACGCCTGAGCGCCGATCTGCGCCGCTTGCACGCTGTGGTAGGCATTGGCCGCCCCGGCGGGCGGGTGTATCGCTTCGACCACCGTGGCGAGAATTTCCACGCCGCTGTCGAGTTTCTGCAGATCGCTTTGCACGGCGCGGCCGATTTCTTCGGCGAGTCCGGTCCTGTCCTCGCCAAGCAAACCGTCGAGTGTGCGCGAGGCAAAGTCATGCACCAGAATCCGGCTGGCGGTGCTGCGGATCAGCGTCGGCACATCGGCGCTGTTGTAGGTGGCGGCCAGTGCGGCTTGATCGCTCAGGCCGATGCGGTAGACGAAGCGCACGTCCATGTTGACGATCTGAAAGCTCTGCTGATCGCCCCGACTGCTGGCGATAACCTGAGACTTGTCATTGACGTGACTGGCGTCCCACAAACGGTTGGCGGTGAGTGGCGCCGGGCCTTCTGCCGGATCCAACTGCACGGGTGCCGGGTTTTCACCGACGCTGGTCGCCAATTCATGGACCACGCCGTTCTCAACATTCAGCACACGCCCCAACGGCCAAGGCAAACCCGTCTGCAGCCCCGGCCCGAACACCTGCACCGGTTTGCCGAAGCGCTCGTAAATCCCACGGCTTTGCATCGGAATTTCGTGAAGCCCGGTGAGCAACCAGCCCAGCGTTGCCACCAGCACCAACACCGGCAAGAACGCCCGGCGCATGTAACCGAAGGCCCAGATCTGACGCAGATCGATGCCGAAGCGGTTGTGCAATTCGTGCTGCAACGCAAGCAACGGTTGTGGCGGCCAGCGCAGCAGATCGGCGACGAAACTGCGGGCCAGCAGCACCGGTTCGAGTTGTTCGCGGCGCGGGCTGAACAGCGACAGCAGCGCACGCAACAGCAACTCTAGGGCAACCAGCCCCGGCAGAATGCCGATCAATACCGCCAGACGCACCGGCCAGATTGCACTGTCACTGGCGAACAACAGGCACAACGCGCCCAGCACCAGACTGATGATTGCCACCCGCGTCAGCTGCGCCAGTACTCCGGCCTCGGGCCATTGCGCCGGGTTTTCCTGCGCCAGCTGTCGCTCCAGCACCAGCAGACCGAACGCCAAGAGCAAGGCGATGGCCGCACCGACCGTGGCGGACAACCCCACACCCGCCGCAGGCAGCGTCAGATTCCACGTCTGCTCGAGGCTCAGCAGCACCAGCAACGACCACCCGCCGAGCCACAACGTGGCCGCGCCGATCTGCCCGAGCAGATGCAGACTGCGCTGGCTCATCCGATCCAGCAGCCGCTCGTACCAGCCGTCCGGCGCAGGTTCTTCAGCGACCGTCACCGGCACCACGGGATTGATCACCCGCGCCCGCCATTGCGTCACCCACCACGCCGATTGCAGCCCCGCCACCAGCACCAGCAGCGCCGCGCTTTGATTGACCAGCAGCGCGGGCCACAGCGATTGCGGCGCAAACAGCCCGACAAAAAATGCCAGTACCCACCCTGCCCCGGTCAGCGCGCCCAGACTGATCGCCAGGCGACGCAAACGCCGGCCCTGCGTTGCCGCTTGCTGAAAGCGCGGCAACCCGGTCACCGGCGTGCCTTCATCCAGATCGACTTGCATATCCCCCCAAACTCTTTGGCTCACTGCACATATCGTTACGATATAACGAAAGTCGTGAAATATTTGTACTCATTTGCATCATTCAAAGATGGGCAACCTGTCGCTTGCCTGAAGCCTTGACCGAAATGTCTGGAAACGCACATATTACGTTCGTAATTTTTAGCACGAACTACTTTTACCGATCCGCATCCTTCATCCAGGAGTAAGAGCATGAGCAACTATGACGTGGTGATTCTGGGCGGTGGCCCCGGCGGTTATAACGCAGCGATCCGCGCCGGCCAGCTGGGCCTCAAGGCCGCGTGCGTCGAGGGTCGCGCCACGCTGGGTGGCACCTGCCTGAACGTCGGCTGCATGCCGTCCAAGGCGCTTTTGCATGCGTCCGAGCTCTACGAAGCGGCGCTGGGAACGGAGTTCGCCAACCTCGGTATCGAAGTCAAACCCACGCTCAACCTTGCGCAAATGATGAAACAGAAAGACGAAAGCGTGAGCGGCCTGACCAAAGGCATCGAATTCCTGTTTCGCAAGAACAAGGTCGACTGGATCAAGGGCTGGGGCCATATCGACGGCCCCGGAAAAGTCAGCGTGACCGGCGATCAGGGCAGCCGGATCGAGCTGACGGCCAAGGACATCGTCATCGCCACCGGCTCCGAGCCCACTCCCCTGCCCGGCGTGGAGATCGACAACAAGCGCATCCTCGACTCCACCGGCGCGCTGTCCTTGAGCGAAGTGCCCAAGCATCTGGTGGTAATCGGTGCGGGCGTGATCGGCCTCGAACTCGGCTCGGTCTGGCGCCGACTCGGCGCGCAGGTGACGGTGGTGGAATACCTCGACCGCATCTGCCCCGGTGTCGACGGCGAAGCCGGCAAGACCCTGCAACGCTCGCTGAGCAAACAAGGCATCAGCTTCAAGCTGAGCTCCAAAGTGACCAGCGCCACCTCCTCGGCCACTGGCGTACAGCTCAGCGTCGAACCCGCCGCTGGCGGCAGCGCGGAAATCCTCGAGGCCGATTACGTGCTGGTGGCCATTGGTCGTCGCCCGTACACCCAGGGCCTGGGCCTGGAAAACGTCGGCCTGAGCACCGACAAACGCGGCATGCTCGCCAACAAACAGCATCGCACCGAAGCGCCCGGTGTGTGGGTGATCGGTGACGTGACCTCGGGGCCGATGCTCGCGCACAAGGCTGAAGACGAAGCCATGGCCTGCATCGAGCAGATCGTCGGCAAGGCCGGTGAGGTCAATTACGAGCTGATTCCCAACGTGATCTACACACGGCCGGAGCTGGCCAGCGTCGGCAAGACCGAAGAGCAGTTGAAGGCCGAAGGCCGGGCGTACAAGGTCGGCAAATTCCCGTTCACCGCCAACAGCCGGGCGAAGATCAATCACGAGACCGAAGGCTTTGCCAAAGTCATCGCCGATGAACGCACCGACGAAGTCCTCGGCGTGCACCTGGTCGGCCCGAGCGTCAGCGAAATGATCGGCGAGTTCTGCGTGGCCATGGAATTCAGCGCCTCGGCCGAAGACATCGCGCTGACCTGTCACCCGCATCCAACCCGCTCCGAAGCGTTGCGTCAGGCGGCAATGAATGTCGAAGGGATGGCGACGCAGATGTAAGCCCTTTGCGAATACTTCCCGCGCAATGCGGGAAGTATCAGGACGGCAGATGCCCCAACGGCAGCGCGCCGGGCGTCTTCACCGTGTGAATCGCAAAATTGCTGCGGATGTCGCTCACCCCCGGCAGTTTCAACAGGCACCCGGTGAGAAAACGGTCATAGGCGCGCAGATCCGGCACCACCACTTGCAGCAGAAAGTCCGATTCCCCGGACACCAGAAACGCCGAAATCACCTCCGGCAACGCCGTCACCGCCCGGTGAAACGCCTCGGCCTGTTCATCGTTGTGCCGCTCGACCTTGACCCCGACAAACACCGTCAGCCCCAGCCCCACTTCATCACGGTCCAGATTGGCCTGATATCCGCGAATCACCCCGGCCTCTTCGAGCATCCGCACCCGGCGCAGGCACGGCGATGCCGACAGGCCGATTTCGTCGGCCAGTTGTACGTTGCTCAGGCGTCCGTCCCGTTGCAGTGCGGCAAGAATCTTGCGGTCGAAGGCATCCAGTTTCATGGTTGGCAGATCCTGATGGTTTTCGCGGTGAAAGAGCGCAGATTATGCCAATCCAGAGGCCTTTAGAAGCTGACTACGCAACCACCTGCCCTGCCCTTCGGCCCTAGACTGAGGCTACCGAATCGACAACGAAAGGGGTGCGACATGGCAAGTCTCTGGCTGTTTTTCCTGGCGCTGGCAGTGGTCTTTCTGTTGCCCGGCCCGGACATGATCCTGCTGCTGCAGACCGGCGCTCGCCAGGGACGCGGTGCAGCGCTGGCCACGGCGGTGGGTCTGGCCATCGCCCGAGGCTGTCATGTAGCGCTCGCGGCGTTGGGGCTGGCGGCGCTGTTCAAGGCGGCGCCGTGGACGTTCGATGCTGTGCGGATCGCCGGGGCGGCGTATTTGCTGTGGATCGGCATTCAATGCCTGCGCACCACGCTGTTGCCGGATCTGGACGCCGGCACCGTGACGGACAGTCATGCGCAGTGGTACGCGGCCATCCGTCGCGGCCTGCTGACCAATCTGCTCAACCCGAAAGCCTTGCTGTTCTGTTCGGTGCTGCTGCCGCAGTTCATTGTGGCGAATGGTGCACCAGTGCTGACGCAGTTTGCGCTGCTCGGCGCGATGCTGGTGGGCGCCGGCCTGTTGTTCGACAGCGCCTACGCCCTGACCGGCGCCGCGCTGGGCCGCTGGCTGAAACACAGCCCGACGGCCCAGCGAGTGCAACAGTGGTTGTTCGGCAGCCTGTTGATCGGCTTCGCCGTGCGCCTGACGTTCGTCCAGCAGGCTTAGGCTTTGCGGGCCTTGCGCCGGCGGCGAGTGATCAGCAGCAACGCCACAGCGCTGAAGGCCACGATCGCTCCGATCTGCACCGGCCACTTGTACGGCCGCAGTGTCGAACGCACCGAATCGGTCACCTGAGTGACGTAGCGCTTGTCAGCGTTTTCAAAATCCGGATAAGGGCATTGATGGCCGAAATCCACGGCCCACGGAACATACGGCCCTTCATCGACATAGCGTTTGTACAACGCACTCTGCTCTTCCAGGCTGCTGTTCCAGCCCGCCGCCGAACACAACACAGCGGCGAACGCCTGGCTGGTGTACGGCAGATTATCCGCCGCACGACTGGCCAGCGCCGTGGCGACAAAACGATAGTGATAACGCTCATCCGGCTGCGCTTCACTGGCCTTCTGTCGTTGCACTTCGGCCTCGCTGACCAGCGGCCCGACTTTCAGCTCGGTGTTTTCCAGGCTGTAGTTGCCGCCGAAGGTCGCGTAATCCGGGGCCATTTCGTAGCCCAGGATGTCCATGCCCCACTCACGGGCTGTCCACGCCGCATTGAACAGTGCGCTGGCACGTTTGGTCGGCCACCATGCCGAATCGGCCTTCAGGCGTTGCTCGCCATAGAGCCGGGCCTTGTTCTGCAGATCAGCATTGTCGAAATAACCGACCGCTTCTTCGTAGTGCCCCTCACGCAACAACCGCCGACCCAGCAGATTGCGCAGGCTGGCGGCCACCGGCAGCGGCACGTAATTGTCGCGATCCTGCTGGCTCAGCGCGGGCGGTGCCGGCACGTTGGTATCGACATAGTTTTTCAGCTCCTCGACCGTCAGCACTCGCTCGGCCACGGTCGCAGCGTCGAACCAGTAAAGGTGCTGGCTGCGATACAACTGGTCGAAGGCCTGCAGGTACTCGCCACGTTGCAGCGCAAGGATCGCGCTCTCGCCCTCGACCCGGCATTTCGGCTGCACGGTTTCGAGATTCCAGTCGGCGGTACGCCGCTCGCCCCAGGACTCCTCCTGCGGGAACGCTTGCACAGCTTTCGCATAGGCCGCAGCTGCCGCGTTCCTGTCGCCATCGCGCACGGCCAGTTTTGCCCGCAGCCACCACGCCAGACCGCTGTCGCCAGCGTGTTCGAGGAATGCCTTGGCGCTGGCGTAATCGCCCTGTTGGTAATTCATCGCCGCTAATCGATCGGCGTTATCGAGGCTGCCGCGGGTGCTTGCTTGCAGCGCTTTGACCAGCTTCTTCTCGTTCGGTGGCTCATCGCCGAACGACCAGCCGATCCGGCTGATCAGCGAGGCGGTCACCAGTTGCTGCACCGCTTCGCCGCGCAGCAATTTCGCCAGCCGATCTTCGGGCTCCTCGGCCAGTTCGTTCATCAACTGCTTCAGCGAGGTGTAACCGACGTTCGAGCCGTGCAGGTTCTGCGCGGCATAGAGCTTGATGGCGTTGTTCCAGTCACCCGCCGTGCGCAACGCCCGCGCCTCTTCGCCGAGGCTGGCCACGCCGAGTTCCAGCGGATCGCTGAAACCGTCGATGCTCAGCTGCCGCGTCTGACGGAAGGCGTCGATGGCGTTTTCCAAGGCTTCGAGCGCATCGCCCGCTTCGCTGCTCATGGCAAAGAACGCCCGGCCCAGCGAATACGCGGCCCAGGTGCTGCGCAACCCACGCTGATCGGCCGGCAGCGCCAGCAACTGGCGGAAATACTCGACCGCCAATTGATGGTCACCGGCGCCGAACGCCACGGCGCCCGCCACATACAGGCGCAGTTCCGCCGGCAGGCTCGCGCCCTGCACGTCGACCTGACGCGCGTCGGTCAGGCTGCGCAGGCGTTTGACCAGCGTTTGCTGTTCAGGCGTCAGGCCGATCTGCTCGGCCTTGTCGCGCACCTCGGCGGGTTCTGGCGTCTCGGCGTAGATGTCATCCGGATTGTAGGTGGCGGCGGTGACGTTCTTCAGCCCGGCGATGGTTTTGCCGAGGCGACTGATCTCGAACCTGAAGTTGCCCTCCGGCATTTGCGCCAGCGATTGCCCGCGATCGTCGAGCAGGCGCATCGGGAAGTCCGGGCCACAGGCCAGCGCCGAGCCCAGCGGCAGGCTGAGGCTCAGGCAAAGCAGATGGCGGGGCCAGTTACGGGTCAACATGCGAACCTCCTTGATCAATATTTGCGCAACGTGCCCAACCGATCGCACGCTGCCCGCCTGCCGGCAATCGGCCGTCGCGCAGGCGGGTGAAGGTAAGCAGATCCGCCGTCTGTTGCAACGCATAACCGGCGAGCGCGTCATTCCCTTCGCAGCCCCGGGCCTTGACGGTGATGCGGGCGGGCCAGGCGCTGTCGAGGTTACCGACGTTACGCAGGGCAATGTCTTGCAGGCCATTCTGTTCGGTAAACACCACGCCGAGCTGGCTGCTCAACGCATCGCCTCGGGCGACCGCACGCAGCGTGCTCAGGCTCCAGGCTCGGCGGTCGTTGGCCAACGGCAGACGAAACCAGATCAGGCCGGCCAGATGCGCCGGGCGATCCTCGCGTAACTCATTTGCCAGCCGGCCCAGTTGTTGTGGATCGGCAAGCAATTCGCGGCGCTGGCCACCCCGTTCGAGCGGTACTTCGCTTTCCACCACCGGAGCGCCATCGACATCCGGCAACAGCGCCACGCCATAGGCCGGCAGCGCCAGATAAAACGGTTTGTCGGTCACTCGCCCCCAGGCCTTGGCCCAGCGCCGCGCCTGTTCGGAGTCGAACAGACCGCGACGCGGATCGCTGACGGCATGCACCTGCAACACACTGCTGTCGACGGTCGCCAGCAACGCCGGCAATTGCGGACTGTCGAGCCAGGCAGGTAACGCAGTGATGCTCAGGGGCAGATTGGCCGGCAATGCCGTACGCAAGTGAGCAAGGAATCCGGTGTAAGCAGGCAGGCGGGCATTGCCGGCGTCATGGTCGATCTCGATCCCGGCCAGGGTAAGTCCCTGACCTTGCCAGTCAGTGAGCACTTGGAGGATCTGCGCCGTGACCGCTTGCGGGTCGAGCGCCTTGAGCTGGCCGTCGAGGCGAATCACCGCAATCAACGGCCGGGCATCGCGTCTCAGCAACGCAGAATCGACGCGTGCCCGACTCCATCCGGCATTCGGGAACGCCTGCAACGCCAAGACCCGCAACGTCGAAAAGTCGTTGCGACTGTCATTCAGGGCAAGCTCATGGGCCGGCGTCCATTGCCGTTGCCAGACGTAAAGTTGCTGATCGAGTGGCACTGCGTCCTGTCGCTCACAAGCACACAGCAACAACACAGCCACCAGGGCGGACCACCCGATGATAAAGCGCATACCTTGCAGATCCCTGAGACATCAGGCTGCAAGGTTACACAAAAGCGTTCAGGGCTTGCGGGCAATGATGACCTGACTTTTCGCCACCACCGCATCCAGCGCCTGCTTGATCTGCGCGCCGCGCGGCGAGTCGAGCACCGCTTGCCAGGTATCGGCCCAATGGTTGAGCAGCGGATGATCCGGGTTGCTGAACTCGACCTTCGCTTCCCAGAACAGCATCATCCACATCGACCAGTAAAAGCCGTACTGACTGTGGCTGATGATCTCGAGTCCCGCCTCGCTGACCATCGCCTTGAACTGTTCTTCGCTGATGATGCGAATGTGGTTGGGCTTCTGGAAATACTCCGGCGCGGCGATGTCTTTTTGCAGGTCTTCGGAGCTGGGGTGCGGCACGCTCAGCAAATACAGCGCGCCCGACTGACCGACGCGCACCAGTTCGGCAAGGAACTGCGCCGGGTCGTCGACGTGCTCGATGACTTCAGTGGACACCACGCGAGTGGCCGTTCCATCGGCGATCGGCAGCGGATTGCAGTCGGTCACATGGCATTCGACGCTGCGCGCCGGGGTATCGCTCAGGCGCTGGCGGGTAGCCTCGACCTTGGCGCCGTCAATGTCGGCGATGATGATCTTCGCCCCGCGCATGCCGCAGAAATGCACGTTGCCACCGTCGCCACAGCCAACGTCGAGCAAGGTGTCATCGGCGGTCACCGGGAAGCCTTTGAACAGCTCACCGGTTTGCTGGTTGAACCAGCCGCTGAGCATCGCATCGTGCAGGCCGAGCATGTAAGGGTCGACCTTGTCGGCTACCGGTGCGACAGCGTGTGCGGGGGCCGGAGCCGCCGTGAGTTTTTTCAGAAGGCTCAGCATGAGGTGGCTCCAGGGGACGAGACGACGGTTCGCGAGGTGGCGAGGCGTTTCACCAGCGTGGCGCCTCGATTGCGCATGGGCATTTCGATCAAGCGGTAATTGAGTTCGCTGAGCAGCACGATCAGGCCACCGGCAATCAGCAGTGTCAGGATCGGTTGTCCCGCCGGGCTCGGTAGGCCGGCGCCCTGCAAACGAAAGATCAGTTCTCGCACCAGTTGATAGGCCGGGATGTGAATCAGGTAAATGCCGTAGGAGCGGCTGCCGATCCAGGCCATCAGCCGTTGCAGGCCACCGGCCGGCAGCAGGTAATTGCGGTCGTATGAAGCAATCCACACCAGCACGGCGCTGAGCACGGCGATCGACCCGATGCGGTAACCGGCGAAGGTGAAACGGTCGGTGGCCATGAAGCTCAGCAGCGCTCCGAGGCCGATCAGCGCGAATACTCCGGCCCATGGCCGCCGCAGGAATACCGGCTCCCAACGGCGATAACCCGGCTGCACGCTCCACATGGCCAACAGCACACCCAGCGCCAGCGCATCGGTACGAATCACCATCAGCAGCGGCGTGCGCACCGTGAACAATTGCACCGCCACCAGCGCCAGCAATGCCCACACCAGATACTTGCGGCACAGCATGATCACAAGCGGGAACAACAGGTAGAACTGCTCCTCCAGCGCCAGGCTCCAGTAGACAAAACTGCTGCCGTATTCGTAATGAAAGAACGCATCGGCAAAGCGGAAATTGGCGTACTGCAGCACCCCGGCCAACGTGGCCTGAACGTTGGCGGACCAGGTCCCGAACGCGCCTGATCGATTCAGAAACACGCACGCCAGCAGCATCAACGCCAGCCACAGCCAGGCCGAGGGCAACAGACGAAACGCCCGACGCAGCCAGAAATTGCGCGTCTGCTCCCAGTATTCCTGGCGATTGCTGCAACCGCGCAGCGCCGGGATCAGGCTGCGGGCGATGACAAACCCGGAGATCGCAAAAAACAGGTCAACGCCCCACCATGGCTGCGCCCAGGCATGGATCCTTTCAAGCAGCGGCACCGGGTCGGTGAACAGGCTGCCTTGCAAGTGATGAAACAGCACGCCGAGTACCGCGACAGCGCGCAGGACTTCAATGTCCATGATCCGCTTGCCGCTCATGACACACGTCCTGCATCGAGCGGTTTGCGGGCGATGATCACCTGACTCTTGGGCATGAACCGGTCGAGCATCTGCTTGATCGCCAATCCATCGGGCTGCGCCAGCAAGTCCTGCCAGGTTCTGGCCCAACTCTCCATCAACGGTGGATACGGCGCCTGGATCCGGTCGCGCACGGCACCGCCCAGGTCACGTCCTGCAGCCCGTTCGCTGGCCCAGAAAAAGATCATGCCCATGACCCAGAAAAATCCCGTGGCCTGACGATGCTCAATCACCAGACCGGCATCCTCAACCAATGCCGCGAAGCGCTCCGGGGTGAAGATCTGCACATGATTGGGTGACTGGTAATAACCCGCCGGGGCAATGCCCTGCTGCAAATGCTCGCCCACCGGCGCCGGCACACTGAGCAGGTACAGCGCACCGGGACGGCCCATGCGTACCAGCTCGGCCATGAACGGCTCGGGATGATCGATGTGTTCCAGCACTTCCATGCACACGACCTTGCTCGCACAGCCGTCGCTCAGCGGCAATGGCAGGCTGTTGCTGACCAGACCGAGACTGGCCTTGCGGCTCTGCGCTTCGACTTGTCGAGCGAGGTCGCGCACCTTGTCGTGCTCGCTGTCGGTGAAGATCACCGAGGCGCCCTGGCGCACGGCGAACAATGTTGCCACGCCCTCGCCACACCCCACGTCGAGCAGGGTGTCGTCCGCGTCAATGACAAAGCCCTTGAGCAACTCACCACTGTCGCCGTGAAACCAGCCGTCGAGCATGGCGTCATGCAGACCCACATCCCTGGGCGACACGCCCGCGGCAACCGGTTCAGGCACGGATACCGGCGCCGGGTGCACAACCGGACGCAAACGCTTCAGCAATGCGCGGATCATGTGCCCGTGGCTTCCGTTGCAGCGGCACCACGGTGCTCGTGTACCTGAGCGAGAAAATCGCGCAACCGCTGCTCGGCCACCGCCTGACTGCAGAACGCCTGCAGGCTGGCAACGGCCTGCGCCGACATCTGCGCATAGCGCCCGGGATCGTTCTTCGCCACCTCATAGCTGTCGCGATAGGCCACACAGACCGACGCCCAGTTGGTCATGTAGCGCAACGTGCGGAACGCCTTGCGCGGATCGTGAGGCCAGGCGGTGAGTTCATCGGTGGACTCGACCAGGAACGCGTTGTCGGTGCTCAGATAATCGATCATCGCCGTGGTGCGCGGCGCCACGGCCGGCTTGCCGCAGGACATGAATTCCATCAGCGGCAGGCACTGGCCCTCGCCGTAGGACGTGTTGACCACGTAACGGGTGGCCTGCACCAGACGCTCGTAGTCCGCGTCCGCGAGGTAGCCGTAAATCAGCACGATGCGACAGCGGTAGGACTGGTTCTTGTACAGATGATGAAGAATGTCGCTGAGCGCTTCTTCGGCATCGTGGTGCGTGAGCTTGAGCACCAGCGTTGCGTCTTCGACCTCGCGAAACGTCACACAGAAGGCGCTGAGCATGTCTTCCCAGTTCTTGCGTCCGTCACCGGGATTGAATACCGAGGTATAGACGACCCCCTCCAGTAGCAACTCTTGCTCGCGCACCGGTGCCTGGAAATCGATACCCTGGCCACGGCGCAGGTGTTTCGGGCCGAACGCGTCGAGATCGAGCTGACGACTGTCGGCGACCAGCCCCTTGATCGTCAGGCGCACCGGCCCTGTCGAGGGCTGGCCCTGAAGCTGCGCGCTACGGGCCGCGAAGCGATCCCAGACCGGCGCCGGCACCGCGACGATCGGGTAATCGGCGCCCATGGCCTCGCGCACGGCGTTGACCGTGTAGCTGGAATGGGTGATCGCCGCGCCGCAGGCCCGGAGCACCGTGCGCCAGTCATTGCGCGGCTCGTTGTCGAAGGGTTCGTTGGGGATGGTGCTGAATTCCCAGGCGAACACCGGCAGCGTCGGGCACGCCAGGTGGATCGGCGTGCGGTGCGGCGGCGAGAACGACAGGAACACGCACGGCTCGCCACGGGCTAGGCACTCCAGGTACAGCGCATCGACTTCGCGCGCCGGGTCGACGACTTCCACCACACGCCCAAGACGCTCGAGTACCGGCCGGTATTCCTTGAGGACGAAGTAATAGCTGTACTCCGAGCGACCGAGGTTTTGCGCGATGGTGTGCTGGTTGGTTTCCGAATGAATGATGATCAGCATGAGGCGTTGTCCGTCACGGGGGCGGCATCGGCAGCCAGCGGCACGAGGCCGAAAAAGTCCGCCATGCGCCGCTGCACCGGAGCAAACGCGCAGTAGTCGTGCATGCGTTCGACAGCGGCGGCAGACATGCGCGCGTATTCCTGCGGCTGCGCCTTGGCCATCCGGTAGCTGTTCTCATAGGCGCTTTTGAGCGAAGCCCAATCCGGCCGGTAGCGCAGGGTGCGGTAAATGATGCGGGTGTCCTGGGGCCAGATCGTCAGCTCTTCGCTGGACTGCACGACGAAGGCCACGCTGTCGTCGATGTAGTCTTCCATGGCCGTGTGATCCGGGGCGATCACCGGTTTGCCGCTGGACATGAACTCCATCAACGGCAGGCACAGGCCTTCGCAGCGTGAAGCGTTGACGTAAAAACTGGCCGCCTGGTAGAGCCGCGCGTATTGCGCGTCGTCCAGATAACCGTGCATTACCAGCACCCGGCAGGCGAACGGTGTCAGTTGAGCGAGCAGGGTCATCAGTTCGCTGTAGTAGGACGCCAGATCGTTCTGCGTGATCTTCAGCACCAGCGTCGCGTCAGGCGTTTCGCGAAAGGCCCAGCAGAAGGCGGTAACCAGATGATGCCAGTTCTTGCGGCCGTCCCTGGGGTTGAACACCGTCACGTAGATCACGCCTTCCACCGTGGTCTCGACCACCGAGGACGTGTCCGGCAAATCCAGCGGCGGTGGCTCGGCCACGGCCACCGCATGCGGAGCGGCAATGGCCGGCAGGCGTTTCTCGAGCCAGGCGTGTGTGCGATCCGACAGCAGATCCTGCACACCTTCCCAGTACCAGTGGTGCAGGTATTTCACCCGTTCTTCACCCGCCCCCAGCATCCACAGGCGCAGATAATGACGGGCAATGACCAGGCGGCGTTTGAACGTCAGCGGTGGCGGGCGCAGTGCCTCGATTTCAGCCAGTTGTTCGGCAGTCAGCGGCTTGGGCAACAGATCGTCGGCAGATAACGCCAGCGTGCGACTGTCGAAAATGCAGCCCTTGATGGCCAGGGTCGCGCCGGGATTGATCGGCGCACTGACATGCTGCTCACGAATGGCGGCGAAGTTTTCCCACAAGGGCGTCGGCAGCACGAGTACCGGAAAGTCCTCGCCCATGGCGCGGCGAATCGCGCGGGCGGTGTGGCTCGACAGCGTGATGACCCGTCCCTGTCGTGCGAGCATCTGCGTCCAGTCGTGGCGCGGATCATCGTCCCATGACTCACCGGGGATCGAGTCGAACTCCCATGCGATCACGCAGATCGTCGGGCATTCAAGATCGGTCGGGGTATTTTGTGGCGGCGTGAAGGACAGGAAAACGCTGCTTTCACCGGCGGCGAGCAGTTGTCGGTAGAGTGGATCAACCTCGGCGCTGGTGGACACCACATGCACTTGCCCCAGGCTTTCCAGCACCGGGCGATAGGCCTTGAGCACGAAGTAGTAGCTGTATTCGGGACGCCCCAGACTCTGGCTGATGGAGCGGTCGTTGACGTCCGAGTAGAGAATGAAATTCATGGCATCCCACGGTGCAACCGCCATCCCGGCAGCTTCACGCTATGACGGCCGAGCGTCGGATCGAACCGGCATCAGCGCGGTTCGTCCTGCATCATCGGGCACGTCTCTGTTCTTGTTTTAATGGTCGGTTTTACCCTGTCGCACGATCCTTGCGAGCAGCCGCCGGGGATCGCGACGAGGGGCATTCTAAACACATCCGTCGCGCATTCGGGAACCGCCCGGCGAGAAAAAACCGACTACTCTGACGAGAACTGACCAGTCACGATTTGCCCTGTTGAAATTGCTGCGCAATTGGCACAGATTGGCAACCAAACAACTACAACAACGACTTCACCCGTTGTCTCGGCCGGATTTTCTCTCGGTCTGACAGACATCCCCTTATAGCCTGTGGGAAGAGGTGAAAGTTAAAGACCAAGGGGTCGCTGTTTGAAAAAAAGTCTGTTCATCACGGGTCTCAGTGGATTCGTGGGACAACACATCCAGTCACGCCTCCAGGGGGAAGACGCGTCGTGGGAGCTGCTGCCTGCCGCCTCACCCTACGACCTGACAAACCCGGACAGCCTCATCGATCTGTGGCCGCAACTGCCCGATGCGGTCATTCATCTCGCCGGCCAGACCTTTGTTCCTGAAGCGTTCCGCGATCCGGCACGAACCTTCGACATCAACCTGCTCGGCACCCTGAACCTGTTGCAGGCCCTCAAGGCCCGCGGCTTCAAGGGCACGTTCCTGTATGTCAGCTCGGGCGATGTCTACGGCCAGGTCGAAGAACCCGCGCTGCCGATCACCGAACAACAACCACCCTGCCCGCGCAATCCCTATGCAGTCAGCAAGCTGTCGGCGGAGTTCCTCAGCCTGCAATGGGGGCTGAGCGAAGGCTGGCCGGTACTGGTCGCGCGGCCGTTCAACCACATCGGCACCGGGCAGAAGGAAAGCTTCGTCATCGCCAGCGCCGCGCGGCAGATCAACCGCATCAAGCAAGGGCTGCAAGCGCCGCGCCTGGAAGTCGGCGACATCGATGTCACCCGCGATTTCCTCGACGTCAGAGACGTAGTCTCGGCCTATTTCGCCCTGCTGGAAAAAGGCACGCCGGGACAGGTCTACAACATTTGCTCAGGCCATGAGCAAAGCATCCGCAGCCTCATCGAACAGATGGGCGACCTGGCCCAGGTCAAGCTGCAACTGGTTCAGGATCCGGCACGCATGCGCCGCGCGGATCAGCGTCGCGTCTGCGGCAGCCACCAACGGCTGGCCCGGACCACAGGATGGACGCCGCAAATCACTACACAACAATCCCTGCGGGCGATCCTGTCCGACTGGGAGAAGCGAGTACAACAAGAATGACAAAAAGTGCATTGATCACCGGGATCACCGGCCAGGACGGCGCGTATCTGGCCAAGCTGCTGCTCGACAAGGGTTACAAGGTTCACGGCCTTGTTGCACGGCGCAGCAGCGATTCACGCTGGCGCCTGCGGGAGATGGGCGTCGAAGCGGACATCGTCTACCTGGATGGCGACATGGCCGATGCCTGCTCGGTGCAGCGCGCGGTGATCAAGTCGGCGCCGGACGAGGTGTATAACCTGGCAGCCCAGAGCTTCGTCGCGGCCTCCTGGGACCAACCGGTGACTACCGGCATCGTCGATGGCCTGGGCGTGACCCACCTGCTCGAAGCGATCCGGCAGTTCAGCCCGCACACGCGTTTCTATCAGGCGTCCACCAGCGAAATGTTCGGTCTGATCCAGGCCGAGCAACAGGACGAGAACACCCCGTTCTACCCGCGCAGTCCTTACGGTGTGGCCAAACTCTATGGCCACTGGATCACCGTCAACTACCGCGAAAGCTTCAACCTGCACGCCAGCAGCGGCATTTTGTTCAATCATGAATCGCCCCTGCGCGGCATCGAATTCGTGACCCGCAAGGTCACCGACGCCGCCGCCCGGATCAAACAGGGCAAACAGCAGGAGCTGGCCCTGGGCAACATCGACGCCAAACGCGACTGGGGCTTTGCCGGTGATTACGTCGAGGCGATGTGGCTGATGCTGCAACAGGACAAGCCCGACGATTTCGTGGTCGCCACCGGCGTCACCACCACCGTGCGCGAGATGTGCCGCATCGCCTTCGATCACGTCGGCCTGAACTACCGGGATTACGTGAAGATCGACCCGGCGTTTTTCCGCCCGGCGGAAGTCGAAGTGCTGCTCGGCAACCCGGCCAAGGCCCAGCGCGTGCTCGGCTGGAAACCCAGGACCGACCTCGACACCCTGATTCGCATGATGATGGATGCGGACATGAAGCGCGTCGCCAAGGAGTAGGCCATGCTGATCCCCGTGATTCTGTCCGGCGGTGCCGGCACCCGTTTGTGGCCGGTGTCCCGCGAGGGCCATCCGAAGCCGTTCATGACCCTGCCCGACGGCCAGTCGCTGCTGGGCAAGACCTACCGGCGCGCCGCTGCGCTGCTGGATGGCTGGGGCGACATCGTCACGGTGACCAACCGCGAGTATTACTTCCAGAGCAAGGATCACTATCAGGCCGCGCGCCTGTCCCGGCATCGCGGGCACTTCCTGCTCGAGCCCACCGGGCGCAACACGGCCCCGGCCATCGCGGCGGCAGCGCTGTCGCTGCAAGCGCTGCACGGTGATGCGGCAATCATGGTGGTGATGCCCGCCGACCATTTGATCGTCAACGAAGACGCGCTCAAAAGCGCGGTCGAGCACGCGGTCAATCTGGCGAAGGACGGTTATCTGGTGACCTTTGGCGTGGTGCCGACCGCACCGGAAACCGGATTCGGCTACATCGAGACCGGCGCCCCGCTGAATGACCGGGGCGCGGCCAAAGTCCAGCGATTCGTGGAAAAACCCGACCTGCAGACCGCCACCCATTATCTGGAGAGCGGCAACTTCCTGTGGAATTCGGGGATGTTCTGTTTCTCCACCGCAACGGTGATCGCCGAGCTGGCGCTGCACGCCCCCGAGCTGCTGGAACAGGCCCGCGCCTGCATGGCCGCCAGCGAACCGGTGGAAACCGCTGGTTGTCTGCAACAGGAATTGTCCGCGCAGCTGTTCGCCGAAATCACCGACATTTCCATCGACTACGCACTGATGGAGCGCTCGGAAAAGGTTGTGGTGGTGCCGGCGGGTTTCGACTGGAGCGACATTGGGTCCTGGGGTGCAGTGGCCGCGCTGGTGCCGGCCGACGCCGATAACAACCGCGCCAGCGGCGAGGCGATCTTCATCGACAGCCGCAACAACTTCGTTCAAAGCGATGGCCGGCTGGTGGCCGCCGTCGGTGTGGAAGACCTGATAATCATCGACACCGCCGACGCCGTGCTGGTAGCCCATGCCGACCGTGCGCAGGATGTGCGACGCGTGGCCAAGCAGCTCAAGGACAAGTCCCACGAAGCCTATCGCCTGCACCGTACGGTCAGCCGTCCGTGGGGCACCTACACCGTGCTCGAGGAAGGCCCGCGCTTCAAGATCAAGCGCATCGTGGTCAAACCCGGCGGCAAGCTGTCGCTGCAGATGCACCATCACCGCAATGAACACTGGGTGGTGGTCGAAGGCATGGCCAAGGTCACCAACAACGGCAGCGGCACGACCCTGGTGGCGAAGAACGAATCGACGTTCATTGCCGCCGGTCACAAGCACCGTCTGGAAAACCCCGGCGTGATCGACCTGGTGATCATCGAAGTGCAAAGCGGCGAATACCTGGGAGAGGACGACATCGTCCGCTTCGAAGACCAATACGGCAGGACGGTGTGAATGCTGCTTTCCCTGTACCGCTCGCTGCACGACTATCGAGGTTTCATCCTCGGTAGCGTCAAGCGGGAGTTTCAAGCGCGGTATCGCAATTCGCTGTTCGGCGCGCTGTGGACGGTACTCAACCCGCTGTCGATGATCATCGTGTACACGGTGATCTTTTCCCACATCATGCGCGCCCGTCTGCCCGGCGTGGACGACGGCATGGCCTACAGCGTCTACCTGTGCGCCGGGCTGCTGACCTGGGGCCTGTTCTCGGAAATCACCCTGCGCAGCCAGAACATGTTTCTGGAAAACGCCAACCTGCTGAAGAAAATCAGCTTCCCGCGCCTCTGCCTGCCGGTGATCGTGCTGCTCAATGCCGGAATCAACTTCGCGATCATCATCGGCCTGTTCCTCGGGTTTCTGTTGATCAGCGGACGCTGGCCGGGCATGGCATTGCTGGCACTGGTGCCGCTGCTGGCGCTGCAAGTGCTGTTCTGCGCCGGACTGGGCATGATCCTCGGCGTGCTCAACGTGTTCTTTCGCGATGTCGGGCAATTGTTCGCCATCTGCCTGCAATTCTGGTTCTGGCTGACGCCGATCGTGTATCCGCTGAGCATCCTGCCCGAGTGGGTGCAGCGCCTGCTGCAACTCAATCCGCTGACCAACCTGATCGGCAGTTACCAGAACCTGTTTCTCTACGGTCAGTGGCCGGTGTGGAGTTCGCTGCTGCCGATCTTCGTGATCGGCCTGCTGCTGTGCGCGATCGGCCTGCGCCTGTTTCGTCGGCGGGTCGGCGAAATGGTGGATGAACTCTGATGGGGCACATACGCGTCACAGGCCTGGGCAAGGCCTACAAGCAGTACCCCACCCGCTGGAGTCGCCTGGCCGAATGGCTGATTCCGTTTTCGCCGATGCGTCATCGTCAGCACTGGGTGCTGCAGGACGTGAATTTTGAAATCGCTCCCGGTGAAGCGGTGGGTATTGTCGGGGTCAACGGCGCCGGCAAAAGCACCCTGCTGAAAATGATCACCGGCACCACTCAACCGACCTGCGGCCAGATTCAACTCGAGGGCCGGGTCGCGGCGCTGCTGGAACTGGGCATGGGGTTTCACCCGGACTTCACCGGCCGACAGAACGCAATCATGGCCGGGCAACTGCTGGGCATGCAGGTCGAAGACATCGAAGCCCTGATGCCGGACATCGAACGCTTTGCGGAAATCGGCGAGGCCATCGATCACCCGGTGCGCACCTACTCCAGTGGCATGCAGATGCGCCTGGCCTTCAGCGTCGCCACCGCGCGCCGCCCCGACATTCTGATCGTCGACGAAGCGCTGTCGGTGGGCGATGCCTACTTCCAGCACAAGAGCTTCGACCGCATCCGCAGCTTCCGCAAGGCCGGCACCACGCTGTTGATCGTGTCCCACGACCGCTCCGCGATCCAGTCGATCTGCGACTCGGCGATCCTGCTCGAAGGCGGCCACATGGTGATGCACGACAAGCCCGAAGCGGTCATGGATTACTACAACGCCCTGCTCGCCGAACGCGAAGGCCAGACCGTGCGCCAGGAACTGCTCGACGGCGGCCAGGTACGCACCGTGTCCGGCACCGGCGAGGCAGGGATCCTCAGCGTGCGCCTGCTCGATGAACGCGGACGCTCCATCGACGCCGCCGAAGTCGGTCAGCCGGTGACGCTGGAAGTCGAGGTGGAGATTCGCCAGGACATCGAACGGCTGGTGCTCGGCTTCATGATCAAGGATCGCCTGGGCCAGGCCATGTACGGGATCAACACCCACCGTCAGAACCAGGCGCTGGAAGACCTGCGTGCGGGTGAACGCATCACCTATCGCTTCGCCTTCGTCATGGGCCTGGGCAAGGGCAATTACTCCGTGGCCCTGAGCCTGTCGCGACTGGACTCGCACCTGGACCGCAACTTCGAATGGCGTGACTACGGCCTGGTGTTCCACGTGATCAACAACCGTCAGGAAGATTTCGTCGGCTGTTCCTGGCTGGGCGCCAGCACCTCGATCACCCGCCACGCGCACAGCCTCGCGGAGCGCGCGCCATGACCCGCCTGCTGGTTGAATGCACCCACGTGTTCAAACACCCGAAGGTCAATTCAGGGATTCAGCGGGTGGTGCGCAACGTCATCAAACAGCTGCCGCCGAGCGCCGAAGGCGTCGAATGCGTGCCGGTGGTTCTGCTCAAGGGCCAGTTGTACCGAGTGAAGCGTCTGGCGCCGCTGGATTCGCCGCTGTTCAATGCCATCGTCACGTTTGGCGAACGCCTGGAGCGGCTGGCCCATCGTTTCTGGCAACTGCATCAGCGGCTGGATACCGGTTGCCGCACAAAACTGGTACGACGCCTGTTGTACGTCGGCTATCGCCTGACCTCGTTCGGTGCATTCGGAATACCGCTGCGGCTGGTCGAGCAGGTCAATCGCTATCAATTGCCTCAACGCTGCGAACCACTGCAACACCAGACTGGCGATCATCTGGTGCTGCTGGATTCGTCCTGGCATTCGGACTTTTTCCTGCATGCCGAGCGCCTCAAACAGGAAGGCCTGGGCATCGTTGCGGTGATCTACGATCTGATTCCCCTGTCCCACCCGCAGTTCTACGACACGCGGCTGGTCGAGGTGTACAGAGAGTGGTTCGACTGGATCGCCCGTAATGCCGACGGTTTCATGGCCATCTCCGCCACTGTGCGCGATCAGCTGCGTGCAGAACTGCAACGTCGCCTTGGTTCGGCACAAGTCGGCAAACGTTGGTTCGACTACTTTCACCTCGGTTCGGAGCTGGATCTGCAGAGCGTCGAAGCCGCCGTCGAACCGCGCCTGGAACGGCTGTTCGCCACACCGGAGCCGGTGTTCCTGATGGTCAGCACCATCGAACCGCGCAAGAACCACGACTATCTGCTGGATGCCTTCGACCATGCCTGGGCGAACGGCTCGAACGCCCGGTTGTGCATCGCCGGGCGCATCGGCTGGAAGTGCGACGCGCTGCTGGCCCGGATTCGCCATCATCCGGAGCTGAACCGACGGCTGTTCATGTTCAATGACTTGAGCGATACCAGCCTCGAACACGCCTACGCCCATGCCAGTGCGCTGGTGTTTCCGTCGTTCGTCGAAGGCTTTGGTCTGCCGCTGGTGGAAGCCATGCAACGCGGACTGCCGGCGATGGGCAGCGATATCCCGGTGTTTCGCGAAATCGGCGGTGAGTTCATGGCGTATTTCGATCTGCAATCGCCGCAAAGCCTCGCCGATCTGGTGCAGAGCTTTGAGCGCAGCGGTCGATTCCCCGCCGCTCGCGATGTGAGTGACTGGCAATGGATCGGCTGGCGGGAAGCCAGCGCGCAACTGGCCGAGCGTACCGCGCGCCATGTGCTGGAGGCGCCTCAGGTGCCAGCGAGGCAACATGCGCATAGCCCTTAACGCCCGCATCCTCCAGGCACCGCGCACCGGCATCGGCCATTACGTGGCCGAACTGGTGAATGCCTTGCACGCTGAAACCGATATCGAGCTGGCGCTGTTCCATGGCTGGGGCTGGAGTTCGCAACTGCCGGAAGCAGCGATGCCCGGTTATTCGCGCCTGACGCCGCTGCTGCGGCAGATCCCCGGCGCCTATCAGGCGCGCCGCTGGCTGGAGCAGAAACGCTTCGATCAGGGCCCGGCGCAACCGGTCGATCTGTACCACGAACCGAGCCTGTGGCCGCTGGCCTTCGATGGCCCGACCGTGATTACCCTGCACGATCTCACGCACCTGCATTTCCCCGAGACCCAGCCGCCGGCGCGGCTGCGGGAAATCGAGCGCCGGCTCACCGAAGGCGTACGCCAGGCGCGGATCATTCTGACCGACTCGCAAGCCATCGCTGACGAGGCCCGGGAGTATTTCGGACTGCCTGCCGAGCGCTTCGTGGTCGCGCCGCTGGGTGTCGCCGAGCGTTTCAGGCCGCGCGATCCACAAGACATCGATGCGGTGCTCAAGGCCCATGCGGTCGAGTACCGGGAGTACTTCCTCTGCGTCGGCACCCTGGAACCGCGCAAGAACCTGAACCTGGCCCTGCGCGCCCACGCGCTGTTGCCAGATCGGGTGCGCCAGCGTTTCCCGCTGTTGATCGTCGGCATGGCCGGCTGGCAGCGCGACCAGTTCAGTGATGAATTGAATCAGGCGCTGGCTTGCGGGCACGTGTGCCTGCTCGGCTACCTGCCCGATGAGCAAGTCGCGCAATTGCTGGCCGGCGCCCGGGCGCTGATTTTTCCGTCGCTGTATGAAGGTTTCGGCCTGCCGGTGCTGGAAGCGATGGCCAGCGGCACGCCAGTGGTAATCACCCGCTCTTCGGCCATGCCGGAAGTGGCGGGCGACGCCGGCAACTATATTGAAGCTGAAGATGCAGACGGCTTGCGTGATGCGATGAGCCGACTGATCGATGATCAAGCGCACTGGCAGGCATGCCGGGAAGCCGGATTGCAACAGGCACGGCTTTTTTCCTGGAAGCGTTGCGCGCAGGCCACGGCCGGCGCCTACCACCAGGCCATGGGAGGTTGAATGCGAGTTCTTCATTTCTTCAAGACGTACCTGCCGGACTCGGTCGGCGGTATCGAGCAAGTGATCTTTCAACTCTGCGAAAGTGGCGCCCAGCACGGCATCGAAGGCCAGGTGCTGACCCTCAGCGCCAATCCAGAACCTGCGGTGGTGCGTCTCGGCCAGCATGAAGTGCATCGGGCCAAACTGGATATCCAGTTCGCCTCCACGGGTTTTTCCTGGAGCGTGTTCAAGCAGTTTCGTGAACTGGCCGCCGAAGCCGACGTAATCAACTACCACTTCCCGTGGCCGTTCATGGATCTCGTGCATTTTGCCAGCGGCGTGAACAAACCGACGGTGGTGACCTATCACTCGGACATCATTCGCCAGAAGCACCTGCTCAAACTCTATCGCCCGCTGATGAACCGCTTTCTCGCCAGCGCCGACCGGATTGTCGCGGCTTCGCCAAACTATCTGCACACCAGTGATGTGTTGCAGCAATTCCAGGACAAGACTCGCGTCATCCCCTATGGCTTGAACAAGGCCGGTTATCCACAGCCTGACGTCGAGCGCATGAACCGCTGGCGTCAGCAGCTTGGGGACAAGTTTTTCCTGTTCGTCGGGGTGATGCGCTATTACAAAGGCCTGCACATCCTGCTCGAAGCCTTGAAAGACGTGGACTATCCGGTGGTGATCGTCGGCGCCGGCCCGCTGGAGCAGGAACTGCACGCCCAGGCCGCGGCCCTGGGTCTGCGCAACATTCATTTCCTCGGGCGGCTGAGCGATGAAGACAAGGTCGCCCTGCTGCAACTGAGCTACGCCATCGTCTTCCCATCGCACCTGCGCTCGGAAGCGTTCGGCATTTCGCTGCTCGAAGGCGCGATGTACGGCAAACCGATGATCTCCAGCGAAATCGGCACCGGCACCAGCTACATCAACATCCACAACGAAACCGGACTGGTGGTGCCACCGAGTCATCCACCGGCATTTCGCGAAGCGATGCGCACCCTGTGGGAAAACCCGGCCCGCGCCGCCGAAATGGGCCTCAAGGCTGAAGCCCGCTATCGGCAGTTATTCACAGCCGATGAAATGGGCCGCAAGTGGACCGAGCTGTATCAGGAGCTGCTGGAGGAAAAGGCGTTGTCCTACGCCTGATCCGTTACAGATCCAGCACCAGCGGCTGGGCACTCTGCGCCGGCACCGCGCAGCAAATCAGCACCTGCCCCTCCTCCGGCACTTCTGCCGGAGGCTGTGGATAATTCACCGCGCCGCTGATCAGCCGCGTCCTGCAGGTGCCGCACGAACCCCCGCGACAACTGAATTCCGGACGCAGGCCGCGACTTTCCGCCAGCTCCAGCAAACTGCCGCCATCGGGCTGCCAGCGCGCTTCCTTGGCTGAACGTTCGAACACCACCGGCACCGACGTGGTCGCAGCCGGCGGTTGTTCCATCACGATCGCGTCCGGATCGGCCTGGCGCTTGAGGGTCGAAGGGCCGAAGGTTTCGGCATGGATCTGCCCGTCCCGCACATCCAGTTCGCGCAAGATGTCATAAATACCTTGGGTAAAACCGCCGGGACCGCAGAGCACGAAGTCGACCTGATCGAAGTCCTCGTCGGTCAGCAGATTGCGCAACAGATCGCCATCGATACGGCCACGCAGGTCGAAGTCTTTTCCTTCGACCAGATCGTCTTCCGGCTGACTTAGCACTCGCAACACTTTCACGGCATCACCGGCATCCTCCAGCAACCGATCCACCTCTGCGCGGAACGGCTGGTCGGCGAGGCTGCGGGAACTCTGAACAAACAGGGTCGGACGAATCCGCCGGGTCCGCAGGCCCTGATACACCACCTCACGCAGCATCGACAGCAGCGGCGTAATGCCGACGCCGGCCGCCAACAGCACCAGTGGACGACGCTCCAGCGCCGCGACCGTGAAATGCCCTTGAGGCAAGCGCGCCTCCAGCACATCGCCCACGCGAATCTGCTCATGCAGGTGCGTCGACACCCGTCCTTCGCGCTTGACGCTGATCCGGAAAAAATCGTCCGACGGCGCGCCGGACAGGCTGTAGGTACGGATGTGCACCTCGCCATCGAGAGTGAACCGCAGCGGCAGATGCTGCCCGGCGAGAAACACCGGCAGTCCTGCGCCATCGTCCGGCTCCAGATAAATCGAGCGGATGTGACGGCTTTCCATTTCGACTTTTGCCACGCGCAACGGCCGCCAGCTGTCCCCCAATGCCTTGGCCTGCAACCGTGCATCGGCCTGGGCCCAGTTGCCGGTCAGCAGGCTGGTGGGTGACATGCCGTCGAAGCGCCAGCGAAGAGCCAGCGCTGCCGGACGCCGAACCAGTTTTTCCACCTCGAAAGTCCACAGGCGTTCGGCGCCCTGGAAGGCCTCGATCTGCGGCGCCTCGAGAATGATCTCGGTGCGACCGCTGAGCTGCAACACATCGCCTGTGGAAAAGTCGATGAACAGCAAGCCGGCCAAGGGATTGAGCAGCAGATTGCCCAGCGTGTTGAAGTGCAGGTTGCCGGCAAAATCAGGGATCGTCAGGCGATTACCCTCGATCCGCACAAAACCGGGCTGACCGCCGCGGTGGGAAACATCCACCGAACGCTCGCCATCAACATCGACATAACTGGCGACGAAGAAAGTATCGGCGCTTTCGACCAGCGCAATGGCGGCGTCATCGAGGCTGTCACGGTGTTCGGCTTTGCGGGTCTGCGGATCGGTCAGCGGCACCCGCTGAAACTGACGCAATTGAATGTATTGCGGGCAGTTGCCGAACGATTGATCCACCGTCAGCCCGAAGCCGTTCGCGTCAAGATTATCGATGTGGCCATTGAGCCGATTGCGCCGGCGGGTGTGCAGTTCGATACCAAGCAGGCCGATCGCGGCACCGGCCTGCAACTGCGCCGGGTCATCGGCAGCCGGCAGACTGGCGAACTGCAGTTGCGTCGGCTCGGGAGAGTGAGCAAAGCCCGGCTCCCCCTCCAGCACACTGGCCCAGGGGCGACCTTCGGCATCCACCGCGCCGTACAGCATGAAAGGCAATTGCTGATAGAACTGGCGGTGCTGATCCGGCATCCAGGTGCGAATCACCTTACGACCGAATTCCGCCATGCGCTCGGCAACGCCGACATGGGCCTGCAACTGTTGCTCGCCAGCGTGCCACGGTGAATGTTCCATCACGGTCTCTCCCCTGCGCCATCGGCACAGATTGAATGTCAGACGGTGGTTTGCAGGCCGGCAACGGTGCGCGGCATGCCGACAAAACCGGGCAGCGCCTCAATGCGCGAAAGCCAGGCGCGAACGTTAGCGTAGTCGTCCAGCGACACATTGCCTTCCGGTGCGTGGGCAATGTAGCTGTAGGCCGCCACGTCAGCGATGGTCGGCTCAGTACCTGCCAAATACGGGGTTTTGCCCAGTTCCAGGTCCATCACCTTGAGAAAATTGTGCGCACGGGTGATGACTTCCTCGGCGTTGAACTTCGCCCCGAACACCGTGATCAGGCGGGCGGCGGCAGGGCCGAAAGCAATCGGCCCGGCGGCAGCGGACAACCAGCGCTGCACATGCGCGGCGCCGACCGGATCGCTTGGCAGCCAGCGACCATTACCGTATTTCTGTGCCAGGTAGACGAGAATCGCGTTGGAGTCGGCGAGTACCACGCCATTGTCATCAATGGCCGGAACCTGACCAAAGCTGTTGATAGCCAGGTATGGCGCCTGTTTATGCTCGCCCTTGGCCAGATCGACAAAGATCAGCTCGGTCGGCAGTTGCAACAGTGACAACATCAGTTCGACGCGATGGGCGTGGCCGGAACGCGGGAAGTTGTAGAGTTTGATCGCTTGCATGGTCGACTCCGCTGGATGAAGGCGCCGTTCAGGGTGGACGGCGGCCGTGGGAGCCATCTTCCACCTATCGTGAAAACAACAGAATTACCAGCAAACGCAATCCATTATTTCTCTGGATGAAATAAAGCGGCATTTTTCAAGGCGGGATGCTCACGCAATGCGTTCACCATGAAGTCGACAAAACTGCGCACCCGCGCCGGCGCCTTGCGTCCGCCCTGATACACCACATGGATCGGCAACGCAGGCAGTTCGAACTCGGCGAGGACGATTTCCAGTTCGCCGGAGGCGACCTTGCCGGCCACCTGATAAGACAGCACCCGGGTCAGCCCCAGGCCCAGCGACGCCGCCGTGATCGCAGCCTGATTGGCCGTGACCACCAGACGCGGTTCCGGTTTTACGCCGATGAGTTCACCGTGTTCCATGAATGGCCAACTGCGCTGTTGACCGATGGCCGATGTCGCCACCACCGGCGCCCCTGCCAATGCCTGTGGATGGGCAGGCCGACCATGGACCGCGAAGTATTCCGGCGAGCCGCAAATCACCCGCCGTACCTCACCGACCCGGATCGCATGCTGATTGCTGTCCGGCAACTCGCCGATACGCACCGCGACGTCGATGCCCTCCTCGACCATGCTTACCACGCGGTCGAGCAACAGGGCGTTGATGGAAACGTCCGGGTATTGCGTCAGATAACGCGCCATCACCGGCGTGACGAATTGTTCACCGAATAAAACCGGCGCCGTCACCGTCAACTGCCCACGGGGCTGGGTATGACTGCCGGCAGCGGAATCCTCCGCTTCCTGCACCTCGGCGAGAATTCTCCGACAGTCTTCCAGGAAACGCAGACCGGCTTCGCTCAAATGCACGCTGCGGGTGGTACGGATCAACAACTGCGTGCCGATCCGCTGCTCCAGCGCGGCCACCGCCCGGGTCACGCTGGCTGCCGACAAACCCAGGCGCCGCGCGGCAGCGGAGAAGCCCTGCTCCTGGGCGACGATGGCGAAAACCTGCATTTCCTGGAAGCGATCCACTGTTTAACTCCTAAACCGCGGCGTTTATCCGCTGATGCAAGTCCGGGAACAGCAGTTGAGCAAACCAGATCGGCAATCCCGGATAGAGATCACGCGCCTTGGGCGTTGCACTTTCGACCAGCCCCAACTGTACGAGACTTTTCAATTGATCCGTTGCCACCCGATCGGACAATCCCGTGAAGATCTTGAAATCCGCGCGGCTCAACGTGCCTTGCGTCAGCAGAACATGCAAGGCCCGTGCGGTTTCCAGCTTGATCCCCGCCCGTTTGATCCGCTCGTCCCAAGCAAAAATGGTTTGCAACCTTTCGCGCATATTGGAGATGTTCAACGCCTGCTCTGTGTAACGCATCTGGTCGAGACAAGTTTCCAGCATGAACCCGACAAATTCGAACAAACCGGCTTGCGTCAGTTGACCACGACCATCCAGATCCCCACGACGCGGCTTGTCGGCGTTTGCCAGTCGGGCGTAATAGGACGCTTGCTGTCGAGCAAGCCCGCGGGATAAGGACCAGAGCGGCGAAACCAACCCGAGTTTCTGCAACTGGAGATGCGTCACCAGCCTGACTGTCCGTCCATTTCCGTCAACGAAAGGATGCACCCACGCCAATCGATGGTGATAAGCCATGACGGCAAGCAGTCGACTCCGTGCGTCCGGCAAACGACCGTATATCTGCTGCATTCGGTTAAGCATGGGCGATACGGATTGGCAGGGGGGGGCCGCGTGATTGCCAACGAGCACTTCCTGACCCGCCACATCCCGTAACTGACCAGGCACCAGTTGACTCCCGTCACTCAGACTCAGCTGCTCGTCGCCAGCACCGAGAAACAGACGCTTGTGCAGGCGCGCAACGAATGCCGAACTGAACAGGGTTTCCCATGACAGGTCCTTGTGCATAGTCAGCGCTCGTTCGAATGCCTGCTGCGTGCCGATGTGCGTCATAGCCAGCTCTGTGAGCTCTTTGCGGTGACGTTTTGGAGCTGTCGGAGCAAGCGTCACAGGCTCCGTGAACTGACCTTCTATCAAGTTGCTGTAGAAACTGCTGGTGACACGCAGTAGACCGCCGACCCGTTGCAGCATGGGGGGAGAAACCATAGCGCTGAGTTTTCCAGCCTGGAAGGGCACTTGCTCGGCCAGTTGCAATATTTCACTTGGAAATACCGGCATCAGCGGCTCGAGCCAATGGTTTCCCAAGACAGATTCAGCACTCATAAAATCTCCAGAATCGCGGATTTTTTTGCGAATTCAAGATTACGCTCAAAGCCTTTATTTACCTAGCCTTGAGTAATGTAGGAGATTTCATGAATGGGTGTAGTTAGCGGATTTGTTTGCGGATTTACTGTAGGAATTTACTGCTGTGTATCTGTGTTATGCACAAGAGCGCGAATAACTCGCGCTCTTGTGCAACCCATCACTCCACCGTCACCGACTTCGCCAGGTTACGCGGCTGGTCAACGTCCGTGCCCTTGAGCACAGCAACGTAATACGACAGCAGTTGCAGCGGAATGGTGTAGAGGATCGGCGACAGGATGTCGTGGATGTGAGGCATCTGCACCACGTGTGTGCCTTCGCCGTTGGTCATCCCGGCCTTTTCGTCGGCGAACACGACCAGTTCGCCACCGCGGGCGCGGACTTCCTGCAGGTTGGACTTGAGCTTCTCCAGCAGTTCGTTGTTCGGTGCGACTGTCACGACCGGCATGTCGTTATCCACAAGCGCCAGCGGGCCATGTTTCAGTTCACCGGCTGGATAGGCTTCAGCGTGGATGTACGAGATTTCCTTGAGCTTCAAGGCCCCTTCCATCGCTACCGGGAATTGCGCGCCACGGCCCAGGAACAGGGTGTGGTTCTTCTCGGCGAACAGCTCTGCGATTTTTTCCACGGTGCTGTCCATCGCCAGGGCTTCGCCCAGACGGGTTGGCAGGCGACGCAGTTCTTCGACCAGCGTGGCTTCAACGCCTTTGCCCAAAGTACCGCGCACCTGACCCAGAGACAGGGTCAGCAGCAGCAGACCGACCAACTGCGTAGTGAACGCCTTGGTCGAGGCCACGCCGATTTCACGACCAGCCTGGGTCAGCAGGGTCAGGTCGGACTCGCGCACCAGCGAGCTGATGCCGACGTTGCAGATCGCCAGACTTGCGAGGAAGCCCAGTTCCTTGGCGTTGCGCAGGGCGGCCAGGGTGTCGGCGGTTTCGCCGGACTGGGAGATGGTGACGAACAGGGTGTCCGGCTGCACCACCACCTTGCGGTAGCGGAACTCGCTGGCGACTTCGACCTGGCACGGAATGCCGGCCAGCTCTTCGAGCCAGTAACGGGCAACCATGCCGGCGTGATAGCTGGTGCCACACGCCACGATCTGCACGTTGCGCACTTTGGCGAACAATTCGGCCGCTTGCGGGCCAAACGCCTGCACCAGCACCTGGTCCGCACTCAACCGACCTTCCAGGGTGCGCTGCACCACGGATGGCTGCTCGTGGATTTCCTTGAGCATGTAGTGACGGAACTCGCCTTTGTCGGCGGCTTCGGCGCCATCGGTGTACTGGACGGTCTGGCGCTCGACGGCTTTGCCGGTCACGTCCCAGATCTGCACCTTGTCGCGCTGGATTTCGGCGATATCGCCCTCTTCCAGGTACATGAAACGGTCGGTGACCTGACGCAGGGCCAGTTGATCGGAAGCGAGGAAGTTTTCGCCCAGGCCCAGACCGATCACCAGCGGGCTGCCGCTTCGAGCAGCAACGAGTCGATCCGGTTGCTTTGCGTGGATAACCACCAGACCGTAAGCGCCATGCAGCTCCTTGACCGCAGCCTTCAGCGCGTCGGCGAGGTCTGGCAACGACTTGAGTTTTTCGGTCAGCAGGTGAGCGATGACTTCGGTGTCGGTGTCCGAGGTGAACACGTAGCCCAGTGCTTTCAGTTGTTCACGCAGCGCCTCATGGTTTTCGATGATGCCGTTGTGCACGACAGCGACGTCACCGGAGAAATGCGGGTGGGCATTGCGCTCGCTCGGCGCACCATGGGTGGCCCAGCGGGTGTGGGCAATACCGAGACGGCCAACCAGCGGATGTTCGGCCAGCGCCGCGTCGAGTTCGCTGACCTTGCCCACACGACGAGTGCGTTCCAGAATGCCGTCATTGGTGTACACCGCCACACCGGCACTGTCATAGCCCCGGTATTCGAGGCGTTTGAGGCCTTCGACCAGAATGGCGGTGATGTTACGTTCAGCTACCGCACCGACGATTCCACACATGCTTATTTCTCCTGACTGACAGTCGCGCAAATCAAGTTGATACCGCGCGCCTGAATCTGATCGCGCGCATCCAGAGGCAGGCGATCATCGGTAATTAGGGTATGGACGCTGCTCCAGGGCAGCTCCAGGTTGGGGATCTTGCGGCCGATCTTGTCGGCCTCGACCATCACGATCACTTCCCGCGCCACTTCCGCCATCACCCGGCTCAGGCCGAGCAATTCATTGAAGGTGGTGGTGCCACGCACCAGGTCGATGCCATCGGCACCGATAAACAACTGGTCGAAGTCGTAAGAGCGTAGTACCTGCTCGGCGACCTGGCCCTGAAAGGATTCCGAGTGCGGATCCCAGGTTCCGCCGGTCATCAACAGCACAGGCTCGTGTTCAAGTTCGCTCAGGGCGTTGGCTACGTGCAGGGAGTTGGTCATCACCACCAGGCCTGGCTGTTGGCCGAGCTCGGGAATCATGGCGGCGGTAGTGCTGCCGCTATCGATGATGATGCGGGCGTGCTCGCGGATGCGTGTAACCGCAGCGCGGGCGATCGCCTGTTTGTATTTGGAAACGTTGAGGCTCGTGTCCGCCACCAGTTCCTGCGGCATGGTGATCGCACCACCATAGCGACGCAGCAGCAAGCCATGACTTTCAAGGACGGCGAGATCCTTGCGAATCGTAACTTCCGAAGTTTCGAAGCGCTTGGCCAGTTCATCCACACTCACCTCGCCCTGCTCATTGAGCAAAGCCAGAATGTTGTGACGGCGCTGAGGTGTGTTGCGTTTCGACATGGCTAATTAAGTTTCGATTCGAAAGATAACGGAAGCAATCAAAACCTATCAGCTGCGAATCGTCAAGCTGGCGCCCCAAAAAAAAGACCGCTGGCGGCGGTCTTTTTGTGATTCGAGCTTTGTGGATAACTCAGCTCTTCTTGATCTTCTCCGGCCGCTTCCAGCCATCGATGTTCTTCTGGCGTGCGCGGCCAACAGCCAATTGCGCGTTATCCACATTCTGGGTGATGGTCGAACCGGCAGCGGTGGTTGCACCGGCAGAGATATCCACAGGCGCCACCAGCGAATTGTTGGAACCGATGAACACGTCTTCACCCAACACGGTTTTCCACTTGTTGGCGCCGTCGTAGTTGCAGGTAATGGTACCGGCGCCGATGTTGGTTCGCGCACCGATCTCGGCGTCGCCCAGGTAAGTGAGGTGCCCGGCCTTGGCGCCTTCGCCCATGCGCGCGTTTTTCAACTCGACGAAGTTACCCACATGGGCGCGGGCTTCCAGCACAGTGCCCGGACGCAGACGGGCAAACGGGCCGGCATCGCTGCCTTCGCCCAGCACCGCGCCTTCGATGTGACTGTTGGCCTTGACCACCACGCCCTTGCGCAGGGTGCTGTCCTTGATCACGCAGTTCGGGCCGATCACCACGTCGTCCTCTATGACAACCTTGCCTTCGAGAATCACGTTGATGTCGATCAGCACATCGCGCCCCACGGTCACTTCGCCACGTACATCAAAGCGCGCCGGGTCACGCAGGGTGACACCCTGAGCCATCAAACGGCGACCGGCACGCAATTGGTAATGACGCTCCAGCTCGGAGAGCTGTTTGCGATCGTTGGCGCCCTGCACTTCCATCGGATCGTGAGGTTGTTCGGTGGCGACGGTCAGGCCATCGCTGACCGCCATCTCGATCACGTCGGTCAGGTAGTACTCGCCCTGAGCGTTGTTGTTCGACAGGCGACTCATCCAGTCCGCCAGACGATTGGCCGGCACTGCCAGGATGCCGGTGTTGCCTTCAGTGATCGCCCGTTGCGCTTCGCTGGCGTCCTTGTGTTCGACGATGGCGGCAACCTTGCCGTCGGCATCGCGCACGATGCGGCCATAACCGGTCGGATCGTCCAGCTCGACGGTGAGCAAGCCCATCTGCCCGGGTACAACGTGCTTGAGCAGACGTTGCAGGGTCTCGACTTCGATCAACGGCACATCGCCGTAGAGAATCAGTACGGTATCGGCGGTGATGAAAGGAACAGCCTGGGCCGTGGCGTGGCCGGTGCCCAGCTGCTTGTCCTGCAATACGAAATTCAGATCGTCAGCGGCCAGACGCTCGCGCACTACATCGGCGCCATGGCCGATGACGACATGAATGCGCTGTGGATCAAGTTGACGGGCGCTGTGGATAACATGGCCAAGCATGGAATCGCCGGCAATCGGATGCAGCACTTTTGGCAGCGCGGAACGCATGCGGGTGCCTTGACCGGCCGCGAGGATAACGATTTCAAGAGACATGACTGGCTACCAATCCTGGGTGGTCAGCAACTGCGACCGGGTTTGTAGAATTCTGAAAAGAAAAAAGGGTAGCCGAGGCTACCCTTTTTTATCAATCGCACAAGAAGTGGCTGACGGATCAACCGCCAAACTTCTTGCGGATCTGCTGGACGGTGCGCAGCTGAGCTGCAGCCTCGGCCAGACGTGCGGACGCAGCTCCGTAGTCGAAATCTGCGCTCTTCTCATGCAGAGCAGCTTCGGCAGCCTTGAGAGCTGCTTGAGCCTGAGCTTCATCCAGGTCGGCGGCACGTTGCACGGTATCGGCAAGCACCTTGACCATGTTCGGCTGAACCTCGAGGAAACCACCGGAGATGTAGAACACCTCGGCTTCCCCGCCTTGCTTGATCAGGCGGATCGGACCTGGCTTCAGATTAGTGATCAGCGGCGCGTGGCCCAGAGCGATACCAAGATCACCCAGAGCACCGTGCGCAATCACCATCTCGACCAGGCCGGAAAAGATTTCTCCTTCCGCGCTGACGATGTCGCAATGGACTGTCATAGCCATCTGATTGCCTCAACCTAAATTAGCGCCCGTTGCCGGGCGCCTGGATTACAGTTTCTTGGCTTTCTCGATCGCTTCTTCGATGCCGCCGACCATGTAGAACGCTTGTTCTGGCAGGTGGTCGTAGTCACCGTTGAGGATGCCTTTGAAGCCAGCAATGGTGTCTTTCAGGGAAACGTATTTACCCGAAGCACCGGTGAAGACTTCAGCCACGAAGAACGGCTGCGACAAGAAGCGCTGGATCTTACGAGCACGGTTTACCAACTGCTTGTCGGCTTCCGACAGCTCGTCCATACCCAGGATCGCGATGATGTCCTTCAGCTCTTTGTAACGCTGCAGCACGTACTGAACACCACGAGCGGTCTCGTAGTGATCGTTGCCGATCACGTTCGGGTCCAGCTGACGCGAAGTCGAGTCCAGTGGGTCTACCGCCGGGTAGATACCCAGGGAAGCGATGTCACGGGACAGAACGACGGTGGCGTCCAGGTGAGCAAACGTGGTCGCTGGCGACGGGTCAGTCAAGTCGTCCGCTGGTACGTATACGGCCTGGATCGAAGTAATCGAACCTTGTTTGGTCGAAGTGATGCGCTCTTGCAGCACGCCCATCTCTTCAGCCAGGGTCGGCTGGTAACCTACTGCCGAAGGCATACGGCCCAACAGTGCGGATACTTCGGTACCGGCCAGGGTGTAACGATAGATGTTGTCGACGAACAGCAGAACGTCGTTACCTTCGTCACGGAACTTCTCGGCCATGGTCAGACCGGTCAGCGCTACGCGCAGACGGTTTCCCGGTGGCTCGTTCATCTGACCGTAGACCAGGGCTACCTTGTCGAGAACGTTGGAGTCCTTCATCTCGTGGTAGAAGTCGTTACCCTCACGAGTACGCTCACCCACACCGGCGAACACGGAATAACCGCTGTGCTCGATGGCGATGTTACGGATCAGTTCCATCATGTTCACGGTCTTGCCTACACCGGCACCACCGAACAGACCGACTTTACCGCCCTTGGCGAACGGGCAAACCAGGTCGATAACCTTGATGCCTGTTTCCAGCAGCTCGTTGCCACCGGCCTGTTCAGCGAAGGAAGGAGCGGCGCGGTGGATACCCCAGCGCTCTTCTTCGCCGATCGGGCCAGCTTCGTCGATCGGGTTGCCCAGTACGTCCATGATCCGGCCCAGAGTCGCTTTACCGACCGGTACGGAGATGGCTGCGCCAGTGTTGTTGACGTCCAGACCGCGCTTCAAGCCTTCGGTGGAGCCCATCGCAATGGTACGAACCACGCCGTCGCCCAGCTGCTGCTGAACTTCCAGAGTGGTTTCGGCGCCTTGAACCTTCAAGGCGTCGTAGATGCTCGGTACGCTGTCGCGTGGAAATTCCACGTCGATAACGGCGCCGATGATTTGAACGATACGTCCGCTACTCATAGCTGGATCCTCTGAATATTTGAACCGTTAAACCGCGGCAGCGCCGCCGACGATTTCCGAGATCTCTTGGGTGATCGCAGCCTGACGCGCCTTGTTGTAGATCAGCTGCAAATCGCTGATCAAATCACCGGCGTTGTCGGTAGCGTTCTTCATCGCGATCATCCGCGCAGCCTGTTCAGCCGCGTTGTTCTCGACCACCGCCTGGTACACCTGCGACTCCACGTAACGCACCATCAAGCCGTCAAGCAGCTCTTTGGCGTCTGGTTCGTAGAGGTAGTCCCAGTGGTGCTTGAGTTCTTGATCCGGGGTCGCCACCAATGGAATCAACTGCTCCACGGTAGGCTGTTGCGTCATGGTGTTGATGAACTTGTTGGATACCACGGACAGGCGGTCAATACGGCCGTCCAGGTAGGCATCCAGCATCACCTTGACGCTGCCGATCAGATCATTGATCGACGGCTCTTCACCCAGGTGGCTGATAGCTGCAACGACGTTACCGCCGAAGTTGCGGAAAAAGGCCGCACCCTTGCTACCAACGACACACAGATCGATCTCGACGCCGTTTTCGCGGTTTACCGCCATGTCCTTGACCAGGGCCTTGAACAGGTTGGTGTTCAAGCCGCCGCACAGACCACGGTCACTGCTCACGACGACATAACCGACGCGTTTAACTTCGCGATCGATCATGAACGGGTGGCGGTATTCCGGGTTGGCGTTGGCCAGATGCCCAATTACCTGGCGGATACGCTCCGCATAAGGACGGCTAGCAGCCATGCGCATTTGTGCCTTGCGCATTTTGCTGACCGCCACTTTTTCCATGGCGCTGGTAATTTTTTGCGTGCTTTTGATGCTCGCAATCTTACTGCGAATCTCTTTTGCGCCTGCCATGTAACACCTATCAGGTTAGCAAGCGGGAGCCTTGCGGCTCCCGCTGCGGCTTACCAGGTTTGGGTGGCCTTGAACTTCTCGATACCAGCCTTCAGGCCAGCGTCGATTTCGTCATTGAAGTCACCTTTAACGTTGATCTTCGCCATCAAGTCGGCGTGATCGCGGTTGAAGAAAGCGATCAGCGCTTGTTCGAAGCTGCCGATCTTGGCGATTTCAATGTCAGTCAGGAACCCACGCTCAGCGGCATACAGCGACAGCGACATGTCGGCAATCGACATTGGCGCGTATTGCTTCTGCTTCATCAGCTCGGTAACGCGCTGACCATGCTCAAGTTGCTTGCGGGTCGCTTCGTCCAGGTCAGAAGCGAACTGGGCGAATGCCGCCAGTTCACGGTACTGAGCCAGAGCGGTACGGATACCACCGGACAGCTTCTTGATGATCTTGGTCTGAGCGGCACCACCCACACGGGATACCGAAACACCGGCGTTCACTGCAGGGCGGATGCCCGAGTTGAACATGGCCGATTCCAGGAAGATCTGACCGTCGGTGATGGAAATCACGTTGGTCGGAACGAACGCTGAAACGTCGCCAGCCTGGGTTTCGATGATCGGAAGTGCGGTCAGGGAACCGGTTTTGCCGGTCACTGCGCCGTTGGTGAACTTCTCTACGTACTCTTCCGAAACGCGGGATGCGCGCTCCAGCAGACGGGAGTGGAGATAGAACACGTCGCCTGGGTAAGCTTCACGGCCTGGTGGACGGCGCAGCAGCAGGGAAATCTGGCGGTAAGCCACTGCTTGCTTGGACAGATCGTCATAAACGATCAGCGCGTCTTCACCGCGGTCGCGGAAGAATTCACCCATGGTGCAACCGGAGTACGGAGCCAGGAATTGCAGTGCTGCAGATTCCGAAGCGCTCGCTGCAACGATGATGGTGTTAGCCAGTGCACCGTTTTCTTCCAGCTTGCGAACCACGTTGGCGATGGTCGATTGCTTCTGACCGATTGCCACGTAGACGCAGAAAATGCCGCTGTCTTTCTGGTTGATGATCGCGTCGATCGCCAGAGCGGTTTTACCGATCTGACGGTCACCGATGATCAGCTCACGCTGGCCACGGCCGACAGGGATCATGGCATCGACAGCCTTGTAGCCAGTCTGTACAGGCTGGTCTACCGACTTACGCCAGATCACGCCCGGAGCAACTTTCTCGACCGCGTCGGTCTCGGTGTTGCCCAGTGGACCTTTGCCGTCAACAGGGTTACCCAGTGCGTCGACAACGCGACCCAGCAGTTCCTTACCAACCGGAACTTCGAGGATGCGGCCGGTGCACTTGGCGCTCATGCCTTCAGCCAGACTGGTGTATGCGCCCAGTACAACGGCACCTACGGAGTCTTGCTCCAGGTTGAGGGCCATACCGTAGACGCCGCCCGGAAACTCGATCATCTCGCCGTACATGACGTCGGCCAGACCGTGAATCCGCACGATACCGTCAGATACGCTGACGACAGTGCCTTCGTTACGGGCTTGGGAGGTCACATCGAGCTTTTCGATGCGGCCCTTGATAATTTCACTTATTTCGGAAGGATTGAGTTGCTGCATTGCTCTGCTGCCCCTTCAAACTCAAGATTTCAATGCTTCGGCAAGTTTCGCGATTTTGCCGCGAATCGAGCCATCGATAACCAGGTCGCCGGCGCGGATAACGACACCACCTATAAGGGCAGCATCCTCCGCAACTTGCAGGCGCACTTCCCGGTTGAGTCGTGCACTGAGAACCTTGGCGAGTTTGTCTTGCTGTTCTTGGTTCAATGCAAAAGCACTGGTCACTTCAACGTCTACCGATTTCTCTTGCTCGGCCTTGTACAGGTCGAAAAGAGCGGCGATCTCCGGCAGAAGCGGGAGACGGTCGTTTTCGGCAACGACATTGATGAAGTTCTGTGCCTTGGCATCAAACTTGTCGCCGCACACGTCAATGAACGTGGCGGCCTTTTCTGCGCTCGTCAGTCGCGGGGCCTTGAGCACGCGCTGCATGGTGTCGTCTTGCGACACCGCTGCTGCCAGGCCGAGCATGGCTGACCAATTGGCCAGTTGCTGGTGGGCCTGAGCGTGCTCGAAGGCCGCCTTAGCGTAAGGTCGGGCCAACGTGGTCAGTTCTGCCATGATCGCCCTCGCTTAGATTTCAGCAGCCAGTTGGTTAACCAGCTCTGCGTGCGCGTTTTGATCGATTGTGGCACCCAGGATCTTCTCGGCGCCGCCGACAGCCAGCAAGCCCACTTGGGCGCGCAGCTTGTCTTTGACACTGTTCAGTTCCTGTTCGATCTCGGCTTGAGCCTGAACCTTCACACGGTCAGCGTCGACGCGGGCCTTTTCAACGGCCTCTTCGACAATCTGGTTACCGCGTTTCTTGGCTTGCTCGATGATTTCAGCTGCCTGAGCTTTCGCTTCGCGCAGTTGCTGACCCGCTTTCTCTTGGGCCAACTCCAGGTCGCGAGCTGCACGGCTGGCAGCGTCCAGACCATCAGCGATCTTCTTTTGACGTTCGTGCAGAGCCGCGATGACCGGAGGCCATACGAACTTCATGCAGAACAGTACAAAAATCAGGAACGCAACGGACTGGCCAATCAGGGTCGCATTAATGTTCACGCCAACACCTCGCAGTTACGTTGTCCATCACACCAAATCACTCGGAGATCCGAATGATTAGCCAGCGATCTGACCAACGAACGGGTTCGCAAAGGTGAAGAACAGAGCGATACCAACACCGATCATGGTTACGGCGTCGAGCAGACCGGCAACGATGAACATTTTAACTTGCAGCATTGGAACCATTTCTGGCTGACGCGCTGCGCCTTCCAGGAACTTGCCGCCCAGCAGGCCGAAACCAATTGCGGTACCCAGTGCGCCCAGGCCGATCAACAGTGCAACAGCGATAGCGGTTAGACCAACTACAGTTTCCATCTTTCCTCCCGACTTTTACGTCGTATGGTTTAGGTTTTTTAGATTAAAGCGGTAAAACAAATCGTTTCATGGTGCCCCGTGAGGAGCCCCTTCCCGTTTGACCGGGAAGGACATCAGACTAGTCGAGACTGGTCTTAATGGTTTTCTTCGTGCGCCATCGACAGGTAGACGATGGTCAGCATCATGAAGATGAACGCCTGCAGGGTAATGATCAGGATGTGGAACACAGCCCACGCCCACTGCAGGACAACGCCCAGGCCGCTGAGCCAGAGCAGGCCGCTGCCGAACATCACAGCGATCAGGATGAACACCAGCTCGCCGGCATACATGTTGCCGAACAGACGCAGAGCCAGAGAGATCGGTTTGGCGATCAGGGTCACGAATTCCAGCAGGAAGTTCACCGGGATCAGCAGGGCCTGAACGAAGATGTTCTTGCTGCCGAACGGGTGCAGGGTCAGTTCGCCGATGAAACCGCCGATGCCCTTGACCTTGATGCTATAGAAAATGATCAGTGCGAAAACCGAGAACGCCATGCCCAGGGTCGCGTTCGGGTCGGTCGTCGACACGGCGCGGAACGGGATGTGGTGATCGCCGGAGATCAGGATGGCCAGCTGAGGAATCCAGTCGACCGGTACCAGGTCGACGGCGTTCATCAGGAACACCCAGACGAAGATGGTCAGTGCCAGCGGTGCAATCACCGGGCTACGGCCATGGAAGCTGTCTTTCACGCTGCCATCGACGAATTCGACCAGGACTTCAACGAAGTTCTGCAGTGCACCCGGCTGACCGGAAGTCGCCTTCTTGGCCGCCATGCGGAAAAGAAGAACGAAAATCAGACCCAGCGCGACCGACCAGCCGAGAGTATCGACGTGGAAAGCCCAGAAGCCCATTTCCTTGGCTTCTGCTGCGGTGTGGGCAAAGCCCCAGCCGCCGTTGGGTAGCTGACCGAAGGTCAGGTTCTGCAAGTGGTGCTGGATATAGCCCGAAGCGGTTGTTTCTGCCATGGTTGCCTCAAACGCCCTAAGGTCTCGAAAGTCTTGTTCTCATCAGCAGGGGAGCGAACCAGCTGACCGACTGAGTCAGCACGAAGGCGCCGAATACAGCGATCGGCGCCAGTGGCTTCACACCTGCAAACACCAGTGCAAACAGCACTGCCGTCAAAATCAGTTTGCCTGCCTCGCCGGCATAGAAAGACCGGACGATGGACTGGGCTGCTCGGGCGCCGGAAAACCGAAATGCCTTGTGAGCGAAATAAACATTGGGCAGCAAGGCTATCAGGCCTCCGCAAAGTCCCGAGTATCCGGCAACGACTCCGTGCCATTGCCAGAGCGCCAAAGCGGCAATGAGCAAAATGACAAATTGAGCCATTAACACCGGAAAAACCGCCAGGCGATGGAACGGCAGGCGGTTTGGCTTGCGGGTTTCCATCACTATTGCTCTCCAATGGCCGGCTGCCGAAATTCAATAACTTGGCATAATTTGTGCCGACAAAATGCGCGCAGAGTATAGGGGCGGTTCTGCCCCTATTCAACTGTCAGGTAGTGATTTCCGACTGCGCGCTACAAGAGGAATTGTTTCAGCGGATGTGTGCGAGCACACCTTGAAGCTCATCGAGGGAGTTGTAACCGATCACCAGCTGCCCCTTGCCCTTCTTCCCGTGGCGGATCTGCACCGCAGAGCCCAGGCGCTCGGCCAGACGCTGTTCGAGGCGGGCGATATCCGGGTCGGGTTTGGACGGTTCGACCGGCTCCGGTTTGCCACTCAACCATTGGCGAACAAGTGCCTCAGTTTGGCGCACGGTGAGACCGCGTGCGACAACATGTCGCGCCCCTTCCACCTGCTGATTGTCCGGCAGACCAAGCAATGCACGGGCATGACCCATCTCCAGGTCGCCATGGGACAGCATGGTCTTGATGACTTCCGGCAGCGCAATCAGGCGCAACAGGTTGGCCACGGTGACGCGGGACTTACCCACAGCCTCGGCAACCTGTTGCTGAGTGAGCTGGAATTCCTGCTGCAAGCGCTGCAGGGCTACCGCCTCTTCAATCGGGTTCAGGTCTTCGCGCTGGATGTTCTCGATCAGCGCAATGGCGATTGCCGTTTCATCCGGCACATCACGCACCATCGCCGGGATGGTTTCCTGCCCGGCTTGTTGACTCGCGCGCCAGCGACGTTCGCCGGCAATGATTTCAAAACGACCACCACCAATCGGGCGAACCACGATCGGTTGCATCACGCCCTGGGCCTTGATCGACTGCGCCAGCTCTTCCAGCGCCTGCGGATCCATGTCCCGGCGTGGCTGATACTTGCCGCGCTGCAGCAGGTCCAGCGGCAGGTGCTGCAACTCGCGGCTGTCAGCCTGCGCCGCTTGTTCTTCCAGCGAGCTGACAGTCGGACCGCTCAACAGCGCATCCAGTCCTCGTCCGAGACCTCGTTTCTTGACGGCCATGGGGATTCCTTAAGTTGGCTGGGCAGCGGCGATGCGTGAATTTTTGCGCTGACGGCGAACCATCTCGCCCGCCAGGGCCAGATAGGCCAGCGCGCCACGCGATTGCTTGTCGTAGGCCAGCGCCGGCATGCCGTAGCTCGGTGCTTCGGCCAGACGAATGTTGCGCGGGATCACCGTGTCGTACAGCTGATCGCCGAAGTGTTCCTTGAGCTGGGCCGAAACGTCGTTCATCAGGCTCAGGCGCGGGTCGTACATGGTCCGCAACAGGCCTTCGACTTTCAGGTTCGGGTTCAGCAGTTCAGCGATGCGCTTGATGTTATCCACAAGGTCGCTCAGACCTTCGAGCGCAAAGTACTCGCACTGCATGGGGATAATGACCCCGTCAGCGGCGACCAGTGCGTTCAGTGTGAGCATCGACAGTGACGGCGGGCAGTCGATCAGAATGTAATCGTAGTTCTCGCGGATCGGCGCCAGCGCGCTGCGCAGACGGCTTTCCTTCATCTGCATTTCCAGCAGCACCACTTCGGCCGCCGTCAGGTCACGGTTGGCCGGCAGCAGTTGATAACCGCCATGTTCGGAGTAGTGCATCGCCTGGGCCAGATCGCATTCGCCGATCAGCAGGTCGTAGACCGAGTTTTCCAGGCCATGCTTATCCACACCGCTACCCATGGTGGCGTTGCCCTGTGGATCGAGATCGATCAACAGCACCCGGCGCTTGGTCGCGACCAGGGATGCTGCGAGGTTGATGCAGGTGGTGGTCTTGCCCACACCACCCTTCTGGTTCGCTATCGCGAATACCTTAGCCATTCTTGCTTGTGTTCCCAATCATGCCGTGCGGCGCAGTATCAGCAGATGGCGTTGGCCTTGGCAACCGGGTACGGCCAGGGCGTGTTCGCTATCGAGTTTGAAGTCTGCCGGCAATGCTACCAGCTCATCCGCCGGATGGACGCCCTTCATTGCCAGCCAGCGCGTATCGGCGTCGCCGAGGTGGCGAGTCCAGTTGGTGAAGTTCTCCATGCTGCTGAACGCCCGGGAAATGATCCCGTTGAACGGCTGTGCAGGCTGGAAGGCTTCGACGCGACTGTGGATAACTTGCAGGTTATCCAGTTTGAGTTCGAGTTTGACCTGGGTCAGGAAGCGGGTTTTCTTGCCGTTGCTGTCCAGACAGGTCACCTGCGAGTCCGGATACAGGATCGCCAGAGGGATCCCTGGCATTCCGCCGCCGCTGCCGACATCCAGCCAGCGCCCATTTTCGATGAACGACATTACGCTGAGGCTATCGAGCAAGTGGCGGGAGACCATTTCGTCCGGATCGCGAACGGCAGTCAGGTTGTAGGCCTGGTTCCATTTGATCAACAGGGCCAGATAACCCAGCAGCAGTTCGTGCTGGGTTTCAGTGAGATTGACACCGAGCTCGCGGGCTCCTGTGGATAACTCTTCGGCGTGTTGCGAAGTGACCTTAGAACTCAAGCGCTTTGCTCCAACTGACGGCCCGCGCCGCGTTTTTTCAAATGAATCATCAACAGCGAGATCGCTGCCGGGGTCACACCGGGGATCCGCGAAGCCTGGCCCAGCGTCTCGGGACGCGTGGCACCCAGCTTGCTCTGGATCTCCTTGGAGAGACCGGAAATGTTGGTGTAATCGATATCCACAGGCAGTTTCGTGTCTTCACTGGCGCGCAGACGGGCGATTTCGTCCTGTTGACGATCGATGTAACCGGCGTACTTGGTCTTGATCTCGACCTGTTCGGCGACCTGTGGATCTTCGGCGCCCTGCCCGGTCACTTCGACCAGACCAGCGTAGTCGATTTCCGGACGGCTCAAGAGATTGAGCAAGTTGTATTCGTGAGTCAGCGGCGTGCCGAATTTTTCGGCAATCGCATCGCCCTGCGGGGTGCCCGGGCGAACCCAGGTGCTTTTAAGGCGTTGCTCTTCGAGTTCGATGCTTTCGCGTTTCTTGCAGAACGCCGCCCAACGCGCGTCATCGACCAGACCCAGCTCGCGACCTTTTTCGGTCAGACGCAGGTCGGCGTTGTCCTCACGCAGGATCAGGCGGTACTCGGCACGGGAAGTGAACATGCGGTACGGCTCTTGAGTACCGAGGGTGATCAGGTCGTCGACCAATACCCCGATGTAGGCTTCATCGCGACGCGGACACCAGGCTTCTTTGCCTTTCGCACGCAGTGCAGCGTTCGCACCAGCCAGCAAACCCTGGGCGCCGGCTTCTTCGTAACCGGTGGTGCCGTTGATCTGGCCAGCGAAGAAAAGACCGCCGATGACTTTGGTTTCCAGACTGTACTTCAGGTCGCGCGGATCGAAGTAGTCGTACTCGATCGCATAACCCGGACGCACGATGTGCGCGTTTTCCATGCCGCGGATCGATTGCACGATCTGCAATTGCACGTCGAACGGCAGGCTTGTGGATATCCCGTTCGGATACAGCTCATGGGTGGTCAGGCCTTCCGGCTCGATGAACACCTGATGGCTTTCCTTGTCGGCAAAGCGGTGGATCTTGTCTTCGATCGACGGGCAATAACGCGGACCGACGCCCTCGATTTCGCCTGCAGCGGAATACATCGGCGAACGGTCGAGGTTCGCGGCAATGATTTCGTGGGTGCGGGCGTTGGTGTGGGTAATCCAGCAACTGACTTGCCGTGGATGCTGGTCCTTGTTGCCCATGAACGACATCACCGGGATCGGCGTATCGCCTGGCTGCTCGGTCATCACCGAGAAATCCACAGACTTGCCGTCGATACGTGGTGGCGTACCGGTCTTCAGGCGACCGACGCGCAGCGGCAGTTCACGCAGACGATGCGCCAGGGCGATCGACGGTGGATCACCAGCACGACCGCCGGAGAAATTCTGCAAACCGATGTGGATAAGTCCGCCGAGGAACGTACCGGTGGTCAATACCACGGAATCGGCAAAGAAACGCAGACCCATTTGGGTGACAACACCGCGTACCTGTTCCTGCTCGACGATCAGGTCGTCAGCGGCTTGTTGAAATATCCACAGGTTCGGCTGGTTTTCCAGAATTTCGCGGACAGCGGCCTTGTACAGAATACGGTCCGCTTGCGCACGGGTCGCCCGTACGGCAGGGCCTTTGCGGCTGTTCAATACGCGAAACTGGATGCCGCCCTTATCGGTAGCCATGGCCATCGCGCCGCCGAGGGCGTCGATTTCCTTGACCAGGTGGCTTTTGCCAATGCCGCCGATGGCCGGGTTGCAACTCATGGCACCGAGGGTTTCCACGTTGTGCGTCAGCAGAAGGGTTTTTGCACCCATGCGTGCTGAGGCCAGTGCTGCCTCGGTACCGGCATGACCGCCGCCGATGACGATCACTTCAAAACGGGAAGGGAAATCCACCACGCACCTCGTGCCTGCTTAAGTAGGTAATTCAGGAATAGTTTGAGATCAGGTTTCTGGACCTGGTCGGCAAGTATAGGGACTTCGCCCTTCCTAAAGAACCCTTTGCACAAAATTTAACCAGCTGTGGAGAACTCGCGGATAAAAGAATAAAAAAGAGAGAAATTTATAAAACCTTTGTTTTAAAGCTTATTCTTACTGCCCATGATATCTGTGGATAGATTTACACAGGCCTTTATTTTCGATGTGTACAGAGATTTAAAACCCTGTGGCCATGTCGCCATGAGGCCCTTGGATAACCGGTGTAAGCCTGTGGATGAATGAGCTGGTTATCCACAGCGGCAGTTATGTTCAGTTTTCAGGCCCTGTTATCAACTGCCCTTAGCGGCAGTTATTCACAGGGCTTAATCCACAGAAAATCGACGAAACGGCTTTTTCAGGGCGTCATGAAAGCGCCTGTCCGGGGGCAAATGACGGCGGAGAAGCTGATGGAGGGAAGTGCCAGGGCTATTGTGAGAGAACGTAACAGAGGCTAATAATAGCCATTATCATTAACTCGCCAGTTGCTCTCATGTCCCTACCCGCCCATAACGCTGCGATCGAGCAAATCTACGAGCAACACCATTCGTGGCTATATGGATGGCTGAAGGGAAAATTGCATGACGCCTGCGATGCGGCCGATGTCGCGCATGACACGTTTGTGCGGATCCTGGCCGCCCGCAATGCGGCTCAGATTCGCGAACCTCGGGATTATCTGGCCACCGTTGCACGCGGCCTGGTCATTGACCGGTATAGAAGACGCGCGATCGAGGCCGCGTATTTGCAGACCCTCGCCGCCAGACCTGAAGCCACGGCCATCAGCGAAGAAGACAAGGCGCTGATCATCGAAACCCTGGTTGCTGTGGATAAAGCCTTGGCCGGTCTTGGCGCACGAACCCAGCGGATCTTCATGCTTTCGCAGATCGATGGGCTGACTTATCAACAGATCGCCGTGCAGTTGAAGGTGTCGCTGACAACAGTGAAGAAGCACATGATCCGCGCTTTGACGGAATGTGCCCTGATCATGGCGCAGCGTTGATGGCCATCGCACCCAGCCGCAAGGTTTTCGAAACCGCCGCCAGTTGGTACGTGCAGTTTCAAGCCGACCCGCCGACCCTCACCGAACAGAAAGCCTGGCAACTGTGGATAGATAGTGATCCAGCGCATCTGGCGGCGTGGAATCAGATGGAACAACTACAGCGTCACCTCGGCACCCTGCCGCAGGATTTGAAACGTCGTGCGCTGAATACCGGCCAGCAACGGCGCCAGGTACTGAAGTTGTTGTTGCTCGCCGCAGGAACTGGTTTCGTTGGCTGGAATGTTCAGCAGCGTACCTCCCTTGGCGATGTCTGGGCCGACTATAAAACCGGCGTCGGCCAGCGCCGCAACATTACATTGGCCGATGGCAGCCAGATTCAGCTCAATACCGGCACAGCGATTGATGTGTCTTTTGACGCAGCCCAGCGACTGATCCGTTTACGCTCTGGAGAGATCCTGATTCAAACCGGCAAGCTCGGTGATCAACGGCCTTTTTTCGTCGAAACCCGCAATGGCCGGATTCAAGCGCTGGGTACCCGATTCTCTGTACATCAGTTGTCGGTTTCTACCCGTGTGGGTGTGCTGGAAGACCGGGTCAGCGTCCAGCCGGCCGATCTGTCGACAACCGCAATCATCCTGAAGGCGGGCGAAGGCGCCGACTTTGATAGTCGGCACATCGGGTTGATTCATCCTTTCAAATCCTCGGAAGTAGCGTGGACCAACGGTCAGTTGATTGTGCTCAATGCCCGGTTGGGCGAGGTGATCGACGAGTTGGGGCGCTATCGCAGCGGTGTTTTGCATTGCGATACCCGTGCCCGGGATCTTCGGGTTTCCGGCACCTTTCGTCTCGACTCCACCGACGCAGTGCTGGCCAATCTTCAGGCGTCCTTGCCGATCAAGGTCCGCTACTTCACCCGTTACTGGGTTTCGATCAGTCAGGACGCCTGAGCGAAAAAATACCTGGGGAAAAATAATTGAACACAAGGGTTATCTTTTTTTGCCCTGACCCGGCCCTACAGGTAATCGCGATAAACGCGGCTCTTTGCCACTTTCAGGGCTTATCCACACATGCGTCTTCCCACGTTCCGTCAGCGTTTTTCCCACCACTGCATTGCCTACAGCTTACTGATGACCAGTGCTGCGTCCTGCCTGGTCATCACCGATGACGCCTTCGCTGCAACAGCAGCTCAGCGGTACGCCATTGCTGCGGGACCGCTCGATACCGCCCTGAGCCAGTTCGCCTCGGCCGCGAATGTGATTCTGTCGTTCTCGCCGCAACAGACCAGCCGTTTGCGCAGCGCCGGGCTGAACGGCAACTTCAGCGTGGAACAAGGGTTTGCCCAACTGCTGCAGGGGTCGGGATTGCAAGCCGTGCCACAGGCGCCGGGCAGCTACATTCTGCAGGCACTGCCAAACGGCGATTCGCTGGAGCTGGCACCGACCAATATCAATGGTCAGTTGGCCAACCCGATGAACCTGGATTACGCCGACGACGTCGGTTACAAGGCACAGAACAGTCGGGTCGGTACGAAAACCAGTACGCCGTTGTCGCAAACACCACGTTCGGTGTCAGTCGTAACCGCCCAACGCATGAAGGATCAGAAATCACAGACACTCACCGAAGTACTTGGCTACGTACCGGGGATCTTTGCCCCACCGTTTGCCGCCGGCGACAGTCTGGCGGGGGATCTGTTCTACATTCGCGGTTTCAACGCCACCGATTACGGCTACGGTCTGTTGCGTGATGGACTACGCGTACAGGGCAACCGGTATGACACCAGCACCGAGCCTTATGGCCTTGAGCGAGTGGAGATTTTCCGAGGTCCTTCTTCGCTGCTTTATGGGGAGAACGCACCGGGCGGGCTGGTGAATCTGGTGAGCAAACGTCCAACCGCTGTACCCCAGGGTGAAGTGCAACTGAGCTATGGCTCGAACAATCGCCGGCAGGTCGGCGTCGATGTATCCGGTCCGCTCAACGACAGCGGCAACATTCTCGGGCGGGTGGTGATGCTCGGACGTAAATCGGACACCCAGACCGATCATGTCCCCGATGACCGGATCTACGTTGCACCATCCCTGACCCTGAATTTTGACGACTTCAATACCCTGACCTTGCTGGCCAACTACCAGAAGGATCACACCAACATGGAACTTGGCCTTCCGGCCGCCGGGACTTTGCTGACAAACCCCAACGGCAAGTTATCCAAAGGCACCATGCTCGGAGACCCGGACTGGAACACCTTCGAAAGGGAAACGTGGAGCACTGGCTACGAATTCAGCCACTCGTTCAACGATGACTGGCAGTTCCGTCAGAACTCTCGCTACATGCAGTCGCGCATCACCCGACATGAGACCTGGCCGGGCAACCTTAACAACGCCGGGTTCGGCACACGTCTGAACATGACCGCCTACGATCGCTTCAATAAGTCGATGGTGTACTCGCTGGATAACCAACTGGAGGGCAAATTCCAGGTCGGTGGCCTGGAGAATACGGTGCTGGTCGGCGCCAGCTATGATCGTACCTCCTTCAATCAGGACTGGAATGCAGGGCTGGTCGGGTCGATTGATGTGTATAACCCCGTCTACCTGCGCGATCCGACCACGCCGATCGCGGTGCAAAACACCTTGCTCGAACAACAGATGAAAGGTGTTTATGCACAGATCCAGAGCAAATACGACCGCTGGCTGTTCCTGCTCGGTGGTCGTCAGGACTGGGTCGACAGTGATTTCCGCGACAAGGTGGCCCGCTCCAGCGACATCAGTTCCGAGGACAAGAAGTTCACCTATCAGGGCGGAGTGATGTACCAGTTCGACAACGGTATGACGCCGTATGTCAGCTATTCCACCTCGTTCGTGCCGGTGCAACAGATCTCCAACGCCGGCGCGCCTCTCGATCCGATCACCAGCAGCCAGTACGAAGTGGGTCTCAAGTACGAACCGATCGGCTGGGACACCGCATTCACGGCGTCGGTGTATGACCTGCGCAAAAAGGACGACACCTACTTCGATGCCACGACGTCGAGTTACCGTCAGGTGGGCGAAAGCCGTTCCAAAGGTGCAGAACTTGAACTCAACAGCAATCTGACACAGAACCTGAATGTCACTGCGGCCTACACCTATACCGACGCCCGAATCACCAAAGACGCGACGACATCATTGGTCAAAGGCCACCAGATGACGGGCGTGCCGCGTAATCAGGCCTCGGTCTGGGCCAAATACCGCTTCCTTGATGGCGATCTGAAAGGATTGTACGTAGGAGGTGGTGTGCGTTACTTCGACAGTGCGTTCGCCTACACCTCGCCTTCGCTATACGGAAAGCTGGACGCCGGCGATGTGACGTTGGTGGATGCGGCGATCGGTTATCAGATCGACACGCACTGGAGCGTCGACCTGAACGCGAAGAACCTGTTCGACAAGGAATATGTGTCTGGATGCAACGATGCCGGCCGCTGTTACTGGGGCGAGGACCGCACCTTGCTCGGTACGGTTTCTTATAACTGGTAAGACGAAAAAGGGGCTGTGGATAAAATGTCCACAGCCCCTTTTATCATTTGCCGATACAGAAGCTGGAAAAGATCCTTCCCAGCAGATCATCGGAACTGAAGGCCCCGGTGATTTCACCCAGAGAATGCTGGGCCTGACGCAAATCCTCAGCGAGCAATTCGCCAGCACCCGCCAACGTCAATTGGGCACGTCCATGTTCCAAGGCATCACTGGCATGACGCAGGGCTTCCAGGTGCCGGCGGCGTGCGCTGAAGCTGCTTTCCGATGTTTGTTCATAGCCCATGCAGGCTTTGAGGTGATCACGTAGCAGGTCCAGACCTTCACCTGCAGACTTGGCGCTCAGGCTGATCGTCACATGGCCATCCTCACTGACTTCCAGGGCAATGGCTTCGCCAGTCAGATCGGCTTTGTTCCGGATCAATGTGACTTTCGCCGGATCCGGCCGGGTTTCGAGGAATTCGGGCCACAAGGCGAACGGATCAGCGGCCTCTGGCGCAGTGGCGTCGACGACCAGCAGCACTCGGTCAGCCTCGCCAATGGCTTTCAATGCTCGTTCAACGCCGATCTTTTCCACATGGTCATCGGTATCGCGCAGACCAGCGGTGTCCACAACGTGCAGCGGCATGCCGTCGATGTGGATATGTTCGCGCAGGATATCCCGGGTAGTGCCGGCGATTTCGGTCACGATCGCGGCTTCACGACCGGCCAGAGCGTTGAGCAGGCTGGATTTGCCGGCATTCGGACGACCGGCGATCACCACGGTCATGCCGTCACGCAGCAACGCGCCCTGCCCGGCTTCGCGCAATACGGTGGATAACTCGTTACGAACCTTGTCGAGCATGCTTAGCACGTGGCCGTCGGCGAGGAAGTCGATTTCTTCTTCCGGGAAATCGATAGCCGCTTCTACATAGATCCGCAGGCCGATGAGCTGTTCGGTGAGGTTATGCACACGTTGGGAAAATGCACCTTGCAAGGAGCGCAAGGCATTGCGCGCGGCCTGTGCAGAACTGGCTTCGATCAGGTCGGCGATGGCCTCGGCCTGAGCCAGGTCGAGTTTGTCATTGAGGAATGCTCTTTCGCTGAATTCTCCGGGACGGGCCAGACGGCAGCCCAGTTCCAGGCATCGCTTGAGCAACATGTCGAGGACGATCGGGCCGCCGTGGCCCTGCAGTTCCAGTACGTCCTCGCCGGTGAACGAGTTCGGCCCGGGGAAATACAGCGCCAGACCTTCATCCAGCACCTGTTGATCGTCAGTTAAGAACGGGCCGTAGTGGGCAAATCGTGGTTTCAGTTCACGGCCGCTGATGGCTTTGGCAGCAACGCTGGCCAGCGGCCCGGAAATTCGAACGATGCCCACACCACCACGGCCTTGGGCGGTGGCGACAGCTGCGATGGTTTCACGAGGTGCGCTCATAAACCGGTATCCAGACAAAAATGGCAGATAGCAAAACGCCCCACTAGGGGGCGTTTTGAGTGGTGTTATCCACAGAGTAAGTTACGCCTCGGCTTTTTTCGTCGCCGCTTCGATCTTACGCGTGATGTACCACTGTTGGGCAATCGACAGGCAGTTGTTCACAACCCAGTACAGCACCAGACCCGCCGGGAACCACAGGAAGAAGAAGGTGAAGATGATCGGCATCATTTTCATCACCTTGGCCTGCATCGGATCCGGAGGTGTAGGGTTCAGACGCTGCTGGATGAACATGGTCGCGCCCATGATGATCGGCAGGATGAAGAACGGATCCTTGATCGACAGGTCGGTAATCCACAGCATGAATGGCGCCTGGCGCATTTCCACGCTTTCCAGCAAAACCCAATACAGGGAAAGGAAAACCGGCATCTGCACCAGGATCGGCAAGCAGCCACCCAACGGATTGATCTTCTCTTTCTTGTACAGCTCCATCATGGCTTGCGACATTTTCTGCCGGTCATCGCCATGTTGCTCTTTCAGTGCAGCCAGCTTCGGAGCCACGGCGCGCATGCGGGCCATCGACTTGTAACTGGCGGCCGACAGAGGAAAGAAAATCCCTTTGATCAGCATGGTCAGGAAGATGATCGACCAGCCCCAGTTGCCGACGATGCTGTGGATATGTTGCAGCAGCCAGAAGATTGGCTGGGCAATGAACCACAGAATGCCGTAGTCGACAGTCAGTTCCAGACCTGGGGACAACTCTTTCAGCACAGCCTGGCTCTTCGGACCGGCGTACAGAACAGCGCTGGTCTCGACTTTCGCACCCGGTGCAGCGGTCAACGAAGGACCGGTGTAACCGATGATGTAGTTGCCTTTGCTGTCTTTACGGGTCTGGACGATGTTGTTTTCGCCCTTCGGAGCAACCCATGCAGTCACGAAGTAGTGTTGCAGCCAGGCTACCCAACCACCGGTGACGGTTTCCTTGAGCTGAGCTTTGTCCATGTCCTTCATGGACACTTTCTTGTACGGCTCGGAACTTGTCCACAGGGCGGCGCCCAGGTAAGTCGCGGTACCGGTAGCAGTGGTCGACGAAGGATCGGCGCTGGCATCGCGTTTCAGCTGGGCGAACATCGAACCGGACCAGGGCTGAGCGCTCTGGTTGTCGATCAGATAGGTCACGGTCACGTCATACAGGCCACGTTTCAGAGTGAAACGCTTGATGTAATTGACGCCGTCCTTGCTGAATTTCAGGTCGACGACCAGTTGGTCCTGACCTTCAGCCAGTTGATAAGTCTTCTTCTCCGAAGAGTAGATCGGGCGACCGGCCGGGTTTGCATCCGGACCATTGGTGCCAATCAGACCGCTCTGTGCCAGATAGGTACGTTCGCCACCGTTGTCGAACAGCTGGAACGGAACGTCCGGACGATCCTGACGACGTGGATACAGCGGCAAGGTCAACTGAGCAACATCACCACCTTGTGGATCGATCGCGAGATCGAGCACGTCGGTCTTGATCTGGATCAGATCCTTGCTGACGGCGACCGGCGTTTCGGCAGGTGCGCTGGTATCGCTTGCGGCGCGCGGAATATCGTCACTGGCGGCAGCGTTATTGCCAGTGGCGGTGTCCGGCAAACCGGATGTAGTCGTACTGGAAGCAACATTCTGAGTCGGCAGGGCAGCCTGGCCATAGTCCTGGTTCCATTTAAGGACCATGACGTAGGACACGATTGCCAGGGCGACGATCAGGATCGTGCGTTTGATATCCATGATTACTCGGCCATCGAAGAAGAACGGGAGGTAGGGATAGGTGGAACCGGGTCATAACCACCGGGATTCCACGGATGACAGCGACCTAAACGACGAAAGGTCAGCCAGCCACCGCGCAGAAGGCCATGATTTTCGATGGCTTCATACGCGTAGCAAGAACAACTGGGGTAGAAACGACAGTGACTGGCCATCAGGGGACTAATGGCGTAGCGATAAAACTGGATCGGAACGAGTGCCAGTTTACGCATCTGTACTGTCTACCCCTACAGTTTCGGTTTTGACTGCTGGTGCCGGCTTGTTGCGTGCCAGACGTTTCCAGAGTTTGCCGAAATGCTGAATCAATTCGGGGTTTTCTACGTCACCCAAACCTTTGCGCGCGACGATAACGATGTCCCAGCCGACCAGTGAATCCTGGTGCAGGCGAAACGATTCGCGCATAAGACGTTTGAGGCGATTGCGCTCGACGGAGAGCTTGACGCTCTTTTTCCCGATAACCAGCCCGAGACGGGGGTGATCGAGATCGTTGTTGCGCGCAAGGAGCAGGAGATTTTTCCCCGGAACCTTGCCGGTAGGGGAGTCAAAGACTGCCTTGAAATGCCGGGGTGTAAGCAGACGCTTTTCCCGACTGAAGTCCTGACTCACCTCCAGTGCCGGATTATCAAACTGCCAGACGTGCGCGGCCTTTGGCGCGACGACGCGACAGTACGGCACGACCGTTCTTGGTAGCCATGCGAGCACGGAAACCGTGGGTACGAGCGCGTTTGATAGTGCTTGGTTGGAAAGTACGTTTCATGTCGTGTTACCTGGTTCGTCCACAACGGGCCGGAATGGCCCCCGTTTTAAGAGACCGGGGATTCTAGAGAAAGCAAGCCAATAGGTCAATTTCCAACCAACGTTTCCTTATAAATAGATCTTCAGAGCGTCCAGGACCTGATTACCCGTTTGCCAGAGATAAAAATAAAGAAGGGAATTATTTAAAGCTTTTCTGTAAAGCTTGTAAAAGCTAGGAACCCCACTTTCTGTGGATAACTGGCTCGAGGCCTTGTTTCAAGCGATGTACAGAGAATGACAACTACAGTGGAAAACCGTGTTCAGCCTGTGCTGCGCTGTCGGATAACCTGTGTGTGGAATGGGTTGTTATCCACAGGCTGGTTATCCACCGAGTTTCGCCCCCAGTTGTCCAGTGTGCTCAGATAGGGTTATCCACAGAGCTTATGCACACACCGTCGGTCGCCTTTTTCTCGTTTAACGCATTGATAAATCATGTCCACCGGGCAACCTGCATGTGGATAAGTGGACGACTGGCCGCTACAATGGCCGCTTGTTTTTGCCTCACCGGCTTTCAACTTAGGGGATATCCGTGTCAGTGGAACTTTGGCAGCAGTGCGTGGAGCTTTTGCGCGAAGAGCTGCCTGCCCAACAATTCAACACCTGGATCCGTCCACTACAGGTCGAAGCCGAAGGCGACGAGTTGCGCGTCTACGCACCGAACCGTTTTGTTCTGGACTGGGTCAACGAAAAGTACCTGGGGCGCGTCCTTGAACTGCTGGATGAGCATGGCAACGGTCTGGCACCGTCGCTCTCCTTGTTAATAGGCAGCAAACGCAGTTCAGCGCCGCGTGCCGCACCGAATGCGCCATTGGCTGCTGCGCAAGTGTCTCAGGCTCACGCCAATGCCGCGCCGGCCAGCGTTCCAGCGCCAGCTCCAACGCCTGCACCGACCAAGCGCTCGACACAGAAAACCGAAGAAATCAGTGAAGAGCCGTCCCGTGACAGCTTCGATCCGATGGCCGGTGCCGCTTCGCAACAGGCCCCGGTTCGTGCCGAACAGCGCACTGTGCAGGTCGAAGGCGCGCTCAAACACACCAGCTATCTGAATCGCACCTTCACCTTTGAAAACTTCGTCGAAGGTAAATCCAACCAGCTCGCCCGTGCGGCGGCCTGGCAGGTGGCAGACAACCCGAAGCACGGCTACAACCCGCTCTTCCTTTATGGGGGCGTGGGTCTGGGTAAGACGCACTTGATGCACGCGGTGGGCAACCATCTATTAAAGAAGAACCCGAATGCCAAGGTCGTGTACCTGCATTCCGAGCGTTTCGTGGCCGACATGGTCAAGGCGCTGCAGCTGAACGCGATCAACGAGTTCAAGCGTTTCTACCGTTCGGTGGACGCCCTGCTGATCGACGACATTCAGTTCTTCGCCCGCAAGGAACGTTCCCAGGAAGAGTTTTTCCACACTTTCAACGCCCTGCTTGAAGGTGGCCAGCAGGTCATTCTCACCAGTGACCGCTACCCGAAAGAAATCGAAGGCCTTGAAGAGCGCCTTAAATCCCGCTTCGGCTGGGGCCTGACGGTTGCCGTCGAGCCGCCGGAGCTGGAAACCCGCGTAGCGATCTTGATGAAGAAGGCCGACCAGGCCAAAGTCGAGTTGCCACACGATGCGGCGTTCTTCATTGCCCAGCGCATTCGCTCCAACGTCCGTGAGCTGGAAGGCGCGCTGAAACGCGTGATCGCCCACTCGCACTTCATGGGCCGCGACATCACCATCGAGTTGATTCGCGAATCCCTGAAAGACCTGTTGGCGCTGCAGGACAAACTGGTCTCTGTGGATAACATTCAGCGCACCGTCGCCGAGTACTACAAGATCAAGATCTCCGACTTGCTGTCCAAACGCCGCTCGCGTTCGGTCGCTCGTCCGCGGCAGGTGGCCATGGCATTGTCCAAGGAACTGACCAACCACAGCCTGCCGGAAATCGGCGATGTGTTTGGCGGTCGCGACCACACGACCGTGTTGCACGCCTGCCGCAAGATCAACGAACTTAAGGAATCCGACGCGGACATCCGCGAGGACTACAAGAACCTGCTGCGTACACTGACCACTTGATGAACACCAGCGCAGCTTATTAAGGCAAGGGACTAGACCATGCATTTCACCATTCAACGCGAAGCCCTGTTGAAACCCCTGCAACTGGTCGCAGGCGTCGTCGAGCGCCGACAGACCTTGCCGGTACTGTCCAACGTGCTGCTGGTTGTCGATGGCCAGCAACTGTCGCTGACCGGTACCGACCTGGAAGTCGAGCTGGTCGGTCGCGTGCAACTCGAGGAGCCGGCTGAAACCGGTTCCATCACCGTGCCAGCGCGCAAGCTGATGGACATCTGCAAGAGCCTGCCGAACGATGCGCTGATCGACATCAAGGTCGACGAGCAGAAGCTGGTGGTGAAAGCCGGCCGTAGCCGTTTCACCCTGTCGACCCTGCCGGCCAACGACTTCCCGACTGTGGAAGAAGGCCCGGGTTCGCTGACCACCAGCCTGGAACAGAGCAAGTTGCGTCGCCTGATCGAACGCACCAGTTTCGCCATGGCCCAGCAGGACGTGCGTTATTACCTCAACGGTATGTTGCTGGAAGTGTCGACCGGTGTGATCCGTGCCGTGGCCACCGACGGTCACCGTCTGGCCATGTGCTCGATGCAAGCCGACATCGGTCAGCAGGATCGCCATCAGGTGATTGTGCCGCGTAAAGGTATTCTCGAACTGGCACGTCTGCTCACCGAGCCGGATGGCAATGTCAGCATCGTGCTGGGCCAGCACCACATCCGCGCGACCACCGGCGAATTCACCTTCACCTCGAAGCTGGTCGACGGCAAGTTCCCGGACTACGAGCGTGTTCTGCCGAAAGGCGGCGACAAGTTGGTACTGGGCGATCGTCAGGCGCTGCGTGAAGCGTTCAGCCGTACCGCGATTCTGTCCAACGAGAAGTACCGCGGTATCCGTCTGCAACTGGCCAGCGGTCAGTTGAAGATCCAGGCCAACAACCCGGAGCAGGAAGAAGCGGAAGAAGAAGTGGGCGTGGAATACAACGGCGGCTCCCTGGAAATCGGCTTCAACGTCAGCTATCTGCTCGACGTGCTGGGCGTGATGACCACCGAGCAGGTTCGTCTGATCCTGTCCGACTCCAACAGCAGTGCGCTGGTGCAAGAGTCCGACAACGACGATTCGGCTTACGTTGTCATGCCGATGCGTCTGTAATCAGCTGACTCTGGATGTCGCTAAGTCGCGTTTCGGTCACCGCGGTGCGCAATCTGCACCCGGTGACCTTATCCCCCTCCCCCCGAATCAACATTCTTTACGGCGCCAACGGCAGCGGCAAAACCAGTGTTCTGGAAGCCATTCACCTGCTGGGGCTTGCCCGTTCGTTTCGTAGCACGCGGCTGTTGCCGGTCATCCAGTATGAGCAACTCGCCTGCACTGTATTCGGCCAAGTCGAACTCGCTGAGGGGGGCCACAGCGCATTGGGGATATCTCGCGACCGTCAGGGCGAGTTCCAGATTCGCATTGACGGCCAGAATGCCCGTAGCGCCGCTCAACTGGCGGAGATCCTGCCGCTGCAGTTGATCAACCCCGACAGCTTCCGCCTGCTGGAAGGTGCGCCGAAGATTCGCCGGCAGTTTCTCGACTGGGGCGTGTTCCACGTTGAACCGCGGTTCATGGCCACTTGGCAGCGTTTGCAGAAGGCCTTGCGCCAGAGAAACTCCTGGCTGCGGCATGGTACACTTGACGCCGTTTCGCAAGCGGTTTGGGACAGGGAACTGTGTCAGGCCAGCGCTGAAATCGATGAATACCGCCGCGCTTACATCAAAGCCTTGAAACCAGTCTTTGAACAAACCTTGAGCGAACTGGTTGAGCTCGAAGGTTTGACGCTCAGCTATTACCGAGGCTGGGACAAAGACCGGGAATTGAGCGCTGTACTCGCCGGATCCGTGCAACGGGACCAGCAGATGGGTCACACCCAGGCCGGGCCACAACGGGCTGACTTGCGTCTTAGATTGGGCGCACACAACGCCGCGGACATCTTGTCCCGGGGTCAGCAGAAGTTAGTGGTCTGTGCGTTGCGGATTGCCCAGGGGCATCTGGTGAGCCAGGCCCGACGCGGCCAGTGTATTTATCTGGTGGATGACTTGCCGTCCGAGCTGGACGAGAGCCACCGTCGCGCGCTGTGCCGCTTGCTGGAAGACTTACGCTGCCAGGTTTTTATCACCTGTGTAGATCACGAATTATTGAGGGAAGGCTGGCAGACGGAAACGCCAGTCGCTCTGTTCCACGTGGAACAGGGCCGTATCACCCAGACCCACGACCATCGGGAGTGAAGGCATTGAGCGAAGAAAATACGTACGACTCATCGAGCATTAAAGTGCTGAAAGGCCTGGATGCCGTGCGCAAACGTCCCGGTATGTACATTGGTGACACCGACGATGGCAGCGGTCTGCACCACATGGTGTTCGAGGTGGTCGACAACTCGATCGACGAAGCCCTCGCCGGCCACTGCGACGACATCAGCATCATCATCCACCCGGATGAGTCCATCACCGTTAAAGACAACGGCCGTGGCATCCCGGTAGACGTGCACAAAGAGGAAGGCGTTTCCGCCGCCGAGGTCATCATGACCGTCCTCCACGCCGGTGGTAAGTTCGACGACAACTCCTACAAGGTATCCGGCGGTTTGCACGGTGTAGGTGTTTCGGTTGTGAACGCGCTGTCCGAAGAGCTGGTCCTGACCGTTCGCCGCAGCGGCAAGATCTGGGAACAGACCTACGTCCACGGCGTACCTCAGGCGCCAATGGCGATCGTTGGCGACAGCGAAACCACCGGTACCCAGATCCACTTCAAGGCTTCCAGCGAAACCTTCAAGAACATTCACTTCAGCTGGGACATCCTGGCCAAGCGCATTCGTGAACTGTCCTTCCTCAACTCCGGTGTCGGCATCGTCCTCAAGGACGAACGCAGCGGCAAGGAAGAGCTGTTCAAATACGAAGGCGGCCTGCGTGCGTTCGTTGAATACCTGAACACCAACAAGACTGCGGTCAACCAGGTGTTCCACTTCAACATCCAGCGTGAAGACGGCATCGGCGTGGAAATCGCCCTGCAGTGGAACGACAGCTTCAACGAGAACCTGTTGTGCTTCACCAACAACATTCCACAGCGCGACGGCGGCACCCACCTGGTGGGCTTCCGTTCCGCACTGACGCGTAACCTGAACAACTACATCGAGCAGGAAGGTCTGGCGAAGAAGCACAAAGTCGCCACCACCGGTGACGATGCCCGTGAAGGCCTGACCGCGATCATCTCGGTGAAGGTGCCGGATCCGAAGTTCAGCTCCCAGACCAAAGACAAGCTGGTGTCTTCCGAAGTGAAGACCGCGGTTGAACAGGAAATGGGCAAGTACTTCTCCGACTTCCTGCTGGAAAACCCGAACGAAGCCAAACTGGTCGTCGGCAAGATGATCGACGCTGCCCGTGCCCGTGAAGCCGCGCGCAAGGCTCGTGAGATGACCCGCCGCAAAGGCGCGCTGGACATCGCCGGCCTGCCGGGCAAGCTCGCTGACTGCCAGGAAAAAGACCCGGCGCTGTCCGAACTGTACCTCGTGGAAGGTGACTCCGCGGGCGGCTCTGCCAAGCAGGGACGTAACCGCAAGACTCAGGCCATCCTGCCGCTGAAGGGCAAGATCCTCAACGTCGAGAAAGCCCGTTTCGACAAGATGATCTCGTCCCAGGAAGTGGGCACCCTGATCACCGCGCTGGGCTGCGGCATCGGTCGCGAAGAGTACAACATCGACAAGCTGCGCTATCACAACATCATCATCATGACCGATGCTGACGTCGACGGTTCGCACATCCGTACCCTGCTGCTGACCTTCTTCTTCCGTCAGTTGCCTGAGCTGATCGAGCGCGGCTACATCTACATCGCCCAGCCGCCGCTGTACAAAGTCAAGAAAGGCAAGCAAGAGCAATACATCAAAGACGACGACGCCATGGAAGAGTACATGACGCAGTCGGCCCTGGAAGATGCGAGCCTGCACCTGAACGAAGACGCCCCGGGCATTTCCGGTGAAGCGCTGGAACGTCTGGTGAATGACTTCCGCATGGTGATGAAGACCCTCAAGCGTCTGTCGCGCCTGTACCCGCAGGAGCTGACCGAGCACTTCATCTACCTGCCGGCCGTCAGCCTGGAAATGCTCGGCGATCACGCAAAGATGCAGGACTGGCTGGCCCAGTACGAAGTCCGTCTGCGCACCGTCGAGAAGTCGGGCCTGGTCTACAAGGCCAGCCTGCGTGAAGACCGCGAGCGTGGCGTGTGGCTGCCAGAGGTCGAACTGATCTCCCACGGCCTGTCGAACTACGTCACCTTCAACCGCGATTTCTTCGGCAGCAACGACTACAAGACCGTCGTCACCCTCGGCGCTCAACTGAGCACCCTGCTCGACGAAGGCGCGTACATCCAGCGCGGCGAGCGCAAGAAAGCGGTCACCGAGTTCAAGGAAGCCCTGGACTGGCTGATGGCCGAAAGCACCAAGCGCCACACCATCCAGCGATACAAAGGTCTGGGTGAAATGAACCCGGATCAGCTGTGGGAAACCACCATGGACCCAAGCGTGCGCCGCATGCTGAAAGTCACTATCGAAGACGCCATTGGCGCAGACCAGATCTTCAACACCCTGATGGGTGATGCGGTCGAACCTCGCCGTGACTTCATCGAGAGCAATGCCCTGGCGGTGTCCAACCTGGACTTCTGATCCCGGTCAGCACCAACGAAAAGGCCAACGCACCAGCGTTGGCCTTTTTTTATTGCCTGCGATTCACTCCCCTGCCGCCACACTCTCCAACCGATACCCATACCCATAAATCGTCAACAACTGCCAACCCCGATCCGCCGTCAACCCGAGCTTGTTGCGCAGGCGATAGATATGCGTGTCCAGCGGTCGCGACGTGGACATTTCTTCGTGGGGCCAGAATCGTTCGTAAAGGTAATCCCGTGAAAGCGGTCGGCCGAGGTTGCTGAACAGGCAATGAGCGAGACGATACTCGCGCTCGGTCATGACGATCGGTTTTCCATCGCGGGTGACGGTCAGTTCGGCGTCGTCGAACACCAGGTCGTTGAAACGCAGAACCTCGGTCGGTGCGCTTCGTTGCAGGCTGTGCCGGCGCAATACCGCCGCCACGCGCGCCTTCAGTTCATTGGGCCGAAACGGCTTGCTGACATAATCGTCGGCACCCGCATTCAGGGCCTGGACGATATCGCTCTCACCATCGCGGCTGGTGAGCATGATGGCGGCTGGCGGGGCTTCCATGTGTTCGCGGGTCCAGCGCAGCAGCGCCAGGCCGGTGAGGTCGGGCAATTGCCAGTCGAGGATCAGCAGGTCGAAGGTTTCCCGGCGCAACTGTCGCAGCAGGTCTTCACCGCTTTCGAAGCTGTGCAGTGACCAGGGCTGTCCTCCGGCCTCGGCCATTTGTTGCAGGGTCTGCTCGACCCGGCGCAGTTCGGCGGGTTCATCGTCCAGTATCGCAACGCGCATACGCGGTGGTTCCTTGTCGCTCGGGCAATGGGTGCCGACCGGATCGGCTCACTCCATGCAGTGAAAGTAAGCGGCACGCCGTGGGGTGAGCCGCTATGATTCTTCGGGTCTACGTCCTCAGACCGGCCGCCTATGAAACCATTCAACCCGCCCTGCCCTGTTCCCCATGAATAACCACCGCCGACACGAAAGCCGCGTACCCAGCCAGGTTCAGCGTTTGTTCCGGCAACTGGTGCGCGAGTGGGTGTGGATAAGTCTAGTGCTGTTGCCGCTGACTGCACTGCTTTCCTGGCGTGCGCAGATCAATTTGGATGATCCGGCGCCGTTGATGGGCGCGGGACTTTCAGTTGCCTTGGTCGCGTGCGTACTTGGGTTGCTGCTGTGGCGCCCGCGCCTGGCACTCTGGCTGACATTGGGCGGGATGGCCTGTGTGCTACTGACCAGTGCAGGCCTGGCTGAAATGCGGCGTTGGTGGTCACCCACGCCTGCGGTGCTGGGCATGCTGTTCGGCTATCTGATCTGGAACTGGCGACGCCTGAGTGTGGTGCTGACCTACTTCGGCTGGGAGCTGGCGCGGCTGGACAGTGAACCGAAAGTCTTTCCCGAACGGCGTCGGGCGCAGTTTCCCAGCGCCGACCGCTTGCAGGGGCAGATCATGGCGCTTGAGCAAGCCATGAGCCGTACCCGTGATACCCGCCGATTCATTGCCGACGGGCTGGAGTATCTGCCGGTCGCGACCCTGATCAGCGATCCACGGGGTCAAGTCTTGTTGGGCAACCGCAAGGCCCGCAGCCTGTTCGATCACAATCTGGTGGGCGAGGATGTTCTCGATCAACTGGCGAGTCTGGGCTATCCGGAGTTGTCCACAGAGTCGCGCCCGCCGCTCTCCGAGCTGCCTCTGCTGGAGTTTCGTGACCACAAGGAACGTAGCCTGCGCCTGGAACGCGCCGCATTGTTACCGGTTGATGGCGACCTGCCGATCGGTTGGCTGCTGAGCCTCACTGACCTCAGCGCCGAACGCGCCGCCGAGGAACAGCGCGGTGTGTTGCTGCGCTTCCTGTCCCATGACCTGCGCGCGCCCCATTCGGCGATTCTCGCCCTGCTCGATGTGCACCGGCATCAGGCGGGAACGGATTCGCCGCTGTTCGAACAGATTGAACGCCAGGTACGTCGGGCGCTGGAGCTCACCGATGGCTTCGTTCTGCTGGCCCGGGCCGAATCCGAGGCGTATCAGTTTCAACCGAGCCTGTTCGGGATGCTGGTCATGGACGTTCTGGATCAGGCGTTGCCCATCGCTCAGCAAAAACGCATCGAGCTCTTGAGCGACATGGACGAACAATCACAGGAGCGTCTGATTCTGGCCGATCAAGGCTTGTTGACCCGCGCACTGTTCAACCTGCTGGAAAATGCGATCAAGTACAGCCCGGCCGGATCCACAGTGAATCTGCGTGTCAGTTGCGACAACGACTGGCTGCGTTGTGAGCTGTCCGATCAAGGCAAAGGCATCGCTGCAGAAGAACTGCCTGACCTGTTCAGCCAGTACCGGCGGTTTTCCTCTGCGCAGGGTATCGATGGCGTGGGGCTTGGGCTGTCGATGGTCAAAGCCGTGGTCGATCACCACGGCGGTCGGATCGAATGCCTGAGTGTGGTCGATCAAGGCACGACGTTCCGTCTGGAACTGCCACTGATCGCTGAAGAGCAGGCATAAAAAAACCGGCTATATCAGCCGGTTTCCTTACTTCCGAAAAAAACTTATGCACCTTTTACGGTGTTTTATCAGCTTCGGAAATATATAAGTAAATCAGTAAGTTAATTCGATAATTCGGGATTTTGCGAACACACCGTACACAGGTTATCCACAAATCTCAGACAGCGATCTGATCGTTCGCAGCCGGTGCCTGAGGGGCCGGAGGCAGCGAGCCCATTTCTCGTTGCGTTTTCTCGTTCCACGCCTGCACCCGGTCATTCAGATCGGCGATGGCGCGCGGGCCACTGCCCTCGGCGTACATCGGCTCACCGATGACCACGGTGATCACACCCTGCTTTTTACCCCAACCGATTTTCGGCCAGAACTTGCCGGCATTGTGTGCAATCGGCAGTACCGGAAGCGCCGCATTCACCGCCAATGCGCTGCCACTGCGGGAGAACTTGCCGATGGTGCCATGGGGAACGCGAGTACCTTCAGGGAAAATCAGCACCCAGACATCGTCCTTGAGCAGCTCGTCACCTTTCGCCGCCACCTGCTTGAGGGCGGCTTTCGGGTTGTCGCGGTCAATCGCGATCGGTCGCAGCATGGCCATGGCCCAGCCGAAGAACGGCACGTACAGCAGTTCGCGCTTGAGCACTTGGCTCAAGGGCGAGAAATAAGCGGAGAGAAAGAACGTCTCCCAGGTGCTCTGGTGGTTCGATTGAATCACGCAGGGCCGGTCAGGCACGTTTTCCGCGCCTTTGACTTCGTAACGGATACCGAGGAACACCTTGGTCAACCACAAGGCGCAACGGCACCAGTACACGTTGATGAAACGATAGCGCGCCTTGAACGGCAGAAAGGGCGCGATAAAAAAGCTCAGGCTGCACCACAGCAGAGCGGTGGTACCCAGCAGCAGGTAAAAGAGGAAGATTCTGATGGCCTGCAGTATCGACATGGCGACGTTTACCGTTACGGGCAATGCCCGACTGTTCAAGCGCACTCCCGATCAATCCCTGGTCAGGAACTTCAGAAGCACTCTAGTTGTGGATAAGTTCTGCGGCAATCGCCGCGAGATCGTCAAAAATCAGGGTGCCCACCGGCAAGGTCTTGGCCTGAGTCTTTTCGCCTTTCCCGGTCTTTACCAAAACGGGCTGTGAATCGACGGCTTTGGCGGCCTCCAGGTCACCAAGGCTGTCGCCGACGAACCAGACATTCGTCAGCGCGACGTTGTAATGCTGTGCGATGGTTTTCAACATCCCCGGTTTCGGCTTGCGACAATCGCAACCCTCATCCGGCCCATGCGGGCAATACACGATCAGCCCGACTTCACCGCCCTGCTCCGCCACCAGTTCGCGCAGGCGCGCGTGCATGGCATCGAGGGTGGCGAGGTCGTAGTAGCCGCGAGCAATGCCCGACTGGTTGGTGGCGACCGCCACCGTCCAGCCGGCCTTGCTCAACTGCGCAATCGCTTCGATCGAGCCGGGGAGCGGAATCCACTCCTCCACCGACTTGATGTAAGCATCGGAGTCGTAATTGATCACTCCGTCCCGATCGAGAATCAGCAGTTTCAACAGCAATCCCTCAACCCAGCAGCGAAATGTCGGCAACGCCCAGGAACAGGCCCCGCAGACGCGCCAGCAGCGCGTAACGGTTGGCCCGCACATTGGCGTCGTCGGCATTGACCATCACCGCGTCGAAGAACGCGTCCACCGGCTCGCGCAGTGCAGCCAGGCGTGCCAGCGATTCGTTGTACTGACGCGCCGCAGCCATTGGCTGTACAGCCTGGTCCGCTTGCTGGATCGCCGAGTACAGCGAGAACTCGTTGGCATTGTCGAAGTATTTGGCCTGGACTTCGGTCGGCACCGAGCCTTCCACCTTGCTCAACAGGTTCGATACGCGCTTGTTCACCGCCGCCAGTGCTGCCGCTTCCGGCAGTTTGCGGAAGGCCTGAACCGCTTGCACACGCTGGTCGAAGTCCAGCGCCGAACCCGGCTTCAGGGCACGCACCGACAGGTAGGTGGCGACATCCACGCCTTCGTCTTCGTAACGCGCACGCAGACGGTCGAAGATGAATTCCAGCACCGCGTCGTTCAGGCCGGCAGCCTTGACCTTGGCACCGAAGGCATTCACGGCGAATGCCACGGCGTCGTTCAGGTCCAGATCCAGTTGTTTCTCGATCAGGATCCGCAGCACGCCCAGTGCCGCACGGCGCAGGGCATACGGGTCTTTGCTGCCGGTCGGCAGCATGCCGATGCCGAAGATGCCGACCAGGGTGTCGAGCTTGTCGGCGATGGCCACGGCCGCACCGGTCAGGGTGGCAGGCAGTTCAGCGCCGGCACCGCGCGGCATGTACTGCTCGTTCAGCGCCAGGGCGACGTCTTCCGGCTCGCCGTCATTGAGGGCGTAGTAGTAGCCGGCGACACCTTGCATCTCCGGGAACTCGCCGACCATTTCGGTCGCCAGGTCGCACTTCGACAGCAGGCCAGCACGGGCAGCCCACGAAGCGTTGCCGCCGATGCGTGCGGCGATGTACGCCGCCAGTTTCGAGACACGCTCGGCCTTGTCGTAGACGCTGCCGAGTTTTTCCTGGAACACCACGTTCTGCAGGCGATCGTTGAACGCTTCGAGCTTCTGCTTCTTGTCCTGCTTGAAGAAGAACTCGGCGTCGGTGAGGCGTGGGCGAACCACCTTCTCGTTACCGGCGATGATCTGCTGCGGGTCTTTGGATTCGATGTTGGCCACGGTGATGAAACGTGGCAGCAACTTGCCGTCGGCATCGAGCAGGCAGAAGTACTTCTGGTTGTCCTGCATGGTGGTGATCAGCGCTTCCTGCGGCACGTCGAGGAAACGCTCCTCGAACGAGCAAACCAGCGGCACCGGCCACTCGACCAGCGCGGTCACTTCGTCGAGCAACGCAGGAGGCACGATCGCGGTGCCTTCCTGACGGGTCGCCAGCTCTTCGGTGCGTTTGCTGATGATTTCGCGACGCTCGTTGGCGTCGGCCAGTACGTAGGCGGCACGCAGGTCGGCCAGGTAGCTCGCCGGCGAACCGATGCGCACGCTTTGCGGGTGGTGGAAACGGTGGCCACGGGATTCACGGCCAGCCTTCTGCGCGAGGATCGTGCAGTCGATGACCTGATCGCCGAGCAGCATCACCAGCCACTGGGTCGGACGCACGAACTCTTCCTTGCGCGCCCCCCAACGCATGCGTTTCGGGATCGGCAGGTCGTTCAGCGAGTCTTCGACGATGGTCGGCAGCAGACTTGCAGTCGGCTTGCCGGCGATGTTCTGGCTGTAGCGCAGTTTCGGACCGCTCTGGTCGATTTCGCTCAGCTCGACGCCGCACTTCTTGGCAAAGCCCAGTGCCGCTTGAGTCGGGTTGCCGTCGGCATCGAACGCGGCCTGACGCGGCGGGCCGTCGAGGTTGATGCTGCGGTCCGGCTGCTGGGTGGCCAGCGCAGTGATCAGCACAGCCAGGCGACGCGGCGCGGCGTAAACGGTTTTGGTCTCGTAATTCAGGCCGGCAGCCTGCAGGCCCTTGTCGATACCGGCCAGGAACGCTTCGGCCAGGGTGTTCAGGGCTTTGGGTGGCAGTTCTTCGGTGCCCAGTTCAACCAGAAAATCTTGAGCACTCATTGTGCAGCCTCCAGCTTGGCCAGTACTTCGTCACGCAGGTCCGGGGTTGCCATCGGGAAGCCCAGCTTGGCGCGGGCCAGCAGGTAGGCTTGGGCGACGGAACGCGCCAGGGTGCGAACGCGCAGAATGTATTGCTGACGCGCGGTCACCGAGATCGCCCGGCGCGCATCCAGCAGGTTGAAGGTGTGCGAGGCCTTCAGGACCATTTCGTAACTTGGCAACGGCAGCGGCTGGTCGAGTTCGATCAGGCGCTTGGCTTCGCTTTCATAGAAGTCGAACAGTTCGAACAGCTTGTCGACGTTGGCGTGTTCGAAGTTGTAGGTGGACTGCTCCACCTCGTTCTGGTGGAACACGTCGCCGTAGGTCACTTTGCCGAACGGACCGTCAGCCCAGACCAGGTCGTAGACCGAATCCACGCCCTGCAGGTACATGGCCAGACGCTCGAGGCCGTAGGTGATCTCGCCGGTCACCGGGTAGCACTCGATGCCGCCCGCTTGCTGGAAGTAGGTGAACTGAGTCACTTCCATGCCGTTCAGCCAGACTTCCCAGCCCAGACCCCAGGCGCCGAGGGTCGGCGATTCCCAGTTGTCTTCGACGAAGCGGATGTCGTGGACCAGCGGGTCCAGGCCGACATGCTTGAGGGAGCCCAGGTACAGTTCCTGGAAGTTGTCCGGGTTCGGCTTCAGGACCACCTGGAACTGGTAGTAGTGCTGCAGACGGTTCGGGTTTTCGCCGTAACGGCCGTCAGTCGGACGGCGGCTTGGCTGCACGTAAGCGGCGTTCCAGGTTTCCGGGCCGATGGCGCGCAGGAATGTCGCGGTGTGGAAAGTGCCGGCGCCTACTTCCATATCGTAGGGCTGAAGTACCACACAACCTTGCTCGGCCCAGTACTGCTGGAGCGCGAGGATCAAGTCTTGGAAGGTACGCACGGCTGGCGTAGGCTGGCTCACGAAATTCACCTGTTTCTTGGGCTGCGATTTAAAGAGCGGGAGTATACCCGATTCAGTCGCACCTCCACCCCCTGGAGCCTTATGCCACGCTGCTTTTGGTGCAACGAAGATCCGCTGTACATGGCTTACCACGATCAGGAGTGGGGTACGCCGCTACGCGATGCGCAGGGTTTGTTCGAGTTGCTTTTGCTCGAAGGGTTCCAGGCCGGGCTGTCGTGGATCACCGTGCTGCGCAAGCGCGAGCGATATCGCGAGGTGCTGTTCGGCTTCGACGTACAGCGTGTGGCGCAGATGAGCGACGCGGAAATCGACGAATTGATGCTCGATCCGGGGATCATCCGCAACCGTCTCAAACTCAATGCCGCCCGGCGCAACGCCCAGGCCTGGCTGGCGCTGGAAGATCCGGTGGCGTTTCTCTGGTCGTTTGTGGATAACCGCCCGGTGATCAATCATTTCAAGGATCGCAGCGAAGTCCCGGCCATCACCCCGCAGGCAGTGGCCATGAGCAAAGGCCTGAAAAAGGCCGGTTTCACCTTCGTCGGCCCGACCATCTGCTACGCGCTGATGCAGGCCTCGGGCATGGTCATGGATCACACTCAGGACTGCGACCGCTACGCGCAGCTCGTCAACGGCGGTTAGAATGGCCGCCTCGCGCACCGCACAAGATCAGGAGTGACCTGTGGAAAAGTTTAAAGGCGCCATGCTGGTTGGCGCTCTGCGGCTGTTTGCCCTGCTGCCTTGGCGGGCCGTGCAGGCCGTGGGTTCGGCGATCGGCTGGATCATGTGGAAAACCCCCAACCGTTCCCGCGATGTGGTGCGGATCAACCTGGCCAAATGTTTTCCCCAGATGGACCCGGCCGAACGCGAGCGTCTGGTCGGCCAGAGCCTCAAGGACATCGGCAAGTCCCTGACCGAAAGCGCCTGCGCCTGGATCTGGCCGGCCCAGCGCTCCATCGACCTGGTGCGCGAAGTCGAAGGCCTCGAGGTGCTGAAAGAAGCGCTGGCCTCGGGCAAGGGCGTGGTCGGCATCACCAGTCACCTGGGCAACTGGGAAGTGCTCAACCACTTCTATTGCAGCCAGTGCAAACCGATCATTTTCTACCGGCCACCAAAGCTCAAGGCTGTGGATGAATTGCTGCGCAAGCAGCGGGTGCAATTGGGCAACCGCGTGGCGGCGTCGACCAAGGAAGGCATCCTCAGTGTCATCAAGGAAGTGCGCAAGGGCGGTCAGGTGGGGATTCCTGCGGATCCGGAACCGGCGGAATCCGCCGGGATCTTCGTGCCGTTCTTCGCCACACAGGCCCTGACCAGCAAGTTCGTGCCGAACATGCTCGCCGGTGGCAAAGCTGTCGGCGTGTTCCTGCATGCCCTGCGCCTGCCGGACGGTTCCGGCTACAAGGTGATCCTTGAGGCGGCGCCGGAAGCGATGTACAGCACCGACACCGAAACGTCCTGCGCGGCGATGAGTCAGGTGGTCGAGCGTTATGTGGCGGCTTATCCGAGCCAGTACATGTGGAGCATGAAACGCTTCAAGAAGCGTCCGCCGGGCGAGGCGCGCTGGTACTGATCGGCGATGGGCGTTTGTGGATAACCTGAACAAACGGGTTATCCACAGCCGTCATGGCTTCCGCCGATCCAGCTTCTTCAGAAACACCGTCATTTCCTTTTCGGCCTGCTTGTCGCCATGGGCCCGCGCCGCTTCCAGCCCCTGCTCCCACGCCTGGCGAGCAGCCGCCAGATCACCCAGCTCCAGTTGCGCCTTGCCCAACAGCTTCCAAGCCGCCGAATACTTCGGATCAAAGCCGACGCAATGCTGGAAATGCTCGGCCGCCTTCGCGTTCTCTCCCAGATCCAGATAACCCTTGCCCAAGCCGAAGCGCAGCAGCGAGTTATCCACACCCTTGGCGAGCATTTTTTCCAGGGATTCGATCATCGGTCTCGCCTCTAGGTCGATCAGAAGAAACTCAGGCCCACGTGGAACAGCTTCTCCACATCGCGAATATGCTTTTTATCCACAAGGAACAGAATCACATGGTCGCCGGCGGCAATCACCGTGTCGCCATGGGCGATGATCACTTCTTCATCGCGGATGATCGCGCCAATGGTAGTTCCCGGCGGCAGCGCAATGTTGTCGATGGTCTTGCCGATGACCTTGCTCGACTTCGAATCTCCGTGGGCCACCGCTTCGATGGCTTCCGCCGCGCCACGGCGCAATGAGTGCACGCTGACGATATCGCCGCGCCGCACATGCGCCAGCAAGGTGCCGATGGTTGCCAGTTGCGGGCTGATGGCGATGTCGATGTCACCGCCCTGGATCAGGTCCACGTAGGCCGGGTTGTTGATGATCGTCATCACCTTCTTCGCGCCCAGGCGCTTGGCCAGCAGCGACGACATGATGTTGGCTTCGTCATCGTTGGTCAGGGCGAGAAAGATGTCGGCGTCGGCGATGTTCTCTTCCAGCAGCAGGTCGCGATCCGACGCGCTGCCCTGCAACACCACGGTGCTGTCGAGGGTGTCGGAGAGATAACGACAGCGCGCCGGATTCATCTCGATGATCTTCACCTGATAGCGGCTTTCGATGGCCTCGGCCAGCCGTTCGCCGATCTGCCCGCCACCGGCGATGACGATACGCTTGTAGCTTTCGTCGAGCCGGCGCATTTCGCTCATCACCGCGCGAATGTTCGCACGGGCGGCAATGAAGAAGACTTCGTCGTCGGCCTCGATCACCGTGTCGCCCTGGGGAAGAATCGGTCGATCGCGGCGGAAAATCGCGGCCACCCGTGTTTCCACATTCGGCATGTGTTCGCGCAACTGGCGCAGCTGCTGGCCTACCAGCGGCCCGCCGTAGTAGGCGCGCACCGCGACCAGTTGCGCCTGGCCTTCGGCGAAATCGATCACCTGCAGGGCGCCGGGGTGCTGGATCAGACGCTTGATGTAGTTGGTGACGACCTGCTCGGGACTGATCAGCACGTCGACCGGAATCGCCTCGTTCTGGAACAGCTGCTCCTCGCGGGTCAGATAAGACGCTTCGCGCACCCGGGCAATCTTGGTCGGGGTGTGGAACAGGGTGTGAGCGACCTGGCAGGCAACCATGTTGGTTTCGTCGCTGTTGGTCACCGCGACCAGCATGTCGGCGTCGTCGGCACCGGCCTGACGCAGAATGTTCGGCAGCGAGCCTCGGCCCTGCACGGTGCGGATGTCGAGGCGATCGCCAAGGTCGCGCAGACGGTCGCCGTCAGTGTCGACCACCGTGATGTCATTGGCCTCGCTGGCCAGATGTTCAGCCAGCGAACCGCCGACCTGTCCCGCACCGAGGATGATGATTTTCATCCAGTCACTCCATTGAATCCGTTTAGCTGCGCGCGGCAGCGATCTTGATCAGCTTGGCGTAGTAGAACCCGTCGTGCCCGCCCTGCTGGGCCAGCAATTGGCGACCATGGGGCTGCTTGATCCCGGCGGCGGTGGCCAGATCGAGCTCCCGCGCGCCCGGCGTACGCTCAAGGAACGCAGCGATGACTTCGGTGTTTTCGGTCGGCAAGGTCGAGCAGGTGGCGTAGAGCAGGATGCCGCCCACTTCGAGGGTTTTCCACATCGCGTCGAGCAACTCGCCTTGCAGTTGCGCGAGGGCGGCGATGTCGTCGGCCTGACGGGTCAGCTTGATGTCCGGATGGCGGCGGATCACTCCGGTGGCCGAGCATGGCGCGTCGAGCAGGATGCGCTGGAACGGTTTGCCGTCCCACCACGCTGCCGTGTCGCGACCGTCGGCGGCAATCAGTTCGGCGCTCAAGCCGAGGCGTTCGAGGTTTTCCTTCACTCGCACCAGCCGCTTGGCTTCCAGATCCACTGCTACCACGCCGACCAGTGCCGGTTCGGCTTCGAGGATGTGGCATGTCTTGCCGCCCGGCGCGCAGCAGGCGTCCAGCACTCGCTGGCCCGGCGCGAGGTCGAGCAGGTCGGCGGCCAGTTGCGCGGCTTCGTCCTGCACACTGATCCAGCCTTCGGCGAAACCCGGCAGGCTGCGCACATCGGCGGCAGTGTCGAGGATGATGCCGTCGCGGCTGAAGGTGCATGGCTGTGCGGCGATACCCGCTTCAGTCAGCAGACTCAGGTAGGCATCGCGGCTGTGATGACGGCGATTGACCCGCAGGATCATCGGCGGATGCGCGTTGTTGGCTTCGCAGATCGCTTCCCATTGCTCGGGCCAGAAGGCCTTGAGGGATTTTTGCAGCCAGCGCGGGTGAGCGGTGCGCACCACCGGATCGCGTTCCAGTTCGGCGAAGATCGCCTCATGTTCGCGCTGCGCATTGCGCAGTACGGCGTTGAGCAAACCTTTGGCCCACGGCTTTTTCAGCTTGTCGGCGCAACCGACGGTTTCGCCGATGGCGGCGTGTGGCGGGACGCGGGTGTAGAGCAGTTGATAGAGACCCACCAGCAGCAGCGCCTCGACATCGGCGTCCGCCGCCTTGAACGGTTTCTGCAGCAGTTTCTCCGCAAGCGCCGACAAGCGTGGCTGCCAACGGGCGGTGCCGAACGCCAGGTCCTGGGTGAAACCGCGATCGCGATCTTCGACCTTGTCCAGTTGCGTCGGCAGGGAGCTGTTGAGCGAAGCCTTGCCGCTCAAGACAGCGGCGAGTGCCTTGGCGGCGGCCAGACGCGGGTTCATTGCGCGTCCACCGCTGCGCCCAGCACGGTGCCGGTGGCGAATTTCTCACGACGGCTGTTGAACAGATCGCTGAAGTTCAGCGCCTTGCCGCCGGGCAATTGCAGGCGGGTCAGGCACAGCGCCTGTTCGCCGCAAGCGACGAGCAGACCGTCCTTGCTGGCGCCGAGGATGGTGCCCGGTGCGCCTTTGCCTTCGGCCAGTGTCGCCGCCAGCACTTTCAGCGCTTCGCCGTTGAGCGTGCTGTGGGTGATCGGCCATGGATTGAAGGCGCGGACCAGACGTTCCAGCTCAACGGCCGGGCGGCTCCAGTCGAGGCGTGCTTCGTCCTTGTTCAGTTTGTGCGCGTAGGTGGCGAGCTCGTCGTTCTGCACTTCGCCTTCCAGGGTGCCAGCGGCCAGACCGGCAATCGCCTGCACGACGGCTGGCGGGCCCATTTCAGCGAGGCGATCGTGGAGGCTGCCGCCGGTGTCTTCGGCGCTGATCGGGGTCACGACTTTGAGCAGCATCGGCCCGGTATCGAGGCCTGCTTCCATGCGCATGACGGTCACGCCGCTCTCGGCGTCGCCCGCTTCCACGGCGCGCTGGATCGGCGCCGCTCCGCGCCAGCGTGGCAGCAGCGAGGCGTGGCTGTTGATGCAGCCCAGGCGCGGAATATCCAGCACCGCTTGCGGCAGGATCAGGCCGTAGGCGACCACCACCATCAAGTCAGGCTTGAGCGCCGCGAGCTCGGCTTGAGCGTCAGGGTTGCGCAGGGTCGGCGGCTGCAACACCTGGATATTGTTTTCCAGGGCGAGCTGTTTGACCGGGCTCGGCATCAGTTTTTGCCCACGACCGGCCGGACGATCCGGTTGGGTGTAGACCGCAACGATCTCATAAGGGCTGTCCAGCAGGGCCTTGAGGTGTTCGGCGGCGAATTCCGGGGTGCCGGCAAAAACGATGCGCAGTGGCTCAGTCATGGGGGAGTCTCATAAAAAGAAAAAGGCTTGCCGCAGCAAGCCTTTGGAGAGGGGCATCAAGCGTTCTGGCGGTGCTGCTTTTCCAGTTTCTTCTTGATCCGGTCGCGTTTGAGCGTGGACAGGTAATCGACGAACAACTTGCCGTTGAGGTGGTCGCATTCATGCTGGATGCATACTGCGAGCAGGCCTTCGGCGATCAGTTCGTAAGGCTTGCCATCACGGTCCAGAGCCTTGATTTTGACCTTCTGCGGGCGGTCAACGTTTTCGTAGAAACCCGGCACCGAGAGGCAACCTTCCTGGTATTGCTCCATTTCGTCGGTCAGCGATTCGAACTCGGGGTTGATGAACACCCGCGGTTCGGTGCGGTCTTCGGAAAGGTCCATCACGACGATACGTTTGTGCACGTTGACCTGGGTCGCGGCAAGGCCGATGCCCGGCGCTTCATACATTGTTTCAAACATGTCATCGACCAGCTGACGCACTTCGTCGTCCACTACAGCCACAGGTTTGGCGATAGTGCGCAGACGCGGGTCCGGAAATTCGAGGATGTTCAAAATGGCCATAAGCTTGATTGCTGCACGTGTGAGGTAAAGTCGGGCGATGGCCTGGCGGGTCCGAAGATGCAGGCTACCGTTGTGAAACGTAGCTCCTTGATTTTCAGCATAGAGCAGGGAGCGAGCCACGGGGGCTCTGGCGTTTCACGCGAACGCACATAATAAAGGGATTCACCGCATGAGGAAATCACTACTCGCCCTGCTGTTTCTGGCCTCGGCCAGTACCGCGCACGGGCAAGTGCAACTCAAGGAAGGTTTTCCACAGCAATACACGGTGGTTTCGGGGGATACGCTCTGGGACATCTCCGGTAAATATTTGCGCGAACCCTGGCAGTGGCCGCAGTTGTGGCGGGCCAATCCGCAGATCGAAAACCCCAACCTGATCTATCCGGGCGACACGCTGACGCTCAGTTACGTCAACGGCCAGCCGCGCCTGACCGTCAATCGCGGCGAGTCACGCGGCACCATCAAGCTGTCGCCGCGCATCCGCACCAGTCCGGTGGCCGATGCGATTCCGAGCATTCCGCTCAAATCGATCAACAGCTTTCTGCTGAGCAACCGCATCGTCGACAAGGTCGAGGACTTCGACAAGGCGCCGTACATCGTCGCCGGCGATGCCGAACGGGTGCTCAGCGGCACCGGTGACCGGATCTTCGCCCGTGGCCATTTCGATCCGAACCAGCCGGTCTACGGCATCTTCCGCCAGGGCAAGGTCTACACCGATCCGCAGAGCAAGGAGTTTCTGGGGATCAACGCCGACGACATCGGCGGTGGTGAGATCGTCGCCACCGAAGGCGACGTCGCCACCCTCGCCCTGCAACGCACGACCCAGGAAGTGCGCCTCGGCGACCGCTTGTTCAGCGGCGAAGAGCGTTCGATCAACTCGACCTTCATGCCCAGCGCGCCCTCCACCGACATCAACGGCCTGATCATCGATGTGCCGCGCGGCGTCACGCAGATCGGCGCGATGGACGTGGTGACCCTGAACAAAGGCAAACGCGACGGTCTGGCCGAAGGCAACGTGCTGGTGGTGATGAAAACCGGGGAAACCGTGCGCGACCGGATCACCGGCCAGCCGCTGAAAATCCCGGATGAACGTGCCGGATTGCTGATGGTGTTCCGCACCTACGACAAACTCAGTTACGGCCTCGTGCTGAACGCATCGCGCTCGCTGGCGGTGCTGGACAAGGTGCGAAATCCTTAGCTGGCTTCACAAGTTACCAACAGAGTTATCCACAGCTTGTTCCGAAAGGTTCGGGCCTTATAACGATCAAGGATGATCCATGATGATGCCTGTCTCCCCGTCGGTTTCGCCGGCAGAACTGGAAGCGCGCCTGCGCCTGCACCGCTTGCCGGAAATCGGTCCCAAGCGTTTCACCAAATTGCTCGAAGCCTTCGGCTCTGCCTCGAAGGCGATCGGCGCGCCGGCCAGCGCCTGGCGCTCGCTGGGTTTGCCGGCGTCTTGCGCCGAGGCCCGACGCTGTCCTGAAGTTCGCGACGGCGCCAGCCACGCATTGCGCTGGCTAGAGCGTCCGGATCAACATTTACTGATGTGGGACCAAGCGAATTACCCGGCCTTGCTGGCGCAGATTCCTGACCCTCCGCCCCTGCTGTTCGTCGCTGGCGACCCGCAGATTCTGGAAAAGCCGCAACTGGCGATGGTCGGCAGTCGCCGCGCTTCCCGCCCGGGCATGGACACTGCCGCTGCGTTTTCCCGCAGTCTCGCGGGGGCCGGATTTGTCATCACCAGTGGCCTGGCGCTGGGCATCGATGCGGCTGCGCATCAAGCCGCTGTGGATGTCGGTGGGCAAACGGTCGGCGTGCTCGGTACCGGCCTGGAAAACTTTTATCCACAGCGCAACCGTCGGCTGGCGGACGCGATGATTGCGTCTGGCAGTGCGGTGCTTTCGGAATTTCCTCTGGACACCGGGCCGACGGCGAGCAACTTCCCGAGACGCAACCGCATCATCAGCGGCTTGTCCCTCGGCGTGCTGGTGGTCGAGGCCAGTGTCGCCAGCGGTTCCTTGATCACCGCACGGCTGGCGGCGGAACAGGGGCGCGAGGTGTACGCCATTCCGGGTTCGATCCATCACCCCGGCGCTCGGGGCTGTCATCAACTGATACGTGACGGAGCCGTGTTGGTGGAAACCATCGAGCATATTCTCGAAGCCCTGCGCGGCTGGCAGCAGTTGCCGCTGTCCGCCTCGGCGCCGGATCCCGATCATCCTCTACTGGATCTGTTGCACGCCGCACCGCACACCAGCGAGGGTCTGGCCGACAGCAGTGGCTGGGCGTTGCCCAAAGTGCTGGCGGCATTGACCGAACTGGAGATGGATGGCCGCGCCGTGTGCGAAAACGGCCGCTGGTTTGCGCGCGTAAGCTAGGTTTTACATTGAAGATCGGTAAACTGCGCGAAACCTGTTTGCGGAGAGTTTTTCATGGTCAACAGTTGGCGTGTGCAACAAGCCGCACGAGAGGTTCGCGCCGGGGCGGTGATTGCCTATCCAACCGAAGCCGTCTGGGGGCTGGGGTGCGATCCTTGGAATGAAGAAGCGGTGGATCGCCTGCTGGCGATCAAGAACCGTTCGGTGGACAAGGGCTTGATCCTCGTCGCCGACAACATTCGTCAGTTCGATTTTCTGTTCGAGGATTTCCCGCAGGACTGGATCGACCGCATGGCCAGCACCTGGCCGGGCCCGAACACCTGGCTGGTGCCGCATCAGAACCTGTTGCCGGAGTGGGTGACCGGGGTGCATGACACCGTGGCGCTGCGGGTCAGCGATCATCCGCAGGTGCGGGATCTGTGCTCGCTGGTAGGGCCGTTGATTTCGACGTCGGCCAATCCGCAGGGGCGGCCGGCAGCGCGCACGCGCTTGCGGGTCGAGCAGTATTTCCGTGGTCAGGTCGATCTGGTGCTTGGCGGAGCGCTTGGCGGTCGCAAGAATCCGAGTCTGATTCGGGATCTGGCCACCGGCAAGATCGTGCGCCCGGCCTGATATCACCCTTGGTTGATTCTGTGAGTACTCCTCGGCTTCCATGGCGAGGAGTACTACGCGCGCCTACGATTTTTCCTTCATATGGCTGAAGTTACAGCCCGGTTTTTGCTTTGAATTTCTCCTTTCTACGTCAGATGAATCTTTAAGTATTCAATTGTTGTAATTTTTCCGACGTTATTCTCAGAAGCCACACAGTGGCGATTTTTCTAAAACCATTCATTATTTCAATGCGCTCAGAAAACTTCGAAAAGTTAACGGCTGCGGAGAAGAAATGGATATCAGGAATTCGCAATTAACGGATTATCTGCAGGAGATTCAGACGACCTTTAAAAGGCGTCATGAAAACTATCGCATCGTTATTCTTGAAGCAGGATCAGACACACGAGAGTTTGAACGGTTTGTTTCCCGTCATTTTCGATTGCGATTGCAACACTACATGTTGACACCCAGAGCCAGGTCACTTGAAACACGCCTGGCGATTATTTCGCGCAGTACCCACTTTCTGTTGTATCAGCACGACAGGCCCACGGCCGTATTGAGAGTGACCCCTGCGCCGTTCGAATGGGCCTCACTGGCGCAGCAGCAACTGTCTCCCGCCACGACGCTGTCGCGCCATGTCGAGTTCAGTCGCTTGATCAGTCACTCGCAAACTCAGTTCCCCCTGTCGATCAACAGCCTGCTGGCGGCTGCCACGGAATGGGCGGTCACGCGGGGTTATGAGGGCGTTACCGCGCTGTGCCGATCACCGCAGCGGCGACTGTTCCAGCGCTTCGGCCTGACGCCCATCACCACCGACGCCCTTCGCATCGAACAGCGCCAACGCGGCGATTACTGGCTGCTCTCGGCTCAATGGCAGCAAATCCTCACAGCACTTCAACAGTCTGCCCACCTGCTCGCCAACCCATTGGAGACCCCCGTTGATGAATACGCCTCTCAGTTTTGAACAACAATTAAGCCTGCTCGATGAGCGAATCGAAAAGTCATGGACCGATATTCTGGAAAGTTCGCGGCTGGTGAAAGCCATCCGTGAGGGCAGCGTTTCCAAAGCCTTGTACGCGATCTATATGATTCAGACTTTTCACTACACGGCGCACAATGCGCGAAATCAAGGATTGGTCGGTGTCCGACATGCGGATAATCCGGTGTATGCCAAGTTCTGTTTTGAACATGCGGCACAAGAAGTCGGCCATGAAAAAATGGCACTGCACGATGTCATGAGTCTTGGTTTGAAGAATGAAGTGTTTGATATTCCGCCTGCACTTCCGGCCACTGATGTGCTGATCGCTTATTTATATTGGATCTCCTTTACCGGTAACCCGTTACAACGGCTTGGTTATAGTTATTGGGCAGAAAATGCCTACCAGTTCATTACTCCGCTCATCGATAGCCTGAGTGAAACACTGTCGCTAAAACCCGCTCAACTTACATTCTTCATTGCACATTCCGACATTGATATCGAGCACTTCAACGAAATCAAACTGATGCTGCAGCGCACCTGCAAGCGTCAGGAGGACTGGGATGCGATAGCCACTGTGATGGAAACCAGCCTGCGTCTGACCGGCAACATGCTCGAGGCGGTTTATGAGCAGTTCGAGGCCTGGCAAAACGGGCTGGCGCCCCGTTATGAATTCCTCCACGCCCTGGCCAACCAATGAAGGCCGCCCGCCGATGTTCCGATCAGATGGCTGGAGGCAGACATGGCTGATTATTTCGACCGGCTCAACTACACGCTTGGGGACGAGGACACCGCGCTTGAATACGCGATCCTGCCCAGACATGCCGGGCACGTGCTGGGTATCGCCGGATGTGGCGGCCGGTTGTTGCCGTTGCTGGCGGCTGCCCCTTCACGCATGACCTGTACCGACATCAGTGCGCCGCAACTGGCGTTCACCCGATTGCGTTTTGCCCTGCTGGAACAGACCGATCACGAGTCGTTCATGGCGTTCATGGGCTATCGAACGGAAGGCCTGAGGTCGAAACGCCGATCCATTTTCCAGCAACTGGTTTTACCGCCGGAGGATCGTCGCTGGTTGTCCGGGTTGTTCCAGGCCCGGCACTGGGAAGCGCCGATTTACATGGGCGCATTCGAGCAGACCCTGAAGCGGTTGGCGAAGATCACCGGACTGTTTACCGGCAAGGCCGGCCGGGGCATTTTTCAGTTCAGTCAGCTTGACGAACAAACGGAATATTACCGAAACCGCTTTCCGCTCAAGCGCTGGAAAGCCATGATCGCGTTGCTGGGAAACGCAGCAGTCCTCAATTCGCTGCTGTACAAGGGCGCGTTTCCACCCAACAACCTGGGGATCAGTTCCCGCGCGGCGTATCTGGAAATTTTCCATACGTTGTTCACCACTCAGGTGGTCCGAGAGAGCTTTTTCCTGCAAATGCTGTTTTTTGGTGAGCTGCGTTATCCACAAGGCTTTCCGCTGGAGTGTGATCCGGCAATTTTCCAGCAGGCCCGTGAGGGGCTTCGGCAGTGCGAGTTACGCGTGGTGCAGGCTGACATCCTCGACTGTGCTGCCGGGGAAACCGCCATCGATTTCGTATCGCTGTCGGACGTGCCTTCCTTCATGCCCGAAGTGGCCGGCAAGAACGTTTTGCTGCGCCTGGCACCGGTCCTTTCGGAAAATGCACAGGTGGTCATGCGGGGGCATTTGCATGTAGTGCGGCCTGATTGCGCAGGCTTCTGCGATATCACCCACCAGTACCAGGCAGACATTGCACGAGAAAGAACCCAGCTTTGGCATGTCCAGGTCTATCGCCGCTCTCCCTCTTCGCAGGTATCCCGATGAACACCTTTCAACCGACCGTCAATTGGGTCAAAAACCGTGTCCGGCAAGCGCGTGACGATCAGCAGCAGCTGTTCGATGCAGGGCTGAATGGCCTGAAGCTGGCTAAACGTGAAGGCAAAGAGATCGAACTCGAAAGCGGCGAGCGGCTGACCGAGTTTCTCTCGTGTTCTTATCTGGGGCTGGAGTGTGATCCTCGCTTGATTCAGGGGGCGATGCACTCCGTCGAGTCCTTCGGCGTGCAATTCGCCGCCGCACGGACCCGAGCGCTGTTGCCACCCATGCGTGAGCTGGATGAACTGCTGAACCGGATATTTCAGGGGCATTCAGTCACCTTCAACTCGGTGGGCAGTGCACATCTTGGCTGTCTGCCGCTGCTTGGCTCCGGTGAGATGCCCTCCTATCCCATGCGTCGTGGCCCGTGCTGGATTGTCGACCGTGCCGCTCATGCTTCGATGCAAGTGCTGCAAGGCATTCTCTGGCAATTCGGCCCGATACAGCGCCGCGATTGCAGCGATGTAGAGCAGGTCGAAGAAGCGTGTTCAACGGCAGTCGCGGCGGGTAATACGCCCATCATCCTGACCGACAGCATTGGCTCGATGCGCGGTGTTTACCCGATCAATCGCCTGCTGCAACTGGCGGAGCGTTTCGACGGTTATCTCTATGCGGATGACGCCCACGGTACCTCGATCCATGGCGTGGCCGGAGGTGGTTACGCGCTGGACGCGGCAGATGAACGACACCGCGGCCGACTGATCCTCCTGTCATCGCTGTCCAAGGCGTTCGGCGCAACCGGTGGGGCAATCACTGTGCGTACCGAAGCCGATGCCGAGATGATTCGGCGCCATGCATCGACCTATACGTTTGGCGGACCATTATCCGTTGGCGGGGTGGGCGCGGCAGTCGCTTCGGGGAACGTTCATTTGTCGCCGGAGCTGGGTCATTTGCAGGTAGCGCTGTGGCGAAACATCGCCACGGTCGACAGGTTGCTGGGGCCAGTGCTGGGCAATCATCACGTCGCGTCTCCCATTCGTTTTATCCGTGTCGGGGCCGAGAGAGATGCGATAAGCCTGGCGCAGCATTTGCGCCGGCAGGGCATGGCGGTCACCACCGCGGTGTTTCCGGTGGTGGCCAAGGGCGAGGCCATTTTGCGTCTGGCCATCAGCGCGAGCCACAGTCAGCTCCAGTTGGAGTCTCTGGCGAACGCTGTCCGTAGCGGATTCGATGAGTTGGGCATTCGTCAGGGAGGGCGCGGCAATGAGCAATGAACCGATCACCGATGTTTTGGCCGAGGCGTTTGCGAATAAATTGGCTCACGCACGCTCACTGTCGTGGTTCCGTGGGCTGTATCCGCGAATCCTGGAAGTGCGGGGATTGGCCGATCTCCATCGATTGCCGGTTCTGGCGGTGGAAGACGAGTCCGGCGGCGTATTGTTTTCCACCCTCGGTGAAGCCTCCCATCGAGCACCGGGCGGCGGGCTGACCCTGACCTCGGGAGGCAGCACCGGCAATCGCAAACAGATCACCCATTCCTGGGCGTTCAACACTGCAATCGTGCCCTTGGGGGCACGGATGTTCGGTGCGACGGACGAACGCCCCGAGGTGGTCGTCAACTGCCTGACAGCCGGGGAAATGCAGGGTGCCTTTCAATACGCGGCAGCTATCGTCCAGCACATTGGCGCACGCCTGCTGCCTGCCGGTTCACAGGTGGGCGTGCAGCGCGTTGCCGAGCTTATTGAGGCACACAAGGCTGATGCGTTGATATGCACTCCCTCCTTCGCCGCCGCGTTGTTCAATCATGAGAAAGTCGGCGCTGTGCAATTGTGCAGCCTGAAGTGGCTTTACTACATTGGAGAACCTTGCAGTCAAACGCTGCGCGACCAGTTGGCCCGGGACTGGCCGATGCTGAAGATCCGCTCGCTGGGCTACAGCTCGACGGAGACCGGTCCCATCGGTTTTCAGTGTGCCCATCTGGAGCACGGTTTTTTTCACCTGCATGCGGACGCCATGCTGCTCGAGGTGGTTGATTCTCTGACCCTGCAAGCTGTAACTGAAGGGGAAGCCGGTGAGTTTCTGCTGACGCCATTGCTTCCTGATCATGTGCCGTTGTTGCGTTACCGGATCGGCGATCGTGGGCGAATCCTGCGCACAGTGACGAAGTGCGACTGTGGCAGTTCCATGCCGGTACTGGCGCTTGAGGGGCGGGTGGAAACATCGATCAAACTGGGGGGCGCGATCATCACTCAGTCACAGGTGTTGCACGTACTCCGACAGCTTTTGCCGCAGCTGCAGAACACCGATGTCCAGGTGCAGATTGATCGACAGCCCGAGGGGGCACGCATGCGTCTGGTCATAGCCGAGGACGCACTGACAGCCAACACACAGAGCGTCATTGAAGATGCGTTGCAAGTCGAAGGACAGGCCAGTGCATTGCTCAGGCTGCCGGGCGTTTTGGGGTTGGAGGTGAAGCGTCTTGCCCGTCAGGAATTCGAAACTACCCTGGCCGGCAAGACGCCGTTTTTCGTGACGACGGAAAAGACCCCGGTACCGTCATGAAGATGCGCCGAGGTCATTGGTGGTCAGGGCAGCAGGACAGTGGAGCCCGTGGTGCGCCGTGACGACAGCTCGGTCTGCGCTTTCGCCGCATCAGCCAGTGGATAACGCTGGCTGATATCCACTTTCAGCTTGCCGCTGGTGATCATCCCGAACAGCTCGTCGGCCATGCGCTGCAGGTTTTCGGCGTTATTGGCGTAGGTCGCCAGGGTCGGACGGGTGACGTACAGCGAACCTTTCGCCGCCAGAATCCCCAGGTTCACCCCGTCCACCGCGCCCGACGCATTGCCGAAGCTCACCAGCAAGCCACGGGGCGCCACGCTGTCCAGCGAAGCCGGCCAGGTGTCCTTGCCAACGCCGTCGTAGACCACCGGGACTTTTTTCCCATCGGTCAATTCCAGCACTCGTTGGGCGACGTTTTCGTGGCTGTAATCGATGGTTTCCCAGGCGCCATGGGCCTTGGCCAGATCGGCTTTGGCTTTCGAGCTGACGGTGCCGATCAGCTTCACGCCCAAGGCCTTGGCCCATTGACAGGCGAGCAAACCGACGCCGCCGGCCGCTGCGTGAAACAGAATGGTTTCGCCACCCTTGAGTTCGTAGGTCTGGCGCAGCAGGTACTGCACGGTCAGGCCCTTGAGCATCACGCCGGCGGCGGTTTCGAAGCTGATGGCGTCCGGCAGTTGCACCACATTCGCTTCCGGCAGAACGTGAACGTCGCTGTACGCGCCCAACGGGCCGCTGCCGTACGCCACACGGTCACCGACCTTGAACCGGGTGACCTCGCTGCCCACTGCTTCGACGATGCCGGCGCCTTCCGCGCCCACGCCCGAAGGCAACGCCGGTGGCGCGTACAGACCGCTGCGGTAGTAGGTGTCGATGAAGTTCAGGCCGATGGCCTTGTTGCTCACGCGAACCTGCTGTGGACCGGGTTCGGACGGTTGATAGTCAACGTACTCGAGCACTTCGGGGCCGCCGTGGGCGCGGAACTGGATTCGCTTGGCCATCTGCCTACTCCTTGGGTCATTTGGGAAGGTCCCTATCGAACGCTCATGCTTGATCTTCGTCAACTGCGGCGTGCTGGTTTGCGATGGTATGCTACGCGCCCATTTGCGCGGGGCGCCGCGCAGTTCCGCCCGATCCAAGGTGAAGCCATGACGACCCGCACCGACGCCGTAAAGGCCTATCTGCTCGACCTGCAAGACCGCATCTGCGCCGCGCTGGAGACCGAAGACGGTGGCACGCGCTTCGTCGAAGACGCATGGACCCGTCCGGCCGGCGGTGGCGGTCGGACCCGGGTGATCGAGAATGGCACGGTGATCGAAAAGGGCGGCGTCAACTTTTCCCACGTCTTCGGCAGTGGCCTGCCACCGTCCGCCAGTGCCCATCGGCCGGAGCTGGCCGGGCGTGGCTTCGAAGCCCTCGGCGTGTCGCTGGTGATCCACCCGCACAATCCGCATGTACCGACGTCCCACGCCAACGTGCGCTTTTTCATTGCCGAGAAGGAAGGTGAAGAACCGGTCTGGTGGTTCGGCGGTGGCTTCGACCTGACCCCGTACTACGGCAACGAAGAAGACTGCATCCACTGGCACCGCGTCGCCGAGCAGGCCTGCGCGCCGTTCGGCCCGGACGTCTACCCGCGCTACAAGGCCTGGTGCGACACCTACTTCCACATCAAGCATCGCCACGAACCGCGCGGTATCGGCGGGTTGTTCTTCGATGACCTGAACGAGTGGGACTTCGACACCAGTTTCGCCTTCATGCGCGCCATCGGCGATGCGTACATCGACGCTTACCTGCCAATCGTGCAACGGCGCAAGAACGACGCCTTCACCGCCAAACAGCGCGAGTTCCAGGAATTCCGCCGTGGCCGCTACGTCGAATTCAACCTGGTTTACGACCGTGGCACCCTGTTCGGCCTGCAATCGGGCGGGCGCACCGAGTCGATCCTGATGTCGCTGCCACCGCAAGTGCGCTGGGCCTACGACTGGAAAGCCGAGCCGGGCAGCGAAGAAGCGCGCCTGACCGAGTACTTCCTGCAAGACCGCGACTGGCTGGCTCAGGCCTGAGGACTTCTGATGGATCGTTACGTTGTTTTCGGTAACCCGGTTGGTCACAGCAAGTCGCCGATGATTCACAAACTGTTCGCCGAACAGACCGGGCAGCGTCTCGACTACAGCACCCTGCTGGCGCCGCTCGAGGACTTTTCCGGCTGCGCCACGGCGTTTTTCCAGGAAGGTCGCGGCGCCAACGTGACCGTGCCGTTCAAGGAAGACGCCTATCGCCTGGCCGACAGCCTGACTGCCCGCGCCAAACGCGCGGGTGCGGTGAATACTTTGAGCAAGCTCGACGACGGCAGCCTGCTCGGCGATAACACCGACGGCGCCGGGCTGGTGCGCGATCTGACGGTCAACGCCGGGTTCAGCCTCGCCGGCAAACGCATTCTGCTGCTCGGCGCCGGTGGCGCGGTGCGCGGTGCGCTGGAGCCGTTGCTGGCGGAGAAACCAGCCTCGGTGATCATCGCCAATCGCACGGTGGACAAGGCCGAGCTACTGGCCGAACTGTTCTGCGACCTGGGGCCGGTGTCGGCCAGTGGTTACGACTGGTTGCGTGAGCCGGTGGACGTGATCATCAACGCCACGTCCGCCAGCCTCACCGGCGATGTGCCGCCGATTGCCCCAAGCCTGATCGAGCCCGGCAAGACCCTGTGCTACGACATGATGTACGGCAAGGAACCGACCGTGTTCTGCCGCTGGGCCAGCGAGCATGGCGCGGGCGTGGTGATGGACGGGTTGGGCATGTTGGCCGAACAGGCTGCCGAAGCCTTTTTCGTGTGGCGCGGCGTACGTCCGGACACTGCGCCGGTCCTGACGGAATTGCGTCGGCAGTTGGCGCAGTAACCCCTGTAGGAGCGAGCCTGCTCGCGATGACGTCGCCAGATCCAGCATCAATCTGACAGACAGATCGCCATCGCGAGCAAGCTCGCTCCAGCAATGGGTTCTTCTTCAATCTTCAAAGCGGATCGGACATTTCTCCGGCCCTTCGAGTTTGCGCAACTCCTCCACCACCTGCGGTCGCGCCTGACGCAAGGTCAGGCTGCGATCCTGGCGCAGCAGGCGCCGGGCTTCCTGATGGAGCATTTCCACGCCGGAATAGTCGATGAAGTTGATCTGCTGCGCCTCGATCACCACTCGCGCGCCGTGCATGCGTTGCAGGCGCACTTGCAGATAGTGGCTGGCGCCGAAGAAGATCGAGCCGCCGACCCGCAGTACATCATCTTCGCCATCACGCCAGTGCTGCACTCTCGGCTGCGAGGTGCGCTTGAGGTAGAAAAACAGCGAGGCGAGCACGCCGGCATAGATTGCCGTCTGCAATTCCAGCAGCAACGTGGCAATGCAGGTCAGGCCCATCACCACGAATTCCGCCCGGCTGACCCGCAGCAGCGCACGAATGCCGCGATGATCCACCAGTCCCCAGGCGATCAGCAGAATGCTGCCGGCCATGGCCGGGATCGGAATATGCGCGATCAGCCCCGCACCGAATATCGCGAACAACGCCACCCACAACGCCGAAAACACCCCGGCCAATGGCGAACAGGCCCCGGCCTCATAGCTCAGCCCGGAACGGGTGAACGAGCCGGCGGACAACGATCCCGAAAAGAACGCCCCGACAATGTTCGAAAGCCCTTGCGCGCGGACTTCCTGATTGGCATCGAGCAGCTGTTGTGAGCGCGCGGAAATCGAACGGGCAATCGACAGGCTGGTGACCAGCCCGAGCATGCCCACCGCCACGGCGCTGGGCAGCAGGCGCAGAATCAGGTCCATATCCAGCGGCAATCCACTGAACGGCGGCAGGCGCCCGACAAACGCGCTGACCAACTGAACGTGGCCGAACATCGCCGGCCACAGCCACACCGCCAGACTGCCGAGCACCAAGGTCATCAACAGCGTCGGCCAGCGTGGCAGCCATTGTTTGAGCAGCGCACCGACCACCACCGTGGCTACACCAAGGATCAGCGACGGTTTATCCACAGCCCCGAGATGGCGCAGCAGATCCATCAGGCTGGCCAGCGCCGTGGCCTTGGCTGGTAGATCCAGCCCCAGCAGGTTCGGCAATTGACCGATGGCAATCACCACCGCCGCGCCGAGGGTGAAGCCCAGCACCACGGAATGCGAGACGAAATTCACCAGCGCGCCGAAGCGCAGCAGGCCGAGCAACCACTGGAAAATCCCGGCGAGGAAGGTCAGCAGCAGGATCAGGGTGATGTAGTCCTGTGATGCAGGCACCGCCAGTGGGCTGACACTGGCGAACAGCACAATCGAAATGGCCGCTGTCGGGCCGCAGATCAGATGCCACGACGAGCCCCACAGGCAGGCGATCAATACCGGAACGATCGCGGCGTAAAGCCCGTATTCCGGTGGGAGACCGGCGATCAGGGCGTAGGCAATCGACTGGGGCAACGCGAGAATCGCCCCGCTGAGGCCGACGACCAGATCCCGCCCGACGCTGGCGCGGGTCTGCCGGGGCAGCCAGGTCAGGAAGGGGAAAAGTGAGCGACGGCTGGGGAGGGCCATGGATCCTCTCGGGTGAAATTTTGCGCATTGTACGCAGCCCTGGACGCGGAGCGTCCATTGCGGCATTCCCACGCAGAGCGTGGGAACGATCGGCCCGCGCAGTTACAGTTTGGCTTTAACAGCCGCCAACGCATCTTTGCCATCCACCGTCTTCACACCATCAAGCCACTTGTCCAACACCGCCGGATTCGCCTTGATCCAAGCCTTCGCCGCCTCCGCATTGCTGACTTTCTTGTTCACCACCTCGGCCATGATGCTGTTCTCCATCTCTTGAGTGAACGCAAGATTGGTCAGCAATTTACCCACATTCGGACAGGCCTCGGCGTAGCCCTTGCGGGTCAGGGTGTAGACGCTACCCGTGTCGCCGAAGTACTTCTCGCCGCCCTTGAGGTAATGCATTTTCAGCTGCACGTTCATCGGGTGCGGGGTCCAGCCGAGGAAAGTGACGAATTTCTGTTTCTTCACCGCCCGCGAGACTTCAGCCAGCATCGCCTGTTCGCTGGACTCGATCAGCTTCCACTGGCCCAGGTCGAAGTCGTTTTTCTTGATGATCTCTTGCAGCGAGATGTTCGCTGGCGCGCCGGAGCCGATGCCGTAAATCTTCTTCTCGAATTTATCGGCGTACTTATTCAGGTCGGCAAAGCTATGCACACCCGCGTCCCACACGTAATCCGGCACGGCCAGGGTGAATTCGGTGCCGTCGAGGTTCTTCGCCAATTGGGTGACGTCACCGGTGGCGACGAATTTGTCGTAGAAACCCTGCTGCGCCGGCATCCAGTTGCCGAGGAACACGTCGACCTGGCCATCCTTCAAGCCGCCGAAGGTGATCGGCACCGCGAGGGTGTCGACCTTGGCCTTGTAGCCCATGCCATCCAGCAGAAACCCGGTGATGGCATTGGTCGCGGCGATGTCGCTCCAGCCGGGGTCGGCCATTTTCACCGTGTCGCAGCTCTCGGCGAACGCGGATGCGCTGCCCAGTGCCAGCAGGCTGACCGTCAGGACTGTGGATAACTTGACCATGGACTTCCCCTTAACGTTATTGGTTTTGGCAGGGTTGTGGATAACGGGCCTTGCGCTCCAGGTCATCGAGGTCGATGTGGTTGCGCATGTATTGCTGACTGGCGTCTACCAGCGGCTGGTGATCCCAGCTCTTCAGCTTGCCGATCGTCAGCGCCTCGGCGACGAAACGCCGACGGCGCTGGCTTTCGAGGACTTCGCGGTGAATTGCCGGGATGTCCCACTTGGCCCGTGCTTCAGCAAGAAAATCGTCGAACAGCTGGCGATGTTGCGGTGATTGGCTGAGTTCTTCCTGCTCGCGTGGATCGTTATCCACATCGAAGAGTAGGCAAGGGTCGGTTTCGCTGTAGATGAATTTGAAGGCGCCACGGCGGATCATCATCAGCGGGCTGACGGTGCCTTCGGCCATGTATTCGCCGAACACTTCGTCGTGACCGCCCTGCCCTTGCAGGTGCGGAACCAGCGAACGGCCGTCCAGCGGCAGGTCAGGCTCCAGGCTGCCGCCGGCCAGTTCGACGAAGGTCGGCAACAGATCGGCGGTGGACACCGCGGCGCTGACACGGCCTGATTGGAACTGGCCAGGTGCACTTATCAACAGGGGCACTCGCGCGGCCATTTCGTACCAGTGCATTTTGTACCAGAGGCCCTTCTCTCCCAGCATGTCGCCATGGTCACCGGAGAACACGATGACGGTGTCGTCCGTCAGCCCACAATCCTCGAGGGTTTGCAGGAGTTTGCCGACGTTGGCGTCGATATAGCTGCATGCACCGAAGTACGCCCGACGGGCGTCGCGGATTTTATCCACAGGCAGCGGCTTGTCCCACAGGTCGTAGACCTTGAGCAAACGCTGGGAATGCGGATCGAGTGAATGCTGATCCGGCGTCGTCGGAAGTGGGATATCCGCATCGTCGTACAAATCCCAGAACGCCTTGGGAATCGTGTACGGGTCGTGGGGGTGAGTCATCGACACGGTCAGGCAGAACGGCTGATCGCCATCCTCACGGATATGGTCGAACAGGTATTGCTGAGCCTTGAACACCACCTCTTCGTCGAAGTCGAGCTGATTGGTGCGTACGCACGGGCCGGCCTGCAACACCGACGACATGTTGTGATACCAGCTCGGCCGCACATCAGGCTCGTCCCAGTTCACCGCCCAGCCGTAGTCGGCCGGATAGATGTCGCTGGTCAGGCGTTCTTCGTAACCGTGCAGTTGATCGGGGCCGCAGAAATGCATCTTGCCCGACAGCGCGGTGCGATAGCCGAGGCGGCGCAGGTAATGCGCGTAGGTGGGAATGTCGGCGGGGAAATCGGCGGCGTTGTCGTAGGCGCCGATCTTGCTCGGCAACTGGCCACTGACCAGGGTGAAACGCGACGGCGCACACAGCGGGCTGTTGCAATACGCGGCATCGAACACCACGCCTTGTTCGGCGAGGCGGCTGAGATTCGGCAGTTTGATCGGCGACGGGCCGTAGAACGGCAACATTGGCGCGGCCATTTGATCGGCCATGATGAAAAGAATGTTCTTGCGCTTCATGTGATCGCGGCATTCCATAGTGAATATTTATGCGATATTGCTGCGATCGAGCATGGATTCCCCGCAATCTCCGGTAAAGCCCGCGCCGGACAATGACTAGGATAAGCACAGCTTATGTATCAAGCCCTCGGTGATTTGTCGCTGGACCTGCTGCGCGCCTTCGAGGCGGCGGCTCGTCATCACAGTTTTACCGCCGCCGCTGTTGAACTGGGTACGACGCAACCGGCAATCAGCCAACAAATCAAACGGTTGGAAGAACAGCTCGGCACGCGGCTGTTCGATCGTATCTACCGTGGCATCGAAATGACCGAGGTCGGCTCGATCCTGTTCGAGCAAGTTACCCTTGGTTTACAGAATATCGACGCGGGATTAAGCGCGATCAGCTCACAACAGCAGCACGAAGTGCTGCAGGTCGCTACCGACTTCGCCTTCGCTGCGTATTGGCTGATGCCGCGCCTGCACCGCTTCCATGAAGCTTATCCACAGGTGGATGTGAGCCTGGTCACCAGCGAGCGCAATCACAACATGCTGCGTCCGGATGTCGATGTTGCCGTGCTATTCGGCGACGGTCGCTTCAAACAGGGCGAGAGTCACTGGTTGTTCAGCGAAGAAGTGTTTCCTGTTTGCAGCCCGCAATTGCTCAAGGATCGTCCCCTGCCCTTGCCGGCCCAGGCACTGATGGAGTTTCCGCTGCTGCACCTGCGCGGGGAAAACAGCAGCAACTGGTTCGATTGGAGCGGGCTGTTCCGCGCGCTGAACATCAGCGCGCCGCCAGCGCCGGGCCAGCTGCGCTTCGACAATTACACCCTGCTGATTCAAGCGGCGATTGGCGGGCAGGGCGTGGCCATCGGCTGGCGGCACCTTGTGGATAACTTGCTCACCCAAGGGCTGTTGTGCCGGCCGATCGCCGAGACCACCCTGTCGCGACTCGGTTATTACGTGGTGCTGCCGCAGCGCAAGCGCCGGGGCGCGTTAATCCAGACGTTCGTCGATTGGCTGATGGCCGAACAGGCGAGCAGCGCCGAATCCCTGGCCGGGCTGCCGCTGCCGGCGATTGCGGTTTGACGGCTCAGGAAGCGGCAACAAAATCCACGTGTTGATGGATATGCAGATTCAGTCGCAGCTCATCGGCAATCCCCACCGCCACCCGGTTCAGGCGTTCCAGCGGTTCGGCCAGACCCGGTTCCAGCGTGCGGCCGACCTGACTGAAATGCTCGATCGTCAGCCCGGCGACGCTGCGCGGTGCGTTCACCAGCGTCCAGTGCAGCGGGCTGCTTTGCAGGGCTTCGCGTACTTCCAGAGCGGCGTGGCGTTGCAGAGGGTCGGCGTTTTCCGGATCGTCCAGTGCTTCGAATTCGCCGATGACAAACAGCCGCGAGACGTTTGCCGCCTGTAGCCCATCGATAAGCGCATCCACCGCCAGCACCTGTTCCACCGGCCCCAGCACCACGGATTTTTCGACATGATCGCTGCTCAGCGGCAAGCCCGGCGCATTCAGCAGGCAGATCACTGCCGAGCTGCCGGCGACACTCTGGTTGACCCGCTCGGCATCGAGCAGGTCGCCGCTTTTGGTGCGCAGCCCCGGCCGTGGCGCGAGCGCCGTCAAATCGTCGAGGATGGCAATGACTTCATGCTGGCGACGCAGCAGTTCAGCCATCAACGCGCTGCCCAGGCTACTCATGGCACCATAGAGCACCACTTTCACCGCCGGGGTTTCGGCATTTTTCATGGCTGAGGTCCCTTTTGTTTTCCCTTGTATGGCGTGTGACATACGGGCAACGCCGAGGGTTCGAACCGATTCAGAGGGTTTGCGATGCAGACGATCAAGGGTTATCACGCCCACGTTTATTACGACGCCAGCACGATCGAACAGGCGCGGGCACTGTGTGAGCAGGCCGCGCAATTATTTCCATTGAAGATGGGCCGCGTGCATGAACGCCCGGTCGGCCCGCACCCGGACTGGAGCTGCCAGCTGGCCTTCGGCCCGGAGCTGATCGGCGATGTGCTGCCGTGGCTGGCGCTCAATCGCAAGGGATTGGTGGTGTTCCTGCACCCGGACACCGGCGATGACTTGCTCGACCACACCGACCATGCAATCTGGATGGGCGCGATGCGGCCGCTGGATCTGTCTGTTTTTTAATCAGATGGTTTCTTCGGGTTCGCCAGGTAAATGCTCGTCCAGGTGCAGCCATGGCAACTGGCTGTCGGTCCAGATATGCCGCTCTGCGGCGGCCTGCTCCGGATGATCCAGTGTGGCGACCGTCAGATCGATGCTCTCGGGGCTGAGCAGCGTCACCAGCGCCAGTTGTGCGCCGCAGTTCGGGCAGAAGAACCGTGCGCAGCTGTCTGAAGAGTCGTAGCGCGAAGGTGTTCCGGCCAGCCACAGGAAGTTCGCTGCCGGCAGCGTGATCCAGGTGGTGACGATGCCACCGCTGACTTTTCGGCAAATCGAACAATGACAGTGGGCGATGTCGTGCAATGCTCCGCTGAACTGATAGCGGATACGTCCGCAGTGGCAGCCACCGCCGTGCAAATCAGTCATAGTGATTCCACCGTCGCGTCAGGTGATCAGGTTGAGTTCTCGCGCCTTCTCGTCGTTGATGACTACGACCGACGTAGGGCTGAAGCCCATAGTCTTTACCAGTGTTCTCATTTCTCTGCTCAATGACTCCTGCAGAGGGGCAATCCATTCTTTACGAAAATTGCGGATCACCAGAACACACTTTACCGGACAGTTGCCAAGATTCAGCTTCCTGAACTCTGCAGGAAGAAGATCCTCTGCATCATCATGACGCTTGAGGCAGGCAGCGAATGTCAGTTGCACCGAGTTTGTAAATTTCTGTCGGATTTCCTCAACGTAGATCGCATGCTCTCGTGGTGCGCTTGATTTTGCCTCTATGAACCAAGCTGCCTGAGTATTATTTGGTGCATCTCGCAATAGAACAAACTCAGAGACCTTTAACCCTTCTCCCAATCTGGTGAAAATTGGGCTGGTCTCAATCGGGAAGCACTTGTCCTTAGGGTAAGGTCCGAAATTCATTCCGGATTCCTGGATTGAAATGCTCATCCCAATGCCAACTCCACTTCTTCCTCATAGAGTCGAATTGATTCATCAACAATCGGATTTGTCGGCATGCCTTTGAGCAGATCATCACCCATCCATTCACCATCAATAGACGACAAGACCGGAATGGATATTTGTTGTTTTTGAGCCGCCAGATACAAAGCTTTGATGACGAAATACGAGTGACTGGCAATGAAAAACTGAATGCCACTTCCGGCCAGGGATACGATGATTTCTACCAGTTTGGTAATGGCAACCGGGTGAAGAGCTGACTCCGGTTCGTCAATGAATACCATCGAGTCTTTCGTCAAAAAACGGTTGCCCAGCAAGGTATCGAGAATGGCAATTTTCTTGATGCCCTCAGCCGTTGATCCGATCTGGAACTTCTGGTTGCCCTTCTTGAATTGCCAGCGATTTGAACTGCTATCGAATTCGACTTTTCCCCCGAACATCTCTTCCAGGTTCTCTCTGGCTTTTGCGAAGTGCGCGTGGTTTCTTCCTTTCGTAGGAAGGAGGCGCAGGGCTTTGGCCAAGTCGTAGTAGGTGTCGTCGAATCCGAAGTCCTTATCAATATCGCGGCTTTTTAGAATGATGTGTTGCAGCGAAAGCACTTCCTTGGGAGGAAGAAAAATTGAATTGCTGCTCCGAGGTGGGACGTGGTTCTCTAAAGAAGTGATGTTCTTCGTCGTATCTTTGCCGAAGCTGTAACGAAATTCACGCGCATCCACCTTGACTCTGCAGGACAAAGGGCCGTCTGCACTTTTGGTTACCAGATCGCCAATCTTGTCGGCCTGATATGTCCAATAAAGCTTGTCAGTCAGGATTTCTGCTGCCGAACGCTGATCATTTCCCCGCTGATACTCTTCGAGTGTTCGCATCGTGCAATACAGCGCCTTGAGCAAAAAGGTTTTGCCAGCACTGTTTGCACCGATGATCAGATTCAGGTTTGAGAGCTTGCTCCAGCGAATTTTCTGTAATGGGCCGAAATTGTCTAAATCAACGCTGTTGAGCATTGGTTGGAGCTCCTCTCAAACTTTGCCGTAGTCGCAAGCCTAGCATTGCGAATGCCTTCCATACAGCGGTGAACATGGCCCTTCAAAATCTCCGGAAGGATCTTACGATCACGTTCTATTGCAGATTCACTTGTTGCACGAAACTGTCCGAGCCTCCCGTCAGACCTTTCATCCGCGAAAGGTAGCTGAAAGGTTCCCCGATTAGGATCGCCCCCACTGCCGGCAACAGACCGGTTGGCCAACGCGTGTGATTGCTCGCACGACAGGCCCAATTAACAACAACAATGGTGATTCTGATGTCCTCTGCAACCCGCCTCCTCGCTGCAACTCCGCCCGTACGCCTCGTGCTTCCCGTTCTGCGCTGATCCCGCCCGATCCGCTCACTTACTTAGCCGCGCTACGCCTGGAGTATTCCCATGCTGACTTTCCTTGGCTTCGCCATGGTCATCACGTTCATGTTCCTGATCATGACCAAGCGCCTGTCTGCGCTGATCGCTCTGATCATCATCCCGATCCTGTTCGCCCTGTTCGGTGGCTTTGCTCCGAAGATCGGCCCGATGATGCTCGAAGGTATTACCAAGCTCGCGCCGACCGGCGTGATGCTGATGTTCGCGATTCTGTATTTCGCCCTGATGATCGACTCCGGCCTGTTCGACCCGGCCGTGCGCAAGATCCTCAAACTGGTCAAGGGCGACCCGCTGAAGGTTTCGGTCGGCACCGCCGTACTGGCGCTCGTCGTTTCCCTCGATGGTGACGGCGCGACCACTTACATGATCTGCGTGGCCGCCATGCTGCCGCTGTACAGCCGCATCGGCATGAGCCCGCGGATCATGGCCGGTCTGATCATCCTCGCCGGTGGCGTGATGAACATGACCCCATGGGGTGGCCCGACCGCCCGTGCCGCCAGTGCGCTGCATGTGGACCCGTCGGACATCTTCGTACCGATGATCCCGGCGATGGCTGCCGGTGTGGTGGCGATCCTGATCATTGCCTACTTCTACGGCAAACGTGAGCGTGCGCGTCTGGGTGAGCTGCACCTGATCGGCGACGAAATCGATCACAGCGAAATCAGCGTCTCGCAATTCCCGGATGCCCGCCGTCCGAAACTGATCTGGTTCAACGGCCTGCTGACCCTGGCGCTGATGTGCACGTTGATTGCCGGCCTGTTGCCGCTGCCGGTGCTGTTCATGGTGGCGTTCAGTATTGCCATGATCGTCAACTACCCTTGCCTGCAAATGCAGAAGGATCGCGTCGCGGCCCACGCCGGCAGCGTGCTGTCGGTGGTCAGTCTGATCTTCGCGGCGGGCATTTTCACCGGTATCCTGTCGGGCACCGGCATGGTCGATGCGATGTCGAAAAGCCTGCTGGCGGTGATCCCTGATTTCCTCGGCCCGTACCTGGCGGTGATCACAGCGCTGGTAAGCATGCCGTTCACGTTCTTCATGTCGAACGACGCGTTCTACTACGGTGTGTTGCCGGTGTTGTCCGAAGCGGCCAGCCATTACGGCATCACCGCGGTGGAAATGGCCCGTGCCTCGATCGTCGGTCAGCCGGTTCACCTGCTGAGCCCACTGGTGCCGTCGACGTACCTGCTGGTGGCACTGGCGGGCATCGAGTTCGGCGATCACCAGCGTTTCACCCTGAAGTGGGCAGTGCTGGTCTGCCTGTGCATACTGGTCGCCGCCTTGCTGTTGGGGACTTTCCCGCTGTTCAGCACGTTGTAACGGCACCAAACTCACCCGGACGCCAGCTGATTGCTGGCGTCCTGGTTTAACACTCGCTCAAAGGAATACACATGGAATGGCTGACCAACCCTGAGATCTGGGTTGCCTTCTTCACCCTGACCGCCCTGGAAATCGTTCTGGGCATCGATAACATCATCATGATTTCGATCCTGGTCAGCCGCATGCCCAAACACATGCAGCAGCGCACCCGGATCTTCGGTCTTGGCCTGGCCATGATCACGCGGATCCTGTTGCTGCTGTCGATCACTTGGGTCATGCGCCTCACCGCCGACCTGTTCGAAGTGTTCGGCCAGGGCATTTCCGGTCGCGACCTGATCCTGTTCTTCGGTGGCCTGTTCCTGCTGTGGAAAAGCTCCCAGGAGATGTACCACGCACTGGAAGGTGAAGATGAAAGCGACGACGAGCCTTCGGGCAAGGGCGGCAACTTCCTCTACACCATCATCCAGATCGCAATCATCGACATCGTGTTCTCGCTGGACTCGGTGATCACCGCCGTCGGCATGGTGTCCCACGTTCCGGTCATGGTCGCGGCGATCATCGTGGCCGTGCTGGTGATGATGCTGGCCTCGGGCAAGATCAGCGAATTCATCGACAAGCACCCGTCGCTGAAAATGCTCGCGCTGTCGTTCCTGCTGGTGGTCGGCACCGTGCTGATTGCCGAATCGTTCGACGTGCACGTACCGAAAGGCTACGTCTACTTCGCCATGGCGTTCTCGCTGGCGGTCGAAGCGATCAACATCAAGATGCGCACCGCTATCGCGAAAAAACGCAAACAGCAGGACCCGGTGAAACTGCGCAAGGATATTCCGGGTCAGTAACCCGAACGCTGCGCTGATAATCAAAGGGCCTTCGGGCCCTTTTTTCATGGCTGCATGAACCTGTTTTCATGACACTTTTGTTTCAATCCCCGCTTTAGCTGTGCAATGCTGGCGCCCAGACCGTTAGCCAACTACAGCTTAAGTATCAGAACGTAGAAATTGCGCGGTACCGTCAACTTGCCCCTCTGGGGCGCTGCCATTACAGGGGGTCTGCATGCTCACCCTGCTCAATTTGCTGTCTGCCGTGGCCCTGCTGATCTGGGGCACGCACATCGTTCGAACCGGCATCCTGCGGGTGTACGGCACCAATCTGCGCCACGTGATCGGCCAGAACATGTCCAAACGCGGGCTGGCCTTTGTCGCCGGTATCCTCGTGACCGCGATGGTGCAGAGCAGCAACGCCACCGCCATGCTCGTGACGTCGTTTGTCGGTCAGGGCCTGATGGCGTTGACCCCGGCCCTGGCGACCATGCTGGGTGCCGACGTCGGTACGGCACTGATGGCGCGGGTGCTGACGTTCGACCTGTCGTGGCTGTCGCCGCTGCTGATTTTTATCGGGGTGATTTTCTTTCTGTCGCGCAAACAGACGCGGCTCGGGCAGATGGGCCGCGTGTCCATTGGGCTGGGGCTGATCATTCTGGCGCTGCAACTGATCGTCGAGGCCGCTGCGCCGATCACCCATGCCCAAGGGGTGAAGGTGATTTTCGCCTCGTTGACCGGCGATATCCTGCTCGACGCCCTGGTCGGCGCGCTGTTCGCGATGATTTCCTACTCCAGCCTGGCGGCCGTGCTGCTGACCGCGACGCTCGCCGGCGCTGCGGTGATCAGCCTGCCGGTGGCGATCGGTCTGGTGATCGGCGCCAACATCGGCAGCGGCGTGCTGGCGTTCATGAGCACCAGCATGCAGAACGCCGCCGGCCGGCAGGTGGCGCTGGGCAGCCTGCTGTACAAACTGATCGGGCTGTTGCTGATCATTCCGGTACTCGATCCGCTGGTGCACTGGATCGACAGCCTGGATTTCAGCCCCCAGGAAATGGTCATCGGCTTTCACCTGCTCTACAACACCGCGCGCTGCCTGATCCTGCTGCCGAGCGTCGGGCCGATGGCGCGGCTGTGCGCCTGGCTGCTGCCGGAGCGGCCGGAGGTCAACGGCACCGCCAAGCCCCGCCACCTTGATCCCACCGCGCTGGTCACGCCGAGCCTGGCACTGGCCAACGCCGCCCGGGAAACCCTGCGCATGGGCGACCTGATCGACAACATGCTCGATGCGACCCTCGACGTGCTGCGCGGCAAACAGACCGCCGTCACCCAGGAAATGCGCAAGCTGACCGATGACGTCGAAGCGCTGTACAGCGCGATCAAGCTGTACCTGGCGCAGATGCCTCGCGAGGATCTCGGCGAGCAGGACAGTCGGCGCTGGGCGGAAATCATCGAGCTGGCGATCAACCTCAAACTCGCCAGCGACCTGATCGAACGCATGCTGCGCAAAGTGCAGCAGCAGAAGACTTCGCAACGCCGGTCGTTTTCCGAAGACGGTCTGGAAGAACTCGCCGGCCTGCAACAGCAGTTGATTGCGAATCTGCGGCTGGGGCTGTCGGTGTTCCTCAGCGGCGACAAGGAAAGCGCCCGTCAGTTGCTGCGCGAGAAACGTCGCTTTCGCGCCCAGGAGCGGCGTCTGGCCCACGCCCATGTCAGCCGGTTGCAACGCAAGATCGTGCAGAGTATCGAGACCAGTTCGTTGCACCTGGAGTTGATTGCCGACATGAAACGTTTGAATTCGCTGTTCTGCAGCAGCGCCTATGTGGTGCTGGAAACTTCCGATACCGGCGCGCTGGCGGCGGACGATATGGCGGACATCACGCATTCGCCTTGAACGTCTGGGGTTGTGGTCAGTCAGTAACTCAAGGTTTGGCCTCGCGGCCGGACTGACGACACGGATCTCCAATTCAGCCGTATGGAAGCTCGTTATGCGTTGCCTGTTGTTCGCTTGTCTGCTGCTCGGTTCCCTGCCCGCCTTCGCCCTGGATCGTTTTCAGGTCGAAGGCTATGCGCTGCCCAACGGTTTGCAATTGCTGCTCAAGCCCGGCACCGAGCGTGGGCACGTGGCTATCCGGCTGGTGATCGGCGTCGGTCTCGACGATTTCGACTGCAATGAAAAGGAGCTGCCGCACCTGCTCGAACACTTGCTGTTCAGCGGCATCGACGCCACCGGCGAAGGTGGCCTCGAAGAACGCATGCAGGCCCTCGGCGGCGACTGGAACGCTTTCACCAGCAACGCCGACACCACGTTCGTCATCGAAGCCCCGGCGAAAAACCAGCGCAAGGTCCTCGACCTGCTGCTGGCACTGCTGACCCAGACCCGCTTCGATGACAACGCGATCAACGCCGCGAAACGGGTGGTCGAGCGCGAGGACGGCGGCCATTACACCCGGTTGCAACGCTTCCTCGACCGGCAGGACCTGGGCCACACCGCGAGCAATCAGCTGGCGGTCGAGCTGGGTCTGAAATGCCCGCAGCGGGCCGAAGTCGATGGCCTGACTCGCGAACAACTGGAGAAGGTGCGCAAGGCCTGGTACGCGCCGAACAACATGACCCTGATTGTCGTCGGCGACCTCGACAAACTGCTGCCGGCCTATCTGGAACGGGCATGGGGCGCGCTGGAAGCGGTCGAGCCGAGCGAACACCGTCCGCTGCCGGACATCCGCGCCAGCGCCGCTCACGAACGCACGATCACTCGCGGTTTCATCGGCAACAGCGCCAAGCTGCACTGGCTGGTGCCGGAGCCGGTGCTGGACGATCAGTACGACGAAACCTTCGACCTGCTCAAGGAATACCTGGAGTGGGCGTTGTACCGCCAACTGCGCCTGAACCACGGTTTGTCCTACGGGCCGTGGGCCGAGCGCGAAGTGTTTGGCGGCGTCGGTTTCATGAGCCTCAACGCCGACCTGGATCGCGGCGATATCGCCGAAGCCGAGCAGGTGCTGGAAGACCTCAAGGCCGACCTGCTGAAAAACGGCCTCGACGCCGACACCTTCAATCGCTTGAAACAAGCCGCCATTGCCCACCAGGCCTGGGCCGTGCAAGGCACCAGCGCCATGGCCGACTATTACTGGAGCGCGCTGGGCGACTACGAGGATGGCCGCTTTGCCGATCCTGCGCGGGAGCTGCAAGGCGTGACGCTGGAGGCGGCGAACAAGGCCATGCGCGAGTTGTTGCTGCAACCGGGCTATCTGCGGATCGAGAAACCGCTGCTCAGCGACGATCAGGTGTTGTGGCTGCTGGCGGGCGGATTGGGCGTGCTGGTGCTGATTCTGCTCGGCTGGCGCCTGCATCGGCGCAAGTCCGTGCATCCAGACTGACCGGCAGCCTCGCCACACGGCCCGGCGGGCGGTACTCTGTCGAGGTTTTTTTCCTATCCAGTCGTGAACCGCCCCCATGTCTAAATTGACCCTCCTGATCCAGCGCATTCTCGAACTGATGAAGCGCTACCCCGGGGTCATTGCGCTCGGTGGTTTCATCTCCGGAGTCGGCAGCTTCATTCTGGTCGACCGGCAGCAGGGGCTGGCGAGCTGGATCACCACGATCATGCTGCTGAGCTGGATCTGGCTGATGCTGGAAAACAGCCTGACCAAACTGTTCACGCGCATCTTCAAACGGGAAATCCCTCAGCCGCTGCTGCGTTACGCGACGCAGATGATCCACCAGGAAAGCCTGTTTTTCGTCCTGCCGTTCTTCTTCATCACCACCACCTGGAACAGCGGTCAGCTGTTTTTCACCGGGCTGCTGTGCATCGCGGCGCTGATCTCGATCGTCGACCCGCTGTACTACAAGTGGCTGGCGCCACGGCGCTGGGCGTTCCTCGCGCTGCACACCCTGACCCTGTTCGCCGCCCTGCTCACCGCGCTGCCGGTGATCATGCACCTGACCACTTCGCAGAGCTTCAAATGGGCGCTGGGGATTGCGGTGGTGTTGTCGTTCCCGAGCCTGGCGTCGATCTTCCCGATCCGCACCGTGCGCAATGCCTTGGCGATCCTGTGTATCACGGTCGGCATCGGTGGCGTGGGCTGGGTCCTGCGTTCGTGGGTGCCGCCGGCGACGCTGTGGATGACCGACGTGGCGATCAGCACCCAGGTGCAGGACCGGGTGCCGGGGGCCAGCCTCAAGGAAGTCAGCGCCGAACAGATCCGTGGCGGCGGGCTCTACGCCTACACCGCGATCAACGCGCCGCGCGGGCTCGACGAGCGGATTTATCACGTCTGGCAGTTCAACGGCAAAGAGGTCGACCGCATCGCCCTCGACATCCACGGCGGGCGCAAGGAAGGCTACCGGGCCTGGACCCACAAGCAGAACTTCCCCGGCAACCCGGCAGGCAAGTGGCAGGTGCGGGTGTTGACCGAAGACGGTCAGGTGATTGGCGTGCTGCGCTTCGAGGTCACGGACAGCACACCGACCAAAGAAAAGTAACCGGGTTCGTGCTATTACGTAGGTTCGTCTCGATAGCCGAACAAGCACGGAGCTTATGACCAGCAGCCCAATGACCGGCAGTGCCCGCCTGGACACCTCGATCACCCCTGCCCGCCTGCGGGTCACCGGGGACTGGACGCTTGCCCATTACGCCGACCTCAAGCAACTGAGCGAAACGCTCCACGGCCAGTACGACGCCAACACTCCCATCGACCTCAACGGCCTCGGCGCCCTCGACACCGCCGGTGCGTCGCTGCTGGTGGAACTGCTCGGCTCGGAGCGGCTGGGCAAGTCCGCCGAACACCCCGACTGCACGATTTCCAGCGCCGACCGCGCCCTGCTGCAGACCGTGTATCGCTCGCTGACCGATTTCTGCGTGCCGATCAAGGAACCGGAAATCAGCGTCAGTGTGCAACTGCTGACGCGCATCGGTCGGGCTGTCGACACGGTCTGGCGAGACACCTTGCAATTGCTCGGCTTCGTCGGCCTGATTCTCGAAACCATCGCCCGCAGCCTGTTCCGGCCCAAGCGCTGGCGGATCACGCCGATGATCGCCCACATCGAACAGACCGGCCTCGACGCCGCGCCCATCGTGGCGTTGCTGACCTTTCTGGTGGGCGCGGTGGTGGCGTTCCTCGGGGCGACGGTGCTGGCCAGTTTCGGTGCCAGCGTATTCACCGTGGATCTGGTGGGCTTCGCCTTCCTGCGCGAGTTCGGCGTGTTGCTCACAGCGATCCTGATGGCCGGCCGCACGGCCAGTGCCTTCACCGCGCAGATCGGCTCGATGAAGGCCAACGAGGAAATCGACGCGATTCGCACGCTTGGCCTCGACCCCATGGAATTACTGGTGGTACCACGGGTGCTGGCGCTGCTGGTGGCGCTGCCGATGCTGACCTTTCTGGCGATGATTTGCGGGATCGTCGGCGGCGCGGTGGTCTGCGCGGTGTCGCTGGATATCTCGCCGGCGATGTTCCTGTCGCTGCTGCAAAGCGACATAGGGATTCAACATTTCCTGGTGGGCCTGGTCAAAGCCCCGATCTTTGCTTTCCTGATCGCCGCCATCGGCTGTCTGGAAGGCTTCAAGGTCAGCGGCAGCGCCGAATCGGTCGGCGCCCACACCACCTCCAGCGTGGTGCAATCGATTTTCGTGGTGATCGTGCTTGATGCGGTCGCCGCGCTGTTCTTCATGGAGATGGGCTGGTGAGTCGTCTACCCCGCGCGCCCTCCGAGGCGGTGATCGAAGTTCGTGGCCTGTGCAATCGCTTCGGCAGCCAGAGCGTGCACGAGAACCTCGATCTCGACTTGTACAAAGGCGAAATCCTGGCCGTGGTCGGCGGCTCCGGCAGCGGCAAGTCGGTGTTGCTGCGCAGCATCGTCGGCTTGCGCCAGCCCAGCGAAGGCATGGTCAAGGTGTTCGGCCAGAACCTGCCGAGCCTGCCGGAGCATGAGCGCTCGCTGATCGAGCGGCGCTTTGGCGTGCTGTTTCAGAAAGGCGCGCTGTTTTCGTCGCTGACCGTCACCGAGAACGTCGCCCTGCCCCTGATCGAACACGCCGGTCTGAGCCGCGACGACGCCGAGCATCTGGCGGCGGTGAAGCTGGCGCTGGCCGGTCTTCCGCTGTCGGCAGCGGACAAGTACCCGGCTTCGCTGTCCGGCGGCATGATCAAGCGCGCGGCACTGGCCCGGGCGCTGGCGCTGGACCCGGACATCCTGTTTCTCGACGAACCCACCGCCGGCCTCGATCCGATTGGCGCGGCGCAGTTCGACCAATTGATCCTGACCCTGCGCGATGCCTTGGGCCTGAGCGTGTTTCTGGTGACTCACGACCTCGACACGCTCTACACCATCACTGACCGCGTCGCGGTACTGGCGCAAAAGAAGGTGCTGGTGGCCGGTCCCATCGACGTGGTCTCGGAAACCGACGACGCGTGGATTCACGAATACTTCCACGGCCCTCGCGGCCGCTCGGCGCTGGACGCCGCCAAACAGCTCAACGAGGTCTGACATGGAAACCCGAGCCCATCATGTGTTGATCGGCCTGTTCACGGTGATTGTGGTGGCAGGCGCCCTGCTCTTCGGTCTGTGGCTCGCCAAGTCCAGTGTCGACACCGAGTTCAAGGATTACGAAGTCGTGTTCAACGAGGCGGTCAGCGGCCTGTCCCGGGGCAGCCCGGTGCAGTACAGCGGGATCAAGGTCGGCGACGTGGTCAGCCTGCGCCTCGACCCGCAGGACCCACGTCGGGTGCTGGCACGCATTCGTCTGGCCGGCGACACGCCGGTCAAGGAAGATACCGAAGCCAAACTGGCCCTGGCCGGGATCACCGGCACCTCGATCATCCAGCTCAGCGGAGGCACGCCGCAAAGTCCGAAACTCAAGGGCCATGACGGCAACCTGCCGACCATCGTCGCCTCGCCCTCGCCCATCTCGCGGCTGCTCAGCGACAGCAACGATTTGATGAGCGGGGTCACGACGTTGCTCAGTAATGCCAATCAGATGTTCTCTGCCGACAACATCGAGCGCGTGAGCAAGACCCTCGAGCATCTGGAGCAGACCACCGGCTCGATCAACGATCAGCGCGGCGACCTGCGTCAGGCCATGCAGCAACTGGCGACGGTCGGCAAACAGGCCGGCAACATGCTCGAACAGACGTCCGCGCTGATGCGCAACGCCAACGGCCTGCTCAACGATCAGGGCAAACAGGCGCTCGGCAGTGCCGAACAGGCGATGAAATCCCTGGAGCAAAGCAGCGTCACCATCAACGGCCTGCTCAGCAAGAATCAGAATTCCCTCGACAGCGGCATGCAGGGCCTCAACGGCCTGGCCCCGGCGATCCGCGAACTGAGGGAGACTCTGAATTCGCTGCGCGCCATTTCCCAACGCCTGGAGGCCAACCCCAGCGGTTACCTGCTGGGCAGTGACAAGAACAAGGAGTTCACGCCATGAAGCTGACTCGCCTCGCCCTCTTCGCCGGCTTCACGCTGATCAGCGCGTGCTCGATCCTGCCCAAGTCCGAACCGTCGGATGTCTATCGCCTGCCGGCGGCACAGGCACCCGCCTCGGCCGGTTCGGCGGCTGCTCAGCACTGGTCGCTGCGCCTGAACAAACTGCAGGCCAGCGAAGCGCTGAACCGGCCGAGCATTGCGGTGATTCCTCAGGGCGATGTGATCAGCAGCTACAAGGCCTCGCGCTGGAGCGATCCGGCACCGGTGCTGATGCGTAATCGGTTGCTTGATGGATTCCAGCGCGATGGCCGGGTATCGCTGTTGAGCACCGACGACAGCAACTTCCAGGCAGACCTGGAATTGGGCGGCAGCCTGCAGGCGTTTCAGACCGAGTATCAGGGCAATCAGGCCAGCGTGGTGGTGCGGGTCGATGCGTTGCTGGTTCGCGGATACGACCAGCGGATTCTCGCCAGTCGCCGCTTCGAAGAACGTCAGCCGCTCAGTGATGTGAAGGTTCCGGCGGTGGTGGCCGGGTTCGGGCAGGCCAGTGATCGTCTCACCGCGAAAGTCGTGGCGTGGGCGGTGGAGCAAGGGCAGAGAGTTGCCCCACCTGCCCGGCCTTGAGCCTTAACCGAAGAACCAGTAGCAGACGCCGATAGCGCCGAGCACGCCCGCCAGCTCGGCCAGCAGCGCACAACCCACGGCATGCCGGGCGCGCTGGATGCCCACCGCGCCGAAGTACACCGCCAGCACGTAGAACGTGGTTTCGGTGCTGCCCTGAATCGTTGCGGCCACCAGCGCCGGGAAGCTGTCCACGCCCGAGGTCTTCATCGTTTCGATCAGCATCGCCCGGGCGGCGCTGCCGGAGAACGGTTTGACCATGGCGGTCGGCAACGCATCGACGAAGCGCGTGTCCCACCCTGCCCACTCCACCAGATGGCGGATGCCGTCGAGGCCGAAGTCCAGCGCGCCCGATGCGCGCAATACGCCGATCGCGCAGAGCATCGCCACCAGATACGGCAGCAGGTTCTTGGCAACGTCGAAACCTTCCTTCGCACCTTCGACGAACGCTTCGTAGACCTTCACCTTGCGCAATGCGCCGATCACCAGGAACAGCATGATCAGGCCGAACAGCGTCAGGTTGCCGAGAATCGACGAAAGCCCCGCCAGTGCGGTGGCCGACATTGTCGCGAGCAACGCCATGAAGCCGCCGAGGATCAGCGCGCCGGGAATCAGGTAGGCCAGCACCACCGGGTCCCAAACCCGCAGGCGCTGCATGAACGCCACCGACAGGAAGCCGACGATGGTCGAGCAACTGGTGGCCAGCAGGATCGGCAGGAACACCAGCGTCGGGTCCGGCGCGCCTTGCTGGGCGCGATACATGAAGATCGTCACCGGCAGCAGGGTCAGGGACGAGGCATTCAGTACGAGGAACAGGATTTGCGCGTTGCTGGCGATGGTCGAGCTGGGGTTGAGCTCTTGCAGCGCCTTCATGGCCTTGAGGCCGATCGGCGTGGCGGCGTTATCCAGGCCCAGGCCGTTGGCGGCGAAGTTCAGGGTAATCAGGCCGATGGCCGGGTGGCCCGCCGGCACTTCCGGCATCAGCCGCAGGAACAGCGGGCCCAGCGCTTTGGCCAGCCACTCGACAATCCCGGCCTTCTCGGCGATGCGCAGGAAGCCCAGCCACAGGGTCAGCGTGCCGAACAGCAGCACCATGACTTCGACCGACAGCTTGGCCATGGCAAAAATGCTTTCCACCATCGCCGCGAAGATCCCGGCGTTGCCGCCGATCAGCCATTGCCCCAGCGCCGAAACGGCTGCCACGATGAAGAAGCCAAGCCACAGGCCATTAAGCATCAGTCAAATCCCCCGGAAGATGCGGCGAATGATAGCGGGGTCGCCAGAAACGACAAACCCCGGATTTCTCCGGGGTTTGTCAGGGTGCCTTGCGGGCGGGGATCAGTTTTTCGAAACGTCACCGGCCGGCAGTTTTTCCTTGCTGCGCCAGTGCGGCAGCGAGTTCCAGTAGCGCTGGCCCTTGGCGTCGTCGTACATGCCTTCCCAACGAGCGATGACCAGTACGGCGAGGGCGTTGCCGATCACGTTCAGGGCGGTACGCGCCATGTCCATCACACGGTCGACACCGGCGATGAAGGCCAGGCCTTCCAGCGGAATACCCACGCTGCCCAGGGTGGCCAGCAGCACCACGAAGGACACGCCCGGTACGCCGGCGATACCTTTGGAGGTAACCATCAGCGTCAGGACCAGCAGCAGTTGCTGGCTGATCGACAGGTCGATGCCGTACAACTGCGCGATGAAGATTGCCGCGATGGACTGGTACAGGGTCGAGCCGTCGAGGTTGAACGAGTAACCGGTCGGCACTACGAAACTGCAGATGGCTTTTGGTGCGCCGTAGGCTTCCATCTTCTCGATCACCCGTGGCAGCACGGTTTCCGAGGAGGCGGTGGAGTAGGCCAGGACCAGCTCATCCTTGAAGATGCGCATCAGCTTGATCACCGAGAAACCGAACATCTTGGCGATCAGGCCCAATACCACAAAGGCGAAGAAGGCGATGGCGACGTAAACCAGGATCACCAGCTTGGCCAGCGGCAGCAGCGAGGCGAAACCGAAGTTGGCCACGGTCACCGCGATCAGGGCGAACACGCCGATTGGCGCGTAGTTCATGATCATGTGGGTGACTTTGAACATGCTTTCCGATACGCCCTGGAACATCTTCACCAGCGGCTCGCGCAGGTCCGACTGCAGGCTCGACAGACCGAGACCGAACAGCACGGAGAAGAAGATGATCGGCAGCATTTCGCCGCGTGCCATGGCCGCGAAGATGTTCGACGGGATCAGGTTGAGGATGGTCTCGATGAACGCGTGTTCATGCTGCACTTCGGCGGCGGTCGCCTGGTACTTGGAGATGTCCACAGTGCCCAGGGTGCTCATGTCGATGCCGGCACCCGGATGGAACAGGTTGGCCAGCAGCAGGCCGACGACGATGGCGATGGTGGTGACGATTTCGAAGTAGATGATGGTTTTCAGGCCGATGCGCCCGAGTTTCTTGGCGTCGCCCACGCCGGCGATGCCGACGATCAGGGAAGAGATGACGATCGGGATCACGATCATCTTGATCAGACGGATAAAGATATCGCCTGCCGGTTGCAGGACGTTGCTGATCCACCAGGCCTTTTCGGCGCTGAAATGGTTAAGCAACGCGCCGATTGCAATCCCCAATACCAGACCGATGAGGATCTGCCAGGCGAGGCTAAGCTTTGCCTTCTTCATTATCTTTACCCTTACTTGCGTTTGACTCAGGCACATGCAGGAACTGGAACGCTCATCAGCGGAAAAGTCTGTGCATCTGCCTCCGTATAAGGTGCCCCGAAGCGCGTATTTACGGCTCTCCGGCAGGCGAAAAAAGGCGCAACTATTCCGATGCAAGGTTGCGCCGTCTAATGCCGTAAACGCCTACCCTATGCCGAATCGGCATGAGCTTTTTTTTATGAAACTGGCGTCCCAACCGGTTCGAATACGACATTTCGGCAGGCATAAGTGCCGTGAACCGGCCATTACAGCGTAGGTTGGTTATTTTTTGAACGAGTGATTTCGACGAAAAATTTAGGAAAAAGCCTACGTTCGGATACTAAATGTCCGACTTACTCGATCGACTCTTTCTCGATATACGGTCGCCAGGAAACACCGCGAAATGCTTTCGCATGCAGTGTGAGCGATAAAAAAGTTGAGCAGAACGCTCTGGATCAACGTTTTGTCACGTTGAAAGCCCAGCGCAAGTCCGTCGAACCACTCCGGTTGGCGAACTTGCGTCGCAGCTTTTACCCTGACCCGGCCCTCATCGCAGGCACTCCCTGTACCCGTAGGTCACTCCGACCCTGCAACAGTCAGAACGTCCCGGCCCCCTGGTCATGCACCGGCCTTCCTCGGGCCGACGCAATGGAGGACAGCCTTTCGGCTGCCCTCGTGTTCAATACCAGTTCGGATCTTTCTTCAGCGTTTCCATCAGAAGGTTTTGCATGCCCTGATCGGGTTTGCCGAGGAAGCGGTAGGTGGCATGTCGCGTTGGCGACTTGTCCGCCGGCAGTCCTTCGGGCACATCCACAAGCATGGCGTAAGCGTCTTTCTTGTCGAAACTGAACGCGACGATCAAGCGATGGTTCATGCACTTGTCTGCGGATTCGCAGAGCGGACCGACCAGATACTTGTCGCCATCTTCGGTCACGGCATTCATCTGCTGGTCAGGCGTGCCGGACAGGTTCATCACCCATTCCGGCAGGCGCTCTTCCTTCTTCACCACGCCTTCCCAGGTTTCCCTGTATTGCGGGTCGGAACTCAACAGTTCGTTGACCCGCGCCTGGCCGTCATTGGCCGCGATTGCCATGGCACTACCGCCCAGGAGCAGGGCGGCTGCCAGTGTCTTTAACCCCTTCATGTTCAACCTCGACCGCGACGGCCAAAGAAGAAGGAAGCGATGAACATCACCAGGAACACGACAAACAGAATCTTGGCGATACCCGTGGCGGTGCCCGCGATACCACCGAAGCCCAGTACTGCGGCGATGATGGCAATGATCAGGAATGTGATTGCCCAGCTCAACATGGTGATTCTCCTTGCTTCTATTTAGGGATGTTGCCGGTCTCGGCGCAGGGGCGCCCAGATTCGTGAATCAGAAAACCCAGCGTTCTTCACGGGGCATGTCGCCCAGCGGTTGTGGCTGGTCGACGTCCATCATGCGCATCGCGCCGTTGTCGGCCTGGCTGCTGCTGACGGCGCTGAAGTGCGTCTGCGTCGCGTGTTGCATGGAAATCAGGGGCTCAGGCTGCTGGCTCTGCTCCCAGCGCAGATATTGCTGGCAGGCGATCAGAGTGATCAGCAGCGCAAGTGCGCCAAACAGGGCCTGCTGCAGATGCAGTGGCGAAATACGCATTTGGGCGGCACGTTGGCGAGTCATCCTGGGTTCCTCACTCTTGTTCGGTGGGGGCAGTGCATTTCTGCCCGGGCTGAATGATGTATTGCAGCCCGCATGCCAGCTTTTTTGTTTAAAAAAATCTAATAAAATCAGTTAGTTATAGATGCTGCAAAAGTTACTGACGACGCATCCTGCACGATGACCCTCGCAGCGTCGTGCGTAATGCACGATTATTTCGTAGGAGGAATCATTCTTTTTGAATTGAGAGCAGGGTGCGGATGTCAGAAAAGGAGGCAGGAAACCGTCCTGAAACTGTGCGATGTTTAAAAAATCAACAAAATCAGTGGATTAGCCGTGAGGGCAGGAGAGAGCTACCCTGCTATGACTGGAATCGATCAGAATCAACCATGCAACTTGCCCGATTTTTCCGGGACTAACCCAAGACATTCATTTATGGAGCGTAGGAAAAATGGAATCAGCCACTGAGCACCAAGGCCGCATTCTGCTGGTGGATGATGAATCCGCCATCCTGCGAACCTTTCGTTATTGCCTCGAAGACGAAGGTTATTCTGTCGCCACTGCCAACAGTGCGGCCCAGGCTGAAGCGCTGTTGCAACGCCAGGTGTTCGATCTGTGCTTTCTGGATTTGCGTCTGGGCGAAGATAACGGCCTGGATGTATTGGCGCAGATGCGCATTCAGGCGCCGTGGATGCGGGTGGTGATCGTCACCGCCCATTCGGCCGTCGACACCGCGGTGGACGCCATTCAGGCCGGCGCTGCCGATTATCTGGTCAAGCCGTGCAGCCCGGATCAATTGCGCCTCGCGACCGCCAAACAGCTTGAAGTGCGCCAGCTGTCGGCGCGTCTGGAAGCCCTCGAAGGCGAGATCCGCAAACCCAAGGACGGCCTCGATTCCCACAGCCCGGCGATGAAAGTCGTCCTGGAAACGGCGCGGCAAGTGGCGGGCACCGACGCCAACATCCTGATCCTCGGTGAGTCCGGCACCGGTAAAGGTGAGCTGGCCCGAGCCATTCACGGCTGGAGCAAGCGCGAGAAGAAATCCTGCGTCACCATCAACTGCCCGTCGCTGACCGCCGAACTGATGGAAAGCGAGTTGTTCGGTCACAGTCGCGGCGCGTTCACCGGGGCCAGTGAAAGCACGCTGGGTCGAGTCAATCAGGCCGATGGCGGTACGCTGTTTCTCGACGAGATCGGCGATTTTCCGCTGACATTGCAGCCCAAGTTGCTGCGTTTCATTCAGGACAAGGAATACGAGCGGGTAGGCGATCCGGTCACCCGCCGCGCCGATGTGCGCATCCTCGCCGCCACCAACCTCAATCTTGAGGACATGGTGCGCGACGGCCGTTTCCGTGAAGACCTGCTCTATCGTCTGAACGTCATCACCCTGCATTTGCCGCCGCTGCGCGAGCGGGCCGAAGACATCCTGACCTTGGCCGACCGGTTCCTCGCCCGCTTCGTCAAGGAATACGCGCGTCCGGCCCGGGGCTTCAGTGATGAGGCTCGCGAGGCGCTGCTGGGCTATCGCTGGCCGGGCAACATCCGCGAGCTGCGTAACGTGGTCGAGCGGGCCAGCATCATTTGCCCGCAGGAGCGTGTGGAAATCAGCCACCTCGGCATGGCCGAACAACCGGCGAACAATGCGCCACGGGTCGGCGCTGCGTTGAGCCTCGACGAGTTGGAGAAAGCCCACATCGGCGCGGTACTGGCGACCGCCGGAACTCTCGATCAGGCCGCCAAGACCTTGGGGATCGACGCTTCGACCCTGTATCGCAAGCGCAAGCAGTACAACCTGTGAGCATCCGCGGATGAAACTGGCGATGAAGTTGCGGACTCGCTTGTTCCTGAGCATTTCCGCGCTGATCACCGTGGCCTTGCTCGGGCTGATGCTCGGGCTGGTCAGTGTGATGCAGATGGCCGGCACTCAGGAGGCGCTGATCCGCAACAACTTCGTCACCCTCGATCTGGGGCTCAAGCTGCGCCAGACCCTCGGCGATCAACTGATCATGATGCTCGCCGAAAAGCCCGACCCCGTGGCGTTCGAGGCGTCCAAACAGCATTACTTCCAGTTGCTCGAAGAGGGCATCGCCCAGGAGCAGAAAGACGACGATCGCCAGTATGGATTCAGTCAGGCTAAAGCCGATTACCTGAGCTTCCTCCAGGCGTTCGACATCTCCCGCGACCCGGCTGCTGCCCTGAGTGGCGGTGGCGACTTGCGTGAGCGCTTCAACACCCTGCGCAACGGATTGATTACCGAGCACAAGCACGCACTGGACAATATCAATTCTGTCCAGCATGCCGCCCGCGACCGCGCGTTGCTGATCGCTGGCCTGTTGGGACTGGTGGGGCTGGCGGTGCTGATCATTGGCTTCGTTACCGCCCAGGGCATTGCCCGGCGGTTTGGTGCGCCGATCGAAGCGCTGGCCAAAGCGGCGGACAATATCGGCCAAGGCAATTTCGAGGTGACCCTGCCGGTGTCCTCGGCCATGGAAATCAACCTGCTGACCCGGCGCTTCGGGCTGATGGCCGAAGCCCTGCGCGAACATCAGGCGACCAATGTCGACGAATTGCTCGCCGGCCAGCAGCGCCTGCAAGCGGTGCTCGACAGCATCGATGACGGTTTGCTGATGATCGACCGTCAGGGTCGTCTGGAACACTTGAACCCGGTGGCCCAGCGACAACTGGGCTGGGACAGCGACCGTTTCGGCGAGGGCCTCGGCACGGCGCTTCAGCGACCGGAGCTGGATGCACAGCTGCAACTGGTGTTGCGCGGTGGCAACCTTGAGCGGGCGCCGGAAGATTTGAGCATTGAGGTCGACGGCGAAACGCGCCTGCTGACCTACAGCCTGACGCCGGTCAGCCATACCCAGGGGCATATCCTCGGCGCCGTGATGGTCCTGCACGACGTCACCGAGCAGCGCGCCTTCGAACGGGTGCGCAGCGAGTTCGTGTTGCGTGCTTCCCACGAATTGCGCACACCGGTCACGGGCATGCACATGGCGTTCGGACTGTTCCGCGAGCGGGCGAAGTTTCCTCCGGAGTCGCGTGAGTCCGACCTGCTCGACACGGTCAATGAAGAAATGCAGCGCCTGATGCAGTTGATCAACGATCTGCTCAACTTTTCGCGTTATCAGAGCGGTTTGCAGAAACTCACACTGGCGCCGTGTTCCATCGAGGACCTGCTTGAACAGGCGCGTTTGCGTTTCGCCGATTCCGCAGCGCAGAAGGGCGTTACCTTGACCGTCGAAGCGCAGAGCCCGCTGCCACGCTTGCAGGCGGATCAGGCGCAGCTCGATCGAGTCCTCGACAACCTGATCGACAACGCCTTACGCCACACGGCGCGCGATGGGCTGATCCGCTTGCAGGCCCGTCGCCATGGCGAACGGGTGATCATCAGCGTCGAAGACAACGGCGAAGGGATTGCCTACGGTCAGCAAGGGCGGATTTTCGAACCCTTCGTTCAGGTGGGCCGCAAGAAGGGTGGGGCCGGGCTGGGTCTGGCGCTGTGCAAGGAAATCGTCCAGTTGCACGGTGGGCGGATGGGCGTTTACTCGCGGCCGGGGCAGGGCACGCAGTTCTATATGGCGCTGGCGGTTTAGGCTTCGTCGTCGATCCGGCGGCCGGCGAGTCGCCGTCCACGGGTAATCAGTTCGATGAACTGCACCGCGCTCAAGGCGTGGGCGAACAACCAGCCCTGACCGAACTTCACCCCTTCGCTGCTCAGCAGCGCCGCTTGTGACTCGAATTCGATTCCTTCGGCAATCACCTTCAGGTCCAACGCCTGGGCCATGTGAATGATGTGCGGCGCGACACCGCTGCTGGCGGCGTCATGACCGAGGGCGTCGATGAAGGCCTTGTCGATCTTCAGGCAGTCCACCGGCAAGGTTTGCAGGTACGCCAAGCTGCAATAGCCGGTGCCGAAATCGTCGATCAGCACCTGATGCCCGACATCGCGCAGCGCCTGCAGGTTTTCCCGGGCTACTACCACATCGATCAGGCCGCGCTCGGTCACCTCGAAAGCAATCTGCCGCGCCGCCACCCGATGCAGGGTCAGCAGCCGCGCCATGACCTGGCCGATGCGCGGCACCATCACGTCGCAGGCGGCCAGATTCACCGAGATGTACAGCTGCGGATTGGCCCGCAGCAACTGACCCAACTGCTCGAGCAGGCGTTGCAGGACGAAGTCGGTCATCTGGCGAATCTGTCCGGTGTTCTCGGCCATCGGGATGAACAGGTCGGGGCTGGTCAGCGTGCCGTCCGGCCGGCGCCAGCGCAGCAAGGCTTCGGCACCGACGCAGTTGCGGCTGTCGAGATCGAAGATCGGCTGATAAAGCACCTGCAACTCGCCACGGCGGATGGCGCCGTGCAGCTCGGCGTCGAGCGACTGGCGCTGGCGCACGACCCAGAACACCAGAACGCCCACCAGCGCACCGAGCACCAGACAGAAAGGCACCATCCACCACCAGAGCTCCGGAATGTGCATGCCCGTGCGCGGGCTGATCAGCACCAGTTGGTATTCCGGGTTGTCAGTGGGCATGCGGTAGATCAGGTGTGACTGGGTGACTTGCAGTGCGTTCGGGGTTTTCGGCGGCCAGGGCTCGGTGGGCGGCCAGACCTGTGGAACGCCGAGCACCGGAATCGCCCGGGTCCCGTGATCCAGCACTACCAACAGGCTGCTGCCGGGCAACAGGTCGACCATGTCGGTGAGATGTCCGCGCGAGGTGGCTACGCGAAAGTTGCCGCGCCCGAGCATCAGCGCTGCGCGGTTTTCATCGGGTTCGGTGGTGGTGTTCAGCCAGTAGCTGTAGGTCGGGCCCTTGATGTCCGGAGGACGGATCACCGACAGGCCTTCCTGGCGCGGACGGTTGGAGCAAATCCGCGTGGCGTCCATGTAGGCGGCTTCATAGACGAAGCGGTAGTTGAACGTCACTTGCTGCAACGTGGCGATCATTTCGTCGTCGCAGCTGCGCAAGGGCTGGGCTTCGAGGTCGTCGAGGCTTTCGCGCAACTGGCCGAAGAGTTGCTCCAGACGTGCCAGGAACCGCTCGCCCTGGGCGTTCATTTCCTGGCTTTCGCTTTGCTCGACCTGCCGCACGGCCACGAACAGCCCGCCGGTGATCAGCAGGCTCGCACTGAGGACAGCCGCGATCATCGCCAGAAACCAAGGGCGATAAAACCAGCTACGCAGCGTCTCTCGGGTAGCAACCATCATGGATATCCGAAGAATTACCAATGAGTTATAGCTGCTGATTGCGATTTCGCCCTGACCGTCGGGCGGGCGTCATTATTTTGTCTGATTCAGCACCAGCAGCAACGCTGCCGTTTGCGCATCCGGCGTGCCGTCAAAGCGCGCAGGGCGGTAGTGCATCTGGAAGGCCGCGAGCACATGGCGGGTCGCTACATCCAGCTCACCGGTTTGCGGCGTCGAGTAGCCCAGGCGTGCCAGTTGGCTCTGGAACCAGGTGATGCTCGGCAGCTCGGCGTCGAACTGCGCTTGCTGGCGTGCCACGGCTTGCTCGTCGGGCCAGAGCCCCAGCCCCTCGGCCGCCAGTCGCTTCCAGGGGAACAGCGGCCCCGGGTCGAGCTTGCGCAACGGGGCGATGTCACTGTGGCCGATGATGTGGCGCGGGCTGATGCCCTGGCGTTTGCTGATGTCCTTGAGCAGGACGATCAACGATTGCACCTGGGCTTCGCTGTAGGGATACCAGAGGCGACCGGTCGGCGTGTCCTTGAAACCCGGATTGACGATTTCAATGCCGATCGAGCTGGAGTTGAGCCAGGTACGACCTTGCCATTCGCTTTCACCGGCATGCCAGGCACGCAGGTTTTCGTCCATCAGCTTGTAGATGGTGGCGTTCTTGTCATCGCCGATCAGGTAATGGCTGCTGACTTCGCCGTGGGTCAGCAATTGCAGTGAGCGTTCGAGCGAGGCGGAGGTGTAGTGCACGATCACGAACTGCACACGGCTGTCGTGATTGACCGAAGGATGGCTGGTGTCAAAACGCGGGCCGCTGGCACAACCGGCCAGTAAGAGGAGCGACGCGAGGAGGGTGAAAAATTTCATGGCAGAGGGCAGTACACGCAAGACGATAATGCAACAGTGTAACGTATCGCCTTGCGCTTCGACGCTTAAAGGGCTGATTTAAACAATATGGAACAATTGCCTCAGCCCAGCTCTACCCGGTTACGCCCTGCGTTTTTCGCCCGGTAAAGCGCCTGATCGGCTCTTTTGAGCACCAGATCGCTGTGTTCTCCTGGCCTGAACGCCGCCAGCCCCATGGAAACGGTAATCGTGACGCGCTCGCCCTTGAAGTGAAACGGGCAGGCTTCGATGGCGGCGCGCAGGGTTTCCAGGAGTTTGGCGCCGACCGCCGGCGGGGTGGCCGGGAGCAGAAGGACAAACTCTTCCCCGCCGAAACGGGCGATGAAATCACTGCCCCGCAGACGCTTGCGCAGCACCGTGGCGATGATTTTCAAGACCTTGTCGCCGGCCAGATGCCCGTAGTTGTCGTTGATTCGTTTGAAGTGATCGAGGTCGAGCATGGCCAGGCTCAAGGTATTGCCGTGCTGCTGCCATTGGGCGATTTCATATTCGAGCCGTTCGGTCCAGGCGGCGCGGTTGGGCAGGCCGGTGAGCGGATCGATCAGGGCTTTCTGGCGTTGCTCTTCGAGGTGTTCGCGATATCCCTGCGCTTCCTGCTCCATGTGTGCGACGCGTTCAGCGAGGCTTTTCAGGCGTCCAGCCACTTCCTGTTCCCGGGCGTCACGTTGCTTCTGGTGCTGATCCATGGTGCCGAGCAGGCCTTCGAGGTGGTTTTCCAGCACTTGCTTCAGATCATCCAGATCGGCCGCTTCCTGCACGCTGTTCTGCAGGCCGTCGACCTGTTCGCGGATCTGCGTGTCCATCGCTCGCGCCGCAGAGCTGTTGTCAGCGTGGCCTTCGCTGGCGGCCTGCAAGTTGCTCTGGAACGCTTCGAGGCGCTCGTTGAGTTGCTGCAGGTAGGCTTCGAATTCGTGCTGGCCACTGTCGGTAATGGCCAGCATCAAGGTCGCGAGATCGTCGAGGATCGGTAGCAATTCGTACCAGTTCAGGCCGTTTTTCAATCGATCGCGCATGGCCTCGGCTTGCGGGCGATGGCGCTCCGGCAAGGTCAGGTCATCCAGCAGCCCGATCAGCGTGTCTTCGATGTGTTTGGCGACCGAACTGTACGACGGCTCCGGCGAGTCCGGCAGGGCGTAGAGGATGTCGTGCTCGGATTGTTCCGGATCGATGGCGGCCAATGCCTGGGCGATGGGCTCGGGCAGGGGCAGGCTGTCGAGGATCACGGGCGGCGGGGTATCGCCGGGGTGGATCAGTTCGTCGGGGTTGATGGCCGTGGGCACTGCCGGCGCGAAAACCGGAGGAGGCGTGAAGGTCTGCGGCTCCGGTTCTGGCTCGGCGGTTTCTGGTTCGCTGGGGGCGGAGGGGGATTCGGTGAGGATTCTGGCAGGCTCAAAGGCCGCCACCTCCAGTTCCGCAAGATATTCGGGGATTGGTTCTGGCGCTTTGAAGGGCTCGGCCACGGGGGCGGCGATCGGCGCTTGGCTGACGGGCGCAGGGGCGACCGGTTCGGCGGTCGTGACAGGCGCTTCCTGCAAGGGCGCGGTTTGATGAGTGACGGGCAGTTGCTCTGGCTCTGGCTGTGCGGGTGGTGCAGCCACAGCAGGCTGGGTCGCCGTCACAGGCGTTTCCTCGCTGTCGCGACTGCCGAACAGGCGCTGCAACAAGCCCGGGCGTCCCGGTTCCGCCGGCGTTGCCAGCTGGCTCAAGGCCTTGCCCTGCAGGCCGCTGAGTTCGCTGAGCAGCAGCGGCATCTCTCTGGCCTGACTCACCCGGCCATCCAGCTGCTTGGCGAATTTCTTCAGCGGCTGGGCCACATCGCGAGGCAGCGGGAGAGATTGCAACTGAGTGACCAGCGCAGTCAGTGCGGTGCTGACCTGTTCGATCCGGGTTTCCCGGCGCTGCTCGGAATCGAGCACGGCTTTTTCCAGTCGCGGCAGCAGGGCGGCGAGGCCGGCGTCCATGTCGTCGGTGCGCACTACGTCGCGCATCTCTTTCATGCACTGATCGACCACGCGGTCGGTGCCTTCCGCCGCCAGGGTGCTGCGCACCAGGCCGCGGCGCAGCAGGTCGAGCCGGGCGTCCCACCGACGTTCGAGCTTTTCCTGTTGTTCGATGCTTTTGAGGTATTTCTCTTTCCAGCGCTGGGCTTCGTCGCTCATTCAGGGGTTCCGCGAAGGGCAGTGCTCAACGCGGGCAATGCATCGGCCGTGAGCGAACCCGGCAGACGAATCTCTACCGCGACCGGCAGGTGATCGGAAATCGGTTGTGCCAGCACTTCGACTTTTTCCAGGGTCAGGGTCGGGCTGAGCAGAATATGATCCAGGCAGCGCTGCGGGCGCCAGCTGGGGAATGTCGCTTCGAGTTGCGGGGCCAGCAGGCCGAGGTCGCGCAACGGCGAATGTTGCAGCAGATCGCTGGCGTGGGTGTTCATGTCGCCCATCAGCACCTGATGCTTGTAGCCGCCGATCAGCTCGCGGATGTAAGCCAGTTGCATGCTGCGCACCCGGGCGCCGAGCGCCAGGTGCATCATCACCACCACCAGCGCTTCCGGGCCCTCGCCGAAGCGCACGAGAATCGCCCCGCGTCCCTTCGGACCCGGCAGCGGGTGGTCTTCAATCGCCCACGGCCGCAGGCGACTGAGCACGCCATTGCTGTGCTGGGCCAGTCGGCCAAGGTTGCGATTGAGTTGTTGATACCAGTAGGGGAAGGCGCCGAGCTGGGCCAGGTGTTCGACCTGATTGACGTAGCCTGAACGCAGGCTGCCGCCATCTGCTTCCTGCAGGGCGACCAGATCGAAGTCGCCGAGCAGATTGCCGATCTTTTGCAGATTGCTGGAGCGCCCGGGGTGCGGCAGCAGATGCTGCCAGCTGCGGGTCAGGTAGTGCCGATAGCGCTCGGTGCTGATGCCGACCTGAATATTGAAGCTGAGCAAGCGCAGACGGCTGTCTGCGGGCAGGCCCGTCGATTCCAGGTGATGCTCGTTGACCTGCGGTTCATGCAGGCCAACGACGCGTTCGGTTCCCCAGCGGCGCATGGCGATTGCCGCGCTTAGTTGGCAGCTGCCTTGTTGGTCGCTCGCTCTTTGGCCACCAGTTGGTCAGCCAGTTTCAGCGCCTGTTCGGCACCGCCGGCAGAGCCGATGTCGAAGCGGTACTTACCGTTGACGATCATGGTTGGAACACCGGAGATTTCATACTTCTTGGCCAGTTCGCGGGCTTTCACGATTTGCCCTTTGATGGCGAACGAATCGAAGGTCGCCAGGAACTTATCCTTGTCCACGCCTTGAGTGGCGAGGAAGTCGGCCATGTCGTTCTTGTCGGTCAGCTTCTTGTGTTCTTTCTGGATGGCGTTGAATACGGCAGCGTGCACGTTGTGCTCGACGCCCATGGCTTCCAGCGTCAGGAACATCTGGCCATGAGCGTCCCACGGGCCACCGAACATCGCAGGAATGCGCACGAAGTTGACGTCGGACGGCAGTTTTTCAACCCACGGATTGATCACCGGCTCGAACGCGTAGCAGTGCGGGCAGCCATACCAGAACAGCTCGACCACTTCGATCTTGCCAGGCACGGCGACCGGTACCGGGTTGCTCAGTTCGACGTAAGGGGCAGCAGGGGCTTCGGCGGCCTGGGCGGTCACGCCGAACAGGCTGGCAGCGACGAGGGCGGCGCTGATGATCAGATTACGCATGCTTTACTCCTGGACAATTTTGGTCGCCTCGCGCGACCTGTTTTCAGACAGATCCTGGCGGGCATGAGTTCTGTAGTGTAACGGCAGCGGCCACAAAAAAGGGCGGCCAAAGCCACCCTTTTTATACTTCGTGCAACGGATTAATCGAGCGTTAACGTGGCAGGCGTTTGCCATCGCACTCGACGCTCGAATCGCGCGTCTTAGTGCAGGCCCTGAATGTAGCTGGAGACTGCCGCGATGTCTTCGTCGCTCAGCTTACGGGCGATGGTGCGCATGGTCATTGCGTCGCCGTCGTTGTTGCGACCGGCTTCTTCCTTGCGGAAATCGGTCAGCTGCTTGGCGATGTACTGAGCGTGTTGGCCACCCAGGTGCGGGAAGCCGGCGGCTGCGTTGCCGGCGCCGTTCGGCGAGTGGCAACCGGTGCAGGCTGGCAGGCCTTTCTCGATATTGCCGCCACGGAACAGGGCTTCACCGCGAGCGACGATCTTCGGATCGGCGGCGCCGACGCTGCCTTTCTGGCTGGCGAAGTAGGCGGCGATATCGGCCAGGTCCTGATCGCTCAGGTTGGTCAGCAGGCCGGTCATTTCCAGAACGGTGCGCTTGCCCGACTTGATGTCGTGCAATTGCTTGGTCAGGTAGCGTTCACCCTGTCCGGCCAGCTTTGGAAAGTTTGGCGCCATGCTGTTGCCATCCGGGCCATGGCAGGCGCCGCATACGGCGGCTTTTGCCTGGCCTGCGGCTGCATCACCGGCAGCATGGGCGAAGCCTGAGATTCCCACGGTCAACAGCAGACTCACGATCAGTTTGTTCATCAGCTAATCCAACTACGGCTAAGGGTTAAGAGTTATGGACCGGGCTTACTCTCGCTCATCCAGAGGATGAGGGCCTGGTAATCCTCGGCACTGCAGTCCATGCACAAACCACGCGGCGGCATCGCCTTGAAACCCTGGGTCACGTGTTGCACCAGCGTCTCCATACCTTTCGCCAACCTCGGCGTCCAAGCTGCCTGATCGCCTCTTTTGGGCGCCATGGGTAGTTGGCCGGAATGACAGGCTCCACAAACACGGTTGTACACGGCTTCCGGATCCTGTGTAGCCTGTGCGCTGTAAAGCGGCATCAAGACTCCGGCAGCCAGCAGCCATTTCGTCATAAAACGACCTTTTCAGGGTTGAGAGCGTTCTGCGTTCTAATGCGCAATCAAGGTCTGTCGCTCTCGTGAACTTCATCCTTCGCTGGGACAAAGCACACACAAAATCTGCGGCATTATATACTGGCGTCACTGAAACGGAAGCGACACCGCGTTCCGCGCCTAATCCCGGCGCCGCCCACATCGGAAATCCCATGCAACTCAAGAATCCCATCCTCGGCCTGTGCCAACAGTCCACGTTCATGCTCAGTGCCGCCAAAGTCGATCAGTGCCCCGACGACGAAGGCTTCGAAGTGGCGTTCGCCGGTCGTTCCAACGCCGGTAAATCCAGCGCGCTGAACACCCTGACTCACGCCAGCCTGGCGCGCACCTCGAAAACACCGGGTCGCACACAGCTGTTGAACTTCTTCAAGCTAGACGATGAACGGCGTCTGGTCGACCTCCCGGGCTACGGTTATGCAAAAGTACCGATCCCGCTCAAGCAGCACTGGCAGCGTCACCTCGAGGCTTACCTCGGTGGCCGCGAGAGTTTGAAGGGTTTGATTCTGATGATGGACATCCGTCATCCAATGACCGACTTCGACCTGCTGATGCTCGACTGGGCCGTTGCCGCCGGCATGCCGATGCACATCCTGCTGACCAAGGCCGACAAACTGACCTACGGCGCAGCCAAGAACACGCTGCTCAAGGTGCAGTCGGAAATCCGTAAGGGTTGGGGCGATCAAGTGACGATCCAGCTGTTCTCCGCCCCAAAACGCATGGGTCTGGAAGAGGCCTACACTGTGTTGGCAGGCTGGATGGAACTGGCCGATAAAGGCGCGGAAGCAGCGGCTGAATAATAAGGATATGGAAAATTGGCTGTAGTGCGGTCAGGCAAGGCAAAAGTGTTAGTAAAAAGCGGAGTTTAGGGGACCTAAATGAGCATTTTTACTAACGCTTTTAACGCAGCATGACCGCGCTACAGCCAATTTTGAGGCAAAAAAAAGCCCCGGACTTCGTATGGGGAGGGAGAAGTTCCGGGGTTTAAGTTCCGAACCGCTAGGGCGGGGTTCAGATATCTGCCAACACTTAACACAACATAGGAGCATCGAAGGGCTTCACCAGCCATTCAGTATCTCTGAGTGCCCTGGCGCAAGATTAGTTCAGAATCTTTTCAAAAAACTTTGGAATAAGCTCAAGAACGATCAGACCTAAGCGTTTTTCGATGCCTTGCCGCGACGCTCTGTCGCGGCAAAACCCCGCCCCAGAGGCCTCAGTGCGCCTCGTCCCAGTTGTTGCCAACCCCCACTTCCACCAGCAACGGCACGTCCAGTTTTGCCGCTTCGCTCATGTGCACGCGAATCTCTTCGCGAACCTGATCGACCAGATCCTCGCGAACCTCCAGCACCAGTTCGTCGTGCACCTGCAGGATGACTTTGGCGTCCAGCCCTGAAGCGCTCAGCCAGTTGTCCACCGCCACCATGGCTTTCTTGATGATGTCTGCTGCGGTGCCCTGCATCGGCGCGTTGATCGCCGTGCGTTCGGCGGCCGCGCGTTCCTGCGGCTTGTTGGAGTTGATTTCCGGCAGATACAGACGACGACCGAAGATCGTTTCCACGAAGCCTTGGTCTGCTGCCTGGGCGCGGGTGCGATCCATGTACTCGCGAACGCCCGGGTAACGCGCGAAGTAGGTGTCGATGTAGGCCTTGGCGGTCTTGGTGTCGACGCCGATGTCCTTGCCCAGCTTCTGCGCGCCCATGCCGTAGATCAGGCCGAAGTTGATCGCCTTGGCGCTGCGGCGCTGGTCGGACGTCACTTCGTTGAGCTCGACCTTGAATACTTCGGCCGCGGTGGCGGTGTGCACGTCCAGATTGTTGCGGAACGCATTCATCAGCCCTTCGTCGCGGGACAGGTGGGCCATGATTCGCAGTTCAATTTGCGAGTAGTCCGCCGCCAGCAGTTTGTAGCCTTTCGGCGCGACGAACGCCTGACGGATGCGTCGGCCTTCGGCGGTGCGCACCGGGATGTTCTGCAGATTCGGATCGCTCGACGACAGGCGACCGGTCGACGCGACGGCCTGATGGTACGAGGTGTGGATACGCCCGGTGCGTGGGTTGATCTGCTCCGGCAGGCGATCGGTATAGGTGCTTTTCAGCTTGCTCATGGAGCGGTGCTCCATCAGCACTTTCGGCAAGCGGTGATCGTCTTCGGCCAGTTTCGCCAACACTTCTTCGGCGGTGGACGGCTGGCCCTTGGCGGTTTTTTTCAGCACCGGCAGGCCGAGCTTTTCGTAGAGGATTACGCCCAGTTGCTTCGGCGAGCCGAGGTTGAACTCTTCACCGGCAATCTCGAAGGCTTCACGCTCCAGCGCGACCATCTTGTTGCCCAGCTCAATGCTCTGGATGCCGAGCAGGTCAGCATCGACGAACGCGCCCTGGCGCTCGATGCGAGCGAGCACCGGCACCAGCGGGATCTCGATGTCGGTCAGCACGCTGGCCAGGCTCGGGATGGCGCTGAGTTTTTCGAACAGGGTCTGGTGCAGGCGCAGGGTCACGTCGGCATCTTCGGCGGCATACGGCCCGGCCTGCTCCAGAGCGATCTGGTCGAAGGTCAGCTGCTTGGCGCCTTTGCCGGCGATGTCCTGGAAGCTCACGGTGGTGTGGTCCAGGTATTTCTGCGCCAGGCTGTCCATGTCGTGACGGGTGGCGGTGGAGTTGAGCACGTAGGACTCAAGCATCGTGTCGAAGGCAATCCCGCGCACGGTGATGCCTTCGTTCTGGTCGCCACCGATGGCGCAGTTGGCCAGGATGTTCATGTCGAACTTGGCGTGCTGGCCGACCTTGAGTTTGTTCGGATCTTCAAGGATCGGCTTGAGTGCGCGCAGCACGGTGTCGCGATCCAGCTGCTCCGGCACGCCGATGTAGGAATGGGTCAGCGGGATGTACGCCGCTTCGTTGGCCTGTACCGCGAAGGAAAGCCCGACCAGTTGCGCCTGCTGCGCGTCGATGCCGGTGGTTTCGGTGTCGAAGGCGAACAGCTTGGCGTTCTTCAGCTTTTCCAGCCAGACGTCGAATCGCGCCTGGTCGAGGATGGTTTCGTAAGCGGCTTCAGCGGATGTTGCAGGCGCTTCGCCTTCTGGCGCGCTGAACAGATCGCCGGCCGGCGCAGGCTCGGCGGCAGCGCTCAGTTCCTGGCGCTTGGCATCGCGATCCAGGTCATTCAGCCAGCTCTTGAACTCCAGCAGGGTGTACAGCTCGTAAAGTTTGGCCGGGTCTTCCGGACCCATTTGCAGGTCGTCGAGGCCGATGTCCAGCGGCACGTCGACCTTGATGGTCGCCAGTTGATAGGAGAGGAAGGCCATCTCCTTGTGCTCTTCGAGCTTGGCCGGCAGGGTCTTGGCGCCACGGATCGGCAGGGTCGGCACGATGTCGAGTTGCGCGTACAGCTCGGTCAGACCGCCGTTGACGCCCACCAGCAGGCCGGAAGCGGTCTTCGGACCGATGCCGGGAACGCCGGGGATGTTGTCGGAAGAATCGCCCATCAGGGCCAGATAATCGATGATCTGCTCCGGAGCGACGCCGAATTTCTCCTTCACGCCCTCCACGTCCATCGAACTACCGGACATGGTATTGACCAAGGTAATGTGGCCGTCGACCAGTTGCGCCATGTCCTTGTCGCCGGTGGAGATGATCACCGGACGGTCGGCGGCTGCGCTGCTGCGGGCCAGGGTGCCGATCACGTCATCGGCCTCGACGCCTTCGACGCACAGCAGCGGGAATCCGAGGGCGATCACGCTCTGGTGCAGCGGCTCGATCTGCACGCGCATGTCGTCAGGCATGCTTGGACGGTTGGCCTTGTATTCGGCGTACATTTCATCTCGAAATGTCCCACCCTTGGCGTCGAACACCACGGCGAACGGGCTGTCCGGATACTGCTTGCGCAGGCTCTTGAGCATGTTCAGCACGCCTTTGACCGCACCGGTCGGCAGGCCTTTGGAGGTGGTCAGCGGTGGCAGCGCGTGAAAGGCGCGGTACAGGTAAGACGAACCGTCCACCAGGACGAGGGGGGCTTGGCTCATGAGCAGAATCAACCTTTTCGGCGGGCCCGGCGCTAGAATAGCGGGACCGTTGACGACAAAGGGACAAGGTTATCATGCGTACGTTAAATCGCTTGCTGCTGGTCAGTCTGATTGCTGTCTCACCGCTGGCCGCGATCGCGGCGGATGATGCGCCATCATCGGAGCCGGAAGTTACCATCAGCACGCATACGGAAGGCGACAAGGTCATTCAGGAATACAGCCGGAGTGGATTCGTGTACGCGATCAAGGTCACACCGAAGGGCGGCAAACCCTATTTCCTGGTGCGCGCCGATGGTACGGACGCGAACTACATCCGGTCCGACCAGCCGGATATGCTGATTCCGTCGTGGGAAATCTTTACCTGGAAGTAAGTTTCCTGACTTTTAATCGGCGCCGTTTGATGGCGGCGCCAGAACTGAGCAGTTTTTAACCATGTCTGTGTTCACCCCCCTGGCTCGGCCCGAGCTGGAAACCTTTCTCGCCCCTTACGGGCTCGGCCGTCTGCTCGATTTCCAGGGGATCGCCGCCGGCAGCGAAAACACCAACTTCTTCATCAGCATGGAACAGGGCGAGTTCGTCCTGACCCTGGTCGAACGTGGCCCGGTGCAGGAAATGCCGTTCTTCATCGATCTGCTCGACGTGCTGCACGAAGCCGATCTGCCGGTGCCTTACGCGCTGCGCACCACCGACGGCGTGGCCCTGCGCGAGCTGAAAGGCAAACCGGCGCTGCTGCAACCGCGCCTGGCCGGCAAGCACATCAAGCAGGCCAATGCCCAGCATTGCGCGCAGGTCGGTGACTTGCAGGCGCATCTGCACCTGGCGACCCAGGGCGACAACATGATCAAGCGCAAGACCGATCGTGGCCTGGACTGGATGCTGGAAGAGGGCACGCAGTTCCTTTCGCACCTGAGCGAGCAGCCGCGCGCGTTGCTGCAAAAGTCTCTGGATGAAATCACCCAACAGAAAGAGAAAATTCTCGCGCTGCCTCGGGCAAACATTCACGCCGACCTGTTTCGCGACAACGCGATGTTCGAAGGCACGCACCTGACCGGGCTGATCGACTTCTACAACGCCTGCTCCGGGCCGATGCTCTATGACGTGGCGATTGCCCTGAACGACTGGTGTTCCGATGACGAAGGCCTGATCGACGGCCCGCGTGCGCGGGCGTTCCTCGGTGCCTACGCGGCATTGCGACCTTTCACGGCGGCCGAGGCCGAGCTGTGGCCGACCATGCTGCGAGTGGCGTGTGTGCGGTTCTGGCTGTCGCGGTTGATCGCGGCGGAATCGTTCGCCGGGCAGGACGTGCTGATTCACGATCCGAAAGAGTTCGAGCAGCGGCTGGCGCAGCGTCAGCAGGTCAGTACACCGCTACCTTTCGCCCTGTAAAAAAACCGCAGCCTGTACAGGCTGCGGTTTTTTTGTATCAGAGCGATTCCAGGCAACCCGCCAGATCATTCCCCAGCTTCTCCAGCACTTGCTCATAACCCTGAGCCGTCGCTGGCGTGTATCCGCCCAGCGCATCCAACTCCGCCAGCTTCACCGGCAGGCCCGCCACCAAGGTCTCGGCCAGACGTGGACGCAGCGGCGGCTCACTGAACACGCACGTCTTGCCGACTTCCTGCAAACGCGTACGCATCGCCGCCACATGCTGGGCCCCCGGCTGCACTTCCGCCGCAACGCTGAACACGCCGGCGTGTTTCAAACCGTAGGCCTCTTCGAAGTAGTCGAAGGCTTCGTGGAAGACGAAGTAGGGTTTGCCTTCAACACTGGCCAGGCGTTTCTTCAAACGCTGATCCAGTGCATCCAGACGCTCGTCGAACGCCTTGGCGTTGCTCTGATAGCGCTCGGCATTGGCCGGGTCGGCGGCACTCAGGTCAGCGGCCATTTTGTCGGCAATAACCCGCGCGTTCACCGGCGATAGCCACAAATGCGCATCGAGACTGCCCGGGCGATGGTCGTGGTCATGTTCGTCGGCTTCTTCAGCGTGGGAATGGTTGTCCGCAGCGAAGCGGCGCAGCTTCATGCCCGGCAAGTCCTGCACGGCGACGCTCGGCAGCGTACGACCATTCAGCACGCGTGGCAGGAAACCTTCCATGTCCGGGCCGATCCAGTACAGCAGGTCCACCGATTGCACCTTGCGCACGTCGGACGGTCGCAATGCGTAGTTATGCGGCGAAGCGCCCGGTGGCAGCAGCACTTCCGGAATCGCCACGCCGTCCTGCACTGCAGCGGCAATCAGTTGCAGGGGCTTGATGCTGGTGAGAACTCTGACCTCGGCCTGAGCCGGACCGATCAGCAGAAAACCGGTGATGAATACGACAAAAACAGAAAAAAGTCGGGACACGATGACCACTCAATGAGGCGAGAACGGGTAACATAATAACGTCTCTAACCAAACTCGTCGCCGCTCATGCCTATTACACCGATTGCCAGCCGTCCCCACGACCACTCGCACTGCGTTCACAGCGCGCTGTCCGAGGCCGATGCCCTGTGTGCACAGAAAGGCCTGCGCCTGACCGCGTTGCGCCGGCGGGTACTGGAACTGGTCTGGCAGAGCCACAAGCCGCTGGGCGCCTACGACATTCTGGCCGTGCTCAGCGAGCAGGACGGCCGCCGCGCCGCGCCGCCGACCGTGTACCGGGCGCTGGATTTCCTGTTGGAAAACGGTCTGGTGCACCGCATTTCCTCGCTCAACGCCTTCGTCGGCTGCGTTCACCCGAAACATTCGCACCAGGGCCAGTTCCTGATCTGCCGCGAATGCCATGCCGCCATCGAACTTGAGCAAAAAACCATCAGCGACGCTATCGTTCACAGCGCCAAGGACGTCGGCTTCATCGTCGAGGCCCAGACCGTCGAAGTGGTCGGCCTCTGCTCCGGCTGCCGGGGGGCTTGATGAGCGATCCGCTGATCCGTCTGGAGCAGGTGGCGGTCCGGTTTGCCGGGCAGAACGTGCTGGACAACATTCACCTGAGCGTCGAACCGGGGCAGATCGTCACCCTGATCGGCCCCAACGGCGCCGGCAAGACCACGCTGGTGCGCGCCGTGCTCGGGCTGCTGAAACCCGACAGCGGCAGCGTCTGGCGCAAGCCGAAGCTGCGCGTCGGTTACATGCCGCAAAAACTCCACGTCGATCCGACCTTGCCGCTGTCAGTCCTGCGCTTTCTGCGGCTGGTGCCGGGCGTCGATCGTCCGCGTGCGCTGGCGGCACTCAAGGAAGTTGGCGCCGAGCACGTCATCGACAGCCCGGTGCAAAGCGTGTCCGGCGGTGAAATGCAGCGCGTTTTGCTGGCCCGGGCGCTATTGCGCGAGCCGGAACTGCTGGTGCTCGACGAGCCGGTACAAGGCGTCGATGTCGCCGGGCAAGCCGAGCTGTACAGCCTGATCACCCGTCTGCGCGACCGTCACGGCTGCGGCGTGCTGATGGTGTCCCACGATTTGCATCTGGTGATGAGCACCACCGATCAGGTGGTGTGCCTCAACCGTCACGTCTGCTGCTCCGGGCATCCCGAGCAAGTCAGTGGCGATCCGGCTTTTGTCGAGCTGTTCGGCAACAATGCGCCGAGCCTGGCGATCTATCACCACCATCATGACCATGCCCACGACCTGCACGGTTCGGTGGTCAAGGGGCCTTTGACGGGCCAACCTCACGTTCACGGAGATAGCTGCAAGCATGGCTGATTTTCTGTTCTACGCCCTGCTTGCAGGTCTGGCGCTGGCGGTGGTCGCGGGGCCGCTGGGCTCGTTCGTGGTCTGGCGGCGCATGGCCTATTTTGGCGACACGCTGTCCCACGCCGCGCTGCTCGGCGTGGCGCTGGGCTTTCTGCTGGATGTCAGCCCGACCGTCGCGGTGACTGTGGGCTGCCTGCTGCTGGCAGTGCTGCTGGTGACCTTGCAACAGCGCCAGCCGCTGGCGTCCGACACACTGTTGGGCATTCTTGCACCGAGCACGCTCTCTCTCGGGCTGGTGGTACTAAGCTTCATGCATGAAGTGCGGATCGACCTGATGGCCTATCTGTTCGGCGACCTGCTGGCAATCAGCCCGACCGATCTGGCGTGGATCCTCGGCGGCAGCGCGGTGGTGCTGGTGTTGCTGGTGACGCTGTGGCGCCCGCTGCTGGCGATCACCGTGCACGAAGAGCTGGCCAGAGTCGAAGGTCTGCCGGTGGCCGGTTTGCGCATGGCGCTGATGCTGTTGATCGCAGTCGTGATCGCAGTGGCGATGAAAATCGTCGGTGTGTTGCTGATCACGTCGCTGTTGATCATCCCGGCGGCTGCGGCACAACGTCACGCCCGTTCCCCGGAGCAGATGGCGCTGGGCGCGAGCGTGCTGGGCATGCTCGCCGTGTGTGGCGGGCTGGCGCTGTCCTGGTTCAAGGACACCCCGGCCGGCCCGTCAATCGTTGTGACGGCGGCCGCACTGTTTCTGCTGAGTTTTGTTCTGCCCCGTCGAGGGGTGTAGACTTGCTCGTTTTTTGCGCAAATAGAGAGTCGCAGGAATGAAGCCGTTCGCCTCCCGTTATCTGCTCCTTGTGGCCTTTTCAGTGCTGCTGGGCGCCTGCCAAAGCACGCCGCCGGTGGCCGAAGTCCCCGATGCGCGGGCCACGGCCATCGCACAGCTGGAGCAAAGCCTGGCCAGCAGCGAACTGGCCACTGCCGAAGACCAATTGGCAGCCTTGCAGGCCGAAACCCCCAACGATCAATCCCTTGAGCAATACCAGCGCCAGTTGGCCGAGGCCTATCTGCGCCGCAGCCAGATCGTCCTGCAAAAGGGCGATGTGAATGCGGCCGCGACCGCGTTGGCCCGTGCCCGCGTGCTGATGCCCAAGGCCCCGGCGCTGACCGGTGGCGTCAACGGCGCGATCACCGAGGCGCGCAAGGCTGAGCTGGAGAAAGCCGAAGCAGCACTCCAGGCCGCTGAAGCCAAGCCGAAGGCCAAAGTGATCGATCCGACTGCCGAAAGCACCACGGTTGCGCTGAATATCACTGATAGCCGCAAACTTCGCCGCCAACTGGATGCGATCGCCGCCGATGTGGTGAATTATGACTGTGCGGTGAGCATTCAGGCTCCGCGCACCAATGATTACCCGTGGCTGGCGACGTTGATCACCAAGCGCGTTAAGAAGCTCGATCCGGATTTCGATCTGCAAATCAAGAAGCAGATCCTACGCAGCGTTCCCGCTCAAGTGGTTTTGAGTCCTCGTAAACCATAAAAAATCGCGAGCAGGCTCGCTCCCACAGGTACAACATGATTCCTGTGGGAGCGGGCTTGCTCGCGAAGGCGTCCTTTCAGTCAACCAGCAACCTTAAGCTGGAATGGCCTTGGCCTTAGGCTCCCGATCCCATACCCGATGCTGCCCGATCGCCGCAAAGAACGGCTGGGTCAGCGCCTGCACATCCTTGCCTTCGATCAACCCCGCATCCGCCTCCAGCTTCAGCACGTCCAGCAACTGTTTGGCCTCGCCATGCAGCGCAATCGCCTTCAGGTGCTTGTACGCCTCCAGCAGGTAATGCAACGCCACGCCGTCACCGCTCAACGCTTTGACCGACGCCGCGCCACCCGGCACGAATACCGCATCGAACGCAATCGAAGGCAAACCTTCCATCGACGCATCCACCGCCAGGCTTTTGCCATCGGCGGTCTTCACCGGCGCCGAGGTCGGGCCGAGCAGTTTGGCGTGCGCACCTTCTGCCGCCAGCGCCTTCTTCATCGCATCAATCGCCGCACCATCGACGCCGTTGGCCGCAAGGATCGCAACTTTTCGGGTCTTGATGTTCTCCGGCAGCAGGTTGGCCTGACTCAGCGCTGGCGAGCGATCCAGTGATGTTTTGGGCACGTCCACGGTGCCTTTGCCTGGCGCTGGCAGACCCAGGTTGGCCGCCACGCGTTTGGCCAGTTCCAGATCGATGTTGGCGAGAATCTCGTTCACTTCCCGCGCCCGGATGAACTCACGCTCGACCTTGCCCAGTTCGAAACTGTAGGCGGCGATGATGTGCTCTTTCTCGTGGGGGCTCATGCTGTTGAAGAACAGCCGCGCCTGGGAAAAGTGGTCACTGAACGACTCGCTGCGCTGGCGGATCTTGTTGGCGTCGATACGCTCCGGATAGCTCTCGAACCCACCGTCCTGCGCAGCCGACGGGGTTTCTTTCGGCCAGCCGCTATCAATGGAATTGGGTTCATACGAGGCACGGCCCTTGTCGATCACCGTACGGTGCTGGGCATCGCGCTGGCCGTTGTGGAAAGGTGCGACCGGGCGATTGATCGGCAGCTCATGAAAGTTCGGCCCGCCGAGTCGGCTGATCTGCGTGTCGGTGTAGGAAAACAGCCGACCTTGCAGCAGCGGGTCATTCGAAAAGTCGATCCCCGGCACGATATGGCCGGGGCAGAACGCGACCTGCTCGGTTTCGGCGAAGAAGTTGTCCGGGTTGCGGTTGAGGGTCATCTTGCCCAGCGGCGTGATCGGAACGATTTCCTCGGGAATCAGTTTGGTCGGGTCGAGGATGTCGAAATCGAAGTCGTGCTCGTTTTCCTCTTCGATGACCTGAACGCCGAGTTCCCATTCCGGGTAGTCACCCATTTCAATGGCTTCCCAGAGATCGCGCCGATGGTAGTCGGTGTCTTTACCCGCGAGTTTTTGCGCCTCGTCCCATACCAGCGAACAAGTGCCGGCAGTAGGGCGCCAGTGGAATTTGACGAAGCGCGATTTGCCCTCGGCATTGATCAGCCGGAAGGTGTGCACGCCGAAGCCCTGCATGCTGCGCAGGCTTTTCGGGATGGCCCGGTCGGACATGGCCCAGATCACCATGTGTGCCGATTCCGGCACCAAGGACACGAAGTCCCAGAAGGTGTCGTGGGCCGAGCCACCGGTGGGTATTTCGTTGTGCGGCTCGGGTTTTACCGCGTGGACGAAGTCGGGAAACTTGATCGCGTCCTGTATGAAAAATACCGGCATGTTGTTGCCGACCAGATCGAAGTTGCCTTCGTCGGTGAAGAACTTCACAGCAAAACCGCGCACGTCACGGACGGTGTCGCCGGAGCCGCGCGGCCCCTGGACCGTGGAAAAGCGCACGAACACCGGAGTTTTCTTCCCCGGATCCTGCAGGAAACCGGCCTTGGTCAGCGCCGCATGGTTCTCGTAGCTTTGAAAGAATCCATGGGCGCCGGTGCCGCGGGCGTGAACGATGCGCTCGGGAATCCGTTCATGGTCAAAGTGCGTGATCTTCTCACGCATGATGAAGTCTTCCAGCAGCGACGGCCCGCGAGCCCCGGCCTTGAGGGTGTTCTGGTTATCAGCAATTTTCACGCCCTGGTTGGTGCGCAGGGCCTGACCGGTAGCGTCGGAGCGAAACTTTTCCAGGCTGTCGAGTTTGGCGTTGGTATTGGCGCGATCCGGGGTATCGGTGCCGGCCAGTTGGCTTTTGTCATCGGCAGGTTTCTTGGTACTCATCAGTCATGAACTCCTGTTTGTCCCGGGATTGCTCCGGGACGCTTGAGTGTTTCCCAGGCACGGCACCCAGGGTTTTCAAGTCGCTTAAGTAGTGACTAACGAGGGTTTCGGGCGTTCCTTTTTTATGACCTTTGATCCTGTTATTGCCAAATCGAAGGTTATTTGCGAAATAAATGCTAAGAACCTCTATACGGACAGGCTAAAATGCGCGCCCGGCTAACCGCTGATCCTTTTCCAACGCGCCCCACAAGGTTCGCTACGTGATCGAGTTTCAAAACGTCCATAAGACTTACCGCGTCGCCGGTAAGGACATCACCGCGCTGCACCCGACCAGCTTCTCCATCGAGAACGGTCAGGTGTTCGGCCTGATTGGCCATTCCGGCGCGGGAAAAAGTACCCTGCTGCGTCTGATCAATCGCCTGGAGCAATCCAGTGGCGGCAAGATCATCGTCGACGGCGAAGAAGTCACCGCGCTGGACGCCAACGGCCTGCGCCGTTTCCGTCAGCAGGTCGGGATGATCTTCCAGCACTTCAACCTGTTGGCGTCCAAGACCGTGGCCGACAACGTCGCGCTGCCGCTGACCCTGGCCGGTGAACTGTCCCGCGCCGAGATCGACCAGCGTGTGGCCGAGTTGCTGGCGCGGGTCGGTCTGTCCGATCACGCCAAAAAGTACCCGGCGCAGCTGTCCGGCGGTCAGAAGCAGCGTGTCGGCATCGCCCGCGCCCTGGCGACCAAACCGAAGATCCTGCTGTGCGACGAAGCCACCAGCGCCCTCGACCCGCAGACCACGGCGTCGGTCCTGCAACTGCTGGCCGAGATCAACCGCGAGCTGAAGCTGACCATCGTCCTGATCACCCACGAGATGGATGTGATCCGCCGCGTGTGCGATCAGGTCGGCGTGATGGATGCCGGTGTGATTGTCGAGCAAGGTTCGGTAGCCGATGTGTTCCTGCATCCGAAACACCCGACCACCAAGCGCTTTGTTCAGGAAAGCGAGCAGATCGACGAAAGCGAGCAGCGCGATGACTTCGCTCACGTGCCGGGCCGCATCGTGCGTCTGACCTTCCAGGGCGAAGCGACCTACGCGCCGTTGCTCGGTACCGTCGCCCGGGAAACCGGTGTGGACTACAGCATCCTGGCCGGTCGTATCGACCGCATCAAAGACATTCCTTACGGGCAATTGACCCTCGCCGTCACCGGTGGCGACATGGAAGCGGCGTTCGCCCGCTTCACCGCCGCTGACGTTCATATGGAGGTGTTGCGCTAATGGAAGACCTGATGAGTTTCTTCACCAATATCGACTGGTACGAAATCTGGCTCGCAACCGGCGACACCATGATGATGCTCGGCGGTTCGCTGCTGTTCACCGTGCTGCTCGGCCTGCCGCTGGGCGTGCTGTTGTTCCTGTGCAGCCCACGCCAGTTGCTCGAAGCCAAAGGCGTGTACGCCTTGCTGTCGCTGGTGGTGAACATCCTGCGTTCGCTGCCGTTCATTATTCTGTTGATCGTGATGATCCCGTTCACCGTGCTGATCACCGGCACCTCGCTGGGCGTGGCCGGTGCGATTCCACCGCTGGTGGTAGGTGCAACGCCGTTCTTCGCGCGGCTGGTGGAAACCGCCCTGCGTGAAGTCGATCGCGGCATCATCGAAGCGACCCAGTCGATGGGCGCGACCACTCGCCAGATCATCATGAACGCTTTGCTGCCGGAGGCCCGTCCAGGCATCTTCGCAGCGATTACGGTGACGGCGATTACACTGGTTTCCTACACGGCGATGGCCGGGGTGGTCGGTGCCGGTGGCCTGGGTGACCTGGCGATCCGTTTCGGTTACCAGCGGTTCCAGACCGACGTGATGATCGTTACCGTGGTGTTGCTGCTGATTCTGGTGCAAGTGCTGCAAATGGTCGGCGACCGACTGGTCGTGCACTTCTCGCGCAAATAACCGGTTTTGTAATGACATGAGCCGGCCATTCGCTGGCAGGCGCCAGACGGGCGCCGTAAAAAGGAGTTAGCTGAATGAAAAAACTGATCGTTGCCCTGGCTGCCGTTGCAGCGTTCTCGGCCCACGCCGACGAAACCCTGACCGTTGCTGCCACTCCGGTACCGCACGCGGAAATCCTCGAATTCGTGAAGCCGGCTCTGGCCAAAGAAGGCGTGGATCTGAAGGTCAAGGTCTTCACCGACTACGTTCAGCCGAACGTCCAGGTGGCCGAGAAGCGTCTGGACGCCAACTTCTTCCAGCACCAGCCGTACCTCGATGAGTTCAACAAGGCCAAGGGCACCAGCCTGGTGTCCGTGACCGGCGTGCACCTGGAACCGCTGGGCGCCTACTCCAGCAAGTTCAAGAAAATCGAAGAGCTGCCAAGCGGCGCCAACGTGGTGATCCCGAACGACGCCACCAACGGCGGCCGTGCGCTGTTGCTGCTGGCCAAGGCCGGCGTGATCACCCTGAAGGATCCGAGCAACATCCTGTCGACCGTCAAGGACATCGCCCAGAACCCGAAAGACCTGAAGATCCGTGAACTGGAAGCCGCGACCATCCCGCGCGTGCTGACCCAGGTCGACCTGGCGCTGATCAACACCAACTACGCGCTGGAAGCCAAGCTCGATCCATCCAAGGACGCGCTGGTCATCGAAGGCAGCGACTCGCCTTACGTGAACATCCTGGTGTCCCGCGCGGACAACAAGGACAGCGATGCCATGAAGAAACTGGCCGCTGCGCTGCACAGCCCGGAAGTGAAGAAATTCATCACCGAGAAGTACAAAGGCGCGGTGCTGCCGGCGTTCTGATTCGGACGCCGCAACGAAAAAGGGGACGCCATTGGCGTCCCCTTTTTTGTGCCCAAAACACAGCCCCTGTGGGTGCGGGCTTGCCCGTTCCCACATTGGAACAGTGCTTTTCTTACTTGCGGTTCAACATCACCGGCAACTGCGCCACCAGCTTGGCATTATTCAACGGCGCCCGAATAAACCCGCGCTGTGTCCCGTCCGGCCCGATCACCGCCAGGTTGCCGCTGTGATCCACCGTGTAATTCGGCTTGCTGGTGTCCGCCGGAATGAACGGAATGCTCACCGCGTTCGCCACCTTCTGCAGCTCGTCGATGGACTTTGGTGTCAGGCCGATGAACTGTGGATCGAAGTAGCCCAGGTACTGTTTCAACTGCGCAGGGTTATCGCGGTTCGGGTCGACGCTGACCAGCACGATCTGCAACTTGTCCACGGCATCCTTCGGCAGTTCGCTCTTGATCTGGCGCAGCTGGGCGAGGGTGGTCGGGCAGATGTCCGGGCAGAAGGTATAGCCGAAGAACAGCAGGCTCCACTTGCCCTTGAGCTCGTTGATCGTAACCGGTTGGCCGTCCTGATTGGTCATCGTCACGTCCGGCAGGTTGCGGCTCTGCGGCAGCAGGATGATGCCGGCGTCGATCAGTGCGGTCGGGTCGCCCTGGCCCTTGCCGCTCAGCACTTTGTTGACGGTCAGGCCGAGGATCAGCGCGATCACGGCGACGAGGATGAAGACGGTTTTCTGGGTTCGAGTCATAGGTTCAACAGTAAGTAGTGGTCTACGAGCAGGGCGATGAACAGCAGAAACAAGTACCAGATAGAGTACTTGAAGGTGTTGATCGCCGCGTGCGGCCGGGTGCCACGGTACAGCACCACGGCCCATTGCAGAAACCTGGCACCCAGACCGAGCGCGCAGATCAGGTACAGCAGGCCGCTCATGTGGATCACATACGGCAGCAGGCTGACCGCCAGCAGGGCGAAGGTGTACAGCAGAATGTGCACCTTGGTGTAGTGCTCGCCGTGGGTGACCGGCAGCATCGGAATGTCGGCCTTGGCGTATTCCTCCTTGCGATGGATCGCCAGCGCCCAGAAGTGCGGCGGGGTCCAGGCGAAGATGATCAGCACCAGCAGCAGCGGTTCGGCACTGACGTGGCCGGTGGCGGCGGTCCAGCCGAGCAGCGGCGGGGCGGCGCCGGCGAGGCCACCGATGACGATGTTCTGCGGCGTCGCGCGTTTGAGAAAACCGGTGTAGATCACCGCGTAGCCGAGCAGCGAGGCCAGGGTCAGCCAGGCAGTCAGCGGGTTGGTGAAAGTCAGCAGCAAGGCCTGGCCGAGCAGCGCCAGCACCAGCGCAAAGGTCAGTGCCGCCGTGGGCGAAACCCGGCCCTCCGCCAGCGGCCGTTTATGGGTGCGGGCCATGACCGCATCGATGCGCCGGTCCACCACGTGATTGACCGCCGCCGCGCCACCGGCACACAACGCGATCCCCAGGTTGCCGAACACCAGCACCGTCCACGGCACCCCGGCGCGGGTCGCGAGGAACATGCCGACCAGCGAGGTGATCAGCATCAGCACCACGACTTTCGGTTTGGTCAGCTCCAGGTAATCACGCCACAGCGCCTGCGCCGGACGTTCGCCGATCAGAATCGCCATGGCGTCTCTCCTTTAATCGTGATGGGCGCCGCCGAGTGTTTGCGCGGGCTCAGGCGCCAGCGCGCGATCATCGGCTGCCTGACCCGAACCAGGCTGGTTCGCGCGTGATAGTTGACCAGCACCATGGTCAGCAACAGCGCTGCACCGCCGGCGTTGTGCGCTAAGGCCACCGGCAGCGGCAGATGGAACAGCACGTTGCTGATGCCGAGGGTGATCTGCGCGCCGAGGGCGATCAGCACCAGCCCGGCCAGTCGTGTCATGCCCACCACTTTCAGTTGCCAGGCCAGACCGAGCAGGACGACCGTCACCAGCAACGCGCCGATGCGGTGGGTCAGGTGAATTGCCGTGCGTGCATCGCTGTCGAGTTGCCCGCCCAGGTAATTGGGGCCGATGTGTTGGGTCAGGTGAAAGCCGTTGGCGAAATCCGCCGGCGGCAGCCATTGGCCGTGGCAGGTCGGGAAGTCGATGCAGGCCACCGCCGCGTAGTTGGAACTGACCCAGCCGCCGAGAGCAATCTGGCCGATCACCAACAGCAATCCGGCAGTCGCCCAATATTGCAGACGCTTGGGCACGGTCAGCGCCGGCAGCACGCCGGACAGTCGCAAGGTCAGCAGAAACAGCAGGCTCAGGGTCGCGAAGCCACCGAGCAGATGCCCGGTTACCACTTGCGGCCAGAGCTTGAGCGTCACCGTCCACATGCCGAACGCTGCCTGGGCGAACACCACCGCCAGCAGAAACAGCGGCAGCTTCAGCGGTTGCCCGGGATGACGACGGTTGACCCACGCGCGACCGGCCAACACCGAGATCAGCAGGCCGAGGGTGCCGGCGAAGTAGCGGTGGATCATCTCGTTCCAGCCTTTGTGCGCCTCCACTGGCGAGTCGGGGTAATGCAGTTCGGCATGGGCCAGCTGGGCTTCGCTTTTCGGCACGCTGATGAACCCGTAGCAGCCCGGCCAGTCCGGACAGCCGAGGCCGGCATGGGTCAGGCGGGTGTAGGCGCCGAGCAGCACGACGATCAGTGCCAGCAGGGTGGCAAACAGCGCGAGGCGAAATCCAGGTTTGGCCATGACGATGCCCTTATCCGATGTTCGACAGTTTCAGCAGGTGGCGCAGGTCGTTGAGCAGATCCTTGCCCTTGACGCTCGGGTCATAGCGCAGCACGAGGTTGCCGTGGGGGTCGATGATCCACAGCTGCGGCGTGGCCTTGTCGCCCGTGGCCTTGCTGAAGGTGGCTGCGTCCAGCGGGTAGCGTTGCAGCTGCGGATATTCGCGGGTCAGCTTGGCTTCGTAGTCGGCAGCCAACGGTTGTGCAGCGGCCAGGGCGTGGCTGGCGCGCCCGGCTTCGCGGCCTAGGCCGATCTGGATCTGCCGCGCCAGGTACACCAGTTGCTGGCAGTCCACCGCGCAATCCTTCGGTGCGGTAACCAGCATCTGCCAGCGCGTTTCGTCAGCCTGGATGCCGAGGTCGGCGCGGGTCTGGCCGTTGCCGATCAGTTCGCCGTGGTAGCTGCGACCTTCCGGCACCCAGAACTGCAACTTGTACATGCCGGTGGCGAGGATCATCGGACCGACCACGCCGAGCACGATCAGCAGCAGCTGGATGCGTCCGCGACGGCGACTGGCCGGGACTTTCGTTTCAGACATGCTGGGTGGATTCATGGCCGCTCCCATGGTGTTTCTCCTTTGCGTTGTGCCAGCCGAGATAGAGGTAGAGACCGAGCAGGGCGGTGGCCATGGCGAACCACTGCACGGCGTAACCGAGGTGTTTTTCCGGGCCCATCGCGACCACCGGCCAGTCGGCCTGATAGCTGGCGGGGCCGGGTTCGGCGCGTAATTCGTAGGCGAAGCCGTCGCGTTCGAGGGTTTTCCACAACTTCGCGGGGTCGATGGCGGTGACGGTTTGCGGCCAGGTGCTGCTGACCGGATCGGCATGCAGCTGGAAGGTGGCGCCGGGGGCGACATACACCCAGGCATCGACATTCACGGCATCGGTCGGGGTGTTGAATTGCGGTGCCGTGCGCCGGTCCGGCCACGGCAGCCAGCCGCGATTGACCAGCAGCCACTGGCCGCTGCGCTGATCCTGAAACGGTTGCAGCAATTCGACACCGACCTTGCCGTTGCGCTGACGGTTGTCCAGCAACAGGCTGTGGGCGGCATCGAACTGGCCGTGCAGATGCACCCGGCGAAAGGCCGGATCGGCGCTGTGCAGCAACTCGGTGCTGGCCATCGGTTCGGCGGCGCGGCGTTCGGCGTAGCTGGCGAGCAGGGCGGTTTTCTCCGCGCCCCGGCCCAGTTGCCAGAAGCCCAGCGAAATCAGCAACGGCAGCAGCAGGCCGACCACCAGTGTCGGCACCACGCCCGGCCGGAAGCGCTTCATGGTCGCGCCAGAAAATCAGTCAGTGCGATCGCTATACTCAACTGCATCGCTTGTTCCCCCGGAGTTCTTCCCATGCTCAAAGCAGCCATCGTCCTGATGCTGATTGCCACGGTGGTCAGCCTGTTCAGCGGCCTGTTTTTCCTGGTCAAGGACGACAGCAGCTCGAATCGGCTGGTGATCGCCTTGAGTGTTCGGGTGACGTTGGCCGCTGTCACCGTCGGCCTGATCGCCTGGGGTTTCTACAGCGGCCAACTGGTGTCGCACGCGCCTTGGTAGCTCTGTTCCTCAGAGCACGTAAACGAAGATGAACAAGCCGATCCACACCACATCGACGAAGTGCCAATACCAGCTTGCCGCTTCAAAACCGAACTGATGTTCGTTGTCGAAGTGGCCCTTCATGATGCGCATCAGCATCACGAACAGAATGATCGTGCCGATGGTCACGTGGGCGCCGTGGAAACCGGTGAGCATGAAGAACGTCGCGCCGTAGATGCCCGAGCCGAGGGTCAGCCCCAGTTCGTGGTAGGCGTGGATATATTCTTCGGCCTGGAAACCGAGGAACGCGCAGCCCAGCAGCACGGTGATCGCCAGCCACAGTTTCAGCGCGCCGCGATGACCTTTCTTCAGCGCATGGTGGGCGATGGTGATGGTTACGCTGGAGCTCACCAGCAGGATGGTGTTGATCAGCGGCAGGCCCCAGGGGCTGATGACTTCCTTGGGCGGCGGGAACAGTTTCGGATCCGGCGTGTGCAGCAGCGGCCAGGTGAACTGGAAGTTCGGCCAGAGCATGTGGGCGATGCCTTTGGTGCCTTCGCCGCCCAGTGCCGGGCCGGAAATGTGTCGCACGTAGAACAGCGCGCCGAAGAAGGCGATGAAGAACATCACCTCGGAGAAGATGAACCAGCTCATGCCCCAGCGGAACGAGCGGTCCAGTTGCGGGCTGTACAACCCCGCGCGGCTCTCCTTGATCACCGTACCGAACCAGCCGAACAGCATGTACGCCAGCAACAGGCCGCCGACGAAAAAGATCAGCGGGCCGTGGGATTCCGGACGCGCTGCCTTCAGATCGTTGAACCAGGTCGCCAGGCCGTACACGGTGACGAACATCCCCACCGTGGCGACGATCGGCCACTTGCTCTGGGCCGGGACGTAATAGTGCTCATGAGTTGCCATTTATTGTTCTCCTTATCGGGCACGCTTAACCGCCAGTGTTTGCAGCCACCGGAGGATGTCGGGCGGTGATATCGAACAGCGTGTAGGACAGCGTCAGGTGCTTCACGTCCTTGGGCATGTCGCGGTCAACGATGAAACGCACCGGCATCTCGATCTGCTGACCGGGCTGCAGCACCTGCTGGGTAAAGCAAAAGCATTCGGTCTTGTGGAAATACGCCGCCGCATTGCTCGGCGCGATGCTCGGTACGGCTTGCGCGCTCATCGGCTTGTCAGTGGGATTGCGGGCGATGAAGATCATCTCGTTCACCGCGCCGGGGTTGGCCGTCAGTTCGTCATGCTTGGGATAGAAATCCCATGGCATGTCGGCGGTGTTGGTCGACAAAAACTGCACCCGCACCTGCCGCGAGGCATCGACGGTCTGCTCGCCCTCGTACTGCCCGGCGGTCTTGCCGTTGATGCCGAACGCCTTGCACATCACGTCGTAGATCGGCACCAGGGCAAAACCGAAGACGAACATCGCCACCACCACGCCGAGCAGTCGGGTGACCAGCTTCTTCAGCGAAATCGAGTCAGCCATGATCTTTGCCCTCGGCCGAGAACCCTGTGGGAGCTGGCTTGCCAGCGATGCGGCCGACGCGGTGTTTCAGGCCGGCCGCCATCGCGGGCAAGCCCGCTCCCACAGGAGTTTCCACAAGGCAGAAAGTGTTCATTTCACTTCCGGCGGCGTGGTGAAGGTGTGATACGGCGCCGGTGACGGCACGCTCCATTCCAGACCTTCGGCGCCATCCCACGGTTTGGCCGGAGCCGGTTCGCCGCCACGGATGGTCTTGATCACGATGAACAGAAAGAAGATCTGCGTGGCGCCGAACATGAACGCGCCGATCGACGACACCATGTTGAAGTCGGCGAACTGCAGGTTGTAGTCCGGAATCCGCCGGGGCATGCCCGCCAGTCCCACGAAGTGCATCGGGAAGAACGTCAGGTTCATGCCGACGAAGGACAGCCAGAAGTGCAGCTTGCCCAGGGTTTCGTCGTACATGTGGCCGGTCCATTTCGGCAGCCAGTAATAGGCCGACGCGAAGATCCCGAAGATCGCCCCCGGCACCAGCACGTAGTGGAAATGCGCAACCACGAAGTAGGTGTCCTGGTACTGGAAGTCGGCCGGGGCGATGGCCAGCATCAGCCCGGAGAAACCGCCGATGGAAAACAGGATCACGAACGCCACGGCAAACAGCATCGGCGTCTCGAAGGTCATCGAGCCTTGCCACATGGTGCTGGCCCAGTTGAACACCTTCACCCCGGTTGGCACCGCGATCAGCATCGTCGCGTACATGAAGAACAACTCGCCCACCAGCGGGATGCCCACCACGAACATGTGGTGCGCCCAGACGATGAACGACAGGAACGCGATGCTCGCCGTGGCGTAGACCATCGAGGTGTAGCCGAACAGCGGCTTGCGCGAGAAGGTCGGAATGATCTGGCTGACGGCACCGAAGGCCGGCAGGATCATGATGTACACCTCGGGGTGGCCGAAGAACCAGAACACATGCTGGAACAGCACCGGGTCACCGCCACCGGCAGCACTGAAGAAGCTGGTGCCGAAGTGGATGTCCATCAGCATCATCGTCACGCACCCCGCCAGCACCGGCATCACCGCGATCAGCAGGAACGCGGTGATCAGCCAGGTCCAGACGAACAGCGGCATTTTCATCAGGGTCATGCCGGGGGCGCGCAGGTTGAGGATGGTGGCGATCACGTTGATCGCGCCCATGATCGAACTGATCCCCATCAGGTGGATGGCGAAGATAAAGAACGTCACGCTTTCCGGCGCATAGGTGGTGGACAGCGGTGCGTAGAACGTCCAGCCGAAGTTCGGCCCGCCACCGGCGGTGAAGAGGGTCGAGACCAGCAGCAGGAACGCCGCCGGCAGCAGCCAGAAGCTGAAGTTGTTCATCCGCGGCAGGGCCATGTCCGGCGCACCGACCATCAACGGGATCATCCAGTTGGCGAGGCCGACGAACGCCGGCATCACCGCACCGAAAACCATCACCAGCCCGTGCATGGTGGTCATCTGGTTGAAGAATTCCGGCTGCACGATCTGCAGGCCGGGCTGGAACAGTTCGGCGCGGATCACCATGGCGAACGAGCCGCCGAGCAGGAACATGCAGAACGCAAACCACAGGTACAGCGTGCCGATGTCCTTGTGGTTGGTGGTCAGCACCCAGCGCATCAGGCCTTTGGCGGGGCCGTGGGCGTGGTCGTGGTCGGCATGACCGTGGTCATCGATGACAGCGCTCATGGCCGGTCTCCTTCAAGTGAGTGGACTGGGCAGGCCGGGACGCAGGGCCCCGACCGGTTCACGAAGTACGCAATAGACCGGCTCATTTGCTTTCCGCCTGTTTCAGCTCCAGCACTTCTTTTGGCGTGACCATGTCGCCCTTGTTGTTGCCCCAGGCGTTACGTTCGTAGGTCACGACCGCTGCGATATCGACTTCCGACAGCTGCTTGCCGAACGCCGCCATGGCGGTGCCGGGCTTGCCGTGGAAGACAATGCTCAGGTGCGCCTCTTTCGGGCCGGTGGCGATTTTCGAGCCCTTGAGGGCCGGGAACATTGGTGGCAGGCCCTGGCCTTCAGCCTGGTGACAGGCGACGCAGGTGGTGTGGTAGATCTTGTCGCCACGTTCCTTGAGTTCGTCGAGGGTCCATTCCTTGCTGGTCAGCTCCTTGAGCTGCAACGCTTCGGCCTTGCGCTCGGCGAGCCATTTTTCGTAGTCGGCCTTCTCCTTGACGTCGACCACGATCGGCATGAAGCCGTGGTCCTTGCCGCACAGTTCGGCGCACTGGCCACGGTAGAGGCCGGGCTTGTCGATGCGGGTCCAGGCTTCGTTGACGAACCCGGGGATCGCATCGCGCTTGACCGCGAAGGCCGGCACCCACCAGGAGTGGATCACGTCGGCGGAGGTCACGAGGAAGCGCACCTTGGCCCCGGTCGGCAGTACCAGCGGCTTGTCGACCTCGAGCAGGTAGTGTTCGCCCTTGGCTTCCTTGTTGTGGATCTGCTCGGCGGGCGTGGCCAGGTTGCTGAAGAACTCGACGTCCTGGCCCAGGTATTTGTAGTGCCACTTCCACTGATAACCGGTGATCTGGATATCGATATCCGGCTCACTGGTGTCGTACATCTTGATCAGGGTCGCGGTCGCCGGAACGGCCATCGCCACCAGAATCAGCAGCGGGACGACGGTCCAGAGAATTTCGACGGTGGTGCTTTCGTGGAATTTTGCGGCGACCTGCCCGGTGGAACGGCGGTGCACCATCATCGACCAGAACATGGCGCCGAAGACGATGATCCCGATCACCACACAGATCCAGAAAATGGTCATGTGCAGGTCGAATACTGCGTGACTGATTTCAGTCGCTCCAGGCGCCATATTCACAGTCCAGGCAGCTTGCACCGGGCTGAAAATCGACCACAACAGGAGGCCCATCCAGACGTGTGGATGTCGCATCATTGCGGGTTCCCCTTATCGTTCTTGTTATCCCGCCGGCTTTCACCAGAGGCAAGGGAGCGGCTGCATCAGACTACGAACTTGAATCGCCGGGCCTTGCTGCGTGGGCAGTCGGGCGTCATCAGCTAACTCCATTCAATGGCGAGTATAGACAGCCACCGAGAAATGCAATGTGAGGACGTAAATCGAATGAAACAGCTGACGCTTGCGTTCCAGGGCACGAATGGAGAAGGATGCAGACGAGTGGTGGCAAACCGATATAACGCCGGTGCATCAAGGATGAAATAATTATGACAAATGCGTCTTAGCATTTTTCGTAAGCCAGCTAAGTTATGTCTTCCCTATTTCATTGCCTTGTTTCCTGGAGTTTTCATGAACACCGCCGCATTGCGCGAGCAAATACACATAGCCCGACAACACGAGATTGAAACCGGAAAGCTGACCCGTCAGCTCGAAGCTCAAATGCAACACCTGCACCCGGCGATCCAGTTGCCGGAAACCGACGCCAACGGCGTGCTGACGCGTTTTGTCGCCGCCTACATCGACGAAGTGCCAGACCTGCTGGATGCAGCCAATGAAGTCGCCAGGGAAGCGGGAATCGAATCGCAGATCAAACCGGTGCTGAAAATCGCCGAGCAGTACTTCCTCCAGCCGCCCGTGGGCCTGGACAGTCTGCTGGACGAAGCCTATCTGGCGCACCGTTTTGTCGAAGAGGTCAACGACCTGTACATCAAGCATTTCGGCCAGCCACTGATCCCCTTGGACATGACGGTCGCCAATCTGATTGCTCACCAGTTGATCGGTGAGGAATTTGCCAACCAACTCGACGAAGTGGTGCACCACGCGGTGGACAGCATGCTCGACGACGACAGCTTTGCGCTGGAGTCGGTGGAAGCCTACCGCGAGAAACTCAGTAGCCCGGACACCGGTGCGGCATGGAAACGCTGGCCGTGCATGAGCCGCCGTCTGGGCGTGGGCCTGGAGCTGGATCAGCCTGCTGCATAAACCAGAGTTGCACGCGATTCAAATGTGGGAGATTCTATGTTGCAGGGGAACCCTGCAACCTTAAATTCGGTTGGTATTCGCTCTGGTTTTTCATGAGGGCGAATGCCACCCGGCAAAGCTTGCGGGCGAGGATGACCAAGGCTTGGGTTCTGGCTAGA